>DASQMJ010000050.1:0-356019 GCA_035645535.1 Microvirga sp. | reverse complement strand
CGCCGCCCCCTGGGCGGACGGGTCTGCGGCGGCTGCGGTCCCGAGGCGGTGCCTGGGCCTCCCGCCGACAACCGTTGCGTACCGGCTGCCGCGGGACCGTGTCCGGCTCCACGGTCACGACGCCTCGCGAGCGCGCCCCTCAGTGAACCGGACCAGCACGATATAGTCTAGCTTGCCGCAGCCGTCAAGAACAAAATGAGAACATAGTCCCTCCCGCCGTCCTGGCCGTCCCCGGACTTGATCCGGGGATCAGTCACGGCCATCCCGTCTTGGGACGCGCCATTTCGAAAAGGCGTGGATGCCCGGCACGAGGCCGGGAATGACGGTGAGGATGTCATCCCGGACGCCGCTCGCGCGCCAAAAGAAACCGCCCGCGGTGGCCCGAGCGCGCGAGTCGAGCTGTTCGAGGGCGAGACCAACAGCTGCCGACCGAGAGGAGCGCCGATGTCGCAGACGTTCTCGGCAGGTTCTCGGCATCGCCTCCCAACGGCCAGTGATGCCGCTATGGCCGTGGGCAGGTTCCAGCACCGAGAATTAGGATGAGGGAGTTTCGCGATATCATGCGAGATGACTTACGCGCTTGCGCTCTCCGCAAGTCGGAGGCGCATTCGGGCTACGGCCTGTTTGAGAGCAAGGTGACCTTCCAACGCCTTCTCGCTTGCACAGGTGAAGGGCCTGTTTCAGGTCGGCACTTGCTTGTCCCCGTGCTCACCCGCTTCATGACCTTGATGAGGCTGTAAGGTTTCAACCCTTAACCGGGTCGATGGGCGCACGGGACTTCTCGATGAACGCGACGAATTCACGAACCAACGGGGTTAGTCCTGCTGTTCGACTGCAAAGCAAGCGCCGGAGTGAACCCGGCCGTACCCAAGGAGGAAGACCATGAGTGCTCAATCCGGCGCCGCTCTAGACAGGGTGGGCTTACACGCGGACGAGAGGAGCGCTTTCAAGCGCGTCTTGAGCTCGGCAGCCATCGGCCAATTTGCCGAGTGGTACGATTTCGTGATCTATGCGTACTCGGCTGCGATCATCGCCAAATTGTTCTTCCCGAATACCGATCCGACCGCTGCCCTTCTTTCAACCTTTGCCGTCTATGCCGTCGGCTTCGTCATGCGGCCGCTTGGCGGGTTCGTCTTCGGCCCGCTCAGTGACAGAATTGGTCGCCGGAAGGTCCTCTCGTTCGTCATCCTGATGATGGGCGCGGCGACCGTCTGCATCGGCCTCCTGCCCACCTACTCGCAGATCGGCATCTTGGCCCCGATCCTCCTGGTCATCTGCCGGCTTGTTCAGGGCCTCTCCGCTGCGGGCGAGACTGTCGGCTCGAATTCCTTCGTCGCTGAGCATGCTCCCTCCGATAAGCGAGGCTTGTTCGTTGCGTTCACCTACTCCTTCGCGAACCTGCCGCCGATCTTCGCCGCGCTGCTCGTCCTCTGCCTGACGAACGCCTTGAGCGGCGAGGCATATGCCTCTTGGGGGTGGCGCATCCCGTTCCTGATTGGCGGACCGCTCGCCCTCGTCGGGCTCTATATCCGCGACAAGGTCGAGGAAACGCCGGCCTTCAAGCCACTCAGGCCGCCAAGCGCGTCGCCGCGAACCCCATGCGCGAGGCCGTGCGTGACCAGAAGCAGCAGATGGGCTTCAGCTTCGCCCTGGCTGCTTTCTCCAGTCTCGGCTTCTACACGCTGGCCGGTTACTTCGTGAGCTATCTGACCGCTACGGTCGGGCTCAACAGCAATGCGGCGTTGGTCTCCAACAGCATCGCTCTCTTCGTGGCCTTCATCATGATGATCGTCGGAGGGCACCTCTCCGACAGGTTCGGCCGGAAGCCGATCCTGCTGGTTGGGCTTATCATCAACGCCGTGGTCTGCATTCCCACCTATCTGCTGGCGGCACACGGAAGCCTTCTGACCGCGATTGCCGGGCAGAGCCTCCTAGCATTCGGATGCGGATTGTTCTGGGGGCCGGTCGGAATCGCACTGCTCGAACTCTTTCCGACCCGCACCCGGTTCGGTGCTTCGGCGATCAGCTACAATCTGGCGTATACGATCTTCGGAGGCACCGCGCCGTTCCTGGGGACATGGCTCATCCTGCAGTCGGGAAGCAAGATCGCGCCGCTTAGCGAGGTTGGACGGCCCTCGGCGTCCCTCCGCGAGATACCGCATTTGGTCGGTCCAGGCGAGGCATGAAGAGAGTCTTGCGTCGATAAGGACCTGATCTTAGAACCAGTGACAAACCGGAGGGCTCCGATGGCAGACCAGAAACGCGCTCAATAATGCGCCCGTCTTTATGACAGCGGCCTGATCATTTGCGCTCCAAGGACGACGACCGCCGGCGAGCTGACGCAAAGCTGTGTTTCAGGACCAGCATCATGACCATCGATTTTGCCCTGTCGGGCAGAGCATATCTTGTCACCGGCGCCAATTCGGGGATCGGCCGGAGCATCGCTCTCACGCTCGCCGCTCATGGCGCGGATGTGGCGATCCATTATCTTCCCGCTTCGCGACCTGAAGATGGAGCCGTGCATGCGGTTCTCGGGCAGGAGGCCGCCGAAGAACTCGCCTCTGAGGTCCAACAGTTGGGTCGGCGCGCCGTCACAGTGCCGGGGGACCTTGCGGAGCCAAGCACGCCAAAGCGTCTCCTGGCTCACGCGGAAGAGGTCCTTGGCCCCCTCCATGGGCTCGTTAACAACGCGGCGGCGTGCGAACTGCCGGATACGATCCTGGACGCGGACTGGGGCCGGTACCGACGGCACTACGACGTAAACCTCGCGGCGCCGACCCTGCTGATGTCAACCTTTGCCAAAGCCCTGGCCGAACGCTCGCAGCCGTCGGGCCGGATCGTAAACATCAGCACTGATGCAGCCCGGGCCTTCCCCCACCAGGTCTTCTATGGAACCAGCAAGGCGGCCCTCGAAGCCATGACTCGAGCCGCGGCAATTGAGCTTGGACCGATGGGAATTACGGTCAATGCGGTCGCGCCGGGCCCGGTTCAGACCGGCTATATCGACGAGGCTCTGGCCGAGAAGGTCCTTCCCTCCATCCCGTTACGCCGCCTGGGAACACCGGAAGATATTGCCGCGGCGGTCGCATTCCTCGTCAGCGATGCCGCCACTTGGATCACGGGCCAAGTCATCCAGGTCGCCGGAGGCCATGCCCTCTGAGACGGCCCTGGTTGGAAACGTGCTGCGCGGAGTCCGGCACACGTCTACGATCCGGCCGGATTTGTTCGCATCACGCACGAATTCCTGGACAACGTGAGACATTATCGAACCGCCTCTGCAAAGGGGCCCGCCGCCGTAAGGTGTTAAGCTCGTACGTTCCCGCTCAACAACACTCGAGGAACGCCTGACGAGCGACGAGTGTTTCTGGCCGAGTGAAGGGGAGCGGAGACTGGTGGGAGAGATAACCCTCGCGACAGGAAATGACACGTCATCACGCCAAGTTCTCCTCGAAGTAGATCATGGCGTGGGTTGAGCCGCCAATCGAGCGAAGGTTTGGTCCCGCTTTTACGATTCTTCAATATCGTCGGCCTTCCCGCCGGATCGGTCCCTTCGCGAGCTCAAGTTCCCCTCATGCAGTGGTTCCCAAACGCTGCGGGACGGTGTCCGCTGGACAACCAAGACGCAGAGACAGCATCCGTGCAGTACGATCAACTAAGCTACTGTATTGATCGCCATAACCGTACAGGTCGCCGAAATTGTGTTGAACTGTTCCTGTACACGCAAGTTGCGCCGCCGTAAGTCATCGTCTTTAGAAGGCGAGGGCGGATTGGCTGTGGGTTGCAGGAAGTTCGAATCGAGCAATGCCTTTTCGGACGCGTTGAGGCGAGGCGCCAGAGCCGTGCCACGCCCCTTAGGCTCGCTTGGCCGGATGAGCGTG
The DNA here is from genome assembly GCA_035645535.1 of Microvirga sp. GTDB lineage: Bacteria > Pseudomonadota > Alphaproteobacteria > Rhizobiales > Beijerinckiaceae > Microvirga. The sequence continues at coordinate 352,141 of DASQMJ010000050.1, read as the reverse complement.
GGTTGCAGGTCGCGGGCGGACGCGTCCAACCTGGCCGTTCTCGGGTAAGCGCTCCGCGCCGCTGACGTACACTTTACAATCGGAACGCTCTGCAACCGCATCGTCGCCCAGGAGACGCCAACGCATGAATACGCCACCATCTCCACCCAGAGCAGAGCCAGCTGACAAAACAGCCGTCCGCATCGGCGCTCTGGTGCCGCTAACTCGGCCTGGCTGGGTCGAGGCAGGCCGACACTTGCTCGCTGGACTTGAGGTGGCCGTTTGTGACGTCAATGACGCCGGCGGGATCGCTGGAAGGCCACTCGAGCTGGTGGTCCGAGACACCGCGGCAGATCCCCAGAGGGCCGCGGCGGCCATCGATGAACTGGCTCACCTGGGCGTCGCTGCCTTGGCCGGGGAGTATCACAGCGTCGTCGCTCGCGCCGCTGCTGCGCGGGCAGACGCCCTGGGCTTACCGTTCCTCTGCTCGTCGGCCGTTCTCGACACGCTCACCGAACAGCCAACGAAATGGGTCGCACCTCTCGCCCCGGCGCAGTCCCATGGCTGGCGGATCTACGCAGACTTCCTCCTCAGCATGGGCCACACTCGAGTCGCCGTAGCCGCCGAGTCGAGTGTCTATTGGGCATCCGGAGTCCGCATTCTGCGGGATTACTTCGCCTCACGCGGCGGCGCCGTCATCGAGATCGACCTGCGCTCAATCGCCGCCGAGGCGGTGTGCGACGAACTCATCGAAAATCGCGCGACCGCCCTGCTTCTTCTGGCCGGCCACCCTGAGCCGGCAGTGTCAATTGTCAAGTCCGCCCGCCAGGACCAGCGCCTCGCCGGGATCATGATCGGTGCTCCGGCTGGTCAGCCGGAATTCATGGAATGGGCGACATTGCTAGGAGATGTTGGTGCCGCGGTCCCGTTCTTGCGCTATCTGCCCGAGCGCCTCAGCCCACTCGGTGCTCGAGTCGAAGTAATCCTCCGCAGGCGGCTAGCCGAGGCACCGTCTTTCGTCGCCTTCGAGGGATACGACACGATCGCCGTCATCGCCGAGGTGCTGCGCTCTTGCGGTGCGGACCGGACGAAAATTGCCGAATTCTGGCCGCACGTTGCGGTTGAAGGCACTCGCGCGAAGATCCGGTTCTCGCGCACGCCGGGCATCAACGTGTGGCAATGGGCTTGGGCGCCCATCCAAGTCGTTGATCGAAATCCGGCGGAACCCGATCGCTTTCGGATCCTCCATGCCGGTTAGTAGAGCGCGGAGGTCCCACTGCGGACAAGGGCGATCGTCCTCATCCGGTCCACGACGATCCTGCCGAATGGGACATCCGGCGTCTGAGCCGAACCAAACGAATCCGCCGCATAGCCTGGCTGAGCGCCGCACCCGGCCAAATCGGGTTAGAAGCGTGGCCGGGGTGCGTTGCGAGGGGTACCGCAGGCTAACACGGCGGTGAGCACCGGCCGTGCGTCTAGGGAGTTTGTTCTGCAAGGCTCGCTTCGCCCCTGGTGCCCTGATGAAAGCGTCAATGTCGCCCTACGTCCTTGCTCTAAGACCGGCACCTTCCTGGACCTTCCCGTCGAGATACTCAGCCTGAGCCGAGCCACAAACATCCCTCCCGGCCTGCTTGCCGCCAGGCAGAAATGTCGTGGAGGTGTCACAATGTGCCGAGCTCACTCGTCATAGAGGTGAAGCCGACAAAACGGTCATGATGCAATAGCCCTCACCATGTCAAACCTTCCGAGGCGCAGCGGAGTACAAATCAGCCGCGCAAGGACCGAGACCAACCACATCGCCCGTTTCGGGAGCCAAAGACAGCTCCTTCTGCAGCTCGCATACAGGCTTCTTGGATCCCATTCCGATGCCGAAGATGCCGTCCACGACACCTTTCTGAGATGGATCACAGCGGACCTTCATGCGATCGGCCCTATCCGGAGATCGCAGCCGCGCTCGGCATCCAGGAAGCCACCTGCCGTAAGCTCGTCTCACGGGCGCGCATCAATATCGGAAAAGACACGGCACGACATGCCGCCCCCTCGGAGCGACAGGATGAGTTCCTCGCAGCGTTCCAGCTCGCCATAGCAGCCGGCCGGACGGAGCGCCTTGCTGCATTGTTGTCTGACGATGTGATGCTAACAGCGGATAGCGGCGGCAGGGTTCCCGCCATTTTGAAGCCCGTACACGGCAAGGAGCACGTGCTCGAGGCCATTGCCGGCTCGCTCTCGTGCTGGTGGCGCTCCTATGAATGGCGCTCCGGCATCCTCAACGGCATGCGCGGGGTCCTCCTCTTCGAGGTAGTGTCATCGCTGCTGCCGCAACTTTTGCATATGACGAGCTGGACCGCGTCACTGCCATCTATGTGGTGCGCAATCCCGATAAGCTGACCCGCATTTTTCAGTCGTGAGACCGTCATGGGAGACGAATCGCTAACGAAGGCGAACGGCGTTGAGGGGCACAAGGTGTGCTGGCCGTCAGCCGGCCGCCTCGGCATTCCAAGGCAAGCTTGGCTTGCCGTGCTATCCGTCGCATTAGGCATCTTCACCTTAATGACGACGGAACTGCTCCCGGTGGGGCTGCTCCCCGCCATTGCGACAACGCAAGGCATATCGGTGGGGACAGCGGGTCTTGTGGTGACGGCACCGGGCGTCGTGGCCGCCTTCACCGCCCCATTGCTCATGGTCGTTGCGGGACGGATTGATCGGCGCCTCCTGCTTTGCGGGTTTATGGCATTGCTCGCAATGGCCAATTCGGCTTCGGCAATTGCGCCGAACTTTCTGATTTTGCTGACTGCTCGCGTCGCCGTAGGACTCTGTATTGGCGGTTTCTGGGCCATTGCAGGTGGTCTTGCTGTGCGCTTCGTGCCGGAACGATCCGTCGGGCTGGCGACGTCGCTAATCTTCGGCGGAGTATCTGCTGCATCCGTCCTTGGCATTCCGGGCGGTACGCTCATCGGCGAATGGATCGGGTGGCGCTCAGCATTTCTGGTGCTCGCGATCCTGAGCGCAGCGGTCTTTGGTACGCTTTTCGTCCTGCTGCCGCCCTTGCCCTCCAATCAAGTGATCAGATTGCGGACATTGCTCCTGCAATTCGATAACCGCGACGTCGTTGTCGGCCTCACCCTCACATTCCTGCTGATCTGCGGACAGTTCTCCGCCTACACATATATCAGCCCGGCATTGCAACAGATTGCGGGAGTCGACGCGGGTCTGATCGGTGGGCTACTAATGCTCTATGGGTGCGCAGGTATTGCCGGGAACTTCGCAGCCGGGCTAGCCGCGGTGCGAAACCTGCGTCGGACAGTGTTGTCGATCGCCTTCGTGCTGGCTGCGACGGTCCTGCTGCTCCCTGCGCTCGGTCGCGGAACTGTGCACGGAATTGTGCTCGCCGGGCTGTGGGGCCTCGCCTATGGCGGCGTCTCGGTGAGCCTTCAGACCTGGGTCCTCAAGGCTGCTCCGAAGTCCACGGAAGCTGCGACGGCACTGTTCGTCTCCGTCTTCAACCTGTCCGTTGCTCTGGGAGCTCTTGTCGGTGGCGTTGCTGCCGACACTGCAGGGATCATGAGCCCCATGTGGTTGAGCGGCTTCTTTTTCCTTCTGGCGACGATTGTCCTGGTGAACCCAAGGTGGGCCACTCTGCCTCAGCCAGGTTCCTAGAAGCTGCACGCCGATTTTCCGGTCCCTCTTCATGAATGGAGAACCACACATGACCACAAGAGCCGAAACCGCGACTCCAGCATTCCTCCTGATCAACCCGGCCGGACTCTACGATCCGGCGCCGAACGGTTACTCCCATGTGGCCAAACTCCAGTCGGGCGCACGGCTTGCCTTCATTTCCGGCCAGGGCGGCGAGAACGAGAAAGGGGAACTGCCCGCAGATTTCCGGGAACAGGTCCGGCAAGCCTTCAACAATCTCAGCGTCGCTTTGGATGCCGCCGGCGCAACCACCCGAGATGTTGCAAAGCTCACCGTCCTGATTGTGGATCACAGCGAAGAGAAGCTGCATATCTTCGGCGAGGAACTATCGCGTGCCTTCGGTAACGCTATGAAGCCGTCTTGTACGCTTATCCCGGTCCCGCGCCTTGCCCTTGATGGCATGCTGTTCGAGATCGAAGCCACTGCCGTGTTAGCGAGTTGAAACTCACAGCATTTTCTCAATAGGCCGGCGGAAGAGGCTGGGGGCGACCAAAAACGTCGTCCCCGGCTCGGCGTCCATGGCGGTCGAGTAATGACCTGGAACGGGATGCATGCGTCACCTTATCCTGAGTTGACATCCCATTCCGATTACCACTTGGGGAGGGCCGTGAAGCAAAGCGATGTTACCTTAGCTCAAGAACGTAGACCCGAATTGGATTTCGGGGTCCAGATCATTCCAGCGCAGATCCTTCGGGAGCAGGGTGCACATGATCACGCGCGGATCACGACCGCAACCTTGCCATGTCCGTGTCCGCTTTCGACATCCCGGTGAGCCGCGACAATCTCCTCAAGCTCGTAGGTGCGCCGGATTGCGATTTGGAGGTGATCTCTAGCAGGGATTTGCATGAGAGCAGCTCTTCGGCCAGAAGGCAGATAATAAACGCCTGACGTGGCAACCGCAGAGGTTCTACACTGCCCTATAAGTAATCCTGGCGTGCGCCTACGCTATTAGCCGTTCAAGGCCACCACGTTGAAACCTATGATGGCTGCCGTACCTGCCCCCACGAATCTCTTGTTCGGGAGCTGAGTCTGACACCGCGCTGGTCATCTCCGGGACTGCAGCCAGGTTCGCATTGTCAACTCAGCTTCAGTCGCATCGCGCACCGTTGCGCCTCGGGTAAGCCGTGTTCGACCTCCCTCCTCAGTGTTTCGAGAAGGCGGGCACATAGTTGAGCTTGCTCAAGTGCTTCAAACCCAAGGCTGGTATAGAAGGGCGCATTCCAAGGAACCTCGCGGAATGTCGTGAGAGTTATAGCAGCTAGTTCCTGTGCCTTTGCCCAAGCAATGGCTGATTCGATCAAGGCCCTCCCGTAACCGTGCCCCTGCTGAGCGCGATGCACGGCAACCTGGCAGATGTGAAACTCCTGATCAAAAACCTGACCAGTCAGAAAGCCCAGCGGCCGGTCGTGGATATCGACTGCGACCCATGAGGTTCCAGACTGGACGAACTGCAAGTGCTCTCCAGCGGTTTGAACGGTGTCATCGGCAATCCAAGCGAGGCTCGGGAACGCGCGGAACACCTGTCCCGCAGAGTGCTCGATCGCCGGCAGCAACGGGACATCTTCTTTTCTGGTGAGACGAACAGTGGCAATCATCGCCGCAGTCTTCGTTTTCAGTCGGCTTTCCTAACTTAATCCACGGCCGGGTCGAGCGCCCGCACAGACCAGGCAGCGTGCGCTACCGCTGCTCGGCCGCAACCCTTACGCCGAGGGCGATCAGCACGGACCCAGTCACGCCCTCGATCCAGCGTCGAACGGCCGGGCGGCGCAGGACGTCCCCGATCTTCGACACCACGATAGCGTACAGGATGAGCCAGGCCAGGGTCATGAGTGCAAAGATCAGTCCGAGGAGGAGGAACGATATGAACGTCGCATTCTCTGCTGGCACAAATTGCGGCAGCAGGCTCGCGAAGAATACGGCCATCTTCGGATTGCCCAAATCGCTGATGACGCCTTGCCGAAACGCCGCGACAGCGCTCAAGGTGCGGGTGGGGCGTTCCTCACCCGTGGCAGCGGCGGCCGAAGGCCGGATTGCTTCGCGGAGAGCCTGAAGGCCGAGGAAAATCAGATAGGCTGCGCCAGCGTACTTGATCGCCAGGAAAAGTGGCTCCGATGCGAGGAGAATGGCAACGATCCCTGCACTTGTTGCCAATGCCCAGATCGCTTGGCCGCTGGCGATCCCAAGCGCCGTCATCATGCCGCCGGTACGTCCGGCAAACAACGTGTTTCGGATGGTGATCGCGGTATCCGGACCGGGCGTGATGATTACGATCGCCGCAAGACTCAGAAACGCCAGGAACGTGCTCATTGCGGTCCTCCTTCATGACCTCGGCTGACCGAGTGTCGGAGCATAGAATGTCATGCAAGTCATTTGGAAAACACCGTCCGCAGCATGGACACGAGACGGTGTGCATATTCGGCTTCCGGGTCGAGGTCGGGATCGAAGATCGTCACCGTCATACCGGCGCAGCGTTCGTCGTTCACGAGCGTACCGAGCAGAAGGATCAAGTCCGCCTCGTCGATGCCAGGGCTTCCCGGACAGTCAACGGCCGGCATGAAGGTTTGGTCAAGCACGTCGACATCGAGGTGAATCCAGAACGGCCAGTCCGGCTTCTTCCTGAGAGTCGCCCGGGTCCGGGCGATCACGTCGCTAATGCCAAGCTCACGGGCTGCGAACACATCGATCCGGCTAATCGCGGTGTCATTGATGTCCGGCCAAGCAAAGTCGGCATCGCGGCTTTCGCGCTCCCCGATCTGCACGACTTGCTCGTCGGGGACCAGGGGAGCGGCCACCCCTGGCCAGTCAGTCAGGAGCTTCTCGCCCCGGCCGGTGGCCAGGGCGAGGGCCATGCCGCCAACGGCGCCGGGCACCGCTGTGGCGTCGTAATTGCCGGGATGCCGGAAGTCGCTGTGCCCATCGATGTGCACCAGGGACAGCGGTCCTCTTCGACGGCATCCCGCCAGGGCTCCGAGCAGGATGGAGCAGTCACCCCCGACCACGAGCGGAAAGGAAGGCGGATCATCATTGAGGGCTGCAATGCAGTCGGCAAGCGCAAGGTTGAAGTCCCTGATGGCGGCACCGTTGCGAAGGTTCGTGCCCGCCTCGGGGTTGGGTTGATAAGTCGGACGTTCGAGGTCGATGATCCGCATCGGCGATAGGGCATCGACAAGACCTGCTTGCGTCAGAGCCTGAGGAGCGCGCCAGGTGCCGGGCTCATGGTGAGGAGCGAGCGGGCGCAAGCCCAGGTTGGAGGGCGCGCGGATGAGGACGATTCTGCGGGGCATGGGACTCCTGAGCCTGGGCCAATACATTCAGTAGACTGGTGTCGGACGTGGCGCGATGGAACGGCTCCGACCTGCTTAGATTAGCGACTCTACGTGCTTTTCGACGAGAGCCTCAACTGGTTTCTCCCCGCTCGAGGCGCTCGGCAATCGCAGTGATGCGCCTGCGGGTATCCGCCCGATCAGTCTCCTGATAGGCAAGCCCCCGTGCCATGCTCGGCACGATGACGTCGAAGCCCAACTCGCCAATCAGGGTCAGCGACTCGAGATAAGCCGCCCGGTCGCTCACGCCGAGCACGGCTGCAACCCATTCGCCGTCCTTGAGATAGATGGTGTCGCCTGTGAAGAGATAGCGGCGCTGCCCGTCGTTCCAGAGGAAGCAGGTCGACCCTTCCGTGTGGCCCGGCGTGGGGATCACCTCGAAATCCGGGAAGTGCAGTTCACGCCCCTCGAAAGTGCCGCCGACCCGGCAAGTCGCGGCAATCGCAGCCTCCTCGACCTTTGGAACGAACAGAGGAGCAGCAAAGCGATCCGAGATCCAGTCGCAGGAGGTCATCGCCTGATGCCGATGGTTGAGATAGTGGCGCGCGATGCCACCCTGAGCGAGAAGGGCGTCGGCTTCTTCCTGCATCCGTCCGGAGCTGTAGATCAGGAGGTTCCCATCCCTGCGACGCAGCAGAAAGGCCCGACCGTGGAAAGTTGGAGCGAAGCTCAGCGTCTCAACCCCGACCGCATGGAGATGATCGAACAGACGCTCCATGGACTGTCTCCTTCTCAAGCACTCAAACGGTCGGACCGGGATCGGAACGGATGGCCACGGCGACTGCGGCGGCGACCAGTGCCGCGCTGGCAACGATCCCCGCTGCGGCCGTCCACCCAAAGGTCTCGATCGCACCACCGACCGCGACAGGGCCGATCACCTGGCCAAGATTGCTGCCCTGCATCACTAAGCCAATGGCAACAGATGCCAGCGCCGCGGATGGCACCAGGAGCGGAGCCGATGAGATCAGGGTGGCCGGGATCATGCCGCCAATGCTCGAGAACAGGAGGCAGAGCAGGAAAGTCGGCACATGGCCAAAGGCCTGCGAGAAGATGCCAAGCCCGGCAAGACCCATGATCAGGTACGCTCCGAACAGGATTGAGGATCGACTGGCACCGCGTGCCAGGAGATAGCCTGCTCCGAGGTTGCCGATGATGTTGGCGCCCGTGGTCAGGGCACTGAGCAGCCCGGCGGTGCCGTGCGCGATTCCCATCTGCTCCATCAACAGCACGGGGAGAAAGCTGAAGAGGGCGAAGAATATGAGGCTGTAAAAGGCAAAACACACTGCCAGCAGGACCGGCCCTCTGCTTGTCAGCACGCGCATCGCATCGGAGATCGTACTCCTCCATGAGACTGAAATACGTCTTGGTGCAGCCGGGATCATGGTCCATCCCGCGATGATAGCGGCCGCCGCAAGTCCTGCGCTGGCCCACCAGAGCGTGCGCCAGTCGCCGAACAGGGGGCCAACCATCATGGCAAGCGCCATGCCGGCCGGCATGAAACAGCTCCACAGAGCGAGGGCGAAGTCACGCTGCCTGTCCCTCACTACCCGGTTCAGGATGGCAGGGCCGGCGACAGTGACGAGAAGAAAGCCGAAGCCTTCCAGAACTCGCGATGCGAGAAGCACCGTGTACCCGGGTGCGGTCGCCCCGACGATTGTTCCCAGAGCGACCGATCCGAGGCCGAGGACCAATATCCGGCGATCCCCGGCGCGGGCGACAAGTGTGCCAGCGGGAATACCTCCCACGAGCCCGAGAACGGCAAAGATCCCGGTCAGCCAGCCTGCCGCCGCGAGATCAAGCCCCAGATCCGCCTGCAGCAGGGGCGTGGCGATGGCGGCCTTGCCAACCTGGATTGCCGTGACGATGCCAGCCCCCACCGCCACACCGACGACACTCCAGCGGGTATTGCGCAGAGCAGCGGCGTATGCTGCGCTTGTCATTATGCCGCCTCCTTCAGCCGCGCAGCGGCCAGGGCACGAGCGATCTCGGCGACATGGTGCCCTTGGAAGCGGGCGCCCGCGAGTTCATTGGCGCTGGGCTGGCGATCCCCGCCGTTGCCGTCATCGGCCAATGTCGAGGCGCCGTAGGGGGAGCAGCCGGTGATCTGGTCCATCCGGTTCTGGCCCTTGAAGGTGTATGGCAGCCCGACAACCACCATGCCGAGGTGGAACAGAACATTATAGGCGGACAGGATCGTGCTTTCCTGACCGCCATGTTGGCTGCCGGTGGAGGTGAAGACACTGCCGACCTTGCCCACCAGCTTGTCCTCGAACCAGAGGCCGCCGCACTGGTCGAGGAAGTTCTTCATCTGAGAGGCCATGTTGCCAAAGCGCGTGGGCGTGCCAACGATGATCGCGTCGTAGTCGGGCAGCTCCGCAACGGTCGCAATCTCGGCCGGCTGATCACGCTTGTACCCGGCCTTCCGGGCGACGTGGTCAGGGACGAGTTCCGGAACCCGTTTGATCACGGCTACGGCTCCAGCGTCCCGCACGCCATCGGCGACTGCTCTGGCCATGGTCTCAATGTGGCCGTAGGACGAGTAATACAGCACCAGCACCCTTGTCATCGCTGTTCCTCTGCTGCTTCTCAGGTCGAGTTGCAGGGAGAATACGCCTGTGCTTGATGCGCGGGAGTGAGATAAAATCGATGGGTTTGATCGACTGGATAGATCATGCTCGATATGCTGACGTCTGTTTGGCCGTCACAGGTCGAAGTGTGCCGACAACCGTAATCCGGGTCGTCGCTTTGCCTGTGTCGCATGCTCCAACGGCCGCGCAGAGTCGACGGGTAGCAATGGACGATACCGCGCCGAGAGTCCTGTGTCACGCATGACGGTACTGCACATACCCCAGTACCAAACCGGGTCATTCGCTCCTGCGGGGCCCGAGACACAGACCGTTTGATTGCCAATAGCGCGCTTGCGCTATGTTCCAATTGCTTGTTGCATTGCTGGCGGCCGTACCGGCCTCAGCCGGCACGAATGAGGCTCAGACTCTGACGCGATTTTCGGAGGTACCAGCCAGCCCGAGCCTTCAACGACGCAAGCACTCGTGGCACTTGACGTTAGTCCGTCGATATCGCCAACGCGTGTCGAAATCCGATTCACGGGTACTGGACATTCTTTAACTTCGGCAGGAAAACACAAGGGCGGAGCGGTCGTTGTCTGCTCAACTTTCAGGGCACAGGCACCGGCGCCGTGACGGCATCGGGGTTGAGTTCAAGGCAAATTTTGGAGGACCGAAGTGCCAATCGATTTCCAGGGGAGCTACATTGATAATGCGGCTCTCGTCATCATGCACTATCAGGCCGACGTGTTCGACATCCTCTTCGGGGAGCAGCCATCGCCATTGCTGGAGCGGTGCAATGCTCTGATCGGGCATTGGCGCGCGACCGGCCGGCCGGTGCTGTTCCCGAACTTCTCGCTGGGCGAAGAGTATGAACATGCTCCACCGGCGACTAACCGCCAAATCACACCGTATTTGCCGAGCGGACGATTTCGTACCGGTTTGCCCGTCGAAGGGCTTGCGATCGAACGAGGCGACCTTTTCTATGCCTGTCCACGAGCCAGCGTCTTTTATGGCACGTCACTTGACGCTGACCTTCGGACACGCGGCGTAAGCACGCTTGTGATGGCCGGTATAAGCACCACCGGCGTTGTTCTTTCAAGCGTCGCCTGGGCCAGTGATGCGGACTACGACGTCCGCCTGGTCAAGGACTGTTGCTATGACCCGGATCAGGATGCCCACGAGGCTCTATTCCGTTCCGGGTTCGGCGGACGCGTACAAGTCGTGTGAAGCGGCGTGCGAGTGTTTTCACGTCAGCGACAACAGCCTGACTAGCGGAAGCGACGGCCACGGGGCCGTCGGGTGAACCGGTCAGGGGCTTCGGGAGGTCAGCGTATCGAGGCTATTCGGGCCGCACGCACGACTGCGGCGCGCGAAACGCGCGGGTTCGGTGCAGGCGGGCCTGAAGGGTTCTGCGGCGTAGCGGACCAATAAGAGACCCATCGGGCTCGTCGATACGGTCGACCGCCGAAACCTCATGCCGTGAACCTATCGACGCCACGAGCGGCCGAGCCGGGCGTCCCGAGACTGCGCCATCGGAACCGGCCCCTCCCGCCGTGCCCCGACCGCGGTAACGTCTTCGCCCTTGTGTCAAGCTTGATTTGTGACAATACGCATATTGTATTTGATTTGTATCTGTGATGTATTGAGCCGCGTTCGGCGCCTCGCGCCGCAATCCCTTAGAGGTCATCGTCCGGTGCGCGAGCGTGACCGGAACCACGCCGGCAGGAGCGTGACATGAGCATAGGATTCATCGGTCTCGGCATCATGGGCGGTCCCATGGCGCTCAACCTCGCGCGTTCCGGGACGCCGCTCGTCGTCTGGAACCGCTCGGCAGACAAGTGCGAGGCCCTGCGTGCGGCCGGAGCGTCGGTGGCCTCGGATGCACCGGACGTTTTCCGACAGGCGAGGATCGTGGTGCTCATGCTGTACGACGGCGGTGCGATCGACGCGGTGCTGGGCCGCGGCACTGCCGCCTTCGGGACGAACGTCGCCGGGCATGTCGTCGTGAACATGGGAACGGTGGAGGCGGCGTACTCGCGCGGGCTGGAGGCGGACATCCGCGCGGCCGGTGGCCGCTATGCCGAGTCCCCGGTGTCGGGATCACGCAAGCCCGCCGAGGCCGGGCAGCTTGTGGCGATGCTCGCGGGGGAGCCCGATGTCGTGGAGGAGGTGCGCCCGCTGCTCGCGCCGATGTGCCGCGAGACCGTCGTATGCGGTCCCGTCCCGTCCGCCCTGCTGATGAAGTTCTCGGTCAACCTGTTCATGATCGCCATGGTGACGGGCTTGGCGGAGGCGGTTCATTTCGCGGAGCGGCACCACCTCGACCTCGAGCGGCTGCGGGACGTGCTCGACGCCAGCCCCATGGCGAGCAACGTGTCCAGGGTGAAGGGCGAGAAGCTCGTCACCCGCGACTTCGGAGCCCAGGCGTCGATTGTCGACGTCCTGAAGAACAACCGGCTGATCGCCGAGCAGGCGAGGGCATCCGGGCTGACGTCACCCCTGCTGGATGTCTGTCATGCCCTGTACGGCGAGACGTTGGCGCTGGGGCATGGGCAGAAGGACATGGTCTCGGTCCTGCACGCGCTGGAGGCGCGAACCGACGCGGTCGCGCGGTCCGCGATCAATACCCCGTAGGTCGAGGCGACATGCGAACGGGACGGCATGCCGTCGGTCCCGTCTGATTGGAAGGGCTTCGCCATGGACGATGTCGTGTTGGTGACCGGGGGCGCACGAGGGATCGGGGCGGCCATCGTGCGCGCAGCCACGTCCCGGGGATATGCGGTCGGCTTCAGCTACCTAAAGGACGACGACGCGGCCGGGACCCTTGTGGCGGACTTGAAGGAGGCGGGTTCCAAGGTACACGCGGTCCGCGGTGACATCGCCGACCCCGGGTTCGCCAGCGCGTTTTTCGACGAGGCGGAGGCACTCCTCGGATCCGTCACTGCCCTCGTGAACAATGCCGGGATCACCGGGCGCATCGGCTCCTTCGGTAGCGCGGACCTGTCGACCATCCGCAGGGTGCTGGACGTGAATGTCCTCGGTACGATCTCGATGGCACAGGAGGCCATCCGCCGCTGGGGCGACGCCGGGAGGCCAGGCCGGATGGTCAACATCTCGTCCATCGCCGCTACCCTCGGAGCACCGAACGAGTACGTCCATTACGCCGCGAGCAAGGCGGCCGTCGAGGCCTTGACCATCGGTCTGGCAAAGGAGGTCGCCGCCTCCGGCGTCCGCATCAACGCGGTCGCTCCGGGCACCATCCATACGGACATCCACGCCGCCGCTGGAGAGCCGGATCGTCCGGCGCGCGTCGTCTCCCGCGTGCCTATGGGCCGGATCGGCGAGGCGGACGAGATCGCGAACGCCGTTCTGTGGCTCCTGTCGCCGGAGGCGTCCTACGTGACCGGAACCGTGCTCCGGGTATCGGGCGGACTGTGACCAAGTCATCAGAGCAACCCTCGGAAATGAGAAACGAAGCAATGCCCACAGGCCTCGCCGAAACCATCCTCTCGATGAGGGCCTTCGTCCCCGCAAAGGACTTCCGGGCGAGCCAGGACTTCTATCGGGAACTCGGCTTCGAGATCCGGCCGATCACATCCGGTCTCGTCGACGTGCGGCTCAAGGACTTCTCGTTCATCCTACAGGATTTCCACGTCGAGGATTGGGCGTCGAACTTCATGATGTACCTCGTCGTGACAGACGTCGATGCCTGGTGGAACCGCATCGTCGCCGCGGATCTCGCAAACCGGCACGGCGTCCGCCAACCCAGGCCTCCGCGCCTCGAGCCATGGGGAGCCAAGGTGGCCCACGTCTTCGACCCATCCGGAGTTCTCTGGCACCTGGCGGAACACGTGCCGCCCGAGAGCGGCATCGGCTGATCGGCTGCCCGGCGAATACGACGAAGAGGAAGACACGCATGCAATCGCCAATCGCCATCCGGGCAACCGAAGCCACTGTACGGGCCAAGCCGTCCAACTACCCGGAGCCGTTCGCCTCGCGGATGAAAGGTCGGACCAAGCGCCCGCTCGGCGACCTCTTCGGTCTCTCGAACTTCGGCGTGAACCTGACGACGCTGGAGCCAGGCGCGGTTTCCGCCCTCCAGCACCGTCACAGCCGCCAGGACGAGTTCGTCTACGTCCTCGAGGGCGAGGCGGTCCTGGTCGCCGGGGCCACGGAGACGGTTCTCGGTCCCGGCATGTGCGCCGGGTTCAAGGCGGGCGGCATCAGCCATCATCTCGAGAACCGCTCCGGGGCCCCGGTCACCTACCTCGAGGTCGGTGACCGCACGAAGGGCGACGAGGTCAGCTACCCGTCCGACGATCTCGTCGGCGAGCTTGGCCCGCAGGGCTGGGCGTTCCGGCACAAGGACGGTTCTCCCTACTGAAGGATGGGACGATGACGACGCAGACAGAAAAGGCGGCACTGTTCCGCAAGATGCACGAGGAGCGGCGGGCCTTCGTCATGGCCAACGCCTGGGACGCCGGCTCCGCCCGGCGGCTGACCTCGCTCGGCTTCGAGGCGCTCGGTACGACGAGCGCCGGGCTTGCGCTCTCGTTAGGTCTCGACGACGGCGAGGTCGGACGCGACGGGACCTTGGCCAACGCGTTGACGATCGTTCGGGCCACGCACCTGCCCGTGTCCGCCGATCTCGAGAACTGCTTCGCCGACGATCCGGCGGGCTGTGCCGAGACAATTCACTATGCCATCGACGTCGGCCTGGCCGGAGGCTCCATCGAGGATGCCACCGGGCGTCCCGACGATCCGATCTACCCGTTCGAGCTCGCCGTCGCGCGCGTGCGCGCCGCCGCGGAGGAAGCGCACGGCGGCGGACGCGACTTCGTCCTCACGGCACGGGCCGAGAACTTCCTGCACGGCAGGTCCGATCTCGACGACACGATTGCGCGGCTGAGGGCCTTTGCCGAGGCTGGCGCCGATGTCCTGTTCGCTCCCGGTTTGCCGGACCTCTTCTCCATCAAGGCCATCTGTGAGGCCGTGGGCAAGCCCGTGAACGTGCTCATGGGCCTGAGTGCGCCGCCGCTGTCGGCTGCGGACTTGGCCTCGGTCGGCGTCGCCCGCATCAGCCTGGGCAGCGCGCTCGCCCGCACCGCCGAGGCGGCGATGGTCCATGCGGCGAGCTGGATCCGAGAGCGCGGCACTTTCGTGTACGGTCGGCGCTAGGAGGAAGGAATGCGGGAACCGGAGGAGGTCGAGTTCGCCTGCGCCGACGGCCACAGGCTGCGCGGTCACCTGTGGCGCACCGACGGCTTGAGCCAAGGCACCGTGATAATCAATCCGGCCACGGCGGTGCTCGCGAAGTACTATCACTACTATGCCCGTTTCCTGACACGGAACGGGCTCGACGCGCTCACCTACGACTACCGCGGCATCGGCCTCTCGCGGCCGGAGCGGCTGCGCGGGTGCGGCTTCCGCTGGAGCGACTGGGGCGAGCTGGATTTCGACGCCGCCGTGCGGTTCGCCAAGACGCACGACCCGGACGGTTGCCTGCTGGTGGTGGGCCACAGCTTCGGCGGCTTCCTGCCGGGACTGGCCGAGAGCGCCGTCCTTGTCGACCGCATGCTGACCGTGGGAGCGCAGTATGCCTGGTGGCGGGACTATGCTCCCCACAAACGCCTCCCGTTGTTCGTCAGGTGGCACGTCTTCATGCCCCTGGTCACCGCCCTGTGCGGCTATTTTCCCGGCCGCCGCCTCGGCTGGCTCGAGGACATGCCGGCGGGCGTGGCCAACGAATGGTCGTTCAGGAGGGAACGGATGGAGATGAATCATCCGTTCGGGCGGCGGGATGCCCTGCTTCGGTGCTTCGCTGCCGTGACCGCGCCCATCCTTGCCGTCACTTTGTCGGACGATGAGTACGCGCCTCCGGTGGCCGTCAAGCGCGGACTGTCCTACTACACGTCTGCGGAAAGGACCTTCGTCCATCTCGATCCCGAGGACCTAGGCTTCGAGGCGATCGGGCATTTCGGCCTCTTCCACGCGAGACACGCCGACGGCTTCTGGAAGCAGACGCTTTCCTGGCTGACGGAGGGCGCGAATCCCTGGCCCGCGAAGGGTGAGACCATCGGTGCCGTGCGCGCGAGGGCGGCGGAAGCCGTTCCGGCCCGCTGAAGATCACGCGAGCACCCTGAAGGCCGAGTACAGGCCGAGCAGCAGGAGACTGGCGAAGAAGATCCTGCGGAACGTCTCCGGTTCCAGCCGGTCCCGGACGAACTGCCCGGCGTGCATGCCGACGAGGGACGCCAGCAGCGCGAGGATTGCCGGAGTGGCGAACGACAGCCGAACCTCCCCATGACCGTAGAGAGCCGCTGCCAGCGCAAAGGTCGACACCGTGAACGACAGGCCAAGTGCCTGGATCAGGTGGTCCTTCCTCAGGCCGAGCGATTGCAGGTACGGCACGGCCGGGATGACGAAGACCCCGGTGGCTCCGGTGATGATCCCCGTCACGAGGCCGACGAGCGGCGAGACCCAGAACTCATGGCGCTCCCTCACGTGGAAGGTCCGGCCCAGAAGACCGAGGAGTCCATAGGCCGCGAGGGCTAGACCGAGCGCCATGTTAGCGATGCCGGAATCGTCCGCGACGAGCAATCGAATCCCGATGAACGTTCCGACAGTCACCGCCGCCATCATGGTCCACAGCCGCCGGAGGAGGCTCCGTACGTCGGGTCCGGACAGGAGCTGCCAGACGTTCGTGACCAGCGATGGCACGAGGAGGATCGTCGCCGCCTCCACGGGCGGCATGACGAGGACCAGCAGCCCCATGGCGATGGTCGGAAGTCCCATGCCGATGACGCCCTTGGTTAGGCCCGCGAGCAGGAAGACAGCGAGGACGAAGAGGGTTGTCGCGTCCATGCCGATCACCGGGTGTGACGCGGCGCGTCGAGAATGGCAGCCTTGGCCAGGAATGCATCAATCTCCTCCAGCATTGCCGCGCGGAGGCTCTCCCGGTCCCGGCCCATGTTGCCGCCCCCTACGGGATCGCCGTCGATACACAGGATCTCTTCACCGGGCTGATGTGTCGCGAAGGCTACCGCGAGTGCTGATGCGAAGCTTGTTCGATGCATCTCGGAACTCCTCATGTTTCCGTTCCTGCGGTGTCGTGTTCCGCACCGTTCCTCCCTCTCAGGAGCGCGGCGCAGGCCAGCGCGACAAGAGCCATGCCGCAGCAGACGCTGATCGCGGTCCGCTCGCCGAAACGTTCGATGACGAAGGCGAACAGGAGCGGGGAGGCGGCGGAGGAAAGGAAGCCCGGCACCAGGAGCTTGCCGACGTAGGCGCCGTAGGTCGCGGGATCGAACAGGACGAGCGGCACGGTTCCCTGCCCGATGGTGACGAGCCCGTTCCCGGCACCGAACAGGAGCGCAAACACGGCAGCGGCGGCGAGCATCTCCGGCGTCAACAGGCCGATGCCAAAGGAGACCGGCAGCAGGGCCACCGCAATCAGGTAGAGATCCAGCGGGTGCAGGCGGGTGCCGAAGAGCACCTCGGACAGGCGGGCGCCGAACTGGCCGATGCCCCGCAATGTGCCGATGCCGACCGCCGTCGCGGCTGCCACACCCATTCCCTCGAGGATGCCGATCATGTGCGCCGACATCGCGGAGCTGAGCACGTTCGTCATCACAACGACGAGGCAGAACAGAATGGCGGTGATCACGCGGTCCCGGACGGTTGATCGCCCGGATGATGTCCCGGGGTTTGGCTTTCCCGCAGCGGCGCGGTAGCGGTCGCTCGGAATGGCGAGGTAGAGGGGAACCGTCAGGAGCGCGAACCCGGCATAGGCGACGAGGGCACCTCGCCAGGTAAACTGGCCCGCGAGGAAGAAGCCGATCGGCCAGAACACGCTCGACGACAGCCCCCCAAACAGCGTGATCTGGGACATTGGGCGCCGGGCCTCGGGGCCGCCGAGCCGCGCCAGCGCGGCGAATGCCGCCTCGTACAGGGTCAGACGCATCGCCAGCCCGAGGCATACCCACGAGGCATAGTAGCCCACCATCCCATGTGACGACGCCAGCCCGACGCAGCCGAGCGCCGTCAAGGCGGAGCCGACCGCCATCACGGTCCGTCCGCCGCGCTCGTCGATGAGGCGGCCGACGAGCGGGGACGAGAGGCCCATCACCACCAGGGCGACGGAGAAGCCGCCGTAGACGAGCGTACGGCTCCATCCGAGATCGGCGACGATCATCTCGCCGAAGGCACCGATCAGGTAATAGGAGGTCCCCCAGCAGATGAGCTGGCCGAAGCCGATGCAAAGGACGGTCCGACGCTGGATCGACACCGTACGCTCCATGCCGAGGGAACCGGTCGTGTTCCCGTTTCACTGCCTCGTCGGGAGACCTGACCTGATCACCTTGCAGAGGCGGGCGATGCCATCCTCGATCGTCTGCGGATCGGGCAGCGAGAAGCTCAGCCGCAAGGTATTCGCCCCAGAGCGATCCGGGAAGAAGGCCTGTCCCGGCACGAAGGCGACGTTCTGTTCGTCGACCGCGCGCTTGAGCAGGCGACGTCCGTCGATGCCCTCGGGCAGGGTGACCCAGACGAAGAGGCCGCCTTCCGGCTTGGTCCATTCCATGCCGTCCGGGGCATGACGCTCGAGGGACGCGAGCATGGCATCGCGCCGCTCCCGGTAGCACGCGCGGGCCGCCGCGACCTGGTCGTCGAAACGGGCCAGTGCTACCCCGTGCATGGCAATCTGGTTCATGGTGGAGCTGTGTAGGTCCGCCGCCTGTTTGACGAGCGTCAGGCGATGCAGGAAGGGCTTCGGCCCGCACACCCAGCCGACGCGCAGGCCCGGCGACAGGGTCTTGGAGAAGGTGCCGCAATAGAGCGTGCGGCTGTCCTCGATCGAGCCGCACCGCCTCTGGTCGAGGGCCGCGATCGGCGGCAGGTCCTCGCCGTCGTAGCGCAGGGCCGTGTAGGCAGCATCCTCTACGATGAGACAGCCGAGTTCTCCGGCGATGTCGAGCGCACGTTCGCGGGAGGCGAGGTCGAGCGTCGCCCCGGACGGGTTGGCGAAATCGGGCACCAGGTAGATCAGCTTCACGCGGCTTCCGTGGGCGTCCGCACGCGCGCGCAGGAGGCTCGCCGTGCCGTTGCCGCCGAGGGTGTCGTAGCGCGGCTCATAGGCGTTGAACGCCTGGAGCGCGCCGAGGTAGGTGGGAGCCGCCGTCACCACTGTGTCGCCCGGATCGAGCAGGAGCTTGCCGATGAAGTCGAGTCCCTGCTGCGATCCGCAGGTGATCAGGATGTTGTCCGGTTCGCACCGCACTCCCTTCTCGGCCATGTGGTCGGCGATCCACTGGCGCAGCGGCAGGTAGCCTTCGCTGGTCGAGTACTGGAGGGAGGCACGGCCTCCCTTGGAGTGCCCCAAGGCGCTGGCGTAGGCCTGCTGGAAAGCGTCCATGTCGAAGAGCGCCGGGTTCGGGATGCCTCCGGCAAACGAGATCAGGCCGGGCCTTTCGAGAAGCTTCAGCAGCTCGCGGATCTCGGACGCGGTCATCCGCGACGATCGCTGGGCCAGCAATGAGGCGGTCGGCGATAGATCCGGCATTTGTATTGTCCCCCCTTGATACAAACAATACAAGCCAGTGGACAGATTATGTCAATATCGCTTACCTAAATGAGCGGTTGGTTTCGGAAGCGCAAGCCGGATCATCTCACCACGCGGAGCGACGCATGATGGACGTGATCGTCCCAGATCCCGAGGGGGAACGCTTCTCTTCCGACGCGATCGGGCTCCCCGAACGGCCTGCGAGCGCGCTCCGTTTCCCCTCCCTGGTCGTCGCTAGCAGCACCGATCCCTTCGGCACCCTCGACTACATGGAAGGACGGGCCCGGCAATGAGGCAGCCGCTTCGTCAACGTCGGCGCGCTCGGGCACATCAACGCCGCGAGCGGACTTGGCGACTGGCCACAAGGCGCGGCGCTGCTCGAGGCCTTCGCTGCGGGAACCCGGCGCCAACGGTAGCGCCCGCTCCGGTCGGATGGCCGTCAGACGACGGCTTCCTCGGGATTGGCGATGAGACCCGCAATCGTTCGGAGCGCGCGCTCGAGATCGGTCCGCCCGAGCGGCGCCAGGACGCAAAGCCGGATGCCGCCGACCCCCGACCCTTCCACGACCATCGAGTCGGGCGGGGTGAGGCGGATGCCGTGCTCGGTGGCCCTGCGCGCCAGCTTCTCGGCTTCCAGCATCGGCATCGGCAGCCAGACATGCGGCGCACCCTCGGGCATTGGCAGGGGCGGGAGGTCGATGATGCCGGCCGCGAGCCTGAGCCTCTCCCGTGCCTCCGCCTTCAGGAATTCGGCCGCCGTGACGTCGGCGCCCATCTCGATGAGCGCGCACCCGGTGCCGATCGAGAGCGAGGATGCGCCCCAGACATCGGCCCGCAGCCGCACGGCGACCCGCTTCCTCCGGTCCTTGGGCGGGATGACGATGCCCGCGCGGAGAACCGGGGACAGGATCTTGGACAGGCTGGTGACGTAGTAGACGGACTCGGGGGCAAGGGACTTGTAGGTCGGGGCGCCCTTGGTGCCGTAGAAGCCGTAGATGTCGTCCTCAACAAGGAAGGCTTCGTGCTTCCTGCACACCGCCAGGATGTCCTTCCGGCGCTGGTGGCCGGTCTCGAAGCCGAGGGGGTTCTGGCAGACGGGCGTGGTGTAGACGACCTTGCACTGACCCTGCCCGAGCACGCGGTCGAGCTCATCGGGGACCATGCCCTCGTCGTCGTACCGGACGGGGAGCACCTTCATGCCGAGAGCCGCGGCGGCCGTCATGACGCCGTTGAAGGTGGCTCCCTCCGTCGCGACCGCAGGCGAGAGATCGGCGAGGTCGGCAAGGCAGAGGGAGATGCCCTGCTGGGCACCGACGCAGAGAATCAGGTCGTCGGGCGTGACGCCCTCGAGCCTCGTCCGGCCGAGCCATGCGGCGAGCGTCGCGCGCTGGTCGGCGGGCCCGGTCAGGCTGGCATAGCCTCCGTTGGGCAGCCCCATAACGTAGCGGGCGGCGCGCTCGGCCGCCGCCACCATGATCTCGGGCTTCACCACCTGCGGCGGACCGTTGACACTAAGGTCGATGATCCTGGATTCCCGGGACGGCGCCGTGTCCTGCACGAAGGTGCCCCGGCCGATCTCGCCCCGGACGATGCCGCGGCGGCTCAGAGAGTCGATCGCCTTGGTGACCGTGCCGATGGCGACGTCGAAACTCCTGGAGATCTCGCGGTGGGTCGGAAGCCGCTGGCCTGGCTTGATGTTGCCGCGCAGGATGGCGGTCTCGATGGCGTCGGCCAAGCGCTCGTGCAGCGGGAGATCGGTATCGGGCAAGGGGACACTGCCAAGACTCAGGACTTTGCCGGACAAGAAAGATCCTCTTCATGGACGCTTTTACAGGTGAGCGGATTATATCGTTTGATCGATGAACCAACAAATACAATCCATGGGACCGCAGTCGCCTTGCAGGGCAGATCCCGGTGCTCCTTCCGCGCTTCGGGGGCTCATCGCGGCCTCGGGGGCGGCTGGTGCGTCATGAATATGACGGCTACGTCAGCTCCAGCGATGCCGCCGGAAGGCCGAATGTCCGGCTGAAGGTCCGGCTCAGGTGCGCGGAATCGGCGAACCCCGCCTCGTGCGCCGCTGCGGTTAGGGACGAACCGGCTGCGGTGCGCTCGACGGCAAGCATGAGACGCCGCCAGAGAAGGTAGGTCCGGAAGGGCAGGCCGATCTCGTCGGCGAAGAGGTGGCGGAACCGGTCGTCGGACAGGCAGGCGACGGCGGCCGCCTCGGCAAGGGTGATCCGGCCGCCGAGGCGCGGGGAGATCCAGTCGAGCGCCCGCACGATCCGCGGGTCGAGCGGCCGC
This sequence comes from Microvirga sp., assembly GCA_035645535.1. Lineage (GTDB taxonomy): Bacteria > Pseudomonadota > Alphaproteobacteria > Rhizobiales > Beijerinckiaceae > Microvirga. The sequence continues at coordinate 330,716 of DASQMJ010000050.1, read as the reverse complement.
GGGGACGGGGTGCTGCCGACGAGATCTTCCAGGACGGACTGGCCAAGGGCGACGATCACGCCGTCGTCCGGCCGTGGGTCCGACCAGATGCCCGAGAGCCTCGTCGGCACATCCTCGGGGAGCGCGCCATCCAGGCGGGTCATGGGCGCCCCCGCCATCCGGTGCATCAGCGCCCGCCCGGCCCGGCTCTCGGGTTCCACGAACAGAAGCGCAATCCCGCCCTCGGGCTCGAATGCATGGGACACGTCCGGCGCGACGAGGACGAGAGGGCCTTCCGCGCGTCCGGTCTCCGTTCGTATCGCAAAGCGCCCACCGGCCGACAACGTGATCTGGATGGCGTGATGGGCGTGCAACCGCGTCGTCGCCGGCGCACCCCGCCCGGGCGGCACGTCAAAGGCCCAGAGGCTTGCCCCCTCCCACAGCACGATCCTGCCACGCCCCACGGTGCTCATGCGTCTCCCCGGCAACTCCTCTCGGCCTGTACACCCTCAGGATAGGCGGTGCTCCGCACGAAGTCAGCCGCTTCGTTCAAGCGCCACACCCACGCAACCGGTACCTGTGTCTTTTCACGAAGGTGCCGCAGCGGCGCCGGGAAGGAACCGACATGCCAATCATCACCTCGCGCCGGGCGCTCCTGCTCGGCATTCCCGCACTCGCGCTCGCCGGAGGCGTTGTTGCCGCCGGCGCCATGTTGCGCGCCGTCCCCAACGATCTCGACCTCGCGCTCGACAAGCCCACCGCGGCCGGCCTCTACAAGGCCGCCATCGCGCCGCAGGCCAGTCCCATCACGGTCGGGGCGATGCATGCCTGGACCGTTACCGTCCAGACCCCCGCGGGTGCTCCCGTGAAGGCGGCGAGAATCGGTGTCGACGGCGGCATGCCCCAGCATGGCCACGGCCTGCCGACGGCACCGCAGGTGACCAAGGATCTCGGCAACGGCCGCTACCTGATCGAGGGCATGAAGTTCAACATGCGCGGCTGGTGGACCCTCGACCTCGTCATCGACGGGCCGAAGGGGGCCGACACGGTCACCTTCAACTTCGTGCTCTGAGGAACCCGCCATGCGCAAAGCGGCCGCCATTCTCTCATCGGTGCTGCTCGGAGCAGGGTTGCTGGCGGCCGGGCTCCACGCCGCCTCCGCTCCCGAGGCGCGCTGGACGGAGGAGGAGCGCGCGTTGATCCGGTCGCTGGCGCTCGACGCGCTGCCGCCGCTGCCTGCTGACCCATCCAACCGCGTTGCGGACGATCCCCGCGCGGCGGAACTCGGTCGTGCGCTCTTCTTCGACGTGCGGCTCAGTTCCAACGGCCAGGTCGCCTGCGCCACCTGCCATCTGCCCGACCGCCAGTTCCAGGACGACGTGCCGCTGGCCCGCGGCGTCGGCATGACCGGCCGGCGCACGATGCCGATTGCCGGCATGGCCTACAGCCCCTTCCTGTTCTGGGATGGGCGCAAGGACAGCCTCTGGTCGCAGGCTCTGGGTCCGCTGGAGAGCCCGGTCGAGCACGGCGGAAACCGCACCCAGTACGCCCACCTTATCGCCGACCACTACCGGACAGCCTATGAGGGCGTGTTCGGGCCGCTACCCAGGATAGACCACCTGCCGCCCCAGGCTGGCCCCGTCCCAGATCCGGAGGCCGCCAAAGCCTGGAGGGCAATGCCGGAGACGGACCGCGAAGCCGTGACCGGGGTGTTCGCGAACATCGGCAAGGCCATCGCCGCTTTCGAGCGCACGATCCTGCCGCCTCCGACAAGGTTCGATGCCTATGCGTCCGCGCTTGGCTCCGGCCGCGGCGGCGGGATCCTTACGGAAGACGAGGTTGCCGGGCTCCGCCTGTTCATCGGCAAGGGCGAATGCGTCAACTGCCACAACGGCCCGCTCCTGACCGACAACCACTTCCACAACACCGGCGTGCCGGCGGCGCGCGGGCTTCCGGATGACCTGGGACGGGCCGCCGGTGCCAAGCTGGTGCGGGAGGATCCGTTCAACTGTCTCGGCCCTTACAGCGATGCGGGCGAGGACGAATGCTCCGAGCTGCGCTTCATGGCGGCGGACGGGCACGAGCTGGTGCGAGCCTTCAAGACGCCGTCGCTGCGCGGCGCCGCAAGCCGGCCGCCATACATGCACGCCGGCCAGATCGCCACCCTGGCGGATGTGGTGGCCCACTACGACCTCGCTCCCCCGGCTCCGGACGGGCACAGCGAACTTCGCCCGCTGAACCTGAGCGACAGCGAGCGGCGGCAGCTCATCGCTTTCCTCGCGACCTTGAACCCGAAGGTCGAAGGTCAGGGCCGCAACGGCTTTTGATGCTCCGCCATCGATCCGAAGGGACTTCACCATGATCAACCGACGCGCCCTGCCGACCCACGCCGCGGCTGCGGCCGCTCTCGCTCCGGCCCTGTCCCAGGCCGCGCCGGCCGATCCGCGGGCTCGCCGCCCGCATGCCCGATCCGAAGCTGCAAGGAAACGCGCAGATCGCGATGCTGATCTATCCCGGCTTCACGGCCCTCGGCTTTGCCGGCGGAACATTGGAGAGCGCGCGTCCGGACATCGTCCGCCTGCTGGACGCCGACCTCCACAGCTTCGTCGACGAGGCGAACAGCCTGCGGGTGCAGCCGGCCTGATCCATCCCGACCAAGGAGAGAAGAGATGTCGACGTTCATCCTGTTGCACGGTGCCTGGCACGGGGCCTGGTGCTGGGAGCGGGTTGTGCCGCTGCTGGAGAGTCACGGGCACCGTGCGATCGCCCCGGACCTGCCCGGCTCGGGTGGCGACGGCAGCCCGCTGAGCGAAGTGACCCTGGAGCTTTGGGCGCGGTTCGTGGCCGCCATCGTCCGGAAGCAGCCTGAGCCCGTCATCCTCGTCGGCCACAGCCGCGCCGGAATCGTCGCGAGCCAGGCCGCCGAATACGTGCCCGACCGCATCCGGACCCTCGTCTATCTGGCCGCCTTCCTGGTGCCCGGTGGGCGCACTCTGCACGAGACCATGCGGCGGATCCCGCCGCGGCCGGAGTCGAAGGATTCCCTGGTGTTCTCGCCCGACGGGGTGACGTCCACCATCGCTCCGGATGCCGTGAAACGCGTGTTCTACAACACCACCCCGGACGAATGGGTGGAGCGGGCCGCTCGCCTGTCCGGGCCGGAGCCGATGATGAGCTTCACGACGCCCTTGCAGGTGACGGACGGGCGCTACGGATCGGTGGACCGGGTCTACATCGAATGCACCCGGGACCGGGCCATCGCGCCCCAGCTCCAGCGCTTGATGGTGGCGGAGATGCCATGCCGTAAGGTCATCACGATGGACACCGATCACTCGCCCTTCTACTCGGCGCCCGACGCCCTCGCTGCGCATCTGATGGCCGTCACGGAGAGCCGGCCCGAGGAGGACCGCGGGATGACGCCCGACGGATGTGATCGCGCCGGCACGAAGAAGGCGACTGCATGATGCCCTCAGCTCGCCTTGCCCGTTTCGACGACGTGAGCGGGCTCGCGGCCGTCGAGCGCTCGGCCGCATCCGTGTTCCGGGACGTCGGCCTCGCCTGGCTGGCCGACGGTGAAACCACGGACCCGACGCTGCTGGCGGCGCTCTGCCGTGACGGCACGCTCTGGGTTGCGGCTGATGAGATGGACGAGCCGGTGGGGTTCCTCGCGGCTCACGAACTCGATGGCCGGTTCTACATCGTAGAGGTCTCGATCGCACGGTTCCACCAGCGGCAGGGGATCGGCGGCAGGCTGATTGCGGCTGCGGTGGATCACGCTAGGGCTCGAGGCCTTGGTGCGGTGACGCTCACCACCTACCGGGACCTGCCCTGGAACGGGCCCTACTACGCCAGGCTCGGGTTCAAGGAGGTTGATCCGGGGGAGGTGGGGCCAGGGCATCTCAGGAAACTCCAGGCCGAGGCCGAAGCAGGCCATGACCCAGACAGGCGCTGCGTCATGATGCTGCCCTTGGGATGATCCCCGCAATCAGGGCGAGACATCCGGGCCCTCATCAGCCGTGTGCTTCGATGCATCAAACACATCTCCATGCCCATTGCGACGTCGAGCTGCGGCTCTTCTCGGAAGACGACCGGGCGAGCTGTCAAAGGATCGCGGCGTTGGCGGCGCTCAGCTCGTACGGGCCGCGCATGCCGGAGTTCCGCGACCGGTTCGTCGAGACGCAGCCGCTGGAACCGGCGGACATGCGCCACGTCGCCGTCCGCGATGGCACCGTCGCGGGTTTTCTCGACCTGATCGGAAGCCACGTCTCTAACCTGTTCGTCGATCCGCAGCACCAGGGGCAGGGGATCGGGACGGCGCTGATGGCGGAGGCGGCGCGGCGCGTGTCGGGGGACCTGACCCTGTCGGTCTTCACCGTGAACCCTGATGCGCGACGGCTGTATGAGCGCCTCGGCTTCCAGGTCGAAGGGGTGCGGACGGTGCCTTTTGCGGGCTCCAGCGCGGAGGTCTGGATCATGCGCAGGGCGCGAGAGCGCCACAGTGACGGCCGGCCTGACCTTATCACCGTAGCACACCGAACCCTTCCACCATCGGTTCTGCCCGACAATCCGCATTCACAGGATGAGCTCTGAAACCATCATGTCCGGACGCAGCATTCTCATGGGCCCTGTTGCCTCGGTGCTTGCGCTAGGCGGCGCCCATCTCGCGTGGCGGCGCCCGGGCGGGTCAACCGCTGCCCGGCATGTCTCCTCGGAGCGGAGCAGGGTTCCATGGGGCCAAGTAGAGACCGGCCTTCTTGCCGGCAGGATCCCGTATATCCGCGGCGGCGCGGCGGGGCCGAGGCACGCCGTCGTATTCTTCGGCGGCAACGCGCTGTTCAAGCGCCTCGACCGGACGTCGGATCCGGGGCGGTACGCGGGCCGGATCGCCGGCCTGCTGCCGGAGGGTGTCCGCTTCACGATCCTGGGCTACGAGCAGACTCCCCCGGCGGACTGCACCCTCGGCACCATCCTGCGGGACATCGCCGCCGTGGTCGGGGCCGAGATCGGCAGACATGACCTGGTGATCGGCGTCTCGTTCGGCGGCTCGGTCCCCGGTCCGCGCCGCCTCCACCCCATCGGCATGGGGGGAGGGGAAAAGCTCATGACGGCGCGCGGCCACACGATCACGGATGCAGCACCGGCATCCCATGGAGGAATGGATGAGAATCCGAAACGCGGGGCCACAGGATCGTGCGTCCCTCCACGACCTGCTGACCCGTTCCTGGCTGGAGAACTGGGCACCGCACGTGTCGGCGGCATCAGTCGCGCGCTTCAGGGCCGAGGATCCCGTGGACGGCTATCTCTCCGGCTACCTCTCGTCGATGACGGTCGCCGAAGAGGATGGCCGGATCGTCGGGATGATGCACCTCGTCGGCGACAGGATCGCCGCGGTGCATGTCCTGGCCGAAGCCCAGGGGCGGGGCGTCGGAGCGAGGCTGATGGAGCATGCGGAGGAGAATGGCGGACGAACGCTCGAGGTCCGCGCCTTCAACGCACGGGCGATCCGGTTCTACGAGAAGCGCGGATGGCGGGCAGTCAGGCGCTATGGGGACGACGAATTCGGCACTCCGCTCGAAACCATCGAGATGGTTCTGGTCGAACGCATATGATGGTGGGCAGTCCTGAGCCCAACGCGCCGCGGGAAGCCGTCTCGGGAACTCTCACCGGCAGCACGAGGACCGGGCGCTCCCATGTGACCCGGCTGCTCGCAGGCCTCGTGCCGACCCGGACGGCGCCCATGCGCTCGTAGAATCCGACCGAGGGCGGGTGCGAGACGATCCGGACGACGGCCACGCGACGCTCACCCTCCACGAGCACGCGGCCGGCAGGTTGTGGGACACGCGACGGAAGCGGGCGTTGAACATCTCGCCGTTGACCGCCTGGGGCACGACATCGCCGTCGAAGCAGGCGGTCATGATCTCGGCAGGCGCGGTCGTCGTGAACGCGGGGGCAGCGCGACTGGCCACTCAGCCAGGCAGGGGCATTGGGATCGTCTCCAAGGCTGTGCGGTTGAAACGAGAGGGCCGTGAGAGAGGATGTCGTCCGGGAGCCGGGCCGCTATCTGCCCTGGCGTCGGGTTCCCACCACACAGGACGGTAGCCACGCGGACGCCGGCGTAGTCCTGACGGCGGGTGAGAAGGGCCGCGAGACCCGCGGCGCCCGTGTCGACGGCCGCGGCCTCCAGCGGCTGGCTTGCCGCGATGGAATGCGCCATGCGGGGCGCCCCCCGGCTGCAACCTCAACGAGACGGGTCTGTGGAGACCGATGCTTGAGCCAGCATCCCATGCCCGTGGCGAGTGCCCCGTTGCCGGGTGGGATGAGCACGGCGTCGAGCGCAGGTAGTGCTTCCTCGATCTCCCGAGCGATCGTGCCCGCGCCTTCGGCGATGGCCGGGCCTGTCCCGGCCATCCACCTCTTGGGACGCGCCACGCCATAAGGCGTGGATGCCCCGCACGAGGCCGGGCATGACGGTGGAGGGTGTCATCCCGGGCGCACGAGGTTGCGGGACGGGGAACCATCCCCCGCTTGGCCCGCGCTCCCGCCCCATGCTAAGCCTGACTGCAGAGCCGGGTGCACCCGGCTCCGGGGCGTCAGAACCCCTTCAGGGCGGCGCAAGCATCCGCCGCAACGATGCCTTCCCAGCCTACGGCCGGGGAGGCGCTGTCGCATGTCCAGGGCGAAAGCCTAAAGGGCAGCGCGGTCGTCCCTGACGGCTTCTGAACTCCCCGACCACCAGCGCTGCTGGTGGTCGTTTCGAGATGAGGAGTTCGCGATGCAGCAGCCCTACAGCGTCCTGGCCGATTGGCTGTCGAAGTTCCACACTTGGCCCGAATCCATCCAGGCGCTTTGGCTCGTCGCCGTGCCGGTGACGGTGCTGGGCGTCACGTGGATCGTGATGCGGGGATTGCGGGACGTAGTTGCTGCTTGGCGCGGGCAGGATGAGACGCGCGGGCGGTTGGTCTACGGCGTGATCGAGGATGTGGAGGGGCGGGTGCTCGTGTGGCGCGACTGCGAAGTGAGGGCGGTGGAGGCGCGCCACACGCTCAGGCCATCGTCACCGCGGCCCCTGGGCTTATCCAAGAGCTTCAGGTCTTAGCAACCCAGTATGATCGGGAAGGACATGGATGGCCGCAACAAGCGCAGTCATGATAGGTGCTAGCAGCCGGTCATATGCAACTAATGATTTTAGTGGGGAAAACATGCCTAATGCCGACACGCAAGTTTGTTGTTTGATACAATCGCAACAAAGTTGGCTTCAAGAGGCGTCTTTACGCGATGGCTTCACGGCAGTCTCGTATCCTTATTCTTTGTAAAACCTATCCTTCACCAAGCGGGAAATACTCGGAGACATCGTGCGTTGCCGGTATGGAGGAGAGTGGCCAACTTATTCGGCTCTTCCCTGTTCCGTTTAGGTTGATTGGGGACGGCAAGCAGTTCAAGAAATGGCAGTGGATTACCGCGCGAATTCAGAACGCCCGAAATGATCGAAGGCCCGAAAGCCATAATGTATTCGTCGATACTATTGCATTTGATGGTGATCCTCTGCTAACGAAGCATGGATGGAAAGTTCGCCGAGAACAACTCAACAAACTCCAGGTTTTTGACAGTTTCGCAGCTCTAGAGGTCGCGCGAGAAAGCCGTGGAGTGACACTTGGTCTTGTACGTCCGCCCAAGGTGCTCGGCCTAGATATTACGGCTGTGGACAATCCTGATTGGACTGGAGAGGAAAAGAATAAGCTCGTCCAACATCAACAACAAGGCGGGCTCTTCGATGAGACAGATGTCAAGAGTATCGCTACGCTCAAGAAACTCCCGTTTGATTTCCACTACCGTTATGCCTGCACGGTTGATGGCAAGGATTACGAGTACCGCCACAAGATCGTCGATTGGGAAGCAGGGGCGCTTTTTTGGAACTGCTATCGAGACAAGCGCAATTGGGAAACCGCATTCCGCGCAAAGTTAGCGCGCGATTTGCCATCTGCTGATCTGATGTTTTTGATGGGCACCATCCACCGATTCCCTAACCAGTGGCTGATTGTGAGTTTGATCTATCCCCCTAAGCAACCGCACGAATCGTCGAGTCAGGGATCGCTGTTCGATCTGTGAGATGTACTACGCGAAGCTTCCCGATCTCGGCCGCGGCGCGTGCGACGTATGTGCGGTGACAACGATTAAAATCAGCCTCAAAGCATACTAGGCAAGAGGCTGATCGTGCCGCAATGCTTACAAGATTGCCAAGTGCTTCGGCTTGTCCATCGAGATGGGCAAGGAAGCCACGAGTGTAAGCTGACCAGTCGCCATCACGTCTATAACGTTCACGAACCGGTTTCGGACATCCCATTGCTGGAAGATGGGTGTAAGCGATTCCTGCTGTGTCTAAGGCTGACGCAAACGCGTTCTTCGAGAATCCGCGTTTGCGTGACAGCGGGTTGGCACGAACATCGAGAACAGTTTGCACACGTGCTGCTTTAAGGCGCGCAACAAACGCCTCCAGGGACAATCCCTCATAGCCAAGTGTGAAAATGCGCTCTGCCATAGTGGGTTCGTTTAGCCTTTTCTCGACTTCTGCCGTTTCTTTGGAAAAATTGTCTTAACAGCGGCACGGTTAAGTCCATTGGTTCTCATAAATCGTACGTCTCAGAGCCCTAACAGCAGCTATTGCCATATCTTCAAGCTCGCGATCATACTTCTCAAAGTTGACAATTAGATCCTTATCTTCACTAGGGTCGGAGACATGAACCCAGCGATTCCTATATTTTCGAATTCTGTGGAGTTCCGCCTTTAAATCTTCCCGTATTGGGGACCCATCAATGAGTTTATGTAATGTCTCTCTCTCGCCGGCTCCATATTCGGATCTGAGATACGTTTCAATCCCGGCTGTTGCAGTAATGATAGTGGCGAGATTTGCGCCTGATGCGAAAGCAAGATCCGTATCCTGAACTATCAAGGCGCACCACTCCGACAGAATGACACCTCCCTTCAGCTCTCGGTCAGGATCAGCTATCAGACTCCAACGAGCATCTTCCTGCATTTGCTCACCAAGATGACGGCTGGAACAAGCCGGGTGATGACGCAATCATCGGTTCGACGAGTATCGGTCTCGGATATAGTCATTAAAGAATTTTCCTTTGGAGCGTGCTCTCAAGAATGCCTCGTAAATCGAGCGTGGTACACGGTAGTAGGTGTACGTGCCTGAATCGTGAAAGGTGATGTAGAGATTTAGCGAAACCGGATCGTGCTCGATCCGTGCAATTGCGCTTGAAGACACGTTCGGCATGTTGAGCCTCTGCTTCTCTTCGTCATCGCCTTGGTTATCCTGTCGTTCCGCTCGAACTAGATAGTTTAGGCAAAACCTCGATGAGTTTCATGGGTGCACCGTCCTGGTTTCCTGCGCTCTTCGTATAACCAGTATCTTGTGGACTAAAGATGCATGAGGCCGCGTAAGTCAGAACGATGTCTCTCTTGTCTTCACCCCTTGCCGCATCAGACAGTGCATTGAATGTCAAAAGCGCATTTTGTCGGTGTTTGTTTACAATTGCATTGTGCTTGTGCGACAGGAAATTCCTGGCGCAAAGCACCAGCATGTATCCGATCACAGCGAAAATAAGAAACTTGCTCAGCGTTAGCTGCAATGCTTTGTATGTATTGTCTGGAGTGAGAATCGGAATTTCGTGGATGAAAAGGCTAAGTATAGCAAACAGCCCGAGGCCGGTGGCGGTGCAGATCGTATATAGCTGCCATGTTTCCGCTTCGGACTGATGCCTATCCGCTTCCTCTTTGAAATAGACGGCTTGCTGAGACACACCCTGCTCGGCTGCAACCTGCCGCACCTCATCTAAGATACGTTGCGCTTCGCTTTGTTGCCTTTCAAGTTCTGCGGTGAGGTCGTTTGCCCGATCCTGGACAGATTGCATTGCTGCTCGAGCCTCACGCTCCATTGCGGAGAAATCGTGAACCCTGGAGGATGCGTAGGCTATATGCGGAGCAAGATGCGCGAAATATCCCTCATATTGAGACTTTAGGGAGTTGATCAGGTTCTGTCGCGCATTAACAGGATCAGCTTGTTGGGGTGTGAAATCGAGTATCTGCTGAAGAATGCTGTAGAAGCTATCAGCATGTTCCCTAATGCTGGTGAGAGGTCTGTCAGGGAACTCGTTTAAGTACTGGATTGGGATTTGCTGAAATAGTCGCTTGATGCGTTCGGCCGGCTCTACCGCTTCGGCAAATGCAAATGCTTCTCCTAAAGCCCGCTCACGAGGGAGTTGACCAGTATTGAATGTCTGAACTCGTTCAAGCGATTTGCGGGTCTTTTCAAGGATCTCGTTAACTTCCATGGGGCGCCCCAGAATTTGCTCGCGGTTGCATACCATGACCCAGTGAACTGTGGTTGCAACTGCGGGATGATTCCTTGTTTGTTCCTGATTGAGGAAAGCCCCGGAAGCACATGGCTTCCGGGGCTGATTAGCTTACGAACACCCAGTCGTGCTGCCGCACGTGTCGCACTTCAGGCACGTCCCGTTCCGCACGAGCGTAAAGTTCGCGCATTCGGGGCAGGCTTCGCCCACGTAGCCCTTCATCTTGGCCTCGGCGCGCTTGTCGGCGATGGACGGGGCGGCCGGGGTGGTGAAGGGGAGCTTGGCGAGCTCGGCCTCGCCGACCTTCTCCTCGCGCGGCTCCTCCTTGAGGGCCGTCGCCCCCATGGTGAGGGCGCCCGCGCGCTGGCCGCCGGCGGCGCCGCCGGGGATCAGCATGAGGCGGTCGGAATTGCCGCGCACGAAGCCGCGGGACACGACCGCCGTGGCGGGGGCGGGCTCCGGCGCCTTGGACTGGCTCTCGCCCGACCCGATGGTGGTGGGGCCGGCCTCGGACGGGTCCACGTGGGCGAGGTCGTTGCGGCCGAGATAGGAGACCGCCAGCTCGCGGAACACGTAGTCGAGGATCGAGGTCGCGTTCTTGATGCGCTCGTTGCCCTGGACGAAGCCGGCCGGCTCGAACCGCGTGAAGGTGAAGGCCTCCACGTATTCCTCCAGCGGCACGCCGTATTGCAGGCCGAGCGAGATCGCGATGGCGAAGTTGTTCATCATCGCCCGGAAGGCCGCGCCCTCCTTGTGCATGTCGATGAAGATCTCGCCGAGGCGCCCGTCGTCGTACTCGCCGGTGCGGAGATACACCTTGTGCCCGCCGACGACCGCCTTCTGGGTATAGCCCTTGCGGCGGTCGGGCATTTTTTCGCGCTCGCGGATCGCCACGACGCGCTCGACGATCTTCTCGACGACCTTTTCCGAGAGCTGCGCGGCCTTCGCGGCGGCGGGCAGCGCGGTCAGCGCCTCCACGGCCTCGTCCGCGTCGTCCTCCTCGTCGGCGATGAGGGCGGAGTTCAGCGGCTGCGACAGCTTGGAGCCGTCGCGGTAGAGGGCGTTGGCCTTGAGCGCCAGCTTCCACGAGAGCATGTAGGCGTTCTTGCAGTCCTCGACCGTGGCGTCGTTGGGCATGTTGATGGTCTTGGAGATCGCGCCCGAGATGAAGGGCTGCGCCGCCGCCATCATGCGGATGTGGCTCTCCACCGACAAATAGCGCTTGCCGATCTTGCCGCACGGATTGGCGCAGTCGAAGACCGGGTAGTGCTCCTTCTTCAGGAAGGGCGCGCCCTCCAGGGTCATGGCGCCGCAGATGTGGATATTGGCGGCCTCGATCTCGGCCTTCGAGAAGCCCAGGAACTGGAGCAGGTCGAAGGACGGGTCGTTCAGCTTCTCGGCCGGGACCTTGAGGGTGCTGGTGAGGAAGTCCTCGCCCACGGTCCACTTGTTGAAGACGAACTTGATGTCGAAGGCCGACTTCAGGCCCTTCTCGATCGCCTCGATCTTCTCGTCCGTGAAGCCCTTGGCCCGCAGGGTGACCGGGTTGATGCCGGGGGCCTGGCGCATGGAGCCGTGGCCGACCGCATAGGCCTCGATCTCGGCGATCTCGGATTCGCGGTAGCCCAGCGCGCGCAGGGCATCGGGCACGGCCCGGTTGATGATCTTGAAGTAGCCGCCGCCGGCGAGCTTCTTGAACTTCACCAGGGCGAAGTCGGGCTCGATGCCGGTGGTGTCGCAATCCATCACGAGGCCGATGGTGCCGGTCGGCGCGATGACGGTGGCCTGCGCGTTGCGGTAGCCGTGCTGCTCGCCGAGTTCCAGGGCCCGGTCCCAGGCCCGCTTGGCATGGGCGATCAGGGTCTGGTCGGGGCAGGAGGCGTGGTCGAGGGCGACCGGGTTCACGGACAGGCCCTCATAGCCCTCGGTGAGGCCGTGGGCGGCGCGGCGATGGTTGCGGATCACGCGCAGCATGTGCTTCGCGTTGGCCTTGTAGTTCGGGAAGGCGCCGAGCTCGGCGGCCATCTCGGCGGAGGTCGCGTAGGACACGCCGGTCATGATCGCGGTGAGCGCGCCGCAGAGCGAGCGGCCTTCCGCCGAATCGTAGGGCAGGCCCATGGTCATCAGCAGGCCGCCGATATTGGCGTAGCCGAGGCCCAGAGTCCGGTACTGGTAGGACAGCTCCGCGATCTCCTTCGACGGGAACTGCGCCATCATCACCGAGATCTCGAGCACCACCGTCCAGAGGCGGCATGCGTGCTCGTAGGACTCGACGTCGAAGGTGCGGGACTCGCGGTTATAGAACTGCAGCAGGTTCGCCGAGGCGAGGTTGCAGGCCGTGTCGTCCAGGAACATGTATTCCGAGCACGGGTTCGACGCCCGGATGCGGCCGCCTGCCGGGCAGGTGTGCCAGTCGTTCATGGTGGTGTTGAAGTGCAGGCCGGGATCCGCCGAGGCCCAGGCCGCGTGGCCGATCTGCTCCCACAGGTCGCGGGCCTTCACGGTCTTGGCCAGCTTGCCGTCGGTGCGGCGCACGAGGTTCCAGGTGCCGTCGGTCTCGACCGCGCGCAGGAAGTCGTCCGTGATTGACACGGAATTGTTGGAGTTCTGGCCGGAGACCGTCAGATACGCTTCCGAATCCCAGTCCGTGTCGTAGATCGGGAACTCGATCTCCGTATAGCCCTGGCGGGCGAACTGGATGACGCGCTTGATGTAGTTGTCCGGGATCATCACCCGGCGGGCCATCTTGATCTCCCGCTTCAGGGCCGGGTTCTTCTCCGGGTCGAAGCAGGCGTCGCCTTCGGCCTCGCAGTTCACGCAGGCCTTCATGATGGCCTTGAGGTGCTTGTTGGCGAGCTTGGAGCCGGCAACCAGCGCGGCGACCTTCTGCTCCTCCTTCACCTTCCAGTCGATGTAGGATTCGATGTCCGGGTGATCGACGTCGACCACCACCATCTTGGCGGCGCGGCGGGTGGTGCCGCCCGACTTGATCGCGCCGGCGGCCCGGTCGCCGATCTTGAGGAAGCTCATGAGGCCCGACGAGCGGCCGCCGCCGGAGAGCTTCTCGCCCTCGCCGCGCAGCCGGGAGAAGTTGGAGCCGGTGCCGGAGCCGTACTTGAACAGGCGTGCCTCGCGCACCCACAGGTCCATGATGCCGCCCTCGTTCACCAGGTCGTCCTCGACGCTCTGGATGAAGCAGGCATGGGGCTGCGGGTGCTCGTAGGCCGACTTGGACTTGGTCAGCTTGCCGGTCTTGTAGTCCACGTAGTAGTGGCCCTGGCCGGGGCCGTCGATGCCGTAGGCCCAGTGCAGGCCGGTGTTGAACCATTGCGGCGAGTTCGGCGCCACCATCTGGTTGGCGAGCATGAAGCGCAGCTCGTCGAAGAAGGCCTGGGCATCCTCCTCGGACGAGAAGTAGCCGCCCTTCCAGCCCCAATAGGTCCAGCAGCCGGCGAGCCGGTCGAAGACCTGCTTGGAGGACATCTCGGAGCCGTAGCGCTCGTCCTCGGGCAGTTCGGCGAGAGCGGCCTCGTCCGGCACGGAACGCCAGAGCCAGGAGGGGACGTCGTTCTCCTCCACCTTCTTCAGGCGCGCGGGCACGCCGGCCTTGCGGAAATACTTCTGGGCCAGGACGTCGGACGCCACCTGGCTCCAGGTCTCCGGCACCTCGATATTCTCGAGCTTGAAGACGACAGAGCCGTCCGGATTGCGAATCTCGCTCGTGGCGAGTCGGAATGCGAGAGTGGTGTAGGGCGAAAGCCCCGGTTTCGTATAACGCCGCTCGATCCGCATGATCATACCTCACGTTTGAGGACGAAAGTCCCCGTTGTCACGAACTGATCGTGACGCCCCCAAGCCCAGCTTTTTGATACTTCGACCCCTCGTTGATCGAGGCGTCCTACGCAAAGCCCTCTACCGCGATCATCCCAAGCATCACTGTTCGCGCGACGAGTGACTGTCGCGTGGCTCCTGACGCTTCTTGCCCTTAGGGGGATTTTGCACCGGCCTTTTAGGGCCGGGCGCCGCGTTGATCGGCACCCCCGCAAGCTAGTCGGGCAGAGAGCCCAACGTCAAGCCTGAAACAAGAACTTGTGCCAGACGATCTTGTTCCGACTATATATAGTGGGCATGTGTTAACAATGTGGAAAAGTCGCTAAGCCTCGGAGACTCCTTTGAGAATCTTCTCCGGGATTTCCGAACGGCCAAGCTTGGCCGGCTAAGCGATGGGTTCCGAGCGTGCTCCGCGAGCCACGAAAATATTTCCCGGCGCATAATCTCGAACGGGCGTCTTGACGTATGGTGATCTCGCGTTCTCGCGGCCGGAAAGCGCGGGAAACCGGGGGTTTTCGCCGCACGAAAAGCGGCGAGGCCGTAAGAACAGAATCAGTGCCTGCCATGCGCGCTGCGAGGCTGGACTTCCCGGCGGTCAAAAGCCATATTCCGCGCGACCTTCACGAACCCCTCAGTGGCAAGCGATGAAACAGTTTTGGACGCAGTTCTTCACCTGGTGGAACGGGCAGACCCTCGGCACGCGATTCTATACCTGGCGGAAGGGGGAGTTCGTGGGCACGGACGAGTTCGGCAACAAGTACTACCGCCACGTCCAGGCCGAGGCCATCGACCCCACCGTGGGGGCCGAGCGCCGCTGGGTCGTCTACAACGGCGAGGCCGATGCCTCGAAGGTGCCGCCCGGCTGGCGCGCCTGGCTCGCCCATAACGGCGACGTGCCGCCCAGCGAGGAGCCCTACCGGCCGCATCCCTGGGAGAAGCCCTACGTGCCCAACATGACCGGCACGCCCTATGCCTACCGCCCCTCCGGCTCCTCGCTCTCCACCGGGCAGCGCCCCGCCGCGACCGGCGACTACGTGCCGTGGACCCCGGGCGAGTGACGTCCGTCCGCCCGGAAACGTGGAGCCCCTGACCGCATGCTGAACAAGCCGCTGCACCGGAACTGCGTCGAATGCGGTCTGCCGTTCGGGCATCCCGACTTCGTCTATCATGCCGGCAAGGTCGAGAGCGGGCCGGCCTATTGGTCCGACGAGGGGCTGCTCTGCTCCCATGGCTGCGCGACTGCCCATTTCGAGCGGCGGGAGAAGGAGGGCCGGCCGATGATCGCCCCGGCTCCCAACCCGTTCGAGCGGGAATTCCCCTCCCGCTGATCGACGATCTCAGCGACCCGGCTTGGGATGAAAATAAGACTGGCGCCGGATGACGCCCTCCGAAAAGAGCCCGAAGGCCTGGATCACATGGCCCTTGGGCACGTCGATGCCGCGGGCGACGCCCGAGCCCTTGAGGACGCCGCCGCGCTCGTCCGGCTCCGGGTCGCGATGGGTCCCGCCGTCGCCGAGGGTGCAGGTCTGACACCGGATCGGCCCGAGGATCTGCGCGCCGCGGCCGATGCGGCTCGGGCCGGTCAGGGAGCCACCGCCGAGGAGACGCGCGCCGTCGCCGACCTCGACGGCAAACCCGGCATCGACCTTGATCGTGAACCCACCTTCCTCGCCGATCTCCGCCTGAGCACCGATGACGATCCGGCCGCCGACAGCCACCAGCCGCGTACCTGGAAACAGATTCGTCCCGCCCCCGACCGCGATGCGGCCGCCGTTCGAGGCCTGGAGGATCGTGCCGGGCCAGAGGGTCACCCCGTTGCCAAGCTCGACGCCTGGGGAAACCAGGACCGAACCCGGATCCGGAATCAATACGTCTAGGGCTGCCAGCCGCCAGGTCTCGTCCACGGTCAGGAAGCCCATGGAGCGGCGGACCGCGTCGGTGGAGGAGGGAGGCTGATCCATGAAAGGTCCAATTGCGGCAGGTCGAGCCTCGAAGCCTAGGAGTCGATCCGCCGGTGGCCAAGTCGCCCTTGCCCTTTTTCCAACAATGTTCACGTGTTATCGGAGGGGCCCGGAAAGCAGGTCGACCACGCTCGGCCGCAGAGGTTAGCGTAGGCGAACACATGAACTTCGGATGGACGCGGGCGGCCCTTATGGCCGCATCGGTAATCGGCAGCGTCGGCGCGGCACAGGCGGACCGGATCAAGAATCCGACTGCCGTCTTCTCGGGCCTCGACAAGATCACCGGGCGAATCGTCTCGTTCGAGGTGGGCATCGACGAGACGGTGCAGTTCGGCGCCCTGCAGATGCGGGCGCGCGTGTGCTTCACCAAGCCGCCGACCGAGACCCCCAACACCACCTCCTTCGTCGAGGTGGAGGAGGCCGGCACGGACGGGAAGAACAAGCGCATCTTCTCCGGCTGGATGTTTGCCGCGAGTCCGGGCCTGCACGGCCTGGAGCACCCGGTCTACGACATCTGGCTCGTGGACTGCAAAGGCGGCACGGAGGTCATCGCAGAGCCCAAGGAGACACCCGAGGAGCTGCCGCCGATCGAGAACGCGTCGCAACCGGGCGAAGCCGGACGGCCGGGCGACATCATGAGTCCGGCCGGCGGCGAAACCGTCTCTCCGCCGCCCCCGGTCGAGACGGCTCCGGTGCAGCGGCCCGTGCGCCGCGCCCCGCCGCGTCAGGTGGCGCCGCCGCTCATCAACAACGACCGGACCAACGACCGCTAGAGTATCGGACGTAAATCCGGACTCACATCCGATGCCCCAAGCTTTTGCTTGGACGCATCTTTTCACGCAATACCGGTTCCCACTATTGCGTTCGATGCTCTAGGACGGCGGGGGCGCGGCGAGCGCCGCGAGGGCTTGCGCGCCGGACACGGCTGTGCCGGGGGGCCAGGCGTGCCACTCGGCCTCCTGCTCCATGGCGGTGCGCAGCATCTGCTTGTAGTTCCGGCGGGAGATCTCCACGGCGCCGAACTGGGCCAGGTGGGGCGTGACGAACTGGGTGTCGAGCAGGGTGAAGCCGCCGCGGCGCAGCCGGGCCACGAGATGCACGAGGGCGACCTTGGATGCGTCCCGCTCCGTGTGGAACATGCTCTCGCCGAAGAAGGCGCTCCGCAGGCGCACCCCGTAGAGGCCGCCGACCAGGCGGCCCTCCCGGTAGACCTCGACCGTATGGCAGTAGCCGCTGTCGAAGAGATCGCCGTAGAGCTTGCGGATCCGCCCGCTGATCCAGGTCCGCTCCCGGTCGAAGCCGGGTGCGGCGCAGCCGGCGATGACCGCATCGAAGTCCCGGTCCACGAGCACCTCGAATTGATCCGAGCGCACGGTGCGGGCAAGGCGCTTGCTGACGTGGAAGTTGTCGAGGGGGATGATCCCCCTCTCGCGAGGCTCGACCCAGAACAGCGACGGATCGTTCGCATCCTCCGCCATCGGGAAGATGCCTGCCGCATACGCCTTGAGAAGGATCTCAGGCGTGATCTCGAACTGGTCAGCCCTCATCAGGCTATAGGTAGCACGCCTTTATGCTTCCTCAATGCCACCCGTCTTCAGGAAATTCTCAAGCCAGTGAATGTCGTACTGGCCGTTTTGAATGTCCGGGTTGCGGACCAGAGTCCGGAACAGGGGCAGGGTCGTCTCGACACCGTCGACCACGAACTCGTCGAGGGCCCGGCGCAGGCGCATGAGGCACTCGTTGCGGGTGCGTCCGTGCACGATGAGCTTGGCCACGAGGGAATCGTAGTGCGGCGGGATGCGATAGCCCTGATAGGCAGCCGAGTCCACGCGCACGCCCAGGCCACCCGGGGGATGGAAGTAGCTGATCGTCCCGGGCGAGGGGCGGAAGGTCGAGGGATGCTCCGCGTTTACGCGGCACTCAATGGCATGGCCCTCGATGTGGATGTCCTCCTGGCGGACCGAGAGCGGCGCGCCGGCCGCGACGCGGATCTGCTCGTTCACCAGGTCGATGCCGGTGATCATCTCCGTGACCGGGTGCTCCACCTGGATGCGGGTGTTCATCTCGATGAAGTAGAACTGCCCGTCCTCGTACAGGAACTCGATGGTGCCGGCGCCGGCGTATTTCAGCTCCTGCATGGCCCGGGCCACGACGCCGCCGATCTTCTCGCGCATCTCGACGTTGAGGGCGGGCGAGGGGCCTTCCTCCCAGACCTTCTGATGGCGGCGTTGGAGCGAGCAGTCGCGCTCGCCGAGATGGATCGCGTTGCCCTTGCCGTCGCCGAGAACCTGAATCTCGATGTGGCGCGGCTTCTCGAGATATTTCTCGATGTAGACCGCATCGTCTCCGAAGGCGGCCTTCGCCTCGGTCTTGGCGGTTTGCAACGCGTGGACGAGGTCCTCCTCCGTGCGCGCCACCTTCATGCCGCGGCCGCCGCCGCCTGCCGCCGCCTTGATGATGACCGGGTAGCCGATGTCCCGGGCGACCCTCTTGGCCTCGACCTCGTCGGTGATGCCACCCTCGGAGCCCGGGACGCACGGGATGCCGAGGCGCTTGGCCGTGCGTTTCGCCTCGATCTTGTCGCCCATGATGCGGATATGCTCCGCCTTCGGACCGATGAAGGCGATGCGGTGATGCTCCAGCACCTCCGCGAAGCGGGCGTTCTCCGACAGGAAGCCGTAGCCGGGATGGATCGCGTCGGCGCCGGTGATTTCGCAGGCGGCAATCAAGGCCGGGATGTTGAGATAGCTGTCGCGAGCGGCGGGCGGGCCGATGCAGACGCTCTCGTCGGCGAGACGCACATGCATCGCGTCCGCGTCGGCGGTGGAATGCACGGCGACGGTGGCGATGCCGAGCTCCTTCGCGGCGCGCAGGATGCGCAGGGCGATCTCGCCACGGTTGGCGATGAGGATCTTGTCGAACATCGCGCTCACTCGATGACCAGCAGCGGCTCGCCGTACTCGACCGGCGTGCCGTCCTCGACGAAGATGGCCGTCACGGTGCCGGCGCGCGGGGCCACGATCTCGTTGAAGGTCTTCATGGCCTCGACGAGGAGCACCTTGTCGCCCGCCTGGACCTTCGAGCCGATCTCGACGAAGGGCTTTGCGTCCGGGGAGGGCTTGCGATAGGCGGTGCCTACCATCGGCGAGAGCACGGCGCCCGGGTGGGGCGCCGCGGCCTTGGCAGCCGCCGCAGCAGCCTCGGCGACGGAGGGAGGCGGCGCGACGACGGGAGCCGGCGCGGCCGGAGCCGACACCGGAACCGTCACGGCGGCCGTGATCGTGCGGGCCACGCGGATGCGAAGGTCGCCCTTCTCCACTTCGATCTCGGTGAGATCGGTGTCGGCGATCAGGGTCGCCAGCTCACGCACGAGATCGGGATCGAAAGGGTTTTCCTTGGCCATTGGGCTCACCTCTTATTCCTGAGGAACTAGTGTTTGGAGGGCGGCGCCTTCTGCGCCCGCTCCACCAGCACGTTGTGGATCGCCTCGAGCCCGAGCAGGTAGCTCATGGGACCGAAACCGCAGATCACGCCAATCGAGACAGGTGCTATGAGCGAGCGATGGCGAAAACCCTCGCGGGCATGAACATTCGATAGATGGATCTCGATCGTCGGAGCTCCGCTGCCGGCAATGGCATCCCTGAGGGCGATCGAGGTGTGGGTGTAGGCGCCGGCATTGATGACGATCCCGGCCCCTTTCGCTCCCGCCTCCTGGATCCAGTCGACCAGCTGTCCTTCGTGGTTCGACTGGCGGAAGACGATGGATGCACCGAGGGTCCCGGCCTTCTCGCGCACGCGCCGCTCGATCTCCGCCAGCGTCAGGCTGCCGTAGATAGTGGGCTCCCGTTGGCCGAGGAGGTTGAGGTTGGGTCCGTTGAGGACGTGGACGGTGATCATCGCAGGAGAGCGTTCCGAATGGCCCCGTTCGCCGGGGTCGAAGCGCCCTCTTAGCCAAAAGGCGGTCAGGGGGGAAGTGGAAAACCAAGGCTTTCCATAGGTGAGCCTTTGGCTTCCCTAGGGTGACGGGGGCAGGGCGCCTCTCCGAAGGCTTGAAAAGCCGCAATTCGGCGGAGACGCGAGGGGACCAGAGTCCCGCCCCGTCGTCTCACCCTCCGATCTCATCCCGAGAGGCAGCCGAAGGCTGCGTCTCTAAAGATGATCCAGTGCGCTCTGGAGACGTCCTCGTGCTTCGAGACGGTTGCTCTCGTGACCTCTTCAGCATGAGGGCCGCGGGTTGCCTCTCGGGAAGCGGCGGCGATCAGCAGCTGGCCTTGCCGCACTGGCGGACGTTGGCGACGACCTGCTTCAGGGGCTCCAGGCCGACGGCGCCGGGAATGACGCCGTCGCCGACGATGAATGCCGGGGTGCCGGTGAGGCCGAGCTTGTCGCCGAGCTCCATGTTCTCCTGGAGGGCCGCCTGAACCTCCGGGCCTTGAATGTCCTTCTGCAGGCGGGCCATGTCGACGCCCATGTCCTTGGCGACCGCCATCACGCGCTCTCCGTTGACCCGGCCCTTGCTGTCCATGACCTTCGCGTGGAAGTCGAACAGCTTCTCGCCCTGGAGCTGCTTGCCGACGGCCACGGCGACGCGGCTGGCTTCGACGGAATCGGGGCCGAGCACGGGGAAGTCCTTCAGGACCACGCGCAGCTTCGGGTCGGCCTTGACCAGGGTGCGCAGGTCGGCGAGGGCCCTTTTGCAGTAGCCGCAGTTGTAGTCGAAGAACTCGACCAGGGTCACGTCGCCGAACGGGTTGCCGACCACGTAGGAGTGGGGCGCGTTCAGGAGGGTCTCGCGGGTTTCCTTCAGGGCGCTCGCCTGGGAGATGCGCTGAGCCTCGGCCTGGCGCTTCTCCAGCTCGGCGATGACCTCGGTCAGGACCTCCGGATTCTTCAGCAGGTAGTCTTTCACGATCTCGCCGATGGCCTGGCGCTGCTGCTCGTTGAAGACGCCGCTCTGCGCCATGGCGGCGGGGCCGACGGCCAGGGCACCGATCAGAGCGGCAGCTTGGCTGAGTTTGGAAAGCGAGATGCGCATGGGCGGTCCTTATCGGAGAATCTGGGTGGGCTCCTGCCCGAACATGCGATGGTCGCAGGCGTTTGGGGCTATCGGATGACCTGGATAGCCCCTCGCTTAGCGGGTTTCGGGGAAGACCTCAATTCACGGCTTCGTTGATGCGCGAATGTGCCTTGAGGCGCGGGCGTTGTGGCGCTACGAGCCTGCCATGACCAGATCGCCCGCATCCCTCGTCCTTCCCTCCGTCGCCCGTCGCATGGATCGGGTCTCGTCCTTCCTGGCCATGGACGTGCTGAGCGCCGCCGCCGCCAAGGAGAGGCGGGGTGACAGCGTCGTTCACATGGAAGTCGGCCAGCCCTCCGCGCCCGCGCCCCGGGCCGCCCGCGAGGCCGCGAAGGCGGCCCTCGATGCCGGCCGCATCGGCTACACGGAGGCCCTCGGCATGGCCGCCCTGCGCGAGCGGATCGCCCGGCACTACCGCGACGCCTACGGAGTCTCGATCGCTCCGGAGCGCGTGGTCGTGACGACGGGCTCCTCGGCTGGTTTCGTGCTGGCTTTCCTGAGCCTGTTCGATCCTGGCCAGCGGGTCGCCATCACGGCGCCGGGCTACCCGGCCTACCGCAATATCCTGGAGGCGCTCGACCTCGAGCCGGTCGCCATCCCCCTCGCCAAGGCAGACGGCTGGATCATGACCGCCGGGGCCGTCGAGAGGGCCCATGCGGAGAAGCCCCTGCACGGCATCCTGGCCATGAGCCCGGCAAACCCGTCCGGCACGATGATCGGTCGCAGGGCGCTGGCCGAGCTGGGCGAGACCTGCCGACGCCTTGGATTATGGTTCATCTCCGACGAGATCTATCACGGCCTGACCTACGGGGAGGCTGCCTCCACAGCGCTCGCCTCGGACGAGGACGCGGTGGTGATCAACTCGTTCTCCAAATACTACTGCATGACCGGCTGGCGCATCGGCTGGCTCGTGGTGCCGGAGCGGCTGGTGCGTCCCATCGAGCGCCTGGCGCAGAACCTCTACATCTCGCCGCCCTACCTGTCCCAGGTGGCGGCCCTCGCCGCGTTCGACGCCACGGAGGAGCTGGAGGCGGTGAAGGCCGGCTATGCCCGGAACCGCGCCTACCTGCTGGAGGAGCTGCCCCGGATCGGCATCACCGAGATGCACCCGGTGGACGGGGCCTTCTACATCTATGCCGACGTTGCGCGCTTCACAAACGACTCCATCGGCTTCACCAGGCGGATGCTGGAGGAGACGGGCGTGGCAGCCACCCCGGGGCTCGATTTCGATCCCATCGAAGGTTCCCACTACCTGCGCCTGTCCTTCGCCGGGTCCGAAAACGACTGTCGCGAGACGGTTGCCCGCCTCGCGACCTGGTTGAAGTAGATTTTCTTAACCTCGTGAGGATCTTAGCGGAAGATCCTCACGATCCGCTCAAAACCGACTTGGCCCTCGACCACCAGCCGGCGCGCTTGGGCCGGTCCGGGTCCGGCGGCGTCAGGACGACGGCGACCGGCTCGGGTTCCGGTTCGGGAGCGGGCTGCTGCGGCGCCGCGGCCACGGGCTCCTCAGCAGGCTGTGGCGCGGCCACGATGTTCTCCGGCGCCGTTGCGGCACCCGGCTCGCGGGCAGGCTCGGCCTCGATGGCCGGTGCGAGCTCCTCCGAGGCCATGACGGCAGCCACCTCGCGCTGGGCCGGGATCTCGTCGTCGCTCGAGAGCTCGCCGGCTTCCTCGCGGCCGCGGCCACGGCCGCCGCGGCGGCCACGGCGGCGGCGGCGCCCGCCGCGCTCCTCGCCATCTGCGTCCGCTTCCACCGCCTCGGCACCCTCGGCGGCGTCGTCGGACGATTCGGCCTCGGTGAGGCCTTCCTGCTCGTCGCCTTCGTCATCCTCGGACGAGGCTTCCTCGCTCTGGGCCTCGCCCGCGAAGGCCTCGCGGTCACGGCCGCGACGGCGACGGCGGCGACGGCGGCGGCGGCCGCCATTGCCCTCCTCGCCGCGCTCATCGCCGTTGTGGGCCTCGGCGGCGGCTTCCTCTTCGCTCTCGATCTCGGTCTCAGCCTCAGCCTCAGTCTCCGCCTCGGCCGGCTCGTCGACGGGCACGACCGCGTCGATCTGGATGCCGGTCGCGGCCGCCTTGTGCTCGAGCCGCAGGGCGGGCTCGCCACGCTCGATGGCGTAGATGTTGCTGCCCGTGAGGCTGTCGTCGGCCACGACGGCGATGGCGACGCCGAAACGGGTCTCCAGGTCGCGCAGGTGCACGCGCTTCTGGTTCAGGATGTAGAAGGCCGCTTCCGTCCGCGTGCGGACGACGAGGTTGAAGCCGGCATTCTTGATGAGGGTTTCCTCGATCGAGCGCAGCACGTGCAGGGCCACGGACGGGGTCGAGCGGACGAAGCCCGTGCCGGCGCAGTGCGGGCACGGGACGGAGGAAGACTCGAGCACGCCCGTACGGATGCGCTGCCGGGACATCTCGAGGAGGCCGAAAGGCGAGATGCGGCCCACCTGGATGCGGGCGCGGTCGTTCTTCAGGCACTCGTTCAGCTTCTTCTCGACGGCGCGGTTGTTCCGCTTCTCCTCCATGTCGATGAAGTCGATGACGATGAGGCCGGCGAGGTCGCGAAGGCGCAGCTGGCGGGCGATCTCCTCCGCGGCCTCGAGGTTCGTGCGCAGCGCCGTGTCCTCGATGTTGTGCTCGCGGGTAGAGCGCCCCGAGTTCACGTCGATGGAGACCAGCGCCTCGGTCGGGTTGATGACGAGGTAGCCGCCCGACTTCAGGGTGACGATGTTCGAGAACATGGCGTCGAGCTGAGCCTCGACCCCGTATTTGGCGAAGAGCGGCTGCGGGTCGCGGTAGGGCTGGACGATCTTGGCATGGCTCGGCATGAGCATGCGCATGAAGTCCTTCGCCTCGCGGTAGCCGTCCTCGCCCGATACCAGGACGTCGTCGATGTCCTTGTTGTAGAGGTCGCGGATGGCGCGCTTGATGAGCGAGCCCTCCTCGTAGACCAAGGCGGGCGCCGAGGACTTGAGGGTCAGTTCGCGCACGCTCTCCCAGAGGCGCATCAGATATTCGTAGTCGCGCTTGATTTCCGGCTTGGTGCGCGAGGCGCCCGCCGTGCGCAGGATGATGCCCATCCCCTCCGGAACCTCGAGCTCCTGGGCGATCTCCTTCAGGCGCTTGCGGTCCGCCGCATTGGTGATCTTGCGGGAAATGCCGCCGCCGCGGCCCGTGTTCGGCATGAGCACCGAATAGCGGCCGGCAAGGGACAGGTAGGTGGTCAGGGCCGCGCCCTTGTTCCCGCGCTCCTCCTTGACGACCTGGACCAGCAGCACCTGCCGGCGCTTGATGACTTCCTGGATCTTGTACTGCTTGCGTGGGGTACGGGGGCGCTGGGGCACGTCCTCCATGGCGTCGCCGCCGCCGAGCTGCTCGACGACCTCTTCCTCGTCCTCCTCGGACGAATCCTCGTCGTCTTCCTCGTCTTCTTCGTCCTCATCGCCGGCGTCGTCGTCGGCCTGCGGGTCGGCCCCGGCCTCCATGTCTTCCTGTGCGTCGTCGTGCGGGACCGCCAAGGAGGCGGATCCCTCGACCGCCTCGATGGCGGCCTCTGCGGCTTCGCCTTGCGCCTCGGTCTCGGCGGAAGCCTCCACGCCCGCGCTCTCAGTGGCGACCGGGAGCTCAGCATCGTTGCTGTCCTCGGCGGTCGGGGCTTCCCCGTTGGTCTGGGTCTCTAGGGCCTCCGAGCTCTCCTCGGCGCCGGCCTCGGCTTCGGACGAGACAACGACCTCGTCGCCTTGGCTGCGCTTCTGCGAGGAACGGCGACGGCGGCGGCTGCGCCGCTCCTCCTCCCGCTCCTCCTCGCGCTGGGCCTCGGCCTCCGCCTCCAGCAGGGCCTGCCGGTCGGCGACGGGAATCTGGTAGTAATCCGGGTGGATTTCGCTGAACGCCAGGAAACCGTGGCGGTTGCCGCCGTATTCGACGAAAGCGGCCTGGAGCGACGGTTCGACCCGGGTGACCTTGGCGAGGTAGATGTTGCCTCGCAGCTGCTTCCGGTTAGCGGATTCGAAGTCGAATTCTTCGACCTTCTGACCACGTACCACCACGACCCGGGTTTCTTCCGGGTGGGAGGCATCGATGAGCATTTTGTTTGCCATGTTGAACTCTCGACATGGCGATCGAGGGCAGGACCTGAGGCATAAGCCGCATTGAGGGCGGGTCGCCGCGCCGCAAGACGATGAGGCGGGCTGGAATTGCGTTCGGAGTGCAGTCGATCGCCATCGTGCGCCTCGCTGGGGCGCATTCTGGGTTGAAACGGGGGGCCGGTGCCAGGCCGGGCTGACCGGGGCATGGACGAACGCGGAAACGTTCGCGCGAGGCGAAAGGTGCTGTGACGAGAGTCAGGACTGACTTCGTTTGCGCAACCATTCGACGACGGCCCTTTCGGATTCGATGAGCCGGACGGGGCCGGTCACCGCATAAGGCGATGAAACATCGCAATTTGAACCCCTCCGCGAGCCTGTCGAGGGTGACGGGTGTCCGGCGGATCGGTCAACACAACCGTCTCCACGGACCCGCCGTCAGATTCGGCCATGCCGGACGGGGTCTGCATCATTACAGATCGAACTGGGTGTTTGGCAAGATGCTGAGGCACTGTGCCATCGATGCAACAGTATCGCAACAATGGACCGATCTGCGTGAGGTTTCGTTAACCAAGCAGGCCCTATGAGGTAGGACGGCAACCGAGACCATCCGGCGACCGGGATGCACATGACTCCGCTCACACGCCTCATCAGCACATGCCTTCTGGCGACGCTCCTCGTTGCCGGGATCGGCCACGCCCGAGCGGCCGGTACGGCCGGCGGGGGCGAGCCCCCGATCATCGCGGCGGCGGTCGCCGTCGAGGCGGAGGGCGGCAAGACCCGGTTCAAGGTCACCATCTCGAAGCCCGTCGTGGCCCAGGTCCAGCTGATGGAATCGCCGGATCGGGTCATCGTCGATCTGCCCGAGGTAGCGTTCCATCTTCCGGTCGAGACCGGGCGCAAGCGGGAAGGGCTGATCGCCTCCTACCGCTACGGCTTCTTTGCGCCGGGCCGCTCCCGGGTGGTCATGGATCTGGCGCAGCCGGCGGTCGTCTCGGCCCTGCATGTGGAGCAGGGCCTGCCGGGCGGCGCGGCGCTCCTGGTCATCGAGCTGTCGCGGGTCGAGCGGGACGAGTTCCGGCGGGCGGTGGCCGAGAGCGCGCCGGGCACCCGGGGAACGCCTGCGCCCGAGGTTGCCCAGGAGGCCAAGGATTCCAGGCCCGTGATCGTCATCGATCCCGGTCACGGCGGCATCGATCCGGGCGCCGCGGCCGTATCGGGCGTCTACGAGAAGGACATCGTCCTCTCCTTCGCCCAGCGCCTGAAGAAGCAGCTCGAGGCCAAGGGCCAATACCGCGTCCTGATGACCCGCGACCAGGACGTGTTCGTGTCTCTCGGCGACCGGGTGCGCGCCGCCAGGGCGGCGAAGGCCGATCTCTTCATTTCGCTTCACGCCGATTCGATTTCCGGCGCCCAGGAGGTTCGCGGCCTGACCGTCTATACCGGGTCCGAACGGGCATCCGACGCCGAATCCGCCCGGCTCGCCGATCGGGAGAACAACGCGGATGCCGTGGCCGGCATCGAGTCCAGCGAGACCGCCGACGAGGTCCTGGACATCCTCCAGGACCTGACGCTGCGGGAGACCCGCACCTTCTCGCATGGCTTCGCAAGCGGCCTCGTCGGGGAACTCGATGCCGTGGCCCGCCTGAACAAGAATCCGCGCCGGGAAGCGGGCTTCCGGGTGCTGAGGGCCCATGACGTGCCGTCGGTCCTGGTCGAACTCGGCTATCTTTCGAGCCGCCAGGACCTCGACCTGATCATGTCCGAAGAATGGCGCGGCAAGATGGTGTCGGCCATGACGGCCGCCATCGACCGCTTTTTCGCCACGAGGCTCGCCCGCCGGGGCGCTGCCGCAGTTTTACCATAGATACAGTGTGGATAGCCGTAGCGGGGTGGCGATTCCTCGTTTACAGGCATGGCGACCGAAATTTTTCCTGCCTGCACGGGAATCGGTGATTGCATGTCAGCATAAGGGTGCGCTTCGGCGCCGATAACGGAATTACCTTCGGATGCGCTTTATCCTACGATTCTTTGGCTTCCTGTTCAGCGTCGGGGCGATCTTCTTTCTGATCGGCGCTGTAGGGCTGGCCTATGGATATTGGTACTTCTCGAAGGACCTGCCGGACCATGCCCAGCTGGCGGACTACGAGCCGCCGGTCATGACCCGCGTCCACGCTGCGGACGGCAGCCTCATCGCCGAATATGCCCGCGAGCGACGCCTCTACGTCCCGATCCAGGCCACGCCCAAGCTCGTGATCAACGCGTTCCTGTCGGCCGAGGACAAGAACTTCTACAAGCACATGGGCATCGATCCCGAGGGCATCGTGCGCGCCATCGTGGCGAATGTCCGCTCCGGCGGACGTCGGGAGCAGGGAGCCTCGACGATCACCCAGCAGGTGGCGAAGAACTTTCTGGTGGGCAACGAGCGGAGCTACGAGCGGAAGATCCGCGAGGCCCTGATCGCCCTGCGTATGGAGTCGACCTTCTCGAAGGACAAGATCCTCGAGCTCTACCTGAACGAGATCTTCCTCGGGACGCCGTTCCCCGGGCGCAACCTGCACGGCATCGCGGCGGCGGCACTCGATTATTTCGGCAAGTCCATCCATGAGCTCACCCTGGCCGAGGCGGCCTACATCGCCGCGTTGCCCAAGGGACCCAACAACTACCACCCGTTCCGCCAGCGCCAGGCCGCCATCGAACGCCGGAACTGGGTCATCGACCGCATGGTCGACAACGGCTACGTGACCCGCCAGGAAGCCGATGCGGCCAAGAAGGAGCCGCTCAACGTCACGTTCCGGAACGTATCGCCGCACAACATCGCCTCCGGCTACTTCGCCGAAGGCGTTCGCCGCGACATCTCCGACCGCTATGGCGAGGAAACCCTCTACGAAGGCGGCCTCCTGATCCGGTCGACCCTCGATCCGAAGATGCAGGCCATGGCCCGCAAGGCCCTGGTGGACGGTCTCGTGCGCTTCGACGAGGCGCGGGGCTGGCGGGGCGCGCAGCAGAAGCTCGAGCTGGCCGGCCGCGAATGGGGCCTCGCCCTGGCCGAGCTCCCGACGCTCGGGGACGTCCAGCCCTGGCGCCTGGCCGTGGTGCTGGAAGTCTCGGGCGGCCGCGCCCGTGTCGGCCTCCAGCCCAGGCGGGAGAGCTCGGGACAGGTCTCCCGCGAGCGCGAGACCGGCTTCGTGACCGCCGATGGCGTCAAGTGGACCCGCCGCAACGTCGAGAGGGCTCTGTCGGTCGGCGACGTAGTCTATGTGGAGCCATTGGAAGGGAAGGCAGGCCAGTTCCGCCTGCGCCAGATCCCCGAGATCTCCGGGGCGATCGTGGCCATGGACCCGTATACCGGCCGCGTCCACGCCATGGTCGGCGGCTTCTCCTTCGACCAGAGCGAGTTCAACCGGGCCGTCCAGGCGATGCGCCAGCCGGGCTCGTCGTTCAAGCCCATCGTCTACGCCACGGCCCTCGACAACGGCTATACGCCCTCGACCCAGGTGATGGACGCTCCCTTCGTGCTCGATATGGGGCCTGGCCAACCCGCCTGGGCGCCGTCCAACTATGACGGCAAGTCGGCCGGCCTGCGCACCCTGCGCTACGGCATCGAGCATTCCAAGAACCTGATGACGGTCCGCCTCTCCAACGAGGTCGGTATGCCGCTCATCGCCGAATATGCCCGCCGTTTCGGCGTCTACGACGACATGCTGCCGCTCCTCTCCATGTCCCTGGGGGCCGGCGAGACCACGGTCATGCGCATGACGGCGGCCTATTCCATGTTCGTCAACGGCGGTCGGCGCATCAAGCCGACCCTGATCGACCAGATCCAGGACCGGACGGGGCGCACCATCTACCGTCACGACGAGCGCAAATGCGCCGGCTGCGACGCCGGGCAGTGGGACGGAGGCGCGCCGCCGAAGCTGACCGACAACCGGGAGCAGGTGCTCGACCCGCTGACGGCCTACCAGATGACCTCGATCCTCGAGGGCGTCGTGCAGCGCGGCACCGCGCAGAGCGTCAAGGCCGTCGGCAAGCCGCTCGCCGGCAAGACCGGCACCACCAACGACGCCAAGGACGTGTGGTTCGTCGGCTTCTCGCCGGATCTCGCCGTCGGCGTGTTCCTCGGCTACGACCAGCCGAAGTCGCTCGGCAACGCGGCCACGGCCGGCCAGTACGCCGCGCCGGTCTTCCGCGACTTCATGCAGATGGCCCTCAAGGACAAGCCCGCCACGCCGTTCCGCGTGCCTCCCGGCATCAAGCTGATCCGGGTCAACGCCTCGACCGGAACCCGCGCCGGCCAGGGGGAGGGCGGCAACGTGATCTTGGAGGCCTTCAAGCCCGGCACCACGCCGCCCGAATCCTACGCGCCGCCGGTCG
This sequence comes from Microvirga sp., assembly GCA_035645535.1. Classification (GTDB taxonomy): domain Bacteria; phylum Pseudomonadota; class Alphaproteobacteria; order Rhizobiales; family Beijerinckiaceae; genus Microvirga. The sequence goes on along the minus strand of DASQMJ010000050.1, from coordinate 301,054 downwards.
AGTTCGATGGGCCGCAGGTGGAGTATCCGTCGGGTGCGAGGCAGGTGGGCGCGGGGACCGGCGGATTGTATTAGCGGTCTCTCGTGCCCATATAGACGGTGCTCTCCACAAGCCGAGGAACGTAGCGGTGGCGGCCGGCCGACGGCCTGCGGCAAGCGCCCGTTCCGCCGCGGAGGGCTTCTTTGCAGCACGCGGTGCTCCTTTCGGCGCATCATCCGATGCGCCGCTAAACAGGGTCATCGATGAATCCCAAAAGTGGATTCCACTTTTGGGTCCGATGGTCTAAGACCCGCATTCCCGAAGGCACGGACCAAAAGCAGACAATGCGCGCCGAGATCGAACACCTCGTAGAAGAGACCAAGCAGTCAGTCGGGCTGCTGAGGAGGCATCTTTGACTGGGATACAGCCCAGCGCCGCCTCGCCGAACTGAATTCCCTCGCCGAGAGCCCCGACTTCTGGAACGACGCCGACGCCGCGCAGAAGATCATGCGCGAGCGCACGTCGCTCGAAGACCGCATCGCTGCGATCAAGCGCCTCGAACAGGAACTCGACGATTCGATCACCCTGATCGAGCTCGGCGATGCCGAGGGGGACGACGACACGATCAAGGAGGGCGAGGAGACCATCCGCCGCCTCCAGGCCGAGGCCGCGCGCCTTCAGGTCGAGACCCTGCTCTCGGGTGAGGCCGACGCCAACGACACCTATCTCGAAGTCCATTCCGGCGCCGGCGGCACCGAGAGCCAGGACTGGGCCTCCATGCTCCAGCGCATGTATGCCCGCTGGGCCGAGCGGCGCGGCTACAAGGTGGAGCTTCTCGAGGTCACCGACGGGGAGGAGGCCGGCATCAAGAGCGCCACGCTCCTGATCAAGGGCCACAATGCCTATGGCTGGCTCAAGACGGAGTCGGGCGTGCACCGGCTCGTCCGGATCTCGCCCTACGATTCCAACGCCCGCCGCCACACGAGCTTCGCCTCCGTGTGGGTCTATCCGGTTGTGGACGACCGCATCGACATCGAGATCAAGGAATCCGACTGTCGGATCGACACGTTCCGCTCGTCGGGCGCGGGCGGCCAGCACGTGAACACCACCGACTCGGCCGTGCGCATCACCCACATCCCGAGCGGGATCGTCGTGGCCTGCCAGCAGGAGCGCTCCCAGCACAAGAACCGGGCCACGGCCTGGAACATGCTGCGCGCGCGCCTCTATGAGCTCGAGCTCAAGAAGCGCGAGGAGAAGGCGAACGCCGAAGCCGCAGCCAAGACCGACATCGGCTGGGGCCACCAGATCCGCTCCTACGTGCTGCAGCCCTATCAGCTCGTGAAGGACCTGCGCACCGGCGCCCAGTCCACGAGCCCACAGGACGTGCTCGATGGCGACCTCGACCCTTTCATCGAGGCCTCGCTCGCCCAGCGCATCAACGGCGGCGCGGAGCAGGCGGTGGAGGATATCGACTAGGACAGGAAGGCCCGCTCAAGGCAGCGGGCCTTTTCCGTTGCGGGCAATCGAGCCTAGACGATGAAGAAGTTGTCGTTTTCGAGCGACACCCTATCCGTGAACTTCGCAAAGCGTACGGCCGCAACGGGGCCGGAGCCGTCCGGATCGTAAGAGAGAGTTTGCTCGCGGCTGTCGAAGATGATTCTGTCGTTCGCTTCCCGCGCGGCTGGTGCAATCGCGAAAGCGTTCCAGTGCAAAGTGCCTTTCGCGAGGGTGCTGAAGATGGCCGAGGACAGGACGATCTTGTCTACGTTCAAGCCGTAACCGAACCTGAAGTCCGCGATCTGGTCCACCTCGTCGACCCCGTTGAATGGGGTGTCGAAAACGAAGTGGTCGACACCGTTACCACCGGTCAGCGTATCGCTGCCTTCGCCTCCGTGCAGGAAATCGTTACCATCCCCGCCGTTCAGCGCATCGTTGCCTACGCCTCCCTGTAGAATGTCGGTGCCGCCGCCACCGTTTAAGGCATCGCTGCCGACGTCTCCGTACAGAGCATCATCGTCATCACCGCCGTTCAAGACATCGTCGCCTTCACCTCCGTGCAAGGTGTCCCTGCCAGCACCGCCGCTCAAGATGTCGTTGCCGATGTCGCCATGCAGAGTGTCATCGTCACCTTCGCCGTCCAGACTGTCGTTACCGTCTCCGCCGTGCAGGATGTCGTTGTCGTCCCCTCCCACCAGGACATCGTTGTCGGGGCCGCCGAACAGGGTGTCATCTCCATGCCCGCCGCTGAGAGCGTCGCTGCCCGTGCCGCCCTGCAGCGTGTCGTCGTCATATCCGCCTCGCAGGTCATCAACGCCGACATCCCCGTACAGGACGTCGTCACCGTCGCCGCCGCTCAGGAAATCGTTGCCCGTCTCACCGTTCAGAACGTCATTGCCATCGAAGCCATAGATCTTGTCGTCGCCAAGGCCGCCCTTGACGACGTCATTGACAGCGACGCCGTAGATGGTGTCGGCCTTGCTCTTGCCGATCTGGGTCAGGGTTTGCTTGGCCTTGCTCCAGCTCCACTTGGCAACCTGCTTCCCATCTTGCGACGGGCCGCCGTAGAGGGCGCGGATGGCCTGGATGTCCAAGGGACCGAGCCCGGCCGACAGCATGTTGATGTCGCCTCCCGTGTAGCTCATCACGGTATGCTTCACGTGATCCAGATCCGACTTCAGCAATTGCCTGTTGTGGTCCATCCTGTGGAAGGGGTGCTTGAGCCCGAGCGCATGGCCGATCTCATGAAGCAGAATATAGAGTTTGAACGGCTGGTACGTTGAAAACTCGGACCGATACCGGGTGTTCAGGAAGATATTGCCGCCCCAGAAATCGCGAACGAGGCCCTCGTCCGCATCGCGGTCGACTTCCGGAAATTCCGCCCGGGCACTGTGGTCTCCCCATTCCCGGTTCCACTGGAACTTCAGCTCGGCATCGCGTCCCTTGACCTCGATGAAGCGGATTCCGGAGGCGTCTCCCCACATCTTCAGGGCTTTGCGCGCCATGGCCTTGTCCGCGTTGCCGAATCTCGTTGTACCCACCAGCGGACCATCGAAGGTGTAGGTCAGGAAAACGGGTTGCTTGCTGAGTTTGAGGCTGGATGGGGCGTTCCAGCTCTGGCCCGAGAGTATGGCTTTGTAGTTGGACATGCGGCAGGGGTTTCAAAAGAAATGACACGACTTGCAATAGTATAACATATAATCATGGTTGCAAGAGAGGCGTTCGTTAGAGACCCCGCGCCGCCTCCAGCACCTCCTCGGCGTGGCCCGGCACCTTCACCCTGTTCCAGATCCGCGCGATCCTCCCGTGCCGGTCGATGAGCACGGTCGTCCGCTCCACGCCCATGTACTTGCGGCCGTACATGCTCTTCTCGACCCACACCCCGTAGGCCTGAAGCATGGCCTTGGTCTCGTCGGACGCGAGGGTGAGGGCGAGGCCGTGCTTGGCCCGGAACCTGTCGTGGTGCTTGAGGCTATCGGGCGAGACCCCGACGATCTCGGTGTCGGCGGCGTCGAAATCCCGGCGCAGGGCCTCGAAGTCCAGGGCCTCCCGGGTGCAGCCGCTGGTGTCGTCCTTCGGGTAGAAGTACAGCACCACCTTCCGGCCCTTGAACTTATCAAGCGAAATTTCCTGCCCGCCCGTGGCTGGCAGGGAGAAGGCGGGAGCCGGGCTTCCGATGCTCAAAGTCATGATCTGCCTTTCTTTCGGCGCGATGTGGTGGTTGGACAGGCTGACGCGAAGGGGGAAGAGACGGTCGCGGTCCGCGCGCGACACGGCTAAGGTTTCCATCTGATTCCCTCAAAGGCACCATCGTTCAAGAACCGGATTGGCTGACGTCACAAGAATGAAGCGGCTCATCAGCACCACGTCACGCCGTAGGCCGGCGAAGCGGAGCACGTTCCGGCGGGTGCTGCGCGGCGCGCTTTACGTGAAGCTCGGCCTCATCCTCATCGTCGGTATCGGCATCGGGCTGCTCTATCTACGCCTCTCGGCCGGGCCGATGAGCTTCGGCCACCTGCCGGAGCAGGTGGCCGAGACGCTCGCCGCCCGAATCGGGCCCGGCTGGAGCGTGAATCTCCGCGACACCGCCCTCGAGCTGCACGCCGGCTCACCCGCGCTGCGGGCGAACGGGCTCGACGTGAGGGCTCCCAACGGAGACCTCGTCCTGCGGGCACCCTATGCGGTGGTCAGCGTCGACGGCTTTTCCCTGATGACCGGCAGCCTGCAGCCGCGATCCGTCGAGTTCCGGGATCTGCAGCTGCGGGTCCTGGTCAACCGCGACGGATCCCTGACCTTCTCCCCGGGCACCGGCGAGGAGGGGGCTGCGGCGCCGCCCGAGCCGAAGGAGGGGGCGAGCCCGTCCCAGGAAGCGGCCGCTTCCCTGGTGCGCAGCACTCCCGGCGGCCCCTCGCAGGTCTCCGGCGTCGTGGGATCCCTGTTCGAGCTGATCGTCGGGCCGCAGAGCCTTCTCAACTCGCTGGCGCAGGCGCAGCTCACCAATGCCCGCCTCGTCTTCGTCGATGCCGACCAGCGGGAGCGGGCAAGGTTCCACCGGGTCGACGCGACCTTCGACTGGTCCGAGGGCGGGGGGCGCCGCTTCTCCGCCACCCTCGATGGGCCGCAGGGAGAGTGGCAGGTCGACGGCGATGCCAGGGCAGACGGAAACGGCGCCTACCGCGCCAGCCTGGCGGCGAACCGGGCGCCGATCCAGGACATCCTGCTTCTGGCCGGCCTGTCAGCCCTGCCGGCCACGACGGATCTCGAGTTCTCCGGCCGAGTCGATGCCGCCTTCGCCGGCGGGCGCGTCACCGAGCTGACGGCCCGGCTCGACAGCAACGCAGGCACCTTCCAGATCGACGACAAGGACACCTCGCCTCTCCGGGTGGAGCGCTCGAACATCGAGGTGGCCTGGGACGAGACCGGAAAGGCCCTCGACCTCCGGAACCTGGAGCTGAAGGGCGGCGACACCCACGTGCGTCTGCAGGGGCGCCTCGCGACGCAGACGGGGGCGGACAACTGGCGGCTCTCCCTCAGGGGCAAGGACGCTGTCCTGTCGGGGGAGCTGCCGGGCGACAGGCCGATCCGGATTGCCGACATCGCCGCCGAACTGGCCGGGCCCGACGGCGTCGGCATCCGCTCCCTTTCCCTTCGGGGACCGGACCTCTCCATCGACATCAGCGGCCATCTGGGCGCCTCGGCGGATCCGCACGGTCTCAACCTCACCGTCAACGCGACCAAGACCGACCTGCGCACGGCCATGCGAATCTGGCCGGAGGCCGTGGCACCGCCGGTCCGGCGCTTCCTGGCCGAAAACCTCAAGTCCGGCCTGCTCGGCTCCATTGCCCTGAAGGTCGGCATGACGGGAGCCGACATCAGGAAGGCGGTGTCGGGCGGTCCGATCCCGGACGAGGCGCTGCGCATCGAGTTCGCCATTCCCCAGGGCGTCCTGGCGGTCGCCGAAGGGCTGCCGCCGCTGGGGCTCAACAACGTGACCGGGCTCGTCACCGGGACCAAGGTCCATCTGCGGGCGCCGAGCGGACAGGTGGTCATGGCCGCACCCTACGGCTTGGGTGCCGCCGACGGCACCTTCGTGCTCGACAATTACTGGGACGACAATGCGGTCGCGAAGATTAGCTTCAGGCTCGCCGGCGGCGCGGACGGCCTCGGGGCGCTGCTCCAGCAGCCCCTGATCCGCGAGATTGCCGGGTTCGACGTCGATCCTGCGACCATGAAGGGCAAGACCGACCTGCGGGTCGAGATCGGGCTCCCGGTCGAGAACATTCCGGCTTTCGCCGACCTGCCCCTGACGGTGAGCGGGAACGTCACGGAGTTCGGCATCGACAAGATCTTCGGCAAGGACCGGCTCGAAGGCGCGACCCTCGCGGTCGCCTACGACAAGGGCAGCCTGATCATCAAGGGCGAGGGCAAGCTCGGCGGAAGCGCAGCCTCCATCGACGTGCAGAAGAGCCGCGAGGGCGGCGAGGCCAACGTGACCTTCTCCCTCGACGAAGCGGCGAGGAGCAGGAGGGGGTTGTCCTTCGGCTCCCAGCTGACCGGCACGTTCCCGGTCAAGGCGACGATGCCCCTCGGCAGGGATGCGAGGCCCGGGATTCGCGTCGAGGCCGACCTGACGAAGGCGGCCGTCGATCAGCTCATTCCGGGATGGGTCAAGCCTGCCGGGCGGCCTGCGAAGATCTCCTTTATCTATCTCGAAGGGCCCACGAGCGAAATTCAGGACCTTGCCATCGACAGCGGCTCGGTGCAGCTGCGCGGCAGCGCCGTGCTCGGGAGCGACGGGGCCCTGGAAAAGGCGGAACTTCCGACCCTCAAATTCTCTCCGGGCGATGACATGCGGGCCCAGGTGGAGCGGGCGAACGGGGCCTACAAGGTCACGGTCCGCGGCAATGTGGGCGATGCCCGGCCCTTCACCAAGTCGGCGGTGTCGTCTCCCGCTCCGGGGCGCAGCGCCTCGGCCCAGAGGGAGAGCCGGGACTTCGACCTCGACCTGATGCTCAACATCCTCACCGGCTACAACGACGAGGCGATCACCAACGCCACGGTCAAGGCGTCCATGCGCAAGGACAACATCCGGCAGCTGGACCTGAAGGGACGCCTCGGCGCCACGAACATTATCGCCCGCACGACGCCTCAGCCCGTGGGCAACCCGCTCATCATCCTCCAGGCCGAGGACGCGGGCGCCCTGCTGCGCTTCCTCGACGTCTACCGGCGGATGACGGGGGGCGAACTCATCCTCCAGCTCGTGACCGGCGACGGCCCGCAGGCGGGCTTCCTCAATCTGCGGTCCTTCACGCTCAGCAACGAGCCGGCCCTGCGCCGGATCATCCCGACCCAAACCCAGTTCATTGCCGGGCAGGACAAGGCGGGCAATCCCCAGGCGGTGCGGGTCGACGTGAACGAGATCTCCTTCACCAAGGCGCGGGTGGATTTCACCCGCACGGCCGGGCGGCTCGACTTCAAGGATGCGGCCATCTGGGGCAATCAGGTCGGCTTCACCCTCGGTGGCTTCATCGACTACGCCCACGACCGGATGGACATTTCCGGGACCTTCGTGCCGGCCTATGGGCTCAACAACGCCTTCGCGCAGGTGCCGCTCTTCGGTCCGCTGCTCGGTGGGGGTCAGTACGAGGGATTGTTCGCGGTGAATTTCCGGGTGGCCGGCGACGCGAGTTCGCCGACCCTCACGGTCAACCCGCTTTCCGCCGTCGCTCCCGGCTTCCTGCGCCGGCTGTTCGGGGTCGGTTCGGCGGCACCGCAGACGGGATCTCTGCCGCCGGTGCCGGAGCGTTGACGGGCCGCCTCAGACGGCCCGCAGAAGCACGTGCTTCTTCTTGCCGAAGGACAGCTTGATCACGCCTTCGGCGGTCACGTCAGCGAGTTTCAGCACGCCGCGCTCGTCCGTCACGGTCTGGTCGTTGACCTTCAGGCCGCCGCTCTTCACCTGCCGCCGTGCCTCGCTCATGGAGGGCACGAGCCTAGCGTAGTCCGGGCCGAAAGCCGCCAGCACGCCGAGGCCCTGCTCCAGCTGGCTCGAGGCGATCTCGACGGTCGGTAGGCTCTCGGCAAGGGCGCCCTGCTCGAAGGTTTTGCGGGCGGTCTCGGCGGCGAGTTCAGCGGCCTCGCGTCCGTGGAGGAGGGCGGTTGCCTCGGTCGCCAGGACCTTCTTGGCCTCGTTGATCTCAGCGCCCTCGAGCGCTTCGAGGCGGGCGACCTCGTCCATCGGCAGCACGGTGAAGAGCCTGAGGAAGCGCCCGACGTCGGCGTCCTCGGTGTTGCGCCAGAACTGCCAGTAATCGTAGGGGCTCAGCATGTCGGCGTTGAGCCAGACCGCTCCCGAGGCGGTCTTGCCCATCTTGGCGCCGGAGGCGGTGGTCAGGAGCGGGCAGGTGAGCGCGAAGAGCTGCGCCGTGCCGAGGCGCCGGCCGAGGTCGATGCCGTTGACGATGTTGCCCCACTGGTCCGAGCCGCCCATCTGCAGCACGCAGCCGTAGCGCTTGTGCAGCTCCACGAAGTCGTAGGCCTGGAGGATCATGTAGTTGAACTCCAGGAACGACAGCTCGTGCTCGCGATCGAGGCGCAGCTTCACGCTGTCGAAGGACAGCATCCGGTTGACCGAGAAGTGGCGGCCCACGTCGCGCAGGAACTCGATGTAGTTGAGCTTCGTCAGCCACTCGGCGTTGTCGGCCATGAGAGCGTCGGTCCTGCCGTCGCCGAAGGCGATGAAGCGCGAGAACACACCCTTAATGCTCGCCTTGTTGTCCTCGATCTGCTCCACCGTGAGGAGCTTGCGGCTCTCGTCCTTGCCGGAGGGATCGCCCACCCGGGTGGTGCCGCCGCCCATGAGCGTGATCGGCTTGCCGGCGCCGGTCTTCTGCAGCCAGTGCAGCATCATGATCGACAGAAGATGTCCGACATGGAGCGACGGCCCGGTGCAGTCATAGCCCACATAGGTCGTCAGCCGTCCCTCCAGGGCGGCGGCATCGATGCCGTCGAAATCGGAAGTCTGGTGGATGTAGCCCCGCTCGGTGAGCACTTTCAGGAATTCGGAACGTGGCGCGTTCATCGCGGCTCTCGTCTGTCGGTTCGGATGGGATGAGGGCGTTTAACAGCTTCGCCTTGCAATTTCACGAGGAAAAGAAAACGGCAGGCCACAGGGCCTGCCGCTGAAGGTGTCCGTGAGGCCGAATTGGCTCACGCCGCCTCTTCGTCGTTCGTGCCCAGCCGTTTGTCCAGGTACTGGCCGACCGCGGCCATGAGCTCGTCGACCTTGCCGTCGAAGAAGTGGTTGGCGCCCTCGATCACCGCGTGCTCGAGCTTCACGCCCTTCTGGGTCTTCACCTTCTCGATGACGCTGACCACGTCCTTCACCGGGGCGACCCGGTCTTCCGAGCCGTGGACGAAGAGGCCGGAGGACGGGCAGGGGGCCAGGAACGAGAAATCGTAGCGGTTGGCCATGGCGGCGATGGAGATGAAGCCCTCGATCTCCGGGCGGCGCATCAGGAGCTGCATGCCGATCCAGGCCCCGAAAGAGACGCCGGCGATCCAGCAGGCGCGGGCATCCGGGTTGATGGACTGCACCCAGTCGAGCGCCGCGGCGGCGTCCGACAGCTCGCCCTGCCCGTGGTCGAAGGTGCCCTGGCTGCGGCCGACGCCGCGGAAGTTGAAGCGCAGGACCGAAAAGCCACGGTTCACGAAGTCGTAGTAGAGGTTATAGACGATCTGATTGTTCATCGTGCCGCCGAACTGCGGGTGCGGGTGCAGCACGATGGCGATCGGGGCCCCCTTCTGCTTGGCAGGCTGGTAGCGGCCCTCGATGCGACCGGCGGGACCCATGAAGACGACTTCAGGCATGAAAGCGAACCCTCCTCGACCTCTCCTTAGGAGAGGGAAATCCTCACGCCTTGACTTTTGGCTTCGGATCTCTCAAAAATAGACTTTAGAATTATTCTAAAGTTTTCCACGTCCAGGGCGCCCGGCCGGAGATCCGCCGGTTTGGCGCGACAGGACGTTACGTGGTTGTGGTCCTTTAGCACGGCAACCAGGGGCGAATGCAAGGATTTCGTGAGGGTACGAGCGGATATGGCGTCAGGCCAGCGCATATACCTGGATTACAATGCCACCGCACCGCTCAGGCCTGAGGCGGCGGCCGCCATGGGGCGCGCCTTCGAGCTGCCGGGAAACGCCTCCTCGGTCCATACCGAGGGACGAGCCGCAAGGGCTGAGATCGAGACCGCGCGGGACAAGGTGGCGAGGCTCGCCGGCGCCCGGGCCAAGAACGTGATCTTCACCAGCGGTGGGACGGAGGCCAGCAACATGGCCCTGAGTCCGTCCCTCCGCCGCCTGGGCCAGGCGGGAGCCACGCGTCTCCTCATCGGCGCGACCGAGCATCCCTGCGGGCTGAACGGCCACCGCTTCCCGGCGGAGGCCGTGGAGCACGTTCCCGTCGACGGACACGGCGTCGTCGACCTGGCATGGCTCAAGGGCCGTCTGGAGCGGGCCGGGCAGGAGCGGATCCTGGTGTCGATCCAGCTCGCCAACAACGAGACCGGCGTCCTCCAACCCGTGGCCGAGGTGGCTCGCCTCGTCCGCGAGCATGGCGGGCTCGTCCATACCGATGCGGTCCAGGCTGCCGGCAAGGTCCCGCTGGATGTGGTCGGGCTCGGCGTCGACGTATTGACCCTGTCGGCGCACAAGCTCGGCGGTCCTAAGGGAATCGGCGCCGTCGTCCTTGCCTCCGACCAGCTCGAGATCGCCGACCGACTCGTTCGGGGCGGCGGGCAGGAGAAGGGCTACCGGGCCGGGACGGAGAATATTGCGGCCATCGCCGGCTTCGGAGCCGCGGCCGAGGCCGCCCTGGCGAGCCTGACCGAGGAGACGGACCGGATCGGGGCGTTGCGCGACGAGGCCGAGGCCCATCTGCGCCGGATCGCGTCGGACGCCGTCGTCATCGGATCGGAAGCTGAGCGGTTGCCTAACACCTTCGCCTTTGCCATACCCGGCCTGAAGGCCGAGACGGCCCTCATCGCCTTCGATCTCGAGGGAATCGCCCTGTCCTCCGGCTCGGCGTGTTCGTCAGGAAAGGTCAGGCGGTCGCATGTGCTCGACGCCATGGGTGTGGAGTCCTCCCTCGCCGAGGGAGCCATGCGTGTGAGTTTGGGGTGGAAGACCACAAAAGAAGACGTGATCCGCTTTGCGGAGGCGTGCGAAAAGGTGGTTCGATCCCTATATAAGCGGAGGGCAAGCGCGGCCTGACCGGCCCCGCTTGCGTTTCCATGTCATCAACCCGCGGCCCTTGAAGCCGTGAGCGGTGGGAGAGACAGATGCCTGCAGTGCAGGAGACCATCGATCAGGTCCGATCGATTGACGTCGACCAGTATAAGTACGGCTTCGAGACCGAAGTCGAGATGGAGAAGGCCCCAAAGGGCCTTTCCGAGGACGTGATCCGGTTCATCTCGGCCAGGAAGGGCGAGCCTGAATGGATGCTCCAGTGGCGGCTCGACGCCTACAAGCGTTGGCTCACCATGCGGGAGCCGAACTGGGCGCGCGTGTCGTACGACAAGATCGACTACAACGACATCTACTACTATGCAGCGCCGAAGAAGAACCCGGCGCCGAAGTCCCTCGACGAGGTGGACCCAGAGATTCTCAAGACCTACGAGAAGCTCGGCATTCCCCTGCGTGAGCAGGAGATCCTGGCCGGCGTCGAGCCGCAGAACCGGGTCGCCGTGGACGCGGTGTTCGATTCCGTGTCGGTCGCCACGACCTTCAAGGAGGAGCTGAAGAAGGCCGGCGTGATCTTCATGCCGATCTCCGAGGCGATCCGGGAATACCCGGACCTCGTGAAACAGTATCTCGGGTCGGTCGTGCCGGTGACGGACAACTTCTTCGCCACCCTGAACTCGGCCGTCTTCACGGACGGGTCGTTCGTCTACGTGCCCCCGGGCGTCCGCTGCCCGATGGAGCTGTCGACCTATTTCCGCATCAACGAGAAGAACACCGGCCAATTCGAGCGCACGCTCATCATCGCCGACAAGGGTTCCTACGTGTCGTACCTCGAGGGCTGCACCGCCCCGAAGCGGGACGAGAACCAGCTCCATGCGGCGGTGGTCGAGCTGATCGCCCTGGATGATGCCGAGATCAAGTACTCCACCGTCCAGAACTGGTATCCGGGCGACTCGGAGGGCCGGGGCGGCATCTACAACTTCGTGACGAAGCGCGGCGATTGCCGGGGCCGGAACTCGGTCATCACCTGGACCCAGGTGGAGACCGGCTCTGCCATCACCTGGAAGTACCCGTCCTGCATCCTGCGCGGGGACAACTCGCGTGGCGAGTTCTATTCGATCGCCGTGTCGAACGGGAGGCAGCAGGTCGATTCCGGCACCAAGATGATCCATCTGGGCAAGAACACCACGAGCCGGATCATCTCGAAGGGGATCGCGGCGGGCAAGTCCGACAACACCTATCGCGGTCTCGTCTCGGCGCACCGCAGGGCGACTGGAGCCCGCAACTTCACGAACTGCGACTCGCTGCTGATCGGCAACGAGTGCGGCGCTCATACGGTGCCCTATATCGAGTCGAAGAACGCCACCGCCGTGTTCGAGCACGAGGCGACCACCTCGAAGATCTCCGAGGATCAGATGTTCTACTGCCAGCAGCGCGGCCTCTCGGAAGAGGAGGCGACGGCGCTGATCGTGAACGGCTTCGTGAAGGACGTGCTGCAGCAGCTCCCCATGGAGTTCGCCGTGGAAGCCCAGAAGCTGATCTCGATCTCGCTGGAAGGCTCGGTCGGTTAACCGCAACACAGCCTCCTCATCTTGGGGGAGCCGCCGAAGGCGGTGTCTGAGGATGAGGAGGCGTCTCGATGCAACGTCCTTCGAGATGCGCTCGGAGCGCTCCTCAGGATGAGTTTGAAGGAAACAACCATGCTCGAAATCAAGAACCTCGTGGTCCAGATCGAGGACAAGCGCATTCTCAATGGGCTCAATCTCACCGTGAACAACGGCGAGGTGGCAGCCATCATGGGGCCGAACGGGTCCGGTAAGTCGACACTCTCCTACGTGATCGCCGGCAAGGAGGACTACGAGGTCCTCGACGGCGAGATCCTGCTCGACGGCCAGAATCTGCTCGAGATGGAGCCGGACCAGCGCGCCGCGGCCGGCGTCTTCCTGGCCTTCCAGTATCCGCTGGAGATCCCGGGCGTCGCGACCATGACCTTCCTGAAGGCCGCCGTGAACGCCCAGCGCAAGTCGCGCGGTGAGGACGAGCTGACCACACCCGAGTTCATCAAGCGCGTGAACGCGGCCGCCCAGCAGCTCGAGATCCCGAAGGACATGCTCAAGCGCGCCCTCAACGTCGGCTTCTCCGGCGGCGAGAAGAAGCGCATGGAGATCCTGCAGATGGCGCTGCTGCAGCCGGCCTTCTGCATCCTGGACGAGACCGATTCCGGCCTCGACATCGACGCGCTCCGCATCGTGTCGGAGGGCGTGAACGCCCTGCGCTCGCCGGACCGGGCCTTCCTGGTCATCACCCACTACCAGCGCCTCCTGAACCACATCGTTCCGGACACCGTGCACGTCATGTCGGCGGGCCGCATCGTGAAGTCGGGCGGCAAGGAGCTCGCCCTTGAGCTCGAGGCGAACGGCTATGCCGACTATCGCGAAAGTGAGGCCGCGTAACATGGCCGACGTCACTCTCATGAAGACGCCGGCGGAGACCGCGCTGGCGCAGGCCTACGAATCCGCGAAGGCCACGCTGCCGGGCAACGTGGAGTCGCGTGCCGAGGCCTTCGAGCTCTTCACCAGGAACGGCCTGCCGCATCGCCGGGTGGAGGAGTTCAAATACACCGACCTGCGCGCCCTCATGCGCGAGGTGGCGCCTTTCGCAGGCACGCCCACGGCCGAGGAGGCCAAGGCGGCGCTCGATAACGCGCAGGTCCTGACCGGCATCGAGGCTGTCCAGGTGCCGTTCGTGAACGGCCACTTCGTGCGCGGCGCGGTCGATTTCGCCGGTCTGCCCGAGGGCGTCGAAATCGTGCCCCTGGCCGAGGCGCTAGCCGACGGGCACGAATGGCTGGCCAAGCTCAGCCCGGTGGAATGGGCACGGCAGAACCCCGTCTATCAGCTCAACACCACCTTCATGGCGGACGGCGTGATGCTGCGGATCGCGGGCGATGTCGAGACGCCGGTTCACCTGCGCTTCGTGACCGCCGCGGCTTCGGCCGTCGCGACTGCGACCCGCGTGCTCGTGCTCGTAGAGGACGGCGCGTCGGTCACCCTGCTCGAGAGCCACGAGAGCCCGAACGGTGTGAGCCACCAGCCCAACGACGTGGTCGAGCTGATTGCCGGCGACCGCACGAAGGTCCGCCACGTTCGCCTCAACCAGGAGGGCGACAAGGCGCTCGCACTGTCCACGCTCGCCCTGAGGGTCGGCGGCGACGCCGAGTTCTTCAGCATCAACCTCGTGTCCGGCGCCGCGACCTCGCGCCACCAGGTCTTTGCGGTCCTGAACGGCGAGAACACGAAGCTGCGGGTCAACGGCGCCACCATGATCAAGGCCGGACAGCATGCGGATTCGACCCTCGTGGTCGAGCATGCGGCGCCCCATTGCGAGAGCCGGGAGCTGTTCAAGACCGTCGTCGACGGTGAGGCCACCGGCGTGTTCCAGGGCAAGATCATCGTCCCGCATCACGCCCAGAAGACCGATGGGCGTATGATGTCGGCAGCCATCCTCCTGTCGGAGGGCGGCACGATGAACAACAAGCCCGAGCTGGAGATCTTCGCCGACGACGTGCAGTGCGCCCATGGCGCAACCTGCGGCCAGCTCGACGACGACCTCCTGTTCTATCTGATGGCCCGCGGCCTTCCCCGCAAGGAAGCCGAGAGCCTGATGGTGCAGGCTTTCCTCGGCGAGGCCATCGAGTTCGTCGAGGACCAGGAGATCCATGACGCGCTCGTTGCCGTGACCGAGGATTGGCTGCGGGCGAGAGGGTAACAGGACGCCGGTCAGGAACCCCGTCCTGAGGAGCTGCGCAGCGGCGTCTCGAAGGACGAGGGTTCCGGGTCCGGAGCGCGCGAGAGACGCCCTTGTTCTTCGAGACGGCCCTTCCGGCCTCCTCAGGATGAGGGCTTCTGGATGGTGGACACGACAATGAACGCTCCTATGAAGCCCTACGACGTCGAGGCCGTCCGCAAGGAATTCCCGATCCTCGCGCAACAGGTCTACGGCAAGCCGCTGGTCTATCTCGACAACGCCGCCTCCGCCCAGAAGCCGCGCGCGGTGATCGACGCCATGGTGAACGCCATGGAGACGGGCTACGCGAACGTCCATCGCGGCCTGCACTATATGGCCAACGTGGCGACGGAGGGCTTCGAGCGGGCCCGTGAGACGGTTCGCGAGTTCCTCAACGCCGGATCCATCGAAGAGATCGTCTTCACCAAGTCCGCGACCGAGGCCTACAACCTTGTGGCAGATTCCTTCGGCCGCATGGCAATCGGGGAGGGGGACGAGATCATCCTCTCCGTCATGGAGCATCATTCCAACATCGTGCCCTGGCATTTCCTTCGGGAGCGCAAGGGCGCGGTGATCAAGTGGGCGCCGGTGGACGATGAGGGCAACTTCCTCCTCGAAGAGTTCGAGAAGCTGATCTCGCCCCGCACCAAGATCGTATCGATCACCCACATGTCGAACGTGCTCGGCACCGTGACCCCGATCAAGGACATCATCCGCATATCCCATGCCCACGGGGTGCCGGTGCTGGTGGACGGGGCTCAGGGGGCCGTCCATCTCGACGTGGACGTGCGTGACATCGACGCCGACTTCTATGTGTTCACCGGCCACAAGGTGTACGGGCCGACGGGCATCGGCGTGCTCTACGGCAAGCGCGACCTCCTCACGAGGATGGCGCCCTACCAGGGCGGCGGTGAGATGATCCGCGAGGTGCGGCAGGAGACCATCACCTACAACGATCCGCCGCACCGTTTCGAGGCCGGGACGCCCCCCATCCTTGAGGCCATCGGCCTCGATGCCGCCCTGCGCTTCATGATGCAGCTCGGCCGCGACAACATTCGGGCCCACGAGGCGGCCCTGTCTGCCTATGCCCACGAGCGGCTCGGAGCCATGAACTCCCTGCGCATCATCGGCCGCGCCAAGGGCAAGGGCGCCATCCTGTCCTTCGAGATGAAGGGCGCCCACGCCCACGACGTCGCCACCATCATCGACCGACAGGGCGTCGCCGTCCGGGCCGGAACCCATTGTGCCATGCCGCTGCTGGAGCGCTTCGGCGTCACCTCGACCTGTCGAGCCTCCTTCGGCCTCTACAACACCATGGAAGAAGTGGATAAACTCGCCGACGCCTTGCAGAAGGCCGAGGCCTTGTTTGCGTGAGGATGAGACCTGTGAACGCTGCCAACCCCATCGACGAGGCGCCCAATGCGCCGCAGGTTTCGCCAGGCTCGGCGATTCCGCCCGAAGAGCTGGACCGCATGACCGACGACATCATCGCGGCCCTGAAGTCCGTCTATGATCCGGAAATACCGGCCGACATCTACGAACTCGGCCTGATCTACCGGGTCGACATCGACGACGACCGCAACGTGACCATCGATATGACCCTGACCGCCCCCGGCTGCCCCGTGGCCGGCGAGATGCCGGGCTGGGTCGAGAACGCGGTCGCGGCAGTGCAGGGGGTCCAGAGCGTCAAGGTCAACATGGTCTTCGACCCGCCGTGGGACCAGAGCCGCATGTCGGACGAGGCCCGCGTCGCCCTCGACATGTGGTAGGGCCGACCTCCCGCCAGGCTCGACGTCTGGCCAAATCGTTCCTATCTTAGAGACGACGTACTCGTTCTGCCCGGGCCTTGAACCCGGCTGTCAGGAGAGAATTCAATGGCTCTACCCGGTTTCAAGGTCATCACCTTGACGGACGCGGCGGCGAACCGCGTCAAGGACATCATCGCCAAAGCCGACCGGCCGATCGTCGGCGTCCGCGTCGGCGTGAAGAACGGCGGCTGCGCCGGCATGTCCTACACGATGGAATATGCCGAGAGCGTGAACCCCCTCGACGAGGTGGTCGAGGACAAGGGCGTGACCGTCCTGATCGACCCGAAGGCGGTCCTGTTCCTGCTCGGCACCGAGATGGACTTCCAGACCACCAAGATGTCGTCGCAGTTCGTGTTCAACAATCCGAACCAGACCTCGGCCTGCGGCTGCGGCGAATCCGTCGCCATCACGCCCGCCACGCCCGAGCACATCCAAGGCGCCCACTGACGCATGGATGCGGAGGCCATCCGGGACATCCTCAGCGCGTTCGGGCCTGTCCAGATCCGCCGGATGTTCGGCGGGCAGGGGATCTACCGCGACGGCCTGATGTTTGCCCTCGAGGCCCGGGGCGAGCTGTACCTGAAGGCCGACAGCGAGACCGAGGGCGTGTTTCGCGACCTGGGCTCCCGGCCCTTCGCCTATACCAGCCGCGATGGGCGCACCTCGACCATGAGCTACTGGCTGATGCCCGACTTGGGCCTCGACGACCCCGACGAGGCCGCGAAATTCGCCCGCCTTGCCATGGAGGCTGCCGTACGCGCCAAGGCGACGGGCGGCGTCAGGAAGGGCGGCCGCGTTGCGCCGCCCGGCAGAGTTCGGAAGAAAAGCTAGCTACTTCGCCTTCTTGACCGGGACGGGCCGCAGAAGGAAGGCTGGCACGTGATCGCCGAGTCCGATGACGGGCGCATCGGCATCATGATCGTGGCGGCCTCTGCCGTGAGCTCCCCTGGCGGGCTTCCGGTCGCGCTCGGGACGCGGGCTGCGGGCGCTCGGCTCCTCGTGGGTCTGCGGGGCGGCCACTTCCTCGGTCCTTTCGGGCCGCTTCTCCGCCTGCTGCCGGGACCCGCCCTTGCGGCCACGGGCGGGGCGCTCTTCCCCACGGCCACGCCGGCGCGAGGGGCGCTCCGAGGCCGGCAGCTCGGCGACGCTGGGCCCTTCCCATTCGATGGACTGGCCGATGAGCTTCTCGATGGCCGAAAGCAACTTCTCGTCGCCCGGAGCGACCAGCGTGAAGGAATACCCGGTGCGGCCGGCGCGGCCGGTGCGACCGATCCGGTGCACGTAATCCTCGGCGTGGTGCGGAGTGTCGTAGTTGAAGACGTGGCTCACGGCCGGGATGTCCAGGCCACGGGCGGCGACGTCGCTCGCCACCAGAATCGGCATTTCGCCGGTCCGGAAGCTGTCGAGCGCCGCCATACGTGCGTGCTGATCCATGTCGCCGTGGAGGGCGACCGCACCGAAGCCGTGCTTCTGCAGCGACCGATGGAGGACAGCCACGTCGCGCTTGCGGTTGCAGAACACGATCGCGTTCTTGAGGTCGGTGGCGCCGCGGATCAGCCCGCGCAGGGTCTCCCGCTTCTCGTAATCCTCCCGGCCCGTGGCCACGAGCCGCTGGGTGATCGTGGCCGCCGTGGAGGCCGCGCGGGCCACCTCGACCTTCACCGGGTTATGGAGGAAGGCATCCGCCAGC
Organism: Microvirga sp.; assembly: GCA_035645535.1. Taxonomy (GTDB): domain Bacteria; phylum Pseudomonadota; class Alphaproteobacteria; order Rhizobiales; family Beijerinckiaceae; genus Microvirga. The sequence continues at coordinate 283,054 of DASQMJ010000050.1, read as the reverse complement.
CGCTGGATCTCGGGCGGCATGGTGGCGGAGAAGAACAGGGTCTGCCGGGTGAAGGGCACGAGCTTCACGATGCGCTCGATGTCCGGGATGAAGCCCATGTCGAGCATCCGGTCGGCCTCGTCGATGACGAGAAGCTCGACGCCGCTCAGGAGGAGCTTGCCGCGTTCGAAATGGTCGAGCAGGCGACCGGGCGTGGCGATCAGCACGTCCACCCCGCGGGTGATCTTGGCATCCTGGTCGCCGAAGGAGACGCCGCCGATCAGCAGGGCCACCGAGAGGCGGTGGTTCGCGCCGTAGCGGTCGAAGTTCTCCTGCACCTGCGCCGCGAGCTCGCGGGTGGGCTCGAGGATCAGGGTGCGGGGCATGCGCGCCCGGGCCCGCCCGGTTTCCAGCAGGGTCAGCATGGGGAGGGTGAAGGCAGCCGTCTTGCCGGTGCCCGTCTGGGCGATGCCGAGCACATCGCGGCGCGCAAGCACATGGGGGATCGCCTGTGCCTGAATCGGCGTCGGCTCGGTGTAGCCCGATGCTTCGACGGCCTGTAGAACTTTATCGCTGAGTCCGAGTTCGGCGAACGACATGAATGGAATACCGTGAGGGCTGGGCGCGCTCTTCAGTGCCGGCCGCTCGATACGGCAACAAACAGGCGCAAGACTGGTTTCACCTGAGAACTACTCAAGCTGAATGTGCGGCGGGACCATAGGACAAGCGTCAGGCTTGTCAATCCGAGGAAAAAGGCTCGATGGCCGAGACACTTGTTTTGATCCCAGGACTTGGCAATACACCGAGGCTCTACGATGCGCAAATCAAAGCGCTCTCGTCCGAACGGAAAATCCTCGTCGCCGACCATACCAGGGACGATTCGATAGCTGCCATCGCGGCGCGGCTTCTCGAGAGCAGTCCGGAGCGCTTCGACCTGGCGGGGCTCTCGATGGGCGGCTACGTGGCCTTCGAGGTCCTGAGGCAGGCGCCGGAGCGGGTGGAACGGCTTGCCCTGCTCGACACGAGCGCCCGACCCGATACGCCCGAGGCGACGCAGGACCGGGAGCGCATGATCGCCCTCGCCGATGCCGGGCGGTTCGACGACATCGTCGACAGGCTCTGGCCGCGCCTCGTGCATCCCGCGCGCCAGGCTGACGAGACCCTCAAGGACGTGGTCGCCGGCATGATGAGGGAGGTGGGGGCGGAAGCCTTCATCCGGCAGCAGCGCGCGATCATGCGCCGCCCCGATTCGCGCCCGCTCCTGCCGGGAATCGAGATCCCGACGCTCGTGCTCGTGGGCGAGGGGGACGCGATCACCCCGCCGGAGATCGCCCGGGAAATGGCCGACATGATCGAATGGTCCTCCCTGGCGGTGATCCCGGGTGCCGGACACCTCTCGACCCTGGAGCAGCCCGGGAAGGTTACCGAGGCCCTGCGGCTGTGGCTGGAACTGGGATAGCCAAAGATTCCCACAGCCCCGCGAGGGCGACCCTATAATATGGTCAATGATTTGTTATCCGGTCTTCGCCGGATTAAGGCCCCTGTAATGTCTGTATAAGTCTTTGAAAGAACGGACATTTCTTCTCGTGTCCGTGCCCCGTACAAGTCGTTCTTCCGCCCCCATCCTTACGCAGGGGCATTCCGGGCGGCCAAACTTCCGTATCGTCAAACTTTCCCAAAAGAGTTGTTGCAGAAAAGTGACAGACGTGCGCTCCAGGCTCGGCTATTACCGACGCCGGATCCCACGAAACGAATGGACCACGACAGTGAAAAAGATTCTCCTCTCTTCGGTTGCCCTTCTCGGCCTGACCGCCTCCGCGGTGGCCGCCGACCTCCCGTCCCGCGTTGCCCCGGCTCCGGTCGTGGCTGCGGTTCCGGTCTTCACCTGGACCGGCTTCTACGTCGGCGTGAACGCCGGCTACGGCTGGCACACGGGTGACGTGAACATCACCATCCCGGGCGTCGGCGTCCTCCAGAGCGAGGATGAGGGCGGCTTCGTCGGCGGCGGCCAGATCGGCTACAACTACCAGATCGGCTCGCTCGTGGTCGGCGTCGAGACCGACCTCCAGTACGCTGACATCGGCAACGACTTCGACTTCGGCGTGCTCGGCGTCCCGGGCTTCGCCGTGCTGAACAACGACAGCAATAACTACTTCGGCACGGTCCGCGCCCGCGTCGGTGTGGCCTTCGATCGCGCCCTTCTGTACGTCACGGGCGGTTTCGCCTACGGCGACCTGGGCGGCATCAACAGCGACACCAACGGTGGCTGGACCCTCGGCGGCGGTCTCGAGTACGCCTTCACGAACAACCTGACGGCCAAGGTCGAAGGTCTGTACGTGAACCTCGACCGCAACAACGAGCGCTTCATCACCGGCCTGCCGGCTGGCACGATCGTCAACGGCAACAACGCCGAGTTCGGCGTCGTCCGCGCCGGCCTGAACTTCAAGTTCGGCACCTACTAAGATCCTTCGCTTCGGCGACGGAAAAGGCCCGGGTTTCCCCGGGCCTTTTTGTTTTCGGCAGAGTGGCGTCAGCCTGCGGAGATGGCGAAGCCACCTGCTGTCCTGCCGCTCTTACTCGACGATGGAAACGACCTTGCGGGTCTTCGGATCGACCAGGACCACGTCGTTGTTGTAGACGAAGTACCGGTAGCCCTTCACGTTCGGCACCTCCGACACGATCGTGTCGGGGACCGTCCGGAGCTCGACGGTCTCGGGCACGGTCCAGCCCACGGTCACCTTCTCCTTCACGGTCACCGGCTCGGCGGTGCTCAGCCGCTCGCGGATCACGGTGCGCTTCTCGGGAGCGATCGTGATCGAACCCGTCGTCACGGCGTCGGTCGTGGTGGTCGTCGTCACGGACGTCTGGGCGCCGGCGGGAGCCGCAGCCATCAGGCCAAGGGCGGCAGCAGCGGCAACGAACGCGAATTTCATGGTTAGACCTCCTTCGAAGTGTCTGGGCAGTCAGCCCATTCCCAACGATCCACCTAACTCGTTCGGGTTATAATCCGTTCCAGCTTAGCCGTTGCGGCGCATCGGCCCCCGCGCTCAAGTCGCTGATCGAAAACAAAAAAGCCGGAGCCCCTGAGGGCTCCGGCGGAGGAAGACTGCGCGACCGCAGTCGGGGAGGAAGCTCTTCTTCCTGCTCAGCAGGAATAATACATCTGGAACTCGACCGGATGCGGGGTCATCTCGAAGCGGGCGACCTCCGTCATCTTCAGCTCGATATAGCTGTCGATGAAGTCGTCGTTGAAGACGCCGCCCGCTTTGAGGAAGGCGCGGTCCTTGTCGAGGTTGGCCAGGGCTTCGCGCAGCGAGCCGCACACGGTCGGGATCTTCTTCAACTCGCGCGGCGGCAGGTCGTAGAGGTCCTTGTCCATCGCCTGGCCGGGATCGATCTTGTTCAGGATGCCGTCGAGGCCAGCCATGAGCAGGGCCGCGAAGGCGAGGTAGGGGTTCGCAGTCGGGTCGGGGAAGCGAACCTCGACGCGCTTCGCCTTCGGCGAGGTCGTCCACGGAATGCGGCACGAGGCGGAGCGGTTGCGGGCCGAGTAGGCGAGCAGGACCGGGGCCTCGTAGCCGGGGACGAGGCGCTTATAGGAGTTCGTCGAGGGGTTGGTGAACGCGTTCAGCGCCTTGGCGTGCTTGATGATGCCGCCGATGTACCACAGGCATTCCTGGGACAGGTCGGCATACTTGTTGCCGGCGAACATCGGCTTGCCGTCCTTCCAGATCGACTGGTGCACGTGCATGCCCGAGCCGTTGTCGCCATAGACCGGCTTCGGCATGAAAGTCGCCGTCTTTCCATAGGATTGCGCGACGTTGTGGATGCAGTACTTGTAGATCTGCATCTCGTCGGCGGTCTTCACGAGCGTGTTGAACTTCGTGCCGAGTTCATGCTGGGCGGAGGCGACCTCGTGGTGGTGCTTCTCGACCGTCACGCCCATGGCCGCCATGGCCGCCAGCATCTCGCTGCGCATGTCCTGGGCCGAATCCAGCGGCGGAACCGGGAAGTAACCGCCCTTGACCGGAATGCGGTGGCCGAGATTGCCGCCCTCGTAGTCCCTGTCGCCGTTGGTCGGCAGCTCCGAGGCGTCGAGCTTGAAGCCGGTGTTGTAGGGGTCGGCCATGAACTTCACGTCGTCGAACACGAAGAACTCGGCCTCCGGTCCCACATAGACCGTGTCGCCGATCCCGGTCGACCGCAGGAACGCCTCGGCCTTCTTGGCGATGCCGCGCGGGTCGCGCTCGTAAGGCTCGCCCGTGGCCGGCTCGAGGATGTCGCAGACGATCGACAAGGTCGAAGCGGCGAAGAAGGGGTCGACCTGCGCCGTCGTCGGGTCGGGCATCAGCACCATGTCGGATTCGTTGATCGCCTTCCAGCCGGCGATGGACGAGCCGTCGAACATGACGCCGTCCGCGAACAGGTCCTCATCGACCATGGAGACGTCGAAGGTCACGTGCTGCCACTTGCCGCGCGGATCCGTGAAACGGAAGTCGACATACTTGATGTCGTTTTCTTTGATCGCCTTGAGCACATCCTTGGCGGTCTGCATGATCGTCTGGTCCTCTTCTGGCCTTAAAGTAAGTCCTCAGCGCAAAGCCTTGGTCTGGAAAGCAAGCTCAGATCGCGTCGGATCCGGTCTCGCCAGTTCTGATGCGGACGGCTTCCTCGACCGTCGACACGAAAATCTTGCCGTCTCCGATGCGGCCGGTCTGGGCCGCCTTGCGGATCGCCTCGATGGCGTTCTCGACCATGTCGTCGCTCAGGACGATCTCGAGCTTCACCTTCGGCAGGAAGTCGACGACGTATTCGGCGCCGCGATAGAGTTCCGTATGCCCCTTCTGACGACCGAACCCCTTGGCCTCGATGACGGTGATGCCCTGGAGGCCGACCTCTTGAAGGGCTTCTTTGACTTCATCGAGCTTGAAAGGCTTGATGATGGCTTCAATCTTCTTCATCCGGATGACCGCTTCAGTTCGAGGTTTGCCGCTTTTAGCACCAGCAGGAGGTGCCTTCCACGGATTCATCCTCCCAAATCGGGCAGTTTTGCCGCTTGGAAAGGCATATTCTGATCAAACTTTGTGCATGTGCCTGTCTTGCGATCTCGGTAGCTCAAACTTGGCTTAAAACCTCATCATGACCTCGCCCGAACTCGTTCTGACCCCCGCCGAGATGCGCCGAGCCGATGCCGCCACGATCGCGGCCGGCACGCCGGGAATCGAGCTGATGCGGAGGGCAGGGCACGCGGTCGCCGCCGCCGCCGCCGAGATGGTGCCGCCCGGCGGGCGCATCGTGGTGGCAGCCGGGCCCGGGCAGAACGGCGGAGACGGGTTCGTCGCCGCGACCGCCCTCGCCGAGAGGGGTTACCGGGTCTACGTCGTCCTGTTGGGGGCCCTGGAGCAGCTGACCGGTGACTCGGCCAAGGCGGCGCAGGACTGGCGCGGGGAGGTGCTTCCTTCCGACGCGGCGCCCCTCCACGAGGCCGACCTGATCATCGATGCCCTCTTCGGCACCGGCCTCGCGCGGGATCTCGACGGGCGCGCCCGCTGGCTCGTCGAACAGATCGACGGGGCCGGCCGGCCCGTGCTGGCAGTCGACCTGCCCTCCGGGCTCGACGGGGAGACCGGCGAGGTGCGGGGCGCCGTGGTGAAGGCGGCGCGCACCGTTACCTTCGCAGCCCGTAAGCCCTGCCACCTGCTGATGCCGGGGCGGGTTTATTGCGGGCCGGTCGAGGTCGCGGATATCGGCATCGCGGCAGAGATCCTGTCCGCCTGCGGAGGAAGCCTCTTCGCCAACGGGCCGGCGCTCTGGCGCCACAACCTGCCGAAGCCGGAGCTGTCCTCCCACAAGTACGAGCGCGGCCACACCCTCGTGGCGTCCGGAGGGGCGACCCGGACCGGCGCGGCGCGTCTTGCCGCCAAGGCGGCCCTGCGGATCGGCTCCGGCCTCGTCACGGTGGCCTCGCCGCCGGAGGCGCTCGGGGTTAACGCGGCGCACCTGACGGCCGTCATGCTGCGCGGCTGCGACGGGCCGGAGGGCCTGCACGGCATCCTCAAGGATCCGCGCTTCAACGCCCTGGTGCTCGGGCCGGCTCTCGGCGTCCACGCGGCCACTCGGGCCATGGTCGGGGTCGCCGCGCATGCTCGGCGCAGCCTCGTGCTCGATGCGGATGCGCTCACCTCCTTCGAAGGACTGGCATCGGAACTGCACCAGGCCTTCCGCCACGCACCGACCGTGCTGACGCCGCATGAGGGCGAGTTCAAGCGCCTGTTCAGCGAGCATCCGGATCTGCTTGATCCACCATCCAAAATCGAGCGGGCCCGACGGGCGGCGGCTTATACGGGTGCCGTCGTCCTGCTCAAGGGACCGGACACGGTGATCGCCGCCCCGGACGGTCGTGCGGCAATCAACGAGAACGGGACACCCTATCTGGCGACGGCCGGATCGGGCGACACCTTGTGCGGAATTATCGCCGGCCTGATGGCCCAGGGGCTTCCTGCCTTCGAGGCCGCCTGCGCCGGGGCCTGGATCCATGCGGAGGCCGGGGCGGCGTTCGGCCCGGGGCTGATCGCCGAGGACTTGGCGGATCTCCTGCCTGGGGTGCTGCGCCGCCTGCTCAGCTGACCTCGATCCAGGTCCAGAGCCCGCTGTCGAACCGCTCCATCACGGTCGAGGCCAGCAGCCACTTGCCCGGGTTATCGGCCAGGAAGGCGATGCGGATGGTCCGGTTCTCGGGGACCTGAACCGTGTCGAGGAAGTAGGGCTCCCAGCCGTCGTCGAGGGAATGCAGGAGCCGGAAGGCATGGCCGTGCAGGTGCATGGGCTGCACGAAAGGCGTTCTGTTGGTCAGGGTCAGCACCACCGGTGTGCCGCGCTTGACCTTCAGGAGAGGGGAGCCGGCTGCCTTACCGGGGGCTCCGTTGATCGTCCAGGGGCCGTCCGGCTCGGCCGGGGCGGCGATGACCAGGTCCTTGCGCGAGGCGTTCTGGAGCTTGATCGCCTCGGGCAGCTTGCCGTTTTGCGCCAGCGGCGCGATGGGCGGCAGAGCGGGGCGGCTGTCGCCCGTGGTGACGATCTCCAGGAGCGGGATGCCGTTGCCGATCATGGCCATGACGGCGCCGGCCGCCCCCGGTTCCGCCGGAAGATCGATCAGCACGTCGTAGCGGTTGCCCGGGGCGAAGGGCAGAGAGGCACGCAGCGGCTCGAAGGTACCGGCGGGCTGCCCGTCGACGGCGACCACATAGGGCTTCAGCCCGTCGAACCGGAGCCGCATGGCGCGGGCGTTGCAGACATTGGCGAGGCGGAGCCGCAGACGCCCGCCCTGCGGCGCTTCGACCCGGTGCGGGGCGGCCGCGCTGTTGAGGCTGAGGACATTGCCGAGCCGGCCGGCGGGGTTTGGGGCCGCGCCGTCGAACGGCGCCAGCGATCCATCCTCGTTCAGGCTCCAGTCGTCCACTATCAGCGCGAGGTCCCGGTCGACCTGGGGCGGGTCACGCTCCTCCACGATCAGGAGGCCCGACAGGCCGCGCTCGAGGGGCTCGGCGCTGCCCCCGAGGACGCAGGGGCGGACGATGAAGGTGCCGGGATCGGGCGGCGTGAAGCGGTACTCGAACGAGCCGCCCGGCGGCACGGGATCCTGGGTCAGGCCTCCGACGCCGTCCATGGCGTTGGGGCTGCGAACCCCATGGAAGTGAAGGGAAAGCGGCTTCGGCGTCTCGTTCTTCAGCACGGCCCGGAATTCCGATCCATGCCGGACGCGCAGCACGGGGGAAAACTCCCCGTTGAAGGTCCAGAGCTCGGCGTCGCGGCCGCCATCCGGCCGGAGCCGCCGGGTTACGGGCCTGGCCGCCAGGACCGGCGCGGCGCCCGGATCGGACTGCGCGAGCCCCCGCCCGGGAAGGCCCGCCAGCGTGGCGGTGAGGCCGGCGAGGGCGGTGCGGCGAGTGAGCATGCGAATACCTGCAGGTCGGGGTGGCGGGGCGGCACGACGTACATCGTTGAACGCGAACGGCCAAGTTTCGTTGCTTTCCATCGGAGAACACGAACTTTTTTGATGCGCCGCACGCTGACCGTGCTATAGAGCCGCGTCCGGACGAGGGGCGCGTGCACCGCGCCGCCTCCCGCGCGGGCGTGGCGGAATTGGTAGACGCACTGGATTTAGGTTCCAGCGACGAAAGTTGTGGGGGTTCGAGTCCCTCCGCCCGCACCAATCCCGCCAGGATTGGATCCGGTTGGCTCCTTCGGCCTGGTTGACGGCGGAATGTCGCATCGGCCGGAGCCTGGGACACAGATTTTTCGAGTGAATGAAGGCGAATGACATCATGCAGGTGACGGAAACACTGTCCCAAGGCTTGAAGCGAGAATTCAAGGTCGTGCTGCCCGCAACCGAGCTGGAGCAGCGCTTGAACGAGGAGCTTGCGACCCTCAAGGATCGCGTGCGTCTCAACGGTTTCCGCCCGGGCAAGGTGCCCGTGGGACACCTGCGCCGGGTCTACGGCCGTTCGGTCATGGGCGACGTCGTCCAGAACGCCGTGAACGAGGCGAACCGCAAGATCGTCGAGGACAACAGCCTCAAGCTCGCCTTCGAGCCGCAGATCAAGTTCCCGGAGAACCAGGACGAGATCGAGAAGGCCATGGACGCCAAGGGCGACCTCGCCTTCACCGTCGCCCTGGAGGTTCTCCCGACCTTCGAGCTGGCCGACATCTCCGACGTTGAGGTCAAGCGGCCGGTGGTCGAGGTCACGGACGCCGAGATCAACGATTCGCTGGAGCGGATGGCCAAGCAGAACCTCACCTTCGAGCCGAAGGACGGCGCTGCCGAGAAGGGCGACCGCGTCGTGGTCGACTTCGTCGGCCGCATCGACGGCGCCGAGTTCGAGGGCGGCAAGGGGGAGGACATCCGGGTCGAGCTCGGCTCCAACACCTTCATCCCCGGCTTCGAGGACCAGCTCGTCGGTCTCAAGGCGGGCGACACCAAGCTCGTGAAGGTCACCTTCCCGGCCAACTACCTGGCGGCCCACCTCGCCGGCAAGGATGCCGAGTTCGACGTGACCGTGAAGGCGGTCGAGGCTCCGGGCGAGCTGAAGATCGACGACGAGCTGGCCAAGGGCTTCGGCATGGAGTCCCTGGACAAGCTCAAGGACGCGATCCGGGACGCCATCAAGCGCGACTTCGACGCGCAGTCCCGCCGCAAGGTCAAGAAGGAGCTGCTCGACGCCCTGGACGCCAAGTACAGCTTCGAGCTGCCCCCGAGCCTTGTGGAGCAGGAGTTCGCGGCGGTCTGGGCTCAGGTCGAGGGCGACATGAAGTCCAATAACCGCACCTTCGAGGACGAGGGGACGACGGAGGAGGAGGCCCGCGCCGAGTACCGCCGGATCGCGGAGCGTCGCGTCCGCCTCGGCTTGGTCCTTGCGCAGATCGGTGAGAAGTCCGATATCAAGATCTCCGACGATGAGGTCACCCAGGCTCTCATCGAGCGGGTCCGCCAGTATCCTGGCCAGGAGAAGCAGGTCTGGGAGTTCTACCAGAAGAACCCGCAGGCCCTGGCCGAAATCCGGGCTCCTCTGTTCGAGGAGAAGGTCGTCGACCAGATCCTGTCCCAGGTGAAGGTGGTCGATCAGCCCGTGACCAAGGAGGCGCTGTTCGGCGACGACGAGGGCGAGGAAGCTGATTCCGAGTCGCAGGCGTCCTCGAAGGCCAAGGGCGGAAAGAAGGCTAGCAAGAGCGAGTAACGCCCTTTCCGGGTCTCGCCGCTAGCACCGTTTTTACGGCCGCGCGTCCGCGCGGCCGGACTTTTGGAGCAGTGAGACGATGAGAGATCCGGTCGCCCTCTTTAACAACACGCTCGTCCCGATGGTGGTCGAGCAGTCGAACCGCGGCGAGCGCGCGTTCGACATCTATTCGCGCCTCCTGCGCGAACGGATTATCTTCCTCACCGGACCGGTCGAAGATTACTCGGCCTCGCTGATCGTGGCGCAACTGCTGTTCCTCGAGGCCGAGAACCCGAAGAAGGAAATCTCCTTCTACATCAACTCGCCCGGCGGCGTCGTGACCTCCGGCCTGTCCATCTACGACACGATGCAGTTCATCCGCTGCCCGGTCTCGACCCTCTGCGTCGGCCAGGCGGCCTCCATGGGCTCGCTCCTCCTGGCGGCAGGCGCGACCGGCCAGCGCTTCGCCCTCTCGAACGCTCGAATCATGGTCCACCAGCCCTCCGGCGGCTACCAGGGGCAGGTTACGGACATCATGATCCATGCCCGCGAGAGCGAGGCCCTGAAGCGGCGCCTTAATGAAATCTACGTGAGGCATACGGGCCAGGATATCGCCACGGTCGAGCAGGCCCTGGAGCGCGACAATTTCATGACCGCCGACGCGGCCAAGGAATTCGGCATCATCGACCAAGTCCTCTCGAAGCGTCCCGAGCCGGCGGCACCTGCCACCCCGACGGCCTAGCCCCTAAAACCTGGGGACAAATTCCTCCCGGATGCGTCTTTTTGGCGTGCGGCCCCGTTCCTATTGATCACGCGCCCCTCGCGTGATTGCATGGGGATTCGGGAGGCAAGATATTTTGGTGGCTCGAATTCCAGGCGCTGGAACCTTTCATTAGCTCCGGCGCTCATAAACTAAAGGGGTGCAGGGCCGGCAGGGGGCCGGTCCGGCACCGATTGGAGATGTGATAATGACCAAGGCTGGCGGCAACGACTCCAAGAGCACGCTGTATTGCTCCTTCTGCGGCAAGAGCCAGCATGAGGTTCGCAAACTGATCGCTGGTCCGACCGTTTTCATCTGCGATGAATGCGTCGAGCTGTGCATGGATATCATCCGCGAGGAGTCGAAATCGTCGCTCGTGAAGTCCCGCGACGGAGTTCCTACTCCCAAGGAGATCAGTCGCGTTCTTGACGACTACGTGATCGGGCAGGAGCACGCGAAGAAGGTGCTCTCGGTGGCGGTCCACAACCACTACAAGCGCCTCGCTCATGCGACGAAGCACAACGATGTGGAGTTGGCGAAGTCCAACATCCTCCTGATCGGCCCCACGGGCTCGGGCAAGACCCTGCTGGCGCAGACGCTGGCCCGGATCCTGGACGTGCCGTTCACCATGGCCGACGCCACGACCCTCACCGAGGCGGGCTACGTGGGCGAGGACGTGGAGAACATCATCCTCAAGCTGCTCCAGGCCTCCGACTATAATGTCGAGCGGGCGCAGCGCGGCATCGTCTATATCGACGAGATCGACAAGATCTCCCGCAAGTCCGACAATCCGTCGATCACCCGCGACGTGTCGGGCGAGGGCGTGCAGCAGGCCCTTCTGAAGATCATGGAGGGCACGGTCGCCTCCGTGCCTCCGCAGGGCGGCCGGAAGCACCCGCAGCAGGAGTTCCTCCAGGTCGACACGACCAACATCCTGTTCATCTGCGGCGGCGCATTCGCCGGCCTGGAGCGCATCATCGCCGGCCGCGGCAAGGGCACGTCCATCGGCTTCGGCGCCACCGTCCAGGCCCCGGACGACCGCCGGACCGGCGAAATCTTCCGCGACGTGGAACCCGAGGACCTGCTGAAGTTCGGCCTGATCCCCGAGTTCGTCGGCCGTCTGCCGGTGCTCGCCACCCTCGAGGATCTGGACGAGGACGCCCTCAAGAAGATCCTCCAGGAGCCCAAGAACGCCCTGGTCAAGCAGTACCAGCGCCTCTTCGAGATGGAGAACGTGACCCTCACCTTCCAGGACGAGGCCCTGTCCCTCATCGCCCGCAAGGCGATCGAGCGGAAGACCGGCGCCCGCGGCCTGCGCTCCATCATGGAGGGCATCCTTCTGGAGACCATGTACGACCTGCCGGGCCTCGATTCGGTCGAGCAGGTGGTCATCGGACCGGAGGTGGTGGAAGGGAAGGCCAAGCCGCTCTTCATCCACGGCGACCGGGGGGAGCAGAGCGCGAGCGCCAGCGCCTGACGGCTCACCGGTTTTTTACCCCAAATGGAAAAAAGGCATGGCGGGTACGTTCTTGAAACATTCTACCCGCCACGCCAGATAACCTACACGTGGTCGCCATCAGCTCATGCCCCGAGGGGTGGGGCCGCGTACCGGATGCAGCAATCCCAAGAAGCTTGAGCGTTCCGGTTTATCGTCCGCAGGCTTGCTCATCGGAGGAGCCCTACGGGCGCAGTCAAAAGGATGTCGTCTAATGACACAATCGAAGCCACGTCAGCCTGTCGTTCCAGGCTCGACCGGAACCTACGCGGTTCTGCCTCTGCGCGATATCGTCGTCTTCCCGCACATGATCGTGCCGCTCTTCGTCGGCCGCGAGAAGTCGATCCGCGCGCTTGAGGAGGTGGTCAAGGGGGACCGTCATATCCTCCTGGCGACCCAGATCGATGCGACGGACGACGACCCCGCCACGGATGCCATCTACAAGGTCGGCACCCTGGCGAGCGTGCTCCAGCTCCTGAAGCTGCCCGACGGCACCGTGAAGGTGCTGGTGGAGGGCGCGAGCCGCGCGAAGGTCAAGGCCTACACCAAGACTGAGGAATACTACGAGGCCGAGGCCGAGGTTCTCCCCGACTCGCTGGGCGACCAGATCGAGACCGAGGCCCTTGCCCGTTCCGTCGTGTCCGAGTTCGAGAATTATGTGAAGCTGAACAAGAAGGTGTCCCCGGAGGTCGTCTCCGCGGTGACCCAGATCGACGAGCCGGCCAAGCTCGCCGACACCATCGCTTCGCACCTCGCCATCAAGATCGCCGACAAGCAGGCCATCCTGGAGATCCCGACCGTTGCCCAGCGCCTCGAGAAGGTGCTCGGCCTGATGGAGAGCGAGATTTCCGTCCTGCAGGTCGAGAAGCGGATCCGTACCCGTGTGAAGCGTCAGATGGAGAAGACGCAGCGCGAGTACTACCTCAACGAGCAGATGAAGGCGATCCAGAAGGAGCTCGGCGACGACGAGGGTCGCGACGAGCTGGCCGAGCTCGAGGAGAAGATCGAGAAGACCAAGTTCACGAAGGAAGCCCGCGAGAAGGCGCTGGGCGAGCTCAAGAAGCTCCGCCAGATGTCGCCCATGTCGGCGGAAGCGACCGTCGTGCGCAACTATCTCGACTGGCTGCTCGGGATCCCGTGGAACCGCCGCTCGAAGGTCAAGAAGGACCTCAAGGTTGCCCAGGACATCCTCGATGCCGACCATTACGGCCTCGACAAGGTCAAGGAGCGCATCGTCGAGTACCTGGCCGTGCAGCAGCGGGCCAACAAGCTCACAGGTCCGATCCTGTGCCTGGTCGGCCCTCCGGGTGTCGGCAAGACCTCGCTGGGCAAGTCGATCGCCAGGGCCACGGGCCGGGAGTTCGTCCGCATGTCGCTCGGCGGCGTGAGGGATGAGTCGGAGATCCGCGGCCACCGGCGGACCTATATCGGCTCGATGCCTGGCAAGATCATCCAGTCGATGCGCAAGGCCAAGACGTCCAGCCCGCTCATCCTGCTCGACGAGATCGACAAGATGGGCATGGACTTCCGCGGCGACCCGTCGGCGGCCCTGCTAGAGGTGCTCGACCCTGAGCAGAACAGCACCTTCAACGATCATTACCTCGAGGTCGACTACGACCTGTCGAACGTGATGTTCGTGACGACGGCGAACACGCTCAACATCCCGGCGCCGCTGCTGGACCGCATGGAGGTGATCCGCATCGCGGGTTACACCGAGGAGGAGAAGTCCGAGATCGCCCGCACCCACCTGATCCCCTCCGCCATGAAGAAGCATGGCCTGGAGGAGCGGGAATGGGAGATCAAGGATGACGCCCTGCTCATGCTGATCCGGCGCTACACCCGGGAGGCTGGCGTCCGCAACCTGGAGCGCGAGATCGCCAACCTCGTCCGCAAGGCCGTGAAGGAGATCCTCCTCACCAAGGTGAAGAAGGTCGAGGTCACGACCGAGAGCCTGCCCGACTTCCTCGGCCCGCCGCGCTATCGCTACGGCGAGGTCGAGGCGGAGGACATGGTCGGTGCGGTTACGGGCCTAGCCTGGACCGAGGTCGGCGGCGAGCTGCTCACGATCGAAGGCATCATGATGCCGGGCAAGGGCAAGATGACCGTCACGGGCAACCTCCGCGACGTCATGAAGGAATCGATCTCGGCGGCGGCTTCCTACGTCCGCTCCCGGGCCGTGGATTTCGGCGTCGAGCCGCCCCTGTTCGATCGTCGGGACATCCACGTGCACGTGCCGGAAGGCGCTACGCCGAAGGATGGTCCCTCGGCCGGCATCGCCATGGCGAGCGCAATCGTGTCCGTGATCACGGGTATCCCGGTCCGTCGCGACATCGCCATGACAGGCGAGGTGACGCTGCGGGGCAGGGTGCTGCCCATCGGCGGTCTCAAGGAGAAGCTCCTCGCGGCGCTCCGCGGCGGCATCAAGAAGGTCTTGATCCCCGAGGAGAATGCCAAGGATCTCGTGGAGATCCCGGCGAGCGTGAAGAACGGCCTTGAGATCGTCCCGGTCTCGACCATGGACCAGGTGCTGCAGCATGCCCTCGTGCGCATGCCGGAGCCCATCGAGTGGGACGAGGCCTCGGTGCTCAAGACGCCCAAGTCCCCCGGCGTCGAGGACGATTCTCTCGGAGTCGTCGCGCACTAACGCTGACGTTACGTAATGTTTCCAAGAGCCCCCGGATGGCGAATCCGGGGGCTCTTTTCTGTTACGGAATGTCAAAAACCGGCTGAAACAGGCCGGTTCGGGGCTTGCATACGGACTAGCTTTACGCCAGAGGGAGTGTCCCTGAAACGGTGGCACATATTCCTGGGTGCCGCCGTGATCACTGGAGGATAAGAACATGAACAAAGGCGAGCTCGTTGCGGCCGTCGCCGACAAGGTGGGTCTGACGCGGGGCCAGGCAGGTGAGGCGATCGACGCCGCCATCGAGGCCATCACCGGCGCTCTCAAGAAGGGCGATGAGGTGAAGATCGTTGGCTTCGGCACCTTCGTGGTGACCAACCGTGCGGCCGGCGAGGCGCGCAACCCGCGCACCGGCGAGAAGGTCACGGTTCCAGCCTCGAAGACCCCGAAGTTCCGCGCCGGCGCGGGGCTGAAGGAAGCCGTGAACGCGAAGTAACCGCTTTTTCAGCGACGATTGCTTCCAAAGGGGCCGACCGCGCTTGCGTTGTCGGCCTTCTCTTTTTATGTGAGGCGGAACGGGCGGTTAGCTCAGTTGGTAGAGCAGCGGTTTTACACACCGCGGGTCGGCGGTTCGAGCCCGTCACCGCCCACCATCTCCCGGCGTTTCGGTGAGGATTTAGGCATCGGCCTTACGGAACGCTTGACAGGGGTCGGAGGCCCTCGTAAACCCCCTCCACGCCGCTTCGGCGGACCATATGCGCGGGCGTAGCTCAGTCGGTTAGAGTGCCGGCCTGTCACGCCGGAGGTCGCGGGTTCGAGCCCCGTCGCCCGCGCCACTTCCTCTTCTCCTCCATATCGCCAATTTCCGACGGGCCGCGTCTGATCCGTGCGCATGCCAGGCTTCCGACGAGCCCGGACCGGTCCCGGCAGCCGCGAGGCGCCCGATCCTGCGGATGATTCTCGCCGCCGCTCCGCTTCCCTGCGGCGTCGGGGCGGTGGAGCGATATCCCGAGCTATGCGCTGTCAGCGGGGCTGAGGCGTCGCCAGATGTCGTTCACGAAGGCCTTCCCGGCGATATCGAACCGGGTATCGCAGGCTACTGCGGGGTGGCTGTCCTCCTCCGAGCTCGCAGGCGGTGTCATCGTCACTTGAGCCGCAATCGGCCCCCGTTCGGTTTCTCGCACACTTGGCAGCGCGAGATCTGGGCGCGACAGGGGCGCGGGCCAAGGCGGAAGACCGCAGCCGACAGGACGCAGGTCAGCGGCGACCGCAATGCCGCCTGGGCAGCCGAGGAGGGGACTTCGCAGTTTAGAAGTCTTCTTTCGCAGTGCCGCAAACACTTGTCAGGGAAGGGGATCTCGGATAAGCCTCGCCCCGCAATCTGCGTTGTCGCAGGGCCTTTCGCCGGGCTTCCTGCGGCCTACATGCATGACTGTTGCCGGCTATTGGCCGCGCTCCGTTTCTTTAGGTGTCGCATGACGAATCTCCTCGCCGACTACCTGCCTCTCGTGATCTTCATCGGCGTGTCGCTCGTGATCGGGCTGGCGCTGCTCGTGGCGCCGTTCATCGTCGCCTATAGCCGGCCCGACACGGAAAAGCTGTCGGCCTACGAGTGCGGGTTCAATGCCTTTGACGACGCCCGCATGAAGTTCGACGTGCGGTTCTACCTCGTGGCCATTCTGTTCATCATTTTCGACCTCGAAGTGGCGTTCCTGTTCCCATGGGCGATCACCTTCGGAAATCTGGGCTGGTTCGGCTTCGCCTCCATGATGATCTTCCTCGGGGTGCTGACGGTCGGCTTCATCTATGAGTGGAAGAAGGGGGCCCTGGAATGGGATTGATCGCCGACAACCAATCGACCCTGGTCGCTCCCGCTCCCCGCGGCATCCTCGATCCGAACACCGGCAAGCCGGTAGGCTCGACCGACCCGTACTTCGTCGGGATCAAGGACGAGCTGACCGACAAGGGCTTCATCGTCACCTCGACCGAGGACCTCATCACCTGGGCGCGCACCGGTTCGCTCATGTGGATGACCTTCGGCCTCGCCTGCTGCGCGGTCGAGATGATGCAGATGTCCATGCCGCGCTACGACGCCGAGCGCTTCGGCTTCGCGCCCCGTGCCTCGCCGCGCCAGTCGGACGTGATGATCGTGGCCGGCACCCTGACCAACAAGATGGCTCCCGCGCTCCGCAAGGTCTACGACCAGATGCCCGAGCCGCGCTACGTCATCTCCATGGGCTCCTGCGCCAACGGCGGCGGCTACTACCACTATTCCTACTCGGTGGTGCGCGGCTGCGACCGCATCGTGCCCGTCGACATCTACGTGCCGGGCTGTCCGCCCACCGCTGAAGCTCTGCTGTACGGTGTGCTGCTCCTGCAGAAGAAGATCCGCCGGACCGGCACCATCGAGCGCTGAGCAAAGGTCTTTCCATGAGTGCTGAGCTCCAAGCATTGAGCGACCACATCGCCTCGTCCCTGGGCGAGGCGGTGACCGGGCGGGCGATCGCCTTCGACGAACTCACGATCGTCGTCCGCGGCGAGGACATCGTCCGGGCCGTCACCTTCCTGCGCGACGATCCCCAATGCCGGTTCGTATGCTTCATCGACATCTGCGGGGCGGACTATCCGGGTCGCGAGAAGCGCTTCGACGTCGTCTACCATTTCCTGGCACCACACTTTAACCGCCGCATCCGCCTGAAGGTGGAGACTGACGAGGTGACCCCGGTCCCCTCGATCATCGGTGTCTTCCCGGCGGCGAACTGGTACGAGCGCGAGGCCTACGACCTCTACGGCATCCTGTTCTCCGGCCATCCGGACCTGCGCCGGATCCTCACCGATTACGGGTTCGAGGGCTTTCCGCTACGTAAGGACTTCCCGCTCACGGGCTTCGTCGAGGTTCGCTACGACGAGGCGCAGGGCAGGGTGGTCTACGAGCCTGTCAAGCTCAGCCAGGAATTCCGCAACTTCGATTTCCTCTCGCCCTGGGAAGGCACGGACTACGTGCTGCCCGGCGACGAGAAGGCCAAGGCATAAGGCGGGACGCTCATGAGCGAGCACAACATCCGCAACTTCTCGATCAACTTCGGACCGCAGCACCCGGCCGCGCACGGCGTGCTCCGCCTCGTGCTGGAGCTCGACGGCGAGGTCGTCGAGCGGGTCGACCCGCATATCGGACTGCTTCACCGCGGCACCGAGAAGCTGATCGAGTACAAGACCTACGTTCAGGCCAATCCCTATTTCGACCGGCTCGACTACGTCGCGCCGATGAACCAGGAGCACGCCTACTGCCTCGCGGTCGAGAAACTCCTCGGCATCGAGGTTCCGCGCCGCGCGCAGCTCATCCGGGTGCTGTTCGCGGAGATCGGGCGCCTGCTGTCGCACCTCCTCAACGTGACCACGCAGGCCATGGACGTCGGCGCGCTCACGCCGCCCCTGTGGGGCTTCGAGGAGCGCGAGAAGCTCATGATCTTCTACGAGCGCGCCTCGGGCTCGCGCATGCACGCCAACTACTTCCGTCCGGGCGGCGTGAACATGGACCTGCCGCCGGACCTGATCGACGACATCGAGGAGTTCTGCGACCCGTTCCTGAAGGTCCTCGACGATCTCGACACCCTCGTCATCGGCAACCGCATCTTCAAGCAGCGCAACGTCGACATCGGTGTCATCACGCTCGACGACTGCTGGGCCTGGGGCTTCTCGGGCCCGCTGGTCCGCAGCTGCGGCGCCCCCTGGGACCTGCGCAAGGCGCAGCCCTACGAGTGCTACGAGGAGATGGACTTCGACATCCCGGTGGGCAAGAACGGCGACAACTACGACCGCCAGGTCATCCGCATGGAGGAGATGCGCCAGAGCGTGCGCATCATGCGCCAGTGCATCGACAAGCTGCGCGCGCCGGACGGGCAGGGCCCCGTCACGACCCTTGACGGCAAGGTTGCCCCACCGTCCCGCAAGGACATGAAGCGCTCCATGGAAGCGCTGATCCATCACTTCAAGCTTTACACCGAAGGCTTCCACGTGCCGGCCGGCGAGGTCTATGCGGCCGTCGAGGCCCCGAAGGGCGAGTTCGGCGTCTATCTCGTGTCCGACGGCACCAACAAGCCGTATCGTTGCAAGATCCGCGCCCCGGGCTTCGCGCACCTTCAGGCTATGGACTTCATGTGCCGCGGACACATGCTGGCCGACGTGGCGGGCGTGCTCGGCTCGCTCGACATCGTGTTCGGCGAGGTGGATCGCTGAAGGTTTCAGCCGACTCGACACCCGGGCCGGTAGCCGCGCCGGAAAGCGCGGATAAGTTCAAGTCGTGATGGCCGGGCACCTCGCCCGGCCATGCCGATGAGGAGAAGAATGAATGGCCGTTCGTAAGCTCGCGCCTGAAGAATTGCAGCCCAAGAGCTTCGTTTTCACTCCTGAGAACGAAGCTTTTGCGGACCAGCAGATCGCCAAGTACCCGCCCGGCCGGCAAGCCTCGGCGGTGATCGCTCTCCTGTGGCGCGCGCAGGAGCAGGCGGGCGGCTGGCTGCCCCGTAGGGCTATCGAGGCCGTCGCTGCCAAGCTCGACATGGCGCCCATCCGCGTCATGGAGGTGGCGACCTTCTACACGATGTTCAATCTCGAGCCGGTCGGGAAATACTTCATCCAGTTCTGCGGCACGACGCCCTGCATGCTGCGCGGCGCGGGCGACATCAAGAAGGTGCTCGAGCGGCGGATCGGCGAGTCGGGTCACGTTTCGGCGGACGGCAACTTCTCCTGGCTCGAGGTCGAGTGCCTGGGCGCCTGCTGCAACGCCCCGATGGTGCAGATCAACGATGACTACTACGAGGATCTCACCCCCGAGAACTTCGAGAAGCTCCTCGACGATCTCGCGGCCGGCCGGCCGGTGAAGACGGGGTCCCAGATCGGACGCCGCACCTCCGAGCCCCACGAGGACGTGAAGACCCTGCAGGACCCCGCGCTCTTCGACGGCTCCCTGATCGGCGCCTGGCGCAAACGGTTCGAGGAGACGGCCGCGAAGCCGGGCGAGACCGGCGAGGCCGCCGCCGCCATGGCCAGCGTTCCGCAGGAGGTGAAGGCCGCAAAGCCCACCGCGGGTCGGCCGATCGAGAGCGACGTGGCAGACACCCCGGCCAAGCGCGCCAAGGAAGGCGAGACGCCTATCAATCCGGTCGACCGGAAGGAAGCGGCGGACCCCTCGACGGCCACGAAGGGCCAATCGCACACTGAATCCGAGCCGAGGCCGGCTCCGCAAAGCGGCAAGTCCTACGTGGCGACGCCGTCGAAGCCGGAGGAGGGCCGCGTGACGCCGGGATCGGACACGACTCCGGTAGCGGGAACGCCGCCGGCTCAGGCCGAGACCCGCCGCGACGGCAGCGAGAGCAAGCCGGACGTGGTCGTCGACAAAGACAACAAGACGTCGTGATGGAGTGATCGGGAATGCTTCAGGACAGAGATCGCATCTTCACGAACCTCTACGGCTTCCATTCGCCCGACCTCCAGGCCGCCAAGATGCGCGGCGCCTGGGACGGCACCAAGTTCCTGCTCGAGAAGGGCCGGGACTGGATCATCGACGAGATGAAGGCCTCGGGTCTGCGCGGCCGCGGCGGCGCCGGCTTCCCCACGGGCCTGAAATGGTCATTCATGCCGAAGAAATCGGACGGGCGCCCGCATTACCTGGTGGTGAACGCGGACGAGTCGGAGCCGGGCACCTGCAAGGACCGGGAGATCATGCGGAACGACCCGCATCTCCTGATCGAGGGCTGCCTGCTCGCTTCCTTCGCCATGGGGGCGAATGCCGCCTACATCTACATCCGCGGCGAGTATATCGCCGAGCGGCACGCGCTCCAGCGCGCGGTGGACGAGGCCTATGAGGCCCGGCTCATCGGCAAGGACAACATCCACGGCTATCCCTTCGACCTCTACGTCCACCACGGCGCGGGCGCCTATATCTGCGGCGAGGAGACGGCGCTCATCGAGAGCCTCGAGGGCAAGAAGGGCATGCCGCGCCTGAAGCCGCCGTTCCCGGCCAATATGGGCCTCTACGGCTGCCCGACCACGGTGAACAATGTGGAGTCCATCGCGGTCGCGGGCACGATCCTGCGCCGCGGCGCCTCCTGGTTCTCCAGCATCGGCCGGCCGAACAACGTCGGCACCAAGCTCTTCTGCGTGTCCGGGCACGTCAACAAGCCCTGCAACGTCGAGGAGGCGATGGGCCTCACCTTCCGCGAGCTGATCGACACCCACTGCGGCGGCATCCGCGGCGGCTGGGACAACCTTCTGGCGGTGATTCCGGGCGGCTCGTCGGTTCCGCTGGTTCCGGCCGAGCAGATCATCGACGCGCCGATGGACTTCGACACCCTGCGAAACCTGAAGTCCGGCCTCGGCACGGCGGCCGTGATCGTGATGGACAAGTCCACGGATATCGTCCGCGCCATCGCCCGCATCTCGTACTTCTACAAGCACGAGAGCTGCGGCCAGTGCACCCCGTGCCGCGAGGGCACCGGCTGGATGTGGCGCGTGATCAACCGCATGGCCGAGGGCCGCGCCCAGAAGCGCGAGATCGACATGCTGCTCGAGGTCTCCACCCAGATCGAGGGCCATACCATCTGCGCGCTCGGCGACGCGGCGGCGTGGCCGGTCCAGGGACTGATCCGCCACTTCCGGCACGAGATCGAGAAGCGGATCGACGACTACGCGGCGAACCCGCATTCAGAATCCGTCATGATCGCGGCGGAGTGAGAGTAGAGATGGCTAAAATCATCGTTGATGGCGTCGAGGTCGACGTTCCGCCGGAATATACACTGCTCCAGGCCGCCGAGGCGGCCGGTGCGGAGATTCCGCGCTTCTGCTTCCACGAGCGGCTCTCGATCGCCGGCAACTGCCGCATGTGCCTCGTCGAGGTGAAGGGTGCGCCGAAGCCGGTGGCGTCCTGCGCCTGGGGCGTGCGCGACTGCCGCCCGGGCCCCAACGGCGAGCCGCCGGAGGTGCTCACCAAGTCGCCGACGGTCAAGAAGGCGCGCGAGGGGGTGATGGAGTTCCTCCTCATCAACCACCCGCTCGACTGCCCGATCTGCGACCAGGGCGGCCAGTGCGACCTGCAGGACCAGGCCATGGCCTACGGCGTCGACACCAGCCGCTTCCACGAGAACAAGCGCGCGGTGACGGACAAGTATCTCGGCCCGCTGGTGCGCACCTCCATGAACCGGTGCATCCATTGCACCCGCTGCGTCCGTTTCACCACCGAGGTGGCGGGCGTGGAGGACCTCGGCGCGATCTGGCGCGGCGAGGACATGGAGATCACGAGCTATCTCGAGAAGGCACTGGGCTCCGAGCTGCAGGCCAACGTGGCGGACCTTTGCCCGGTCGGCGCGCTCACCCACAAGCCGGAAGCGTTCCACTACCGTCCGTGGGAGCTGACCAAGACCGATTCCGTCGACGTCATGGACGCCGTCGGCTCGTCGATCCGGGTCGATTCCCGCGGTCGCGAGGTCATGCGCATCCTGCCGCGCGTGAACGAGGACGTGAACGAGGAGTGGATCTCCGACAAGACCCGCCAGATCGTCGACGGCCTGCGGCTCCAGCGTCTCGACCGCCCCTTCGTGCGCGAGAACGGACGCCTGCGCCCGGCCTCCTGGCAGGAGGCGTTCTCCGCCGTCGCCGGCAAACTCCTGAACACCGACTCTAAGCGCATCGGCGCCGTCGTGGGCGACCTCCCGGCCGTGGAGGAGATGTATGCCCTCAAGCTCCTCATGCAGAGCCTCGGGGTGACGAATGTGGACGCCCGCCAGGACGGCACGGTCCTGTCGCCCGCCTATGGCCGCGGCTCGTACCTGTTCAACTCCACCATCGCCGGCATCGAGGACGCGGACGCCATCCTCATCGTGGGCGCCAACCCGCGCATCGAGGCGTCGCTCGTCAACGTGCGCATCCGCAAGCGCTGGCGCGCCGCGCCGCTGCCGATCGCGATGATCGGTGAGAACCCGGATCTCACCTACCCTTACGAGTATCTCGGGGCCGGCCCGGACACCCTGGCGGAACTCGTCGCCGGCCGCCACAGCTTCGCCGAGAAGCTGCAGGGCGCCGAGCGGCCGCTGATCATCGTGGGGCAGGGGGCTCTCTCCCGCCCCGACGGGCTCGCGGTGCTCTCCCTTGCGGCTCAGCTCGCGCAGGGCATCGGTGCCGTCAAGGAAGGCTGGAACGGCTTCTCGGTCCTGCACACCGCGGCGGCCCGGGTCGGCGCGCTCGACCTCGGCCTGGTGCCGGGCGAGGGTGGCCAGACCGCTCAGGCGATGGCCCAGGGCGGCGTGGACGTGTTGTTCAACCTTGGCGCCGACGAGATCGACGTCGCTCCGGGCGTCTTCGTGATCTACCAGGGCACCCACGGCGACCGCGGCGCCCATCGCGCCGATGTGATCCTGCCGGGTGCGACCTACACGGAGAAGTCCGGCACCTACGTGAACACGGAAGGGCGGGTGCAGCTCGCGAACCGCGCGGCCTTCGCGCCGGGTGAGGCCCGCGAGGACTGGGCCATCCTGCGTGCCCTGTCCGACGTGATCGGCCAGCGGCTGCCGTTCGATTCGCTGAACGCCCTGCGGGCGAAGCTCTACGCGGAGCTTCCGCACCTGGCGGCCATCGAGCGGGTGACCCCGGCCGACACAGCGACCGCGGTCCAGGCCCTTGCCGGGATCGGCGGTAATGTGGGCCGCGAGCCCTTCGTCAGCCCCATCAAGGATTTCTACCTCACGAACCCGATTGCCCGCGCGTCCGGCGTCATGGCCGAGTGCTCCGCACTCGCCCGTGAGCTGAAGCTCGAGGCGGCCGAGTAAGAGGATCGGATCATGGAACTCGGAGATATCGTCCTCGCGGTCGCGATCATGCTGGGCAAGAGCCTGCTCCTGCTCGTCGCGCTGCTCGTGTTCATCGCCTATGCGCTCTATGCCGACCGCAAGGTCTGGGCGGCGGTGCAGCTGCGCCGTGGTCCGAACGTGGTCGGCCCCTGGGGCCTGCTCCAGTCCTTCGCGGACCTGCTCAAGTTCGTGCTCAAGGAGCCGGTGATCCCGTCCTCGGCCAACAAGGGCATGTTCCTGCTGGCGCCGCTCCTGATGTGCACGCTCTCCCTGGCGGCCTGGGCGGTGATCCCGCTGAATGCGGGCTGGGCCATCGCCGACATCAACGTGGGCATCCTGTACATCTTCGCGATCTCGTCGCTCGGGGTCTACGGCGTCATCATGGGCGGCTGGGCCTCGAACTCGAAGTACCCGTTCCTCGGCGCGCTCCGCTCGGCGGCCCAGATGGTGTCCTACGAGGTCTCCATCGGCTTCGTGATCGTGACCGTGCTCATGTGCGCCGGCACCCTGAACCTCTCAGCCATCGTGGAGGCGCAGAACACCGCGCTCGGCATCTTCGGCTGGTACTGGCTGCCGCTCTTCCCGATGTTCGTGGTGTTCTTCATCTCGGCCATGGCCGAGACGAACCGCCCGCCCTTCGACCTGCCTGAGGCGGAATCGGAGCTCGTGGCCGGCTACATGGTCGAGTATTCGTCGACCCCGTACCTGCTGTTCATGCTGGGCGAATACGTGGCCATCATGACCATGTGCGCGCTGGGCACGATCCTGTTCCTCGGCGGCTGGCTCTCGCCGATCCCCTTCGCGCCCTTCACCTGGATTCCGGGCGTGATCTGGTTCGTCCTGAAGGCCAGCTTCCTGTTCCTTCTCATCGCCATGGTGAAAGCCCTGGTGCCGCGCTACCGTTACGACCAGCTCATGCGCCTGGGCTGGAAGGTGTTCCTGCCGCTGTCGCTGATCATGGTGGTCGTCGTGGCGGGTGTTCTGATGCTGACCGGCACCGCGCCGGGCATGCGCTAAGGGAGTTCGGCGAATGAAGCTCGACCAAGTCGCCAAATCCCTTCTGCTGAAGGAGTTCGTGGCGGGGTTCATCCTCACCGTGAAATACTTCTTCAAGCCGAAGGCGACGATCAACTACCCATTCGAAATGAGCCATCGCAGTCCGCGATTCCGCGGCGAGCACGCCCTGCGCCGCTACCCCAACGGGGAGGAACGCTGCATCGCCTGCAAGCTGTGCGAGGCGATCTGCCCGGCCCAGGCCATCACCATCGAGGCCGGCCCGCGCCGGAACGACGGCACCCGTCGCACGACGCGCTACGACATCGACATGGTGAAGTGCATCTATTGCGGCATGTGCCAGGAGGCCTGCCCGGTGGACGCCATCGTCGAGGGTCCGAACTTCGAGTTCTCGGTGGAGACCCGCGAGGAGCTCCTCTACGACAAGGCTAAGCTATTGGAGAACGGCGAGCGCTGGGAGCGCGAGATCGCGCGCAACCTCGCCAAGACCGCTCCTTACCGGTAAGAGGCGTCCTGCCTGGAAAGGGCAGAGGGCAAACAGCTCGGGCGGGTTGTCCCGTCCGGTTTCGGAAACTATAGACAGGCCCGCCGGACTCCCCGGCAGCCACGTCGGAAGGGGCCGCTCCTTGCGGCTTGAGCTTGAAGCATGACGGTTACCGCTGCCTTCTTCTACCTCTTCGCGACGATCACCGTCGCCTCGGGCTTCATGGTGATCGCGTCGCGCAACCCCGTTCAGTCGGTGCTCTTCCTCATCCTCGCCTTCGTCAACGCGGCGGGGCTCTTCCTGATGATGGGGGCCGAGTTCCTGGCGATGATCCTGGTCATCGTCTATGTGGGTGCGGTCGCGGTGCTCTTCCTCTTCGTCGTCATGATGCTCGACGTGGACTTCGCGGAGCTGCGGCAGGGCTTCCTGCAGTACCTGCCCGTGGGCGGCCTGATCGGCATCGTGTTCCTGCTGGAGCTGGTGCTGGTGATCGGCGCCTACGTGGTCGATCCCGGCCTCGTCCGGTCGCCGTCCGTGCCGATCCCGGCGCCTGACGTCATGACCAACACCGAGGCCCTGGGGCAGGTTCTCTACACCCGCTACTTCTACTTCTTCCAGGCGGCCGGCCTGATCCTGCTGGTGGCCATGATCGGCGCCATCGTGCTGACCCTGCGCGAGCGGGTCGGGGTCCGCCGCCAGGACATCACACGGCAGAACGCCCGGACGCAGGAAACGGCGGTCGAGGTGCGGAAGGTTCCCTTCCGCCAAGGCATCTAAAGGAGGCTCGCGATGGTCATCGGTCTCGGACATTATCTCACCGTCGCCGCCGTGCTCTTCACGCTGGGCGTCTTCGGCATCTTCATCAACCGGAAGAACGTGATCGTCATCCTGATGTCGATCGAGTTGATCCTGCTCTCCGTGAACATCAACATGGTGGCCTTCTCGACCCACATGAACGACATTGTCGGCCAGGTCTTCGCGCTGCTGATCCTCACGGTGGCGGCGGCGGAGGCGGCCATCGGCCTTGCCATTCTGGTGGTCTTCTTCCGAAACCGCGGCTCCATCGCGGTCGAAGACGTCAACATGATGAGGGGCTAAGGGCCCGAACGGCGAAGTAAGAGACCATGTACCACGCAATCGTCTTCCTGCCGCTCGTCGGCTTCCTCATCGCAGGCATGTTCGGACGCATCCTCGGCGCCCGTCCGAGCGAGCTTATCACGACCGGTCTCCTGTTCGTGTCTGCCGTCCTCTCCTGGGTCGCCTTCTTCAGCGTCGCCTACGGCGACGGCGCGACCCGGGTCCAGGTGGCCCAATGGATGGTCTCGGGCGACCTCGTGGTCGACTGGGCATTCCGGATCGATACGCTCACGGCCGTGATGCTGATCGTGGTCAACACGGTCTCGGCCCTCGTGCACCTCTACTCAATGGGATACATGCACGAGGATCCCCACCGCCCGCGCTTCTTCGCCTACCTGTCGCTCTTCACCTTCGCCATGCTCATGCTGGTGACGGCGGACAACCTGGTTCAGATGTTCTTCGGCTGGGAAGGGGTGGGCCTCGCGAGCTACCTGCTCATCGGCTTCTGGTACCAGAAGGACTCGGCCAACGCGGCCGCCATGAAGGCGTTCATCGTCAACCGGGTCGGCGACTTCGGCTTCCTGCTCGGCATCTTCACCCTGTTCGTGCTGTTCAACGGCGTCACTTTCGAGCAGATCTTCCCGCGCGTGGCGGAACTGGCGAATGAGCGCTTCGTGTTCCTCGGGATCGAGTGGCACGCCCTGACCATCGCCTGCCTGCTGCTGTTCATGGGCGCAATGGGCAAGTCGGCGCAGTTCCTGCTCCACACCTGGCTGCCGGACGCCATGGAGGGCCCGACCCCGGTCTCGGCCCTCATCCACGCGGCCACCATGGTGACCGCCGGCGTCTTCATGGTCGCGCGCCTGTCGCCGGTCTTCGAATATGCCCCGGCGGCCCTGACGGTGGTCACGGTCATCGGCGGCATCACGGCCTTCTTCGCCGCCACCGTCGGCCTGGTGCAGAACGACATCAAGCGCGTCATCGCGTATTCGACCTGCTCGCAGCTCGGCTACATGTTCGTGGCGCTCGGCGTCGGCGCCTACAGCGTGGGCGTGTTCCACCTGTTCACCCACGCCTTCTTCAAGGCGCTCCTGTTCCTCGGGGCCGGCTCGGTCATCCATGCCATGCACCACGAGCAGGACATGCGGCACATGGGGGCGCTGCGCCGCTACATCCCGTTCACCACGGCCATGATGGCGATCGGCACCCTGGCTCTCACCGGCTTCCCGTTTACGGCCGGCTACTATTCCAAGGACGCGGTGATCGAGGCGGCCTACGCGGCCCGCACCACCGCCGGCTCCTTTGCCTTCCTGGCGACGGTGATCGCCGCCTTCATGACCTCGTTCTATTCCTGGCGCCTGTTCTTCATGACCTTCGAGGGCCAGGCCCGCTGGGGGCACCACGGGCATCACGCCCATGCGCCGCACGACCACGAGGGCGTGGAGCACGACGAGCGCAGCCGCGACGTGGAGCCCGCCCACCATGCCCAGCACGAGCACGGCCATGGTCACGGCGCCCACACGCCTCACGAGAGCCCGCTCGTCATGCTCGTTCCGCTGGTCGTCCTGGCGGTCGGGGCCCTGCTCGCCGGGATCATCTTCCACGGCGCCTTCATCGGCGAGGGCTATGGGGAGTTCTGGAAGGGGGCGCTGTTCACCCGTCCGGAGAACCACATCCTCGAGGAGATCCACCACCTTCCGGGCTGGGTGCCGCTGCTCCCGACCGTGATGATGATCCTGGGCTTCCTGCTCGCGGTGTACATGTACATCATCGACGCGAAGCAGCCGGCGAAGCTCGCGGCCGATCACCCGATCCTGTACCGCTTCCTGCTCAACAAGTGGTACTTCGACGAGCTGTACGACGCGATCTTCGTGCGTCCCGCCATGGCCGTCGGCCGCTTCTTCTGGCGCACGGGCGACCAGCGGATCATCGACGGGCTGGGGCCCGACGGCGTCTCCGCCCGCGTCCTCGACGTCACCCGCGGGGTGGTCCGGGTTCAGACCGGCTATCTCTATCACTATGCCTTTGCCATGCTGATCGGCGTCGCCGCTCTCGTGACGTTCTATCTCTTCAGGGGAGCCCACTGATGCTCGGGTTCGGCATTCTCTCCGGCCTTCTGATCCTGCCCCTCGTCGGGGCGGCGTTCATCCTCACGCTCCGCGGCGACAGCGAGGCGGCGCGCTCCAACGCGCGCTGGGCGGCGCTCGCCACGACGGTGGTGACCTTCCTGCTCTCGCTCGTGGCCTGGGGGCGGTTCGACACGGGCTCGGCCTCGTTCCAACTGGTTGAGAGCCATGGGTGGCTCGCCGAGACGATCCGGTTCAAGCTCGGCGTCGACGGCTTCTCCATGCCGCTGATCCTGCTGACCACGTTCCTGATGCCGTTCTGCATCCTGGCGTCGTGGGAGTCGATCGAGCACCGGGTCAAGGAATACTTCGTCGCCTTCCTGGTGCTCGAAACCACGATGATCGGCGTCTTCTGCGCCCTCGATCTCGTGCTGTTCTACCTGTTCTTCGAGGCGGGCCTCATCCCGATGTTCCTCATCATCGGAATCTGGGGCGGCAAGCGGCGCATCTACGCGAGCTTCAAGTTCTTCCTCTACACCCTGCTCGGCTCGGTCCTGATGCTGCTCGCGATCATGGCCATGTACTGGAGCGCCGGCACCACCGACATTCCGACCCTGCTGGTGCACGACTTCCCGGCGAACCTGCAGACCTGGCTGTGGCTGGCCTTCTTCGCCTCCTTCGCGGTGAAGATGCCCATGTGGCCGGTTCATACCTGGCTGCCGGACGCCCACGTGGAGGCGCCGACCGCCGGCTCCGTCATCCTCGCGGGCGTCCTCCTGAAGATGGGCGGCTACGGCTTCATCCGTGTGTCCCTGCCCATGTTCCCGGACGCGTCGGCCTATTTCGCGCCGCTCGTGTTCTCCCTCTCGGTCATCGCGATCGTCTACACCTCCCTGGTCGCCCTGATGCAGGAGGACATGAAGAAGCTCATCGCCTACTCGTCGGTGGCGCATATGGGCTTCGTGACCATGGGCCTGTTCAGCATGAACGAGCAGGGCATCCAGGGCGCCATGTTCACGATGATCTCCCACGGTCTCGTGTCCGGCGCGCTCTTCCTCTGCGTCGGCGTGGTCTACGACCGCATGCACACCCGTGAAATCCGCGCCTATGGCGGCCTCGTGAACCGGATGCCGCTCTACGCGGTGGTGTTCCTGATCTTCACCATGGCCAATGTGGGCCTGCCGGGCACCTCGAGCTTCGTGGGCGAGTTCCTGTCCCTGATGGGCGCCTTCCGGGCCAACAGCACGGTGTCGTTCCTGGCCACGACGGGCGTGATCCTCTCCGCCGCCTATGCGCTCTGGCTCTACCGCCGCGTCGTCTACGGCGTGCTCGACAAGCCGAGTCTGCAGGGGATCACCGACCTGAACCGCCGCGAGATCATCACCTTCGCGCCGCTCGTGCTGCTCGTCATCTACTACGGCGTGCATCCCGGCCCGATCCTCGATGCTTTCGCCGCGCCGACGGACGCCCTGTTGAAGGGCTACGAGGCTGCGCTCCACACCGTGAAAACGGCGGCTGTCGCCGCACACTGAGGACACGATGAACTCCGCCCTCGCCATTCCCGCCTTCAGCCCCCTGCTGCCGGAAATCATCCTCGCAGCCGGGGCGCTCGTCCTCATCCTGTTCGGCGCCTTCCGGGGCGAACGCACGGTCGAGGGCATGAACATCATCGCTCTGGCGCTCCTCGCGGTTGCTTTCCTGGCGGTGCTGATGCTCCCGTCGGAGCGCGTGGAGACCATGGCCGGCTCCTTCGTGGTCGACGGCTTCGCCAAGTTCATGAAGGGCCTGACGCTCATCGCGTCCGCGGCCGGCATCATCCTGTCCATGGACTACATGCGGCGGGAGCGGATCAGCCGCTTCGAGTACCCGATCCTGATCGTTCTCTCGACCCTCGGTATGCTGATGGTCATCTCGGCGAACGACCTGATCGCGCTCTATCTCGGCCTCGAGTTGCTCAGTCTCGCATCCTACGTGATCGCCGCATTCGACCGGGACAACCTGCGCTCCACGGAAGCCGGCCTGAAGTACTTCGTCCTCGGTTCGCTCTCGTCCGGCATGCTGCTCTACGGCGCCTCATTGGTCTATGGCTTCACGGGCAGCGTCTCCTTCCCGGTCATCGCGTCGGTCCTCCAAGGCAACGTTGGCAATGGCGCGGTCTTCGGCCTCGTCTTCGTGGCCGCCGGCATCGCGTTCAAGATCTCGGCCGTGCCGTTCCACATGTGGACGCCCGACGTCTACGAGGGCTCGCCGACCCCGGTGACAGCCTTCTTCGCCGCCGCCCCCAAGATGGCCGGCATGGCCATGGCGACCCGCGTGTTCATCGATGCCTTCCCGGGCATCCTTGTCCAGTGGCAGCAGATCATCGTCTTCATCTCCATCGCCTCGATGGCGCTCGGCTCCTTCGCGGCCATCGGCCAGCGCAACATCAAGCGCCTGATGGCCTACTCGTCCATCGGCAACGTGGGCTACGCGCTGATCGGTCTCGCGGCCGGCACCCCGGAGGGCATCCAGGGCGTCGTGATCTACATGGCGATCTATCTGGCCATGACGCTGGGCACCTTCGCGATCATCCTCGGCATGCGCCGCGGCAACGTGATGTTCGAGACCATCGACGACCTGTCGGGCCTCGCCCGCACCCATCCGGTGATGGCGTTCTGCCTCGCCATGATGATGTTCTCCCTCGCCGGTATCCCACCGCTCGCCGGCTTCTTCGCCAAGTTCTACGTCTTCGCCGCCGCCATCCAAGCGAACCTGGTGACGCTCGCGGTGATCGGCGTGGTGACGAGCGTGATCGGAGCCTACTATTACCTGCGTATCGTGAAGGTGATGTACTTCGACGAGCCGGTGCAGCCTTTCGAGCGCATGGCTCCGGGCGTCAGCTTCGTGCTGGTGGTGTCGAGCGCCGTCGTCCTCCTGTTCTGGCTCTTTCCGGCCCCGGTCGTGAACGCTGCGGGCGCCGCAGCGCGCTCCCTGTTCTGACGTGCGTCTGTCGCCTGAGATCGAGTCAGCCGGCTATCGGCTTCTCTCCCACGAGGTGACGGAGTCTACGAACGACGACGCCCTCGCGGCCGCGAAATCCGGCGATCCGGGCCAGCTCTGGATCGTCGCGGGAGAGCAGCAAGCGGGGAGGGGGCGGCACGGTCGGCAATGGTCGTCGCCCCCCGGCAATCTCTATGCGAGCCTGCTCCTGATCGACCCGTGCGAGCCCGCGGCCGCACCTCAGCTCGGCTTCGTGGCCGGGCTCGCGCTGCACGAGGCGGTCGAGACCGTTCTCGGCTTCGGCACCCCGCGCCTGTCGCTGAAATGGCCGAACGACCTGCTGCTCGACGGGGCCAAGCTGTCGGGCCTCCTGCTTGAAGGGCACCGAGTCGGTCCAGGAGGAAGCCTGGCCGTCGTCATCGGCTTCGGGGTGAACGTCGCCTTCGCGCCGACCGGGACGCCTTATCCGGCTGCTTCCCTGCAGTCCGTAAGGCCGGGAGTGGTGCGGGACGAAGTCTTCACCGCGCTCGCTTCGTCCTTCGCCCGCACCTTCGCGGCGTGGCGAGCGGCTTCCCGAAACAACGGCGCTGATCCGTTCGGCCCCATCCGCCGCCTGTGGCTGGAACGCGCGGCCGGGATCGGAAGGGAAGTCTCCCTGCGCCTTCCCTCCGGCGACAGGCGCGGTATCTTCGAGGGTCTGGATCGTTCCGGTCGCCTGCAGCTGAGGAGCGCCTCCGGCGTGGAACTCATCGATGCAGGGGATCTTTATTTTCCCAATTTGCAGCACGATATAGCCAAGCCCGACGCTGGCGCGACAAGGTTTCCATAGATGGCCTCCCCGAACGACGAATTGGTTTTCCTGCCCCTCGGAGGGCTGGGCGAGATCGGCATGAACGCCGCGCTCTACGGCTTCGGGCCGGAGCTGGAGCGGCAATGGATCCTCGTCGATTGCGGCATGGGCTTCGGCGGCGAGGAGCATCTGCCGGGCATCGACGTAGTCTATCCCGACCTGCGCTTCCTCGAGGAGGAGAGGCACAATCTCCTCGGCATCTTCATCACCCACGCCCACGAGGACCACATCGGAGCCCTGGTCGAGATGTGGCCGCGTCTCCAGGCGCCCGTCTACGCGACGAAGTTCGCCATCGGGCTGCTCGAGACGCGCCGCCTGTCCGAACCCGGTGCACCGAAGGTAGACCTCAATGAGATCGCTCCCGGTCAGCGCCTGAAGCTCGGGCCGTTCGACATCGAGTACGTGCCGGTCGCACATTCGATTCCGGAGTCGAATGCGCTCGCGATCCGCACGCCGCACGGCCTCGTCTTGCACACGGGTGACTGGAAGATCGACGACACCCCTTATCTTGGTAGCCTAACCTCCGAGGAGAAGTTTCGCGCCCTCGGCGACGAGGGCGTGCTGGCGCTCGTCTGCGATTCTACCAACGTGGTGCGCGACGGCGTGAGCCCGAGCGAGGCGGACGTTTCGAAGAACCTGGCGGCCCTGATCAAGGACGCGCCCTACCGCGTCGCCATCACCACCTTCGCGTCGAACGTCGCGCGCATCCGCTCGGTCGCCGAGGCGGCGCGGGAATGCGGTCGCGAGGTCGTCGTGGTGGGACGGGCCATGGACCGGGTCGTCGATGTGGCGAATGAATGTGGCTATCTTGACGGGCTTCCCGAGTTCCGTTCGACGGACACCTTCGGCTACCTGCCTCGCGACAAGGTCGTGGCGGTGCTCACCGGCTCGCAGGGCGAGCCCAGGGCGGCGCTCGCCCGCATCGCGCAGGACGAGCATCCGGACATCGCGCTCTCGAAAGGCGATCGGGTCATCTTCTCGTCGAGGGCGATCCCCGGCAACGAGAAGGCCGTCGGGCAGATCATCAACAGCCTCATCGAGCAGGGCATCGAGGTCATCACCGACCGCACCGAACTCGTGCACGTGTCCGGTCACCCGCGACGGGGCGAGCTCGCCCGGATGTATGAATGGACCCGGCCGCGCATCGCCATCCCCGCTCACGGCGAAGCGCTGCATCTGGACGAGCATGCCAGGTTCGCCCGCGCCCAGGGCGTGCCGGAGGTCGTGCGCGCGAAGAACGGCACCCTCGTGCGGCTGGCGCCTGGATCCGCCGAGATCGTCGACACGGTTCCGGCCGGTCGCGTCTACAAGGACGGCAACATCCTGCTGGGGGCCGGCGAACGCACGGTACCGGAGCGCCGCAAGCTGTCCTTCGCTGGCATCGTCAGCGTCGCCATCGCCATCGACGAGGACGGCGAGATCGCGGGCGATCCGGTCATCGACGCCATGGGCATCCCGGAGAAGAACCGCCAGGGCGAGAACATCCTCGATATCGTGGCCGACGCGGTGGGAGACCTCCTCGACGGCCTGTCCAAAGCCAAGCGCCGCGATCCGGAACTGGTGGAGAATGCAGTCGTGCGGACGGTGCGCGCCGTCGTGAACGAGGCCTGGGGCAAGAAGCCGGCCTGCCATGTGCTCGTCATCGAGGTATAGCGACGGTCCAGACCACGAAGGGGAGAACATGATCGGGCGCCTCAACCACATTGCCATCGCGGTCCGCGATCTCGCGGCCGCCTCCCGTCTCTATCGGGACACCCTGGGGGCCGAGGTCTCGGCGCCCGATCCGCTGCCGGAGCACGGGGTGACGGTCGTGTTCATCACCCTGCCCAATACCAAGGTCGAACTGCTTGAGCCCCTGGGCGAGGATTCGCCCATCGCCAAGTTCCTGGACAAGAACCCTGACGGCGGCATTCACCATGTCTGCTACGAGGTGGACGACATCCTGGCCGCGCGGGACAGGCTCACCGAGAAGGGGGCTCGCGTGCTCGGCTCGGGCGAGCCGAAGATTGGCGCCCACGGCAAGCCGGTGCTCTTCCTGCATCCGAAGGACTTCAACGGCACTCTCATCGAGCTCGAGCAGGCGTGAGGGCAGGGCAGTGGTCAAGCTCATCAAGACGATTTCGGATTTCCTCTGGGCCACGATTGCCGTCGTGGTCGCCATCTCGGCCGTGGCGGTCGTGGTCGTGGTCAACTTCTTCGGGCTCAGCGTGAGCGGGGCGCTGGCCCTCTATTTCGTGATCTGGTGGATCCTGCTCTTTGCGGTCCTGCCCTTCGGCATCCGTAGCCAGCTCGAGGCCGGGGAGGTGGTGAAGGGCAGCGAGCCGGGCGCACCTGCCGCACCGGCACTGCGGGAGAAGGCGATCTGGACGACCCTGGTGGCATCCGCCGTGCTCGTCTTCGCCTCGGCGGTCATGCCGCTGGCGGGTCTATAGGTATTCGGCAGAGCAGGGTTCCGTACGGCGCAGTAGAACGGAGCAGGAAAAGAAAAAGCAAGGCTTTCGCCTTGCCTCAACGCCTTTTGGCGATGTTAACCCTTGGCCTTCTGACGCCGTCGCTTGGGGCAGCGAGCGAGGGTCTTGTTCCTCCCGAAACTCGGACCGCAGCCTCTGACCTTCGGAGGTCTAAGAGGTTAGCGCCCTGTTTATAGCCGCCTCAAAATGGCGTGTCATCTTTTTTGGCAGGGCCTGATGCAAATTTCGGCATATACTATATTGACCTTTGGTATTAGATGCCGGCTCCGGCCCTTGCGAAGACATGACAGCTTGTCTTTTGCCAGGGGCCTGTGTTGTGTGCTTGAAACGAGTCGCGACCGGCTTGTCCCTATATTTCATCGACCTTGAAGGCGTTCCATGCGTTTGAGCCGCTACTTCCTGCCCATCCTCCGCGAGACGCCGAAAGAGGCGGAGATCGTGTCCCATCGCCTCATGCTGCGCGCGGGCCTGATCCGCCAGGAAGCGGCGGGAATCTATGCCTGGCTGCCGCTGGGCCTGAGGGTGCTGAACAAGGTCAACGCGATCATCCGCGAGGAACAGAACCGTTCCGGCGCGATCGAGCTTCTCATGCCGACGATCCAGTCCGCCGACCTCTGGCGGGAATCGGGCCGCTACGACGCCTACGGCAAGGAGATGCTGCGCATCCAGGACCGGCACGAGCGCGAGATGCTCTACGGCCCGACCAACGAGGAGATGATCACCGAGATCTTCCGCGCCTATGTGCGGTCCTACAAGGACCTGCCGCTGAACCTCTACCACATCCAGTGGAAGTTCCGCGACGAGGTGCGTCCGCGCTTCGGCGTCATGCGCTCGCGCGAGTTCCTGATGAAGGACGCCTATTCCTTCGACCTGGACCAGGCGGGCGCCGTCCATTCCTACAACAAGATGTTCGTGGCCTATTTGCGCACCTTCGCCCGCCTCGGCCTGAAGGCGATTCCGATGCGCGCCGACACGGGCCCCATCGGCGGGAATCTCAGCCACGAATTCATCATTCTCGCCGCGACGGGCGAGAGCGAGGTCTTCTGCCACGCGGATTATCTCAACTATGAGATTCCGGCAGCGGACACGAATTTCGACGACATCCCGGGCCTCCAGGGCATCGTCGACAAGTGGACCTCGCTTTATGCGGCGACGTCCGAGATGCATGACGAAGCGGCATTCGGGGCCGTTCCGGCCGACAAGAAGATGTCGGCGCGCGGCATCGAGGTCGGCCACATCTTCTATTTCGGCACCAAATACTCCGCTCCCATGGGCGCCAGGGTGATGGGGCCGGACGGGCAGGAGCGGGAGGTCCACATGGGCTCCTACGGCATCGGCCCGAGCCGCCTGATCGCCGCCATCATCGAGGCGAGCCACGACGAGAACGGCATTGTCTGGCCGGAGGCGGTCGCTCCCTTCGACGCGGCTATCCTCAACCTGAAGGTCGGCGATTCCGCCACGGACGAGGCGTCCATGAGGCTCTATCGCGAGCTGACGGCCGCCGGTCGTGACGTGCTCTACGACGACCGCGACGAGCGCCCCGGCGGCAAGTTCGCCACCGCCGACCTGATCGGCGTCCCGTGGCAGATTCTCGTCGGGCCGAAGAGCCTCGCGGAAGGCAAGGTGGAGCTCAAGCACCGCGCCACAGGCGAGCGGGAGCTGCTGCCGATCGGCGACGTGGCCGCCCGTCTCGCGGCCGCAAAGTAGAGGCACGATGGCCAAGCCGGCGCCCACGGGAACCAAGCCTTTTTCGCTCTTCGAGTGGATGCTCGCCGGGCGCTATCTCCGCACGCGGCGGCGGGAGGGTTTCGTCTCGGTCATCGCCGGCTTCTCGTTCCTCGGCATCATGCTCGGCGTCGCCACGCTGATCGTGGTGCTCTCGGTCATGAACGGCTTCCGCAAGGAGCTGCTCGACAAGATCGTCGGCATCAACGGCCACATCTTCGTGGCGCCCATCGACTCGCCGCTGACCGATTATCCGGAGGTGGCGCAGACGATTTCCGGCCTTCCCGGGGTCAGGCGCGCGATTCCGCTGGTGGAGGGGCAGGCCTTCGGCTCCTCGCAATACAACGGCAGCGGCGTGCTGGTGCGCGGCATCCGCGGCGAGGACATCAGGCGCATCGACTACATCGCCAACAACCTGCGCCAAGGCACGCTGGAGGGTTTCGAGAACGGGGAGGGCGTCGCCATCGGGCGGCGGCTGGCGGAGGCCCTGTCGCTTCAGGCGGGCGATACCCTGACCCTGATCACGCCGCGCGGCGCCTCGACGCCGTTCGGGACCGCGCCGCGGGTCAAGGGTTACCCGGTGAAGGCGGTGTTCGAAATCGGCATGTCGGAGTTCGACTCCACCTTCGTGTACATGCCGCTGACCGAGGCGCAGAACTATTTCAACCGCCAGGGCGATGTGCAGCTCATCGAGGTGTTCCTTGAGAATGCGGATCGGGTGGACGATGCGCGCGCCGCCATTGACCGGGCGGTGGAGCGGCCGATCCTCATGACCGACTGGCGCCAGCGCAACCGCACCTTCTTCTCGGCCCTGGAGGTCGAGCGCAACGTGATGTTCCTGATCCTCACGCTGATCGTGCTCGTCGCCGCGCTCAACATCATTTCCGGGCTGATCATGCTCGTGAAGGACAAGTCCGAGGACATCGCGATTCTGCGCACCATGGGGGCGACCCGCGGCGCCGTCATGCGAGTGTTTCTCATCACCGGCGCGTCCATCGGCATCGTCGGCACCATAGCCGGGTTCGGGCTCGGGCTGCTGCTCGCGCTCAACGTGGAAAGCATCCGCAACTTCATCTCGAACCTGACGAACACCAACCTCTTCCCGGCGGAGCTTTACTTCCTCAGCCGCCTTCCGGCGGAGGTCGATCCGAAGGAGGTGATCACCATCCTGGTGATGGCGATGGTGCTGTCGCTCCTTGCGACGCTCTATCCCTCCTGGAGAGCGGCCAAACTCGATCCGGTCGAAGCGCTGCGCTACGGGTAATTCATGGCCGCCCAGCCCAAACCCACCCTGTTCCTGTCGAAGGTCGAGCGCCGCTATCCGCAAGGCGAGGGCTTTCTCGAAGTGCTGCGCGGCGCAGATTTGGCGATCTGGCCGGGCGAGATCGTGGCGCTCATCGCGCCCTCGGGCACCGGCAAGTCGACGCTGCTGCACCTGGCGGGCCTGCTGGAGAAGCCCGACGGCGGCGAGGTCTATGTGGGCTCCCAGCCCACAGCCGCCATGGGCGACCAGGAGCGCACGCGCATCCGCCGCGAGGAACTCGGCTTCGTTTACCAGTTCCACCACCTCCTGCCGGAATTCTCGGCCCTCGAGAACGTGGTGATCCCGCAACTCATTCGCGGCCTGCACAAGGCCGAGGCCGAGGACCGCGCCAAGCAGATCCTGACCTTCCTGGGGCTCGGCAAGCGCCTCGACCACCGGCCGGCCGAACTCTCGGGCGGCGAGCAGCAGCGGGTCGCCATCGCCCGCGCGGTCGCCAATGCGCCGCGGCTCCTGCTGGCCGACGAGCCCACAGGCAATCTGGATCCCCATACCGCAGACCGGGTGTTTCAGACCCTCGTGTCCATCGTACGGGCTTCGAAGCTCGCGGCCCTCATCGCCACCCACAACATGGACCTCGCGGCCCGCATGGACCGCCGCGTGACGATCCGCGACGGCCTGGTGGTGCCGCTGCCTTAAGCTGCCGTTTCGATGGTGATGGTGTTGTCATCCCAGTCGCGCGGCTAAACGCGGAACGGATCCACAACCTCCTTCAGTAATGAGGGCCAACTCTCCGCTGTGCTCCGGTCGGAAATGACAGCCCCGGGCGGGGCGACAACCCGGCGAGGCTCACCCTCCGCTACGTTAAGACTCTGTTGACTCCGTCCGAAGGGCAGGTTTTGCACACCCTTTACACAGAACATACGTCGAACAACAATGAACATACAAAGAACATGGAGGTCTGAACATGCTTCGTATGGTCATCGAGACGGCTGCTGAAATCGCTTCCCTCATGGTGTTCGGATCTGCCATAGCGATCTGGGCGCTGGCACTCTCTCCCGTCGCGTAATCCCCAGGAATTCGGGGGCTCCCTGCGGTCACGCAGGGAGCCGTTAGGGAGAATCGTGCCACATTGAGCGCCTGTTTTCGAGTTTCGGTTTCATGGCGCGCGTTCTTCAAGACATCGGCTTCGTCCACCTGCATGTGCACTCCTCCTATTCGCTGCTGGAGGGCGCACTGAAGATCGCCCAGCTGGCGAAGCTGGCGGCGGCGGACAAGCAGCCCGCGCTGGCGCTCACCGACACCAACAACCTGTTCGGCGCGCTCGAATTCTCTGAAAAGCTCGCCGGCTCCGGCATCCAGCCCATCGCCGGCGTGCAGCTCTCGGTCTGCTTCGAGGAGCCGGACCCGGTGGCGCGGGTCGTGCCGCAGCCGTCCAACGTCGTGCTGCTGGCCCAGACCGAGGAGGGCTACCGCAACCTCATGCGCCTCGTGAGCCATGCCTATTTCGGCGTGCCGCTCGGCGAGTCGCCGCGCGTGGCCGCGCCCGCGCTCGCCAGGCATTCCGAGGGGCTGATCGCGCTCACGGGCGGCTTCACGGGTCCGCTCGACTGCGCCCTGCGCGACGGCCGTCTGGAGCTGGCGCAGGCCCGCCTCGACATTCTCAAGCATGCCTTCGGGCATCAGCTCTACGTGGAAATCCAGCGCCACAGCCTCGACGCGGAGCGCATGATCGAGGGCGAGCTGATCGCGCTTGCGGACCGCAACGGCCTGCCCATCGTGGCGGCCAACGAGCCGTTCTTCTCCTCGCCCGGCGACTACGAGGCGCATGATGCGCTCCTCGCCATCGCCGAGGGGCGGATTGTGTCCGACGACAATCGCCGGCGCGTCTCGCCGGAGCACCACTTCAAGACCCGCAAGCAGATGATGGAGCTGTTCGCGGATCTGCCCGACGCGCTGGCCGCGAGCGTCGAGATCGCCATGCGCTGCTCCGCGCGCGTCAGAACCCGCAAGCCGATTCTCCCGAATTTCGGGACCGGCACGGACACGCCCCTGGACGAGGCCGAGGAACTCAAGCGCCAGGCGGAGGAGGGGCTGGAGAGGCGCCTCGCTGCGCATGGCCCGGCCCCGGGCCTGACCGAGCAGGATTACCGGGACCGTCTCGCCTACGAGATCGGCATCATCCAGAAGATGAAGTTTCCGGGCTATTTCCTGATCGTGTCCGACTTCATCAAATGGGCGAAGGACCACAACATCCCGGTCGGGCCGGGCCGCGGCTCGGGCGCGGGTTCGCTCGTGGCCTATGCGCTCACCATCACCGACCTCGACCCCCTTCGCTTCGCGCTGCTCTTCGAGCGCTTCCTCAATCCGGAGCGCGTCTCGATGCCGGACTTCGACATCGACTTCTGCGTCGAAGGGCGCGAGCGCGTGATCGAATACGTGCAGCAGCGCTACGGCGAGGAGCAGGTCGCCCAGATCATCACCTTCGGTACGCTCCTCGCCCGCGGGGTGATGCGTGACGTGGGTCGCGTGCTGGAGATGCCCTATGGGCAGGTGGACAAGCTCACCAAGCTCGTGCCGCAGAACCCGGCCAACCCGGTGACCCTGGCTCAGGCCATCGAGGGGGAGCCGCGGCTCCAGGCCGCCATCGAGGAGGAGCCGGTCGTCAAGCGGATGCTCGACATCGCGCAGAAGCTGGAGGGTCTGCACCGCCATGCCTCGACCCACGCCGCCGGCGTGGTGATCGGCGACCGGCCGCTCCAGGAGCTGGTGCCGCTCTACCGAGACCCGAAGACCGGCATGCGGGTGACCCAGTTCAACATGAAATGGGTCGAGCAGGCGGGCCTCGTGAAGTTCGACTTCCTGGGCCTCAAGACGCTCACGGTCCTGCGCACGGCGGTCGACCTGATCCGGCGAAGGGGGATCGAGATCGATCTCTCGGCCCTGCCGCTCGACGACCGTAAGACCTACGAGATGCTCCGGCGCGGCGAGACGGTCGGCGTGTTCCAGGTGGAATCGGCGGGCATGCGCAAGGCGCTCGTCGAGATGGAGACCGACCGCTTCGAGGACATCATCGCCCTCGTGGCTCTCTACCGC
The DNA here is from genome assembly GCA_035645535.1 of Microvirga sp. GTDB lineage: Bacteria > Pseudomonadota > Alphaproteobacteria > Rhizobiales > Beijerinckiaceae > Microvirga. The sequence continues at coordinate 242,621 of DASQMJ010000050.1, read as the reverse complement.
CCGGGCCCGATGGCGAACATCCCGGTCTACTGCGCCCGCAAGCTCGGCAAGGACGAGCACAACAAGAAGGACTGGTACCCGCACGAGAAGCTGGAGCCGATCCTGCGGGAAACCTTCGGCATCATCGTCTACCAGGAGCAGGTAATGGAGGTGGCGAAGGTCCTCGCCGGCTACTCCCTCGGTGACGCCGATCTGCTCCGCCGCGCCATGGGCAAGAAGATCAAGGCCGAGATGGACGCCCAGCGCGAGCGTTTCGTGTCCGGCGCCCTGGAGCGGGGGCTCGACAAGGCCAAGGCGAACGAGATCTTCGACCTTCTGGCCAAGTTCGCGGATTACGGCTTCAACAAGAGCCACGCGGCCGCCTATGCGCTGGTGGCGTTCCAGACGGCTTATCTGAAGGCCAATTACCCGGTCGAGTTCCTGGCCGCGTCCATGACGCTCGACCTCGACAACACGGACAAGCTGTCGGAATTCCGCCGCGAGGCGCAGCGCCTCGGCTTCAAGGTGATTCCGCCTTCGATCAACCGCTCCGGCGTGGTTTTCGACGTGAAGTACGACGAGGAGGGCAAGGGCCAGATCCTCTATGCCCTGGCAGCTGTGAAGGGCGTGGGCAGGCAGGCCATCGAGGCGGTGATCGAGGCGCGCGGGGACAGCCCCTTCAAGGACCTTGCCGACTTCGCCCGGCGCATCAACCCGAGGATGCTCAACAAGCGTACCCTCGAAAACCTGATCGCGGCCGGCGCCTTCGACGAGCTGGAGCCCGACCGGGCCAAGGCCTGCGCGTCCATCGACGCCATGATGAGCCTCGCCCAGCAGTCGCACGAGGCCGCCAATGGCGGCATGATCGACATGTTCGGCGGCGTCGCTTCGGCGGACGTGCAGCTGCGCATCGGCTCCTACGAGCCCTGGCCCGCCGCCGTGCGGCTCCAGAAGGAATACGATGCCGTCGGCTTCTTCCTCTCAGGCCATCCCCTCGACGAATACGGCGACCTGCTCAAGAAACTCCGGGTCCAGTCCTGGGTCGATTTCTGCCGCTCCGTGAAGGCGGGCAATTCCGTCGGAAGAGTCGCCGCCACGGTTCTCGACCGGCAGGAGCGCCGGACCAAGACCGGCAACAAGATGGGCATCCTCACCCTGTCGGATCAGACCGGACAGTTCGAGGCCATCATCTTCTCCGAAGGCCTCCAGCGCCTGCGCGACGTGCTGGAGCCCGGCAACGCCGTAGTCCTGATGCTCCAGGCCGGAATCGAGGGCGAGGAGGTGAGGGCGCGGATCGGCATGGCCGAATCCCTGGAGGAGGCCGTCGCCAAGCACCAGAAGGGCATGCGCATCTTCCTGCGGGACGAGCGCCCGATCAGCAGCGTCTACGAGCGCCTGAAGGCGAGGGGCGAAGGCGAGGTCTCCCTCGTGCTGATTCTCGACGATGGCGACCGGGAAGTCGAGGTCAAGCTTCCGGGCAAGTACATGGCCACTCCTCAGATCGCAGGGGCATTGAGGGCCGTGCCGGGCGTGGTGGACGTGCATATGAATTGATGGGCCGAGCCCTCGACTCAAGGCAGCACCGAATGGCGAGCGTCACGCGGGCCGTGCCCGCTATCTCCTTTGCAAGCAGTTTTCGGTCGAGGTCCGCCGCTCTTCGACCGCAAGCAGGGGGAGTTCCCTTGTGGCTTGCGTTTTCGCGCTTTACCCCCTATATGCGCCCCCATCCCACACGCGGAGCCTGTCCTCATGCCCTGAGGCAACCCCGGTGGCCGGTCGGCCGGTCCACTGCTCCGCGGAGGCTTAACCGGAGAAAAGACTATGGCGCTTCCTGATTTCTCGATGCGCAGCCTCCTTGAGGCTGGCGCTCACTTCGGCCACCAGGCTCACCGCTGGAACCCGAAGATGGGTCCGTACATTTTCGGCACCCGCAACAACATCCACATCATCGACCTCGCCCAGACGGTCCCCATGATGCACCGGGCCCTTCAGGCCGTCAGCGACACGGTCGCCAAGGGCGGCCGCGTGCTCTTCGTCGGCACGAAGCGCCAGGCGGCCGACGCGGTCGCCGATGCGGCCAAGCGTTCGGCCCAGTACTACGTGAACTCCCGCTGGCTCGGCGGAATGCTCACCAACTGGAAGACGATCTCCGGCTCGATCCAGCGCCTGCGCAAGGTCGACGAGATCCTCGCCGGCGGCGGCCAGGGCCTCACGAAGAAAGAGCGTCTCATGCTCGCCCGCGAGAAGGAGAAGCTCGAGCGCGCCCTCGGCGGCATCAAGGACATGGGCGGCACGCCCGACCTGATCTTCGTGATCGACACCAACAAGGAGCAACTCGCGATCCAGGAGGCCAAGCGCCTCGGCATCCCGGTTGCCGCCATCGTCGACACGAACTGCGATCCGGACGGCATCACCTTCCCGGTCCCGGCCAACGATGACGCCGGCCGTGCGATCTCGCTCTACTGCGACCTCGTCGCCCGCGCGGCTCTCGACGGCATCTCCCGCGGCGCCGGCGCCATGGGCATTGACATCGGCGAGTCCGAGAACCCGCTGGCCGAGGAGCTTCCGGCGAACGACGCCGCCCCGGCCTACGAGGGCGAGCAGTTCGAGCGCCTCGCGGCTCCCCGCGGCGCTCCCGACGACCTGACCAAGCTGAACGGCGTCGGCCCCCAGCTCGAGAAGAAGCTGAACGAGGGTGGCATCTTCCACTACTGGCAGATCGCCGCCATGCAGCCGGGCGACGTGGAGCAGCTCGACAAGGAGCTGAAGCTCAACGGCCGCATCGACCGCGACGGCTGGATTGGCCAGGCCCGGTCGATGATCGAGGCGGCCTAAGAGGCCTGCCCGGCGCCGCCGAAAGCGGCGTCCCTTGAGGATATTGATCGAGCCCGGCGTTCCCTGAGCGCCGGGCTCCCTATATGCGTAAACCCGTGAAAGGATGAGCCATGGCGAACATTACCGCTGCGATGGTGAAGGAGCTGCGCGACAAGACCAGCGCCGGCATGATGGACTGCAAGACGGCCCTCAACGAGACCAACGGCGACATCGAGGCTGCGGTCGACTGGCTGCGCAAGAAGGGCCTGTCGAAGGCCGCCAAGAAGGCGGGACGCGTGGCCGCCGAGGGCCTCGTGGCCGTCGAGTCCTCCGGGCATGTGGCGACGATTCTGGAGGTCAACTCCGAGACCGACTTCGTGGCCCGCAACGAGCAGTTCCAGGCTTTCGTCCGTGAAGCCGCCAAGATCGCCCTCATGGGCGACGGCACCCTCGAGTCCCTCGAGGCCGCCCACTTCCCCGGCTCGCAGACCACCGTCAAGGACCGCCTCCAGGAGCTCATCGCGACCATCGGCGAGAACATGACCCTGCGTCGCGTTGCGAAGCTTGAGGTCTCGAAGGGCGTGATCGCTTCCTACGTCCACAACGCCGTCACCGAGGGCCTCGGCAAGATCGGCGTTCTCGTGGCGCTGGAGTCGGAGGGCGATGTGACCGTCCTCGGCACCCTGGGCCGCCAGATCGCCATGCACATCGCCGCGACGAACCCGGTCGCGGTTGATGCCTCGGGCATCGACGCGGCGACGATCGAGCGCGAGAGCGCCATTCTGCGCGAGAAGAACGCCGGCAAGCCGGACCACGTCATGCAGAAGATCGTCGAGAGCGGCCTGAAGAGCTACTACAAGGAGGTCACCCTCCTCGAGCAGTCCTTCGTGCACGATCCGTCGAAGACCGTCACCCAGGTCCTCAAGGAGGCCGAGTCTAAGGCCGGCAAGCCGGTCAGCCTGAAGGCCTTCGTCCGCTACGCCCTCGGCGAGGGCATCGAGAAGGAGGAAGCTCCGGACTTCGCGGCGGAAGTCGCCGCCCAGGCCGGGCTCAAGGCCTAAAACCGATCAAGGGAAACGGCGGCTCTTCAGCCGCCGTTTTCATGAGAGGGTTTGGAAAGAGAGGTCTGACAGTGACACAGTTTCGGCGCATCCTGGTGAAGCTCTCGGGAGAGGCTCTCATGGCTCCCGACGGATACTGGCTCGATCCTCAGACCCTGTCGGGGTTGGCCGAGGACCTGGCCCAGGCCACCCGCGCCGGATTCGAGATCGCCCTCGTCATCGGGGGCGGCAACATCATCCGCGGGGCGCGGATGAGCGCGGCGGGCTGGATCGACCGGCCCACGGCCGACGCCATGGGCATGCTCGGCACCGTCATGAACTCGCTCGCCATCGAGACGGCCCTGAACGCGGCCGGCGTCGATGCCCGCACCATGTCGGCCGTGTCCATGCCGACGATCTGCGAGACCTATGCCCGCCAGCCGGCGCTGCACCACTTGGACAAGGGACAGGTGCTCGTCCTCGCCGGCGGCACCGGTAACCCGTTCTTCACCACGGACACGGCGGCGGTGCTGCGGGCAGCGGAGCTGCGCTGCGACGCGGTTCTCAAGGCGACCCAGGTCGACGGGGTCTATTCGGCCGATCCCAAGAAGCACCCGGACGCGGTGCGATACGACCGCATCACCCATGACGAGGCTATTGCCAAGGACCTGAAGGTGATGGACACGGCAGCCTTTGCCCTGGCGCGCGAGAGCCGGCTCCAGATTATTGTCGGCTCGGTCCATGCCCCGAGCTCCGTCACCGCAATTCTTCAGGGCAAAGTTCCCTCGACGGTCGTCGCCCCTTGATGCCAAGGCGCGGTCAGCGTAAGCCGATTAGAATCGTTCGCGTAAGGACAGGACCCGATGGCCACGACTTTCGATCTTGAGGATATCAAGCGCCGCATGCAGGGCGCCATCAATGCTTTCAAGCACGATCTGGGCAGCCTGCGCACGGGGCGCGCCTCTCCGAACCTGCTCGATCCGCTCCAGATAGACGCCTACGGCTCGCTGCTGCCGATCAACCAGGTGGCGACGGTCAGCGTGCCCGAGCCGCGCCTGCTCAGCGTCCAGGTCTGGGACCGGGGCATGGTCGCGGCGGTCGAGAAGGCGATCCGCGAGTCCGACCTCGGCCTCAACCCCCAAACCGAGGGGCAGGTCATCCGCCTGCGCATCCCGGAGATGAACGAGCAGCGCCGCAAGGAGATGGTCAAGGTCTCGCACAAGTATGCCGAGGAGGCCCGCATCGCGATCCGTCACGTCCGTCGCGACGGTCTCGATCTGCTCAAGAAGCTTGAGAAGGATCACACCATCAGTGAGGACGACAGCAGGCGGCATGCGGAGCAGGTCCAGAAGGCGACCGACCAGTTCGTTGCGGAGGTCGACCATCTGGTTGCAGCCAAGGAAAAGGAAATCATGCAGGTCTGAGGTTCTCGGACCGGCACTCGGAACAAGCTCATGAGCGGCGAATTCAAGCGGGCGGCCCAAGCCTATGCCTGTCAACCGGCAGGCGGAAGCCTGCCGGCCCATGTGGCCATCATCATGGATGGCAACGGCCGCTGGGCCGCACAGCGGGGGCTTCCCCGGCTGGAGGGCCACCGCCGCGGGGTCGAGGCGATCCGCCGGGCCGTGCGGGCCGCCGCCGAGTTCGGGATTCGCTACCTCACGGTCTACAGCTTCTCGTCCGAGAACTGGCGCCGACCGGCGCAGGAGGTCTCGGACCTCATGGGGCTGCTCAAGCGCTTCGTGCGCCACGACCTCGCCGAGCTGCACGCCGCCAACATCCGGGTCCGGATCATCGGCGAGCGCCAGGGGCTGTCGCCGGACATCCGCATGCTCCTCGACGAGGCCGAGCAGCTGACCCGCTCGAATACGGGGCTGACCCTGGTGATCGCCTTCAACTACGGCGGTCGGCAGGAAATCGTGCAGGCCATGCGCTCCCTGGCACGGCGGGTCAAGGAGGGCACCCTCGATCCGGACGCAATCGACATGGAGACGGTCGAGGCCGCCCTCGACACCCACGGCATCCCCGATCCGGACCTCGTGATACGAACCTCGGGGGAGCAGCGGATTTCCAACTTCCTCACCTGGCAGACGGCCTATTCCGAGTTCGTCTTCATCCCCGATTTCTGGCCCGATTTCGACGCCGCGACCTTCCGGGCCGCCCTCGACGAATACGGCAAGCGGGAACGCCGGTTCGGCGGCCTCAGCGCCCGGGCAGGGTGACCCATGTCGGCCGGTGAGGGCTCTTCCCTGCCCAATGCCACGAAACGAGGCCCGTCGAAGGAGCTGACCACCAGGGTCGCCTCCGCGATCGTCCTGATTCCCGTGGCTCTCGTGGCGGCCTATCTGGGAGGCTGGGCCTTCGCCTTCTTCTGGCTCGCCGCCGGCATCGCCATGATGGTCGAGTGGACCAACATGACCAGGGTCCAGCCCCAGCGGCCGGTCCAGGCGGTCTTCGGGATCGGCCTCGCTGCCTTGACGGCCCTCCCCCTGTTCGAAGGTGGATTCGGCCTGTCGGCCCTGGCAGGGCTCGTGTTTCTCCTCGCCGGAACGCTGCTGGCGCGGAGCACCGCCGGGAAGCTCTGGGCCGCCTCCGGCTTTCTCTATGCGGTCGTCATCGTCCTCGTGCCGCCCATCGTGCGCGAGCATCCGAACCTCGGCCTCGTCGGCCTGCTCTGGATGTTCGCGGTCGTCTGGGCGACGGATATCGCCGCCTACTTCACCGGACGGACCTTCGGCGGGCCGAAGCTCTGGCCGGCCGTGAGCCCCAAGAAGACCTGGTCGGGCTTCGCCGGCGGCCTCGTGGCCGGCAGCCTCGCGGGGCTCCTGGTCGCGTGGTCCTCCCAGCGCCTCGGCCTGATGCCGCCGTTCAGCCTCCGGAACACACTCATCCTGTCGGCGATCGCGTCTGTCGCGAGCCAGTTGGGGGATCTCGGGGAATCCGCCCTCAAGCGGCATTGCGATATCAAGGATTCGAGCCATCTCATACCCGGGCACGGCGGCGTGATGGACCGCCTCGACGGGTTCTGGGCGGTGTCCCTCCTGTTGGGGCTCGTCCTCCTGATCATCTGGCTGGCAGCATAGCTTCATGGCGCGTTCTCTCACCATTCTCGGGGCGACGGGATCCATCGGGCGCTCGACGGCGGAGGTCGTTCTGGCCCACCGGGACGAGTTCCGGATCGAGTCCGTCGTCGGCGGGCGCGATGCCGCCGCCCTGGCGGATGTGGCGCGCAGGCTCGGGGCACGGTTCGCCGCCCTCGCCGACGAGCGCGGCGGCGCCGACCTGAAGGACGCCCTCGCCGGATCGGGAATCGCAAGCGGGGCAGGCAGCGCGGCCGTCATCGAGGCCGCCGAGCGCGATGTGGACGTGGTGCTGGCCGCCATCAGCGGCACCGCAGGCCTGCGACCGACCCATGCGGCCCTGAAACCCGGGCGGCGGCTCGCCCTCGCCAACAAGGAGAGCCTCGTCTGCGCGGGCGCTGCCTTCGTGGCCGATGCCCGGCGCCTCGGCGTCGAGATCATGCCGGTGGATTCCGAGCACAACGCCCTCGACCAGGCGCTCGCGGCCGGGCGTATGGGGGACGTGGAGACGGCGATCATCACGGCCTCGGGCGGACCGTTCCGCACCTGGCCCCGGGAGCGCATCGCCCGTGCCAGCCCCGAGGAGGCCGCAGCCCACCCGGTCTGGTCCATGGGAAGCAAGATCAACATCGACTCGGCCACTCTGATGAACAAAGGGCTCGAGCTGATCGAGGCGCACCACCTTTTCGGACTGGAGGCCGAGCGCCTGGACGTGCTCGTCCATCCGGAATCCATCGTTCATGGCCTCGTGCAGTGGAGCGACGGGGCGGTGACGGCAGGCCTCGCCCTGCCGGACATGAAGGTGCCTATCGCCAATGCCCTGCGGCATCGTGAGCGGCTGCCCATGGACCTGCCGCGTCTCGATCTTGCCGCGATTGGACGTTTAACCTTCGAGCGGCCGGACGAGGCGCGCTTCCCGTGCCTTTCCCTTGCCAAGGCTGCCCTTCGGGCCGGTGGAGCAATGCCCATCGTGCTCAATGCGGCCAACGAGATCGCCGTGGAGGCCTTCATGGCCGGGCGAATAGGATTTTACGCGATATCCGAGTATGTTGAGGGGGTGTGCTCAACGTTTTCGCGAAGGAGTATCGCGGCTCCTTCGACGGTCTCGGAGGCTCTTGCCATCGACGAGGAGGCACGAGACGCGGCACGGCAGGTGATCCCGGCCTGTACTGAATCAACCCAGCTCCGCGGAGCGCGAAAGGGACGATAATGGATTGGCTAGCAACGATCAGCGGTGCCACGGGCTCGCTCTTCCTGACCCTGCTCTCCTTCGTGGTGGTGCTCTCGGTGGTAGTCTTCGTGCACGAGTTCGGCCATTTCTGGGTCGGGCGCCGCTGCGGGGTCGGCGTGACCGCGTTCTCGGTCGGCTTCGGGCCGGAACTGCTCGGCTGGACCGACCGTCACGGGACCCGCTGGAAGATCTCCGCGATTCCCCTCGGCGGCTACGTGAAGTTCGTCGGTGACCTCAACGCGGCCAGCGTTCCGGACCAGGGCCAACTCGGCCATATGTCGGCTGCTGAGCGGGCCGTGAGTTTTCCCCACCAGAATGTCGCCAAGCGGGCCGCCATCGTGGCGGCCGGGCCGATTGCGAACTTCATCCTGGCCATCGCGATCTTCGCCGGCTTCAACTATTTCAGCGGCCGTCAGGTTCTCGAGCCTAGGATCGAGGTGGTCCAGCCCGGGAGCGCGGCCGAGAGGGCCGGCTTCATGCCCAAGGACCTGATCGTGGCCATCGACGGCCGGCCCATCGAAACCTTCGCGGACATGCAGCTTCTCGTCAGCTCCAGCGCCGGCGAGAGCTTGACTTTTACGGTGGACAGGGGCGGGCAGGCGGTGACCCTGAGCGCCGTCCCCAACTTCGTCGAGCGCACGACGCCGTTCGGCAAACAGCGCATCGGCCTCCTCGGGGTCGAGGCGTCCAAGGACCCGAGCGCCATCAAACGCGTCTCATATACGCTCTGGGGAGCCCTGAAGGCAGGGGCCGTCGAGACCTGGAACCTAGTCGAGAGGACCCTCAACTTCCTGCGCAGGCTCGTCATGGGATGGGAATCGGCCGACCAGCTTGCCGGGCCGATCGGAATCGCCCGTGCTTCCGGTACGGCATTCGACGTGGGCGGCGTCTACAGCCTGGTCAGCCTGATCGGGTTCATGTCCGTCTCGATTGGCCTCATTAACCTTTTCCCCATTCCGCTGCTGGATGGCGGGCACCTGCTCTTCTACGCCATTGAGGCCGTCCGGGGCCGGCCCCTGAGCGACCGCGCCCAGGAAATCGGCTTCCGGATAGGCTTTGCAATCGTTGCAATGCTTATGCTTTTTGCCACCTGGAATGATCTTGTTCACCTTGGCACCAGTTTTATGGCCAAGGGAACGTGACACGGACGCCACGCCCGTTAAAAATGCTACTGTGTTGGGGAAAGCGCCGTTTGCAATGGCGGCGAAAGTTTGTACAAGCGGATCCGCACCGATAAGGTTGGGGCACGTATTCCCAGCCGGCGGGGAAACCCGCGATGGACAAAGATAAAGAGACGGGCCAGTTGATGATGTCGACGACCACGCCACGCCGGAAAAAACCGGCCGCAACCGCTGTTATCGCAATGAGCGCGCTGATGGCCGGAATCACCGCAGCCGATACCGCGTTCGCGCAGCAGGGGAATCGCCGGGCAGCCGTGGCCCAGGGGCCGGTCATTAACCGGGTCGTCATCGAGGGCAACAAGCGGGTCGACAAGGCGATCATCGAGGGCGAGCTCCAGCTCAGGGCCCGCGGTCCCTACAACCAGGCGACCGTCGATGCGGACGTGCAGCGCATTCTCGAGGTCTACCGCCGCTCGGGCCGCGGCCTCGCTCAGGTGACGCCCCGCGTCGTCGACCTCCCCAATGGTACTGTCGACGTGGTCTACACCATCGTCGAGGGCGACAAGACCGGCGTGAAGGAGATCCGCTTCGTCGGCAACAACCAGATCTCTTCGAGCCGCCTGCGCGGCATCATGACGACGACGGAGATGAATCTCCTGAGCTTCCTCAAGACGTCCGACGTCTATGACCCGGACCGCATCGCCAACGACCTCGAGCTGATCCGCCGCTACTACCTCAAGAACGGCTACGCGGACTTCCGGGTGGTCTCCAGCGATGTCACGTTTGACCCCAACAGCGGCGGCTACATCGTGACCATCGCGGTCGACGAGGGTCCGCAGTACCGCATCGGCAATGTCAGCGTCGATTCCCGCATTCCCGAGATCACCTCCGAGTCGGTGAGCGGGGCTCTCTCCACGTCCGCAGGTTCCGTCTACAACGCGACCGCGGTCGAGCGGAGCCTTCAGGACATCACCACGAATGTGGCTCGCCGGGGCTATGCCTTCGCGCAGGTCCGTCCCGTGGGCACCCGTGACCCGGCAACCCAGACGATCAATCTCTCCTACGTGATCGAGGAGGGGCCGCGCGTCTACATCGAGCGCATCAACGTCCGCGGCAACAGCCGCACCCGCGATTACGTGATCCGCCGCGAGTTCGACCTCGGCGAGGGCGACGCCTACAACAAGGTGCTCATCGACCGCGCCGAGCGCCGCCTCAACAACCTCGGCTACTTCAAGCGGGTCCGCATCTCGAACGAGCCCGGCTCGGCCCCCGACCGCGTCGTCGTGAACGTGGACGTGGAGGATCAGTCCACCGGCGCGTTCTCCATCTCCGGCGGCTACTCGACCGCCGACGGCTTCATCGGCGAGGTGGCGGTCAGCGAGTCGAACTTCCTCGGCCGTGGCCAGTTCGTCCGCTTGGCCGGCCAGCTCGGCGAGCGCACGAACGGCGTCGACTTCTCCTTCACGGAGCCGTACTTCCTCGGCTATCGGATGTCGGCCGGCATCGACCTGTTCTCGAAGTTCAGCGACCAGACCAAATACTCGCGCTATGAGAACCGGGTGACCGGCGGTCAGCTCCGCCTCGGCCTGCCGTTCACGGAAGAGTTTACGCTGACGCTGCGTTACTCCCTGTACCAGCAGGATCTGGAGATCCCGAACGACTATAAGCAGCCCTATAACGACTGCTCGGTTCCGCTGCCTGGGTATACGCGGCTCGTGGGTGGCGGTACGGCGACCGGTGCTCCGGGCGAGGTTCCGTCCCGCTTCTTCTGCGAAGGCAACGGCGAGGCCTCGCTCGCGATCAAGGAATCGCAGGGCAAGACCCTGACGTCGCTCGCGGGCCTGACCTTCAACTACAACACCCTCGACAACGTGAAGGATCCGCGCAACGGCTTCTATGCGGAGGCCAAGACCGACTTCGCCGGTCTCGGCGGCGACTCGCGCTACTTCCGCGTCACCGGCGACGCCCGTTATTACCACGAACTGTTCGAGGACATCGTCGGTATCGCCCGTGTCCAGGGCGGCCACATCAGGGGCCTGGGCAACAACAACAGCGACATCGGACAGGGCGGCGACCTGCGCATCGTCGACCACTTCTTCATGGGTCCGTCGCTGGTCCGCGGCTTCGCCACCAACGGCATCGGCCCGCGCGACATCTCGAGCCTCGATTCCCGCGCCAACGCGGTCGGCGGCACCACCTATTTCGGCGGCACGCTCGAGGTGCAGTTCCCGATCTTCGGTCTGCCGCGGGATCTCGGCCTGAAGGGCGCCGTGTTCGCCGATGCCGGTACGCTGTTCGGCTACGAAGGACCGACGTCGTTCAACCTGGGCACCGGCAGCATCCTGGATCCGCTCGACGGCACCTGCCAGCAGAATCCGGACGTTCCGCAGAACTGCATCGAGGTTCTCGACAGCAAGAAGATCCGCTCCTCGGTGGGCGCCTCTCTGCTGTGGAACTCGCCGCTCGGTCCGATCCGCTTCGACTACGCCTTCGCCCTCTCGAAGGAGGAAGGCAGGCTACTGCCGAATGGCGTGCGGGTCGGCGAAGACCGCACCCAAGCCTTCCGCTTCTCGGGCGGTACGCGCTTCTAACAGGAGAGGGCGCCTTCACGGCGCCCTCGCTCTTGCTGCATGACAGAATCGACTTTCTTTCCGCAGAGCCAGACGCTTACCCTGCGTCGGGTTGCGGAGATGGCGAACGCAACGCTCCCCGACGGTGCCGACGGGGAGTTTTTGCTTCATGGCGTCGCGCCGCTGGAGAGCGCCGGTCCGCACGAGCTCGCCTATATGGATAATGCCGCCTACGTCCCGGCCCTGTCCGCGACCCGCGCCGCAGCCTGCCTCGTCACGCCGCGCTTCGCCGCCAAGGTGCCTGCCCACACGGTCGCCCTCGTGACGCCGCAGGCCTACCGGGTCTTCGCCCAGGTCTTGGCCCTGCTGTTCCCGTCGGCCATGCGGCCGGAATCATCCTTCGAGGCAACCGGCATCTCGCCCGGATCCTTCGTGCATCCCCTGGCGCGCCTGGAGCACGGCGTCCGGGTCGATCCGGGGGCCGTCATCGGCCCGCACGCGGAGATCGGCTCCGGGACCCTCATCGGCGCCCACTCGGTCATCGGTCCCAAGGTGAAGATCGGGCGAGACTGCTCCATCGCGCCGCACGTGAGCGTGTCCCACGCCTTCATCGGCAACCGGGTCATCCTGCACCCGGGCGTGCGCATCGGCCAGGACGGGTTCGGCTTCGCCATGGGACCGCAAGGCCACCTCAAGGTGCCGCAGGTGGGGCGCGTGATCATCCAAGACGACGTGGAGATCGGCGCCAACACCACGGTGGACCGGGGTGCGAGCCGCGATACGGTGATCGGTGAGGGAACGAAGATCGACAACCTCGTTCAGATCGCCCACAACGTGGTCATCGGACGCCATTGCGTGATCGTGGCCCAGGTCGGGATCGCGGGATCCACCACCATCGAGGACTTCGTGGCGATCGGCGGCCAAGTTGCCGTCAAGGGCCACGTGCGGATCGGCATGGGGGCCCAGATCGCCGCGACCAGCGGCGTGAACGGGGACGTGCCGGCAGGCGCCCGGTGGGGCGGCATTCCGGCCCGGCCCATGCGGGAATGGTTCCGCGAGATCCACGCCCTGAAAAAGCTTGCATCGCAGGGCGATTCCAGCGATTCCGCCAAAGACGACGGTTTGTCTTCGTAACAAGACGCCAAGCAGCACCCGGAGTTAAACGTCATGTCCGAAGCGCCAACTACGCTTCAAACCGCCGATATCATGCAGATTCTGGATCTGCTGCCCCACCGCTATCCCTTCCTGCTGGTGGACAAGATCGTCGAGATCGACGGCGACAATTCCTGCATCGGCATCAAGAACGTGACGTTCAACGAGCCCCAGTTCACGGGCCATTTCCCCTCGCGGCCGATCTTTCCGGGCGTGTTCCTGATCGAAGGCATGGCACAGACCGCCGGGGCCATCTGCGTGGCGTCGAAGATCGCGCAGCAGGCCAAGCCGAAGCAGGTCTTCTTCATGACCATCGACAAGGTGAAGTTCCGCAAGCCGGTGGAGCCTGGCGACAGGGTGGAGTTCCACATGCGCAAGCTGAACAACCGCCGCAACATGTGGTGGTACAAGGGCGAGGCCAAGGTCGACGGCAACCTCGTTTGCGAGGCCGAGGTCAGCGCCATGCTGGTGCTCGAGTGATGGAAACATTCATCCACCCGACCGCCGTCATCGAGGACGGCGCCAAGATCGGCGAGGGGGTTCGGATCGGCCCGTTCTGCACGGTGGGGCCCGAGGTCGAACTCGGCGACGGCTGCCATCTCATCAGCCATGTGGCCCTTGCCGGCCGCACCACCATCGGCCCGCGCACGCGGATCTTCCCGTTCGCGTCCATCGGGCACATCCCGCAGGATCTGAAATATCGGGGCGAGCCCTCGACCCTCAGCATCGGGGCCGATTGCATGATCCGCGAGGGCGTGACCATCAATCCCGGCACTGAGGGCGGCGGCATGAAGACCGTCATCGGCGACCGCTGCGCTTTCCTGGCCAACTCCCACGTCGGCCACGACACCAGGGTGGGCAACGACTGTATCCTCTCGAACAACGTGATGCTGGCCGGCCACGTGACGGTCGGCGACTACGTGATCTTCGGCGGCGGCTCGGCCGTCATCCAGTTCGCCCGCGTCGGCTCCCACGCCTTCGTCGGTGGGATGTCCGGGCTCGAGAACGACCTCATCCCCTATGGCATGGCCATGGGCAATCGCGCTCATCTCGCCGGTCTCAACATCATTGGCCTGCGCCGCCGCGGTTTCACCCGCGAGCAGATCCACGACATCCGCCGCGCCTATCGCCTCCTCTTCGCAGACGAGGGCACGTTGGCCGAGCGGGTCGAGGACGTGGCGGAGGAGTTCTCCAGCCATCCCTTCGTGCACGAGATCCTCGACTTCATCCGGGACGGCAAGGACCGCTCGATCTGTACGCCCCGGGACCCGGTCGGTTCGTCCTGATGAACCCGGAAGGCCCGATCGCGATTCTCGCCGGGTCGGGGCAGCTCCCCATCCAACTCGTGAGGCATCTCGAGCGGACGGGGCAGGATTACCGCGTTCTCGCGTTCCGGGGCTTCGCCGCGCCGGAACTTCGCCGGCAGGCCGATGCGAGCGCCGACCTCCTCGACCTGAAGACGATCATGTCGGTTCTCGACGGCTGGCGGCCGAGGGCCGTGTCCCTGGTCGGCGCCGTGCGCCGCCCGGGTTTCTCGGCGCTTCTCGGGGCCTATTCGCTGCTGCGCAATCGTCAGGAGGTGATGGAGGTCATCGCCCGGGGCGACGATCAGGTTCTGCGCGGTGCCGTGATGCTGCTGGAGGAGCGCGGGCACCGGGTCGTCGGCGCCCATGAACTCGCCCCGAGCCTCGTCGCTCCCGCGAGCCTGCGCGGCACGCTCGCGCCCGGCGAGGCCGATGCCCGTGCGATCACCGTCGGGCTCGATCTCCTCAACTCCCTGTCGGCCTTCGATATCGGACAGGCGGCGGTCGTCGCCCGGGAGCACGTGCTCGCCATCGAGGGGCCGGAGGGGACCGACCGGATGCTGCGCCGGGTCACGTGGCTGCGCCAGAGCTGGTTCGGGCTCCGCCGCAGGGAGGAGGGCGGGGTGCTCATCAAGGCCGCCAAGAGAGGCCAGGACCTGCGGGTCGACATGCCGACCATCGGTCCCAACACGGTTCGCGAAGCCGCCCGGGCCGGCCTGTCGGGCATCGCCATCGGCGCCGGCTCGACCTTCGTGCTGGAGCAGGAGGAAACGCTCCGCATCGCCGACCGTCACGGCCTCTTTCTCGTGGCAGTCGATCTGCCCTGGATGGAGAAGCCCGTTGCCTGAGACGAAGCCGCTGACAATCTGGATCGTGTCGGGCGAGGAATCGGGCGATCAGCTCGGCGCCAAGCTCATGCGTGCCTTGAAGGTGCGGCTCGGCGCAGATCGGCTGCGGTTCGGCGGCGTCGGCGGCCACGCCATGGCCCGCGAGGGGCTGGAGAGCCTCTTTCCCCTGGAAGACATCGCCGTGATGGGCTTCTCCGCCGTCATCGCCCGCCTGCCGGCGATCCTGAAGCGCATACGACTCACGGCCGACGCGGTGGTGGCCGCCAAACCCGACATGCTCGTGATCGTCGACAGCCCGGACTTCACGCACCGGGTCGCCAAGGCGGTGCGCGCCCGCGCGCCGCAGATCCCCATCGTCGACTACGTCAGTCCATCCGTCTGGGCCTGGCGGCCCGGCCGCGCACTGAAGATGCGCGCCTATGTCGACCATCTCCTGGCGCTGCTGCCGTTCGAGCCGGAGGCGCATCGGCGCCTCGGCGGGCCGCCGACGACCTATGTGGGCCACCCGCTCATCGAGCGGCTCGCCGAGATCAGGCCGAAGGCCGGCGAGCGCGGCGAGATGGAGAGGGCGCCGTTGAAGCTCCTCGTCCTGCCGGGCAGCCGTCGGTCCGAGGTCGGCCGGCTCATGGAGCCGTTCGGCGCGGCGCTCGCCCTGCTGATGGACCGCTCGCCGCGCCCGTTCGAGGTGACGGTCCCGGCGGTCCCGCATCTCGCGGAGGAGATCAGGGTCCGCGCCGAGACCTGGAGCTTGAAGCCCCGCATTGTCGAGGGCGAGGCGGCCAAATGGGCGGCGTTCCGTTCCGCCGATGCGGCGCTCGCCGCCTCCGGCACCGTGACCCTGGAGCTGGGCCTCTCCGGCGTGCCGATGGTCGTCGCTTATCGGGTGTCGAAGATCGAGGAGGTGCTGAAATACCTCATCAAGGCGCCCTCCATCGTGCTCACCAACCTGGTGCTCGGCGAGAACGTGATCCCGGAGCTGATCCAGTGGGACTGCACCCCCGAAAAGCTCGCCGATGCGCTCCTGCCGCTGTTCTCCGACACCCCCGAGCGCCGCCGCCAGGTCGAGGCCTTCCGGCGCATGGACGAACTGATGCGGATCGGCGATGAGGCGCCGAGCGAGCGCGCGGCGAGGATCGTGGAAGAGGTGCTCGCATCCGCCCGTCATTCCGGGGCGGGCGAAGCGAGAGCCCGGAACCCATAAACACCTGGGCTTCGATCCCTGTTCGCACCAAAGATAAAGGGGCCTTTCGGCCCCTGATCTCTTTCATATCCGCTGCACTCACCCACGCTGGGCGAGCGTCACGTATTCGCGCTTGGGCGAGCCGGTGTAGAGCTGGCGCGGGCGCCCGATGCGCTGGGACGGGTCCTCGATCATCTCGCTCCACTGGGCGATCCAGCCGACCGTGCGGGCCAGCGCGAACAGCACCGTGAACATGGAGGTCGGGAAGCCCATCGCCTTCAGGGTGATGCCCGAGTAGAAGTCAATGTTCGGATAGAGCTTCTTCTCGATGAAGTATTCGTCCTTCAGGGCGATCTGCTCAAGCTCGATGGCGACATCGAGCAGCGGGTCGTCCTTGATGCCGAGCTCGTTGAGCACCTCGTGGGTGGTCTTCTGCATGATGCGGGCGCGCGGGTCGTAGTTCTTGTAGACCCGGTGACCGAAGCCCATCAGACGGAACGGATCGTTCTTGTCCTTGGCCTTGGCGATGTACTCCGGAATCCGGTCCGGCGTGCCGATCTCCTCCAGCATCTTGAGCGCAGCCTCGTTGGCGCCGCCGTGGGCGGGGCCCCAGAGGCAGGCAATGCCGGCCGCAATGCAGGCGAAGGGGTTGGCGCCCGAGGAACCGGCGAGGCGCACCGTCGAGGTCGAAGCGTTCTGCTCGTGGTCGGCGTGTAGAATGAAGATGCGGTCGAGGGCGCGCGCGAGCACCGGGTTGACCTTGTATTCCTCAGCCGGGACCGCGAAGCACATGCGCAGGAAGTTGGACGTGTAGTCCAAGTCGTTCTGCGGATACACGAAGGGCTGGCCGATGGAGTACTTGTAGGCCATGGCGGCGAGCGTCGGCATCTTGGCGATCATGCGCATGGAGGCGACCATGCGCTGGTGCGGATCCGAGATGTCGGTCGAGTCGTGATAGAAGGCCGAGAGCGCTCCGACGCAGCCGACCATGACGGCCATGGGGTGGGCATCGCGGCGGAAGCCGGTGAAGAACCGGTTCATCTGGTCGTGCACCATGGTGTGGCGCGTGACGCGGTAGTCGAAATCGGCCTTCTGAGCGGCGGTCGGCAGCTCTCCGTAGAGCAGCAGGTAGCAGGTCTCGAGGAAGTCGCCGTGCTCGGCGAGCTGCTCAATGGGATAGCCGCGGTAGAGCAGGATGCCCTTGTCACCGTCGATGTAGGTGATCTTCGACTCGCAGGCTGCCGTCGAGGTGAAGCCGGGATCGTAGGTGAACAGCCCGGTCTGAGCATAGAGCTTCGAAATGTCGACGACGCTCGGACCGATGGTGCCTTCCTTGACAGCCAGTTCCACCGACTTACCGTCAACGTTGAGCGTGGAGGTAGAACTCATGCGTCTTCGCCCTTTCAAAAAGAGGCCGGGCATAACCTAGAGCAGCCATGGGTTTCGGAGAAGGTCTCCAGGCCGGACTGCCGAACCGAATTATGCCGGTCGGTAGGTAGGATGCGGCCCTCGGTAGCTTATCCGTACCGAGGGGGCAAGCACGTCTAAAGACGATGTTCGCCCGCTATGCAGCGGGCGCATCCTTCAATTGATCCCTGAGCCGCAACAGCGTTTCGTCCTTACCGAGCACGGCCATGACGTCGAACAGACCCGGGGAGGTCGCACGCCCGGTAAGCGCGGCCCGGAGCGGCTGCGCCACCTGGCCGAGCTTGGCGCCGACGGCTTCCGCATGCTCGCGCACCACCGCCTCCACGCTCGCCGCCGACCAGTCGGAGACCGCCTCCAGCTTCTCGACGATCCCGGTCAGCCGGCCCCGCCCGTCGGAGAGCAGGCCGGCGGCCTTCTCGTCCAGGCGCAACGGGCGCTTGGCGTAGAGGTAATAGGCGCTGTCGAGGAGCTCAACGAGAGTCTTGGCGCGCTCCTTCAGGCCCGGCATCGCTGCGACCAGCTTCTGCCGCAGGGCGGGCGTGAAGGTGCGGCCGAGATGGTGCTCGTCGTGCTCGAGTTCCGGCAGCAGGTCCTCTAGGGCCTGGACCAGTCGCTCGTCATCCGCCTGGCGCATGTAGTGGCCGTTGAGGTTCTCGAGCTTGGCGAAGTCGAACCGGGCGGGCGAGCGGCCGATACTGGAGAGATCGAAGGCGTCGATCATCTCCTGGGTGGTGAAGATCTCCTGGTCGCCGTGGCTCCAGCCGAGGCGCACCAGGTAATTCCGCAGGGCCTCGGGCAGATAGCCCATGCTGCGATAGGCCTCGACGCCGAGGGCGCCATGGCGCTTCGAGAGCTTGGCGCCATCCGGCCCGTGGATGAGCGGGATATGGGCCATCTTCGGCACGTCCCAGCCGAGCGCCTGATAGATCTGCGTCTGGCGCGCCGCGTTGGTCAGGTGGTCGTCGCCGCGGATGACGTGGGTGATGCCCATGTCGTGGTCGTCCACCACCACCGCTAGCATGTAGGTGGGCGTGCCGTCGGAACGCAGCAGGACGAGATCGTCCAGGTCCTTGTTCTGCCAGACGACGCGGCCCTGCACCTCGTCCTCCACCACGGTCTCGCCCTCGGTGGGCGCCTTCAGGCGGATGACGGGCTTCACGTCCTTCGGTGCTTCGGACGGATCGCGGTCGCGCCAGCGGCCGTCATAGCGCAGGGGGCGGCCCTCGCGGCGGGCCGTCTCGCGCATCTCCTCCAGCTCCTGCTGGCTGGCATAGCAGTAATAGGCGCGGCCGGAGGCCAGGAGGGACTCGGCCACCTCCCGGTGGCGGGCGGCGCGAGAGAATTGGTAGACCACGTCGCCGTCCCAATCGAGGCCGAGCCATTTCAGGCCGTCGAGGATCGCCTGGATGGCGGCCTCCGTCGAGCGTTCCCGGTCCGTGTCCTCGATGCGCAGCAGCATCTTGCCGCCGTGGCGCTTCGCATAGAGCCAATTGAACAGGGCCGTGCGTCCTCCGCCGATATGCAGGAAGCCGGTGGGCGAGGGGGCGAAACGGGTGACTACGGTCATGGGTCGGGGAACCTTAACGGTGCGGAAACTCGCGTGGGCATCAAACCCACGGACGGCGACTCATCCACAGGCTGATTTGGCCGCGGCGCGCGCTCGTCTAACATGCAAAGGCACAAGCGTTAAGCCGAACGAATGGCCGAACACGACAGGGGAGAACGCCGCCGGATGCCGCGCGTCATCGCGCGGGCCGCCGTGCTGCCGTGGATCGCCCCCGCGTCGGCCGATTGGCGCCTCGCGGAGGGACGGGACTGGCTGCGGCGGAGCCTCGTGTGCGAGGTGGAGCAGCGCCGTCTTTTTCCTTGGATTCCGGTCTGCTTCGGCATTGGCATCATCCTGTTCTTCCAAGCAGAGGAGCCGGCGCTCTGGGCCCCCCTCACAGCACTCTCCCTGTGTATTGCCACGGCCATCCTGTCGCGCCGACGCCCGGCGGCCCTCGCCGTCATGATCGGGCTTTCGGCACTCTTCGCCGGATTCACCGCAGGAGCAATCCGCGCCAGGAACGTCGCCGCGCCCGTGCTGCAGCGGACGACCATCGCGGCGCTTACCGGTTTCGTCGAGACCGTCGAGGACCGGGAGGGAGGAAAGCGGCTCCTGGTGCGCGTTTCAGGCATCGAGGGCGTGGCGGAGGCGGAGCGCCCGCATCTGGTGCGGGTCTCTGTCCGCAACGGCGACGGTTTGGCCGCGGGCCAGTTCATCGGCGGGACCGCGCGCCTCCTGCCGCCGCCGGAGCCGGCCTGGCCCGGCGGCTACGATTTCGCCCGCGATGCCTATTACAAGGGGATCGGCGGCGTGGGCTCGTTCACGGGGGCCATGAAGCGTCTCGATCCGCCTGGGGCACCGCCATGGCCGCTCGCAGTGGCAGCCTGGATCGACGAGGCACGCAATGCCCTGACGCAGCGCATCGCCTCCGCCATCGGCGGCGCGGCCGGCGGCGTGGGGGCGGCGCTGGTGACCGGAAAGCGGGGCCTCATACCCGAGGAGACGAACGACGTCCTGCGCGGGGCCGGGATCTTCCACATCGTGTCGATCTCGGGCCTCCACATGGTGCTGGCGGCCGGCACCTTCTTCTGGCTCGCGAGGGCGCTCCTGGCGCTCTCGCCCCGACTCGCGCTGCTCCGGCCGGTGAAGAAGATCGCCGCGGCGGCGGCAATGGCCGGAGCCACGGTCTACTGCGTGTTCTCGGGCTCGGACGTGGCCACCGTGCGCTCCCTCGTGATGACCCTGGTCATGTTCGGGGCGGTGCTGGCCGACCGTCCCGCGCTCAGCATCCGCAACCTTTCCATCGCGGCCCTGATCGTGCTCGCATTCGAGCCGGAGGCGCTGCTCGGCCCCAGCTTCCAGATGTCCTTCGGGGCGGTCGCGGCCATGATGGGCCTCGTGCCGCTCCTGCAGTGGAAGAGCTTCGAGGGCCGGCCGGAGACGCCCGTCGACCGGACCGTGCGCTGGATCTTCCATGCGGTTACGGGCCTGATCGCCACGACCCTGGTGGCGAGCCTCGCGACGGCGCCCTTCGCCGCCTACCACTTCCAGACCCTCAATCCCTACGGCCTGATCGGCAACGCGCTCGCCCTGCCGCTCGTCTCCCTCGTGGTCATGCCCTCCGCCGTGCTCGGGGTGCTGGCCTATCCTTTCGGCCTCGACCGACCCGTCTGGCAGCTGATGGGATGGGCAGTGGCGCGGGTGCTCGAGGTCTCCGTCTGGGTCGACGGCATCGGCGGCTCCACCCTCGTCGTGCCGGCGCTCGGCGTCGGAGCGCTCTGCCTTCTGAGCCTCGCGCTGCTGGTGCTCGCGTTGCCTGCCTCGGGCCTCCGATGGTTCGCGCTCCTGCCGGCCGGGATCGGCGTCGCCCTCGCGGCCGCCCCCGACCGCTTCGACGTTTATATCGATCGCGAGGGAACCGGTGCGGCAATCCGCAACGCGGGCGGAAAGCTGTCCGTCGTGGGCAGGCCTTCTGCTTTCGTGACGGAGCAATGGCTGCGGGCGGACGGGGATGGAAGGTCGCCGGATGACGCGTCGTTGAGGCGCGACGCCCGTTGCGACCGAACCGGTTGCGTCGTCGAGAGCCGGGCAGGGCGATCGGTCGCCTTCGTGCAGGATCTGTCAGCCTTCGAGGAGGATTGCCGACGTGCGGCGGTGGTGATCGCCCGCCTCAAGGCGCCGGCCGCGTGCGGCGCGGCGCTCGCGCTCGACCGGCAGGCCCTCGCCGAACGCGGCGCGACGGCGATCCGCTTCGGGACTGAGGAGATCGAAATCCGCTCCGTGCGCAAGGGCAGCGAGAGTGTGCCCTGGCAGGGCCGGGGCACGATGGAGGCCTCAGCCTCCGCAAACGAGAACGGGCCGCGTCGTGCGCGGCCCGTCCCCGAACAGGATTTCCCGGACGAGGAGATCAGTAGCGGCGAACCAGACTGACCAGCTTGCCCTGGATCTTGACCCGGTCGGGCCCGAGAACACGGGTCTCATAGGCTTGGTTGGCGGCCTCGAGCGCGATGGAGGAGCCGCGGCGGCGGAAGCGCTTCAGGGTCGCCTCCTCGTCGTCGATAAGCGCCACGATGATGTCGCCGGTATTGGCGGTGTCCTGCTTGCGGATCACCACCAGGTCGCCATCGAGGATGCCGGCTTCCACCATCGAATCCCCCCGCACCTCCAGGGCGTAGTGCTCGCCCTGGGTCAGGAAGTCGTGGGAGAGGGTGATGGAATGGCTGGGATTCTGGATAGCCGAGATCGGCACACCGGCCGCGATCCGGCCCATGACCGGAATCGACACGTCGCGGCTCCGCTCCTCGACGGGTGCGGGCGCCGGCGTCTTGGCCTTGGCGGCAAGACCGCCCTCGACCACGCTCGGGGTGAAGCGTCGCTGCGCCGCCGCGCCGCCAACCGTCTCCGGCAGGCGCAGAACCTCGAGGGCCCGGGCGCGGTTCGGCAGACGGCGGATGAAGCCGCGCTCCTCGAGCGCTGTGATGAGGCGGTGGATGCCGGATTTGGACTTGAGATCGAGGGCATCCTTCATTTCGTCGAAGGATGGTGGAATCCCAGTCTCACGCAGCCGCTCATGGATGAAGCGGAGCAATTCGTGCTGTTTGCGCGTCAGCATGGCTGGCCCTTACTGCTCCGCACGGGAGCGATTCTGAAACAAAGCGAGAACAGGGTAACTGTTCTTGCTGTGTTCCGCAAGTGCAAGGTCAAGCTGGGGCGTGCCGATTTATTTTTCGGCCGCATGCCCTTACCGTTCGGGCCCTGAATGCCGCACGGAGGCGTCGATGCTCAAGATTTATCTTATCACCCTTGCCGGCATTGTGCTGGGGCAGATTTCCCCGGGCCCGAACCTCCTGGCGGTCGCGGGCGCTGCGCTCGGGCAGGGGCGCCGGGCAGCGTTCTTTCTGGCGCTCGGCGTCGCGACGGCCATCTTCGTCTGGGTCACGGTGGCGGCGTTCGGACTGGCGGCGCTCCTCGCGCTCTATCCCTCGCTCCTGACGGTGATGAAGCTCCTAGGCGGCGGCTATCTCTTGTTTCTGTCGATCAAGGCACTGATTGCCGCGTGGCGCGGCGGCGATCCCGCCTTCCGGGCGAGCCGGGCCGACTGGACGCCGCTGAGCGCGTGGCGTCGCGGCCTCCTGGTCAATCTCACCAATCCGAAATCCGCGCTGATGTGGAGCGCAGTTGCCACCTTCCTCTACGGCTCTGGCCTTTCGGCGCCGCTGGTGCTGGGCTTCGCGCCGGCCGGGTTCGCGTCCGCCCTGGTCGTCTACGGCATCTACGGAACGCTGTTTTCCAGCGGCTTCGCCCGACGCGCCTATGCCCGCTTCGCGCGGGGGATCGAGGCGATGTTCGGCCTCGCCTTCGGTGCACTGGGTGGCAAGCTCGTAGCAGACGCGGTCGGGGAGATCGGCCGATAACCGGGCGCGTTCAGCAGAACCGGTCGAAGCGGATGATGCGGCAGGTTTCCCCAGCCGCTGCTTCGGGGGCATGCGGAGGTCTGACGAGCAGTGCATCCGAGCGCGCAGCGATGCCGAGCATCGAGGAGTCTTGCGCCTTATGCGGCACTGCGACGGGAAGCGTCAGGGTTTGGGCGCCTGCGGGACCGGAAATCTGGACATCGCTCGGAGTAAGGCTCGCGCGCATGTAGTCCTGCCGGTCCCCGTTGGCGGGAAGATTCGTCCCGAGGATCGCCGACTCCGTGGGGTCGTCTCCCGCATGCAGGTCGCCCGAGAGCGCCCGGACCGCCGGGACCAGGAAGAGGATGGCGCAGACGAGCGACGAGACGGGGTTGCCCGGCAGTCCCAGGAGCAGGGTCGAGCCGAGCCGTCCATGCATCAGAGGCTTGCCGGGCCGCAGCGCCACCCGCCAGAAACCGAGATCCATGCCCTTCGCGGCAAGGGCCTTCTGGACGAGGTCGTGCTCGCCGACGGAGGCCCCGCCCAAGGTGACGAGGATGTCGGCCTTTGCATCCAGAGCGGCCTGGATCCGCTCGTCGAGGGATTGAAGCGTGTCCCGAGCGATGCCCAGGTCGAGGGCCTCGCCGCCGGCCTTCGCCACCATCAGCGTGGTGGCGGGAAGGCTCGAAGCTGTAATTTGATCAGGGCCTGCGGGCTCGCCCGCCCGAACCAGCTCGTCGCCGGTGGCGAGGATCGCGACTCGGGGCCTGCGACGGACGGGAAGCTCCCCGTGTCCCATGGCGGCTGCGAGGGCCACATGGCGGCTGTCGAGGCGCGTGCCCTTGGGCAGCAGAACCTCGCCCGCCCGGAAGTCGAGGCCGGCCTGGCGGATGTGCCGATACGGGGCCGAAGCCTCGGTCACGATCACCCGGGCGTCGGAGGTTGTCGTGTTCTCCTGGATGACGACGGAATCGGCGCCGTCGGGCAGCGGCGCGCCGGTGAAGATCCTGACCGCCTGACCCGGACCCACCTGGCCCCGGAAGCGCCTGCCCGCGGCGCTCGTGCCGATCACCTCCAGCGTCGCCGGAATCGTGGCGATGTCCGCCGCCCGCACCGCGTAGCCGTCCATGGCGGAAGCCGGGAAGGGGGGCTGATTCCGCAGCGCGCCCACATCTTCCGCGAGGGTCCGCCCCGCGCATGTGGCGAGTGGCGCTGGCTCGGCCCCGGTGGGCGCCGGGACGCTGGCAAGGACGCGGCGCAGGGCCTCCTCGACGGAAATCAGGCTCATGGGGCCTCGTAGGTTCCGGAGCGGCCGCCGCTCTTGTGGCGCAGACGCAGGTTCTCGATCCGCATGCCCTTATCGGCCGCCTTCACCATGTCGTAGACAGTCAGGCAGGCGACCGAAACGGCGGTGAGTGCCTCCATCTCGACGCCGGTCTGGCCGGAAACCTTCACCTCCGCCGTCACGCGCACGCCCGGAAGGGAATCGTCGAGTTCGCAATCCACCTTCACCTTCGAGATTAGGAGGGGATGGCAGAGGGGGATCAGCTCGTGGGTCTTCTTGGCGGCCATGATGCCGGCGAGACGTGCCGTGCCGAGAACGTCGCCCTTCTTGGCGTCGCCCTGGCGGATCAGCGCCACCGTCTCGGGGTTCATGACCACGCATCCTTCGGCGATGGCGGTGCGGCTGGACACGTCCTTGTCCGAGACGTCGACCATGTTGGCCGCGCCGGAGGCATCGAGATGCGTCAGCCCGCTCATGCGGCCTCGCCGAACAGGAGCCGCCGCGTGGCGGCGGTCACGTCGGCCTGCCGCATCAGGCTCTCACCGACCAGGAAGGTGCGAATGTTCACCTGCGTGAGGCGCTCGATGTCGGATAGCGTGAAGATCCCGCTCTCGCCGACCACGATGCGGTCGGACGGGACGAGCGGCGCCAGCTCCTCGCTGACGGCGAGCGAGACGTCGAAGGTGCGCAGATTGCGGTTGTTGATGCCCACGAGCCTGGTGCCCAGCGGCAGGGCCCGCTCCATCTCGGCGCGGTCGTGCACCTCGACCAGCACGTCCATGCCGAGGCCGTGCGCTGTTGCGATCAGGGCGCGGGCCTGATCGTCGGTGACGCTCGCCATGATGACGAGGATGCAATCGGCACCCCAGGCCCGGGCCTCGTAGACCTGGTAGGGCTCGAACAGGAAGTCCTTGCGCAGGGCCGGCAGGCCGGAGGCCTCGCGGGCCTGGGCGAGGTACTCGGGCCGGCCCTGGAACGACGGCTCGTCGGTCAGTACGGAAAGGCAGGTCGCGCCGCCTTCGGCATAGGCCCTGGCCAGCGCCGGAGGATCGAAGTCGGCCCGGATCAGCCCCTTGGAGGGGCTTGCCTTCTTGATCTCGGCGATGAGCGCCGGGCGCCCTTCCGCCAGATGCCGCTCGATGGCGGCCGCGAAGCCGCGCGGGGGCGACATGGACCGGACCCGCCGCTCCAGCTCCGCCTGGGGCACGGCCGCCTTGGCGGCCTCGATCTCCCGGCGCTTGTAGGCTTCGATGCGGGCGAGAACGTCGCTCATGCCCGGGCCTCACGCATTGGTTGCGGCGACGAGGTGCTCGAGCGTCGCCTTCGCGGCGCCGCTGTCGAGGGCGCGGGAGGCACGGTCGAGTCCGTCGCGCAGGTTCGCCGCCTCGTCGGCCACCACGAGGGCCGCCGCGGCATTGAGCAGGGCCACGTCCCGATAGGCGTTATGCGCCCCTTCGAGAACCGCGCGCAGCTGGGCGGCATTGTGCGCCGGATCCCCGCCCTTCAGGTCCTCCAGCTTCGAGGTCGGGAGGCCGACCTCGTCCGGTGTCACCGTGAAACGGCGGATGGTGCCGTTCTCGAGGGCAGCAACGAAGGTCGGGCCCGTGGTGGTCATCTCGTCCAGGCCGTCGGAGCCGTGGATGGTCCAGATCTTCTTGGAGCCGAGCTCCTTCAGAACCTGCGTCAGGGGTTCGAGCCAAGCCTCTGAAAAGACGCCGAGAAGCTGGCGGGTGACGCCGGCCGGGTTGGCCAGGGGGCCGAGCAGGTTGAAGATAGTCCGTGTGCCGAGCTCGACGCGCACTGGCGCCACGTGGCGCATGGCGGCGTGGTGCGTCTGGGCGAACATGAAGCACAAACCCACGTCCTTGAGGCAGCGCTCGAGGCCGGAAGGATCGAGGCCGAGCTTCACCCCGAGGGAGGAAAGCACGTCCGCCGTGCCCGATTTCGAGGATGCGGCCCGGTTGCCGTGCTTGGCGACCGGCACGCCGCAGCCGGCTACGATGATCGAGGCGAGGGTGGAGATGTTGTAGCTGCCGGAATGGTCGCCCCCAGTGCCGACGATGTCCACGGCCTTTTCGGGCGCCTTCACGGTGAGCATGCGTCCGCGCATAGCCGAGACGGCGCCGACGATCTCGTCGAGGGCTTCGCCGCGAACCCGCAGGGCCATGAGGAAGGCGCCGCCCTGAGCCGGCGTGACCTCGCCCGAGAGCAGGTCGTCGAAGGCTGCCCGTGCCTCTTCCCGTGTCAGCGACGCCCCCGTGGCGACCTTGGCGAGGTATGATTTGAACGATTCCATCGGTCCTACTGTCCTGAAGCCGCGCTGGCGCGGGTGGGCTCGTGCCGGGCGTTCCAGGCAGCGGCCAGTTCGAAGAAATTGCGCATGATCGTCGCGCCGTGCTCGGACAGGATGCTCTCCGGATGGAACTGCACCCCGTGGATCGGCAGCGTCCGGTGGGACAGGCCCATGATCAGCCCGTCGGCGGTCTCGGCCGTGACTACGAGGTCCGTCGGGCAGGTTTCGCGGTCGACGATGAGGGAATGGTAGCGCGTGGCCTTGAAGGGGCCGTTGATGCCGCGGAACACGGCCTGACCCTGATGCTCTACGTCCGACACCTTGCCGTGCATGGGCAGGGGCGCACGGGAGACGGTGCCGCCGAAGGCCTGACCGATGGCCTGGAGGCCGAGGCAGACGCCGAAGGTGGGGATCTCGGGAGCGGCGCGCCTCACGAGGTCCAGGCAGATGCCGGCCTCGTTCGGGGTGCAGGGCCCGGGCGAGAGCACGATGGCGTCCGGCGGGGAGGCGAGAACCTCGTCGGTGGTGACGGCGTCGTTGCGGACGACCTCCACGGAGGTCGCGAGGGGCCCGAGCAGATGCACCAGGTTCCAGGTGAAGCTGTCGTAATTGTCGATGACGAGGACGCGGGTCATGGTGCGGGAACGTTTGCCGATGCGGCCGGCCCGGTCAAGCGAGGCATTGCGGCGCTCACTGTCCGAACCTCGCCTGGCTGGCAAAACGCACCGCGTCCTCCGCGGCGCGAAAGAGCGCCTTCGCCTTGTTGATGCATTCCTGCTGCTCGGAGGCAGGATCGGAATCGTAGACGATGCCGGCTCCGGCCTGCACGGCCATGCGCCCGTCCTTCACCACGGCGGTGCGCAGCACGATGCAGGTGTCCATCTCGCCGTTAGCGCCGAAATAGCCGATGCAGCCGGCATAGGGCCCGCGCTTGTCCTTCTCCAGCTCGTCGATGATCTGCATGGCCCGCACCTTCGGGGCGCCTGAGACCGTGCCGGCCGGAAAGCCCGCCACGAGCGCATCGAGGGCGTCGAAGCTCTCGTCGAGCCGGCCCTCCACGTTGGACACGATGTGCATGACCTGGCTGTAGTATTCCAGGAAGAAGGAATCCGTCACCTCGACCGTACCCATGGCGGCGACCCGTCCCACGTCGTTGCGGCCGAGATCGAGCAGCATCAGGTGCTCGGCCCGCTCCTTCTGGTCGGCGAGCAGGCTCTCCGCGTTGGCGCGGTCCTCGGCGGCTGTCGCGCCGCGGGGGCGGGTGCCGGCGATCGGCCTGATCGTCACCTTGCCGTCGCGGACCCGCACCAGGATCTCCGGCGAGGAGCAGACGATCTGGAAATCCTCGAAGTCGAGATAGCAGAGGAACGGCGCCGGGTTGGTCCGGCGGAGCGACCGGTAGAGTGCGAAGGCGGGCAGGGGGAAGGGCGCGTCGAAGCGCTGGGACAGCACCACCTGGAAAATGTCGCCGGCGCGGATGTATTCCTTCGCCTTCGCCACCATGCCCTCGAACTCCTCCGGCGTGGTGTTGGACGTCGGCGGCTCGAACTCGATCCGGCTCGGGTCGGTCCGGGTCTCGAAGGGAAGGGGACGTTCCAGCGCGAAGCTCACCTCCTCGAGCCGCGCCGTCGCCATTTCATAGGCTGCTTTCGCGGCCACGCCGTCCCTGGGACGCACGGGGGTGATGAGGGAGATCTCGTCCCTCACCGCGTCGAACACCACCATCACGGTCGGGCGGACCAAGATGGCGTCGGGAACCTTCAGGACGTCGGCGTTCGGCTCCGGCAGACGTTCCATCTGGCGCACCATGTCGTAGCCCAGATAGCCGAACAGGCCCGCTGCCATGGGCGGCAGGTCCTCGCCAAGGGGCAGGGCGCTCTCCGCAATGAGGGCGCGCAGGCTGTCGAGGGGCGGGCGATCGTCCGTCTCGAAGCGTCCGGAACGATCGAGGGCCCGGCGGTCGATGGACGCGACACCGTCCTGGCAGCGCCAGACGAGGTCCGGATCGAGGCCGATCATAGAGAATCGGCCCCGGACGGCGCCACCCTCGACGGATTCCAGCAGGAACGCCGAGCCCTTGCGGCCGTGACGCAGCTTCAGGAAGGCCGCGACCGGGGTGAGGAGGTCGCCGACGAGGACCGTGCGGAGAACGCCGGCCTCGCCCGCGTCGTAGGCCCTCGCAAACGCATCGAGATCGGGTGCGACGATCATCGAGATCAGATCTCGCCCCCCGTCGCCTGACGCAGGGCCTGTTGGTTGATGGTCACGCCGAGGTCCTGGCGGATCTGCGCGATGTACTGGTTGAGCAGGTCGTCGCTCATGCCGTTGCGGAGCTGGTTCTCGACGTTCTGCGCTTCCTGGGTGGTGGTCACGAAGGGCGGCACCGTGGCGCCGGTCACCTTGAACACGGCCCGGCTATCGGCGCCGTTGGCTGCGTTGCCGACCTGCCCCACCGGAACCGAGAATACCCGGCCCACAGCCTCCACGGTCAGGTCGTCCTTGGCGGCATTGCGGGCGAGGTCGGTCACGTTCTTGACCGCGGCCCCGGCTTCCTGGGCCACGGCCTCAATGGCGTCCCCCTTCTGGATCCGCTCGGTCAGTTCCCGTGCCCTGTCTGCGAGACGCTGGGAGATCTGGTCCTCGCGCCACTGGGCCGCCACCTGGTCGCGGATCTCCTCGAGGGTCTTCTCGCGGGCGGGCTCGATGCCTGTCACGTCGAACCAGACATAGCCGCCGTCGACCCGCAGCGCCTCATTGTCGACGCCGATGTCGGACGCGAAGGCGGCCTTCACCACCGCATCGCTGCTGGGAATCGCGACGGGATTGCCGGCTTTGTCGAGCCCCTGGGCGTCTATGGCCGGGACCTGGACCAGGTTTAGGCCCTTCTCCTTGGCGATCTCCGGCAGGGGGCGGGCGCCTGCCCGCAGGTCCTCGACCGAGTCGTGCATGGCCTCGATCTGACCGCGGGCGCGCTCGCGGGCGATCTCGCCACGGATCTCGGCGACAACTTCCTCGAAGGGCTTCACCGATTCCGGCTGGACCTGGGTCACCCGCACGAGCACGGGCCCGAAGCGGCCGTCGACGGGGCCGCTGGTGGCACCCTGCTCGAGGGAGAAGGCGGCCTCGGCCACTGCCGGGTCGAGCATTTCGGACTTGGCGAAGGTGCCGAGCTCCAGATCCTGCTGGGAGATGTTCCGCTCCTGGGCGATGGCCTCGAAGGTGGCGCCCTCCTTGATCCGGGTGAAGGCGGCCTCGGCCTCCTCCTTGGTCGGGAAGGTGATCTGCTGGACGGTGCGCTTCTCGGGCGTGCCGAACCTGGCCTTGTTCTGCTCGTAGAACTGACGGGCGTCGGCGTCGCTGACCGCATCGGGCTTGGCGAG
Source organism: Microvirga sp. (assembly GCA_035645535.1). GTDB lineage: Bacteria > Pseudomonadota > Alphaproteobacteria > Rhizobiales > Beijerinckiaceae > Microvirga. The sequence goes on along the minus strand of DASQMJ010000050.1, from coordinate 212,477 downwards.
GGCGGCGGCGTCGAGCGCCATCACGTTGACGGCGCGGTATTCCGGCGCCCGATAAGTGCTCTTACGCTCGTTGTAGAAGCTCTGGAGCTGTTCCTGCGTCGGGGCTGGAATCTCGCCGGCCATTTCGGGCGTCAGGAGGAAATAGGAGGCGGTACGGCGCTCGTTCGCATAGCGATGGAGCGCCTCGCGGGCCGCGAGCGGCACGGTCAGGTCGCCGGCGATGGCTTCGGCGAGGTGGATGCGCGCCATGGCCTTGCGCTGCTCCTGCACGAAGGCGAACTCGTTGAGCGAGGCGTTGCGCAGGACCTGATCGAACAGGGCGCGGTTGAACTGGCCGTCCGCTCCCCTGAACGCCGGGTCTTCCATGATGGAGCGGGCGACGAGCTGGTCGGAGACGCTCAGGCCGAGCTTCCGGGCCTGCTCCGTCAGGACCGCCTCGGTCACCAGGGTCGAGAGGACCTGCTGGTCCAGGCCGAATGCCCGGGCCTGTTGCGGGGTAATGACGGTCCGGAACTGGCGCCCGAGCCGCTGCAGCTCATTGTTGTAAGCGTTGCGGACCTGATCGATGGAGATCTCAGTGTCGCCGACCTTGGCGACCGTGGTCTGCGGGGTTGCGCGGAAGATGTCGCCGATGCCCCAGATGGCGAAGCTGACGATCAAGGCACCGAAAAAGACGGTGGCGATGATTTTGCCGACCAGGGTCTGCCCGGCCTTGCGCATTCCTCGAAGCATCGTGAACCCGTTTCCGTGAAACTCGTTTAGAGGCGGATAGCCGATCAGAAGCCCGTCGAAAAGGGCAAGTCTGGTTGAAAGGCTCCCTAACCCTCTGCTACTGCCAATTTATTACGAGCGTGACAGGAGTGCCTGAATGAGCGTCGATAGGCCGCGCCCGCTGGTTGCGGGCAACTGGAAGATGAACGGACTGAAGTCCTCGGCCAAGATCCTTGGCGAGATCCACGCGGGTTATACCCCGGGCCTCAAGGCCAAGGTCGATCTCCTCGTCTGTCCTCCCGCAACGCTCATGTTCACCTTCGCGCATATCTCCGTCGGCACCCGGGTCGCGGTCGGCGGGCAGGACTGCCACGCCCAGGAGTCGGGTGCCTTCACGGGCGACCTCTCGGCCGAGATGCTGGCGGATGCGGGCGCCACCTACGTGATCGTCGGCCATTCCGAGCGGCGCCAGTACCACGGCGAAAAGGACGTGGACGTCTGCGCCAAGGCCGTCGCGGCCCATCGGGCCGGGCTCACGGCCATCGTCTGCGTCGGCGAGACGCGTGAGGAGCGCGAGGCCGGCCGCACCCTCAACGTGGTCAGGAAGCAGCTGCGCGGGTCGATCCCGGTCGATTCGAACGGCCAGAATCTCGTGGTGGCCTACGAGCCCGTCTGGGCCATCGGCACCGGCCTCACCCCGACGGCGGCCGACGTGGCCGAGGTCCACGGGCTCATCCGCGAGGAGCTGAAGCGCCTCGTGGGCAAGGCGGAACACGGCCGGGTCCGCATCCTCTACGGCGGCTCGGTGAAGCCGTCCAACGCGGCCGAGCTGATGAGGGTGGAGAACGTCAACGGCGCCCTCGTGGGCGGAGCGAGCCTCGTGGCGGCCGATTTTCTCGCCATCGCGGGGGCGTATCTCCAATAAGGACCGGCAAAACGATGCTTGCGGGACTTTGATCCCGTGCACACCTATGCTAAGGCCGCCCGAACGAACGGATTGCGAGCGGTCGGCGCCCCTTGGCGCGGCCGCTTGAGGTTTTTGGAACGATGCAAACAGTTCTCATCATTGTCCACCTGATCATCGTGCTCGCCCTGATCGGGGTGGTTCTCCTGCAACGCTCCGAGGGCGGCGGCATGGGCCTCGGCGGCGGCGGCGGGGGCGGCGGCGTTTCCGGCTTCATGACCGGCCGCGGACAGGCCAACGCTCTCACCCGCGCGACGGCGGTGCTTGCGGCGATCTTCTTTCTCACCAGCATGGCGCTGGCGATCATGGCCGGCACGAACCGCGCGCCCCGCTCGATTCTCGACGGCGCGGCCCCCGCGGCTCCGGCCGGGCAGCAGGCGCCGGCGGCCCCGCAGGGCGGAAACGTGCTCGAGCAGCTCCAGAGGATGCAGGGCGAGCAGCCCGCTCCCGCGCCGGGCGCTCCGGCACCGGCTCCGGCGGCCCCAGCGCCGACGGCGCCCCAAGTGCCCCAGTCTCAGTAAGGCAAACAGGGCCGGTGCTTCCGGCCCTCTCTTTTTGTGGATGGCAATCGAGTGGCCGGGTTCGCGATTGCGAATCGGCGCTCCATATTTATGGATAGGGGTCCATGACGCGGTACGTATTCATCACCGGCGGCGTGGTGTCTTCGCTCGGCAAGGGCCTGGCTTCGGCGGCCCTCGGGGCGCTTCTCCAGGCTCGTGGCTACAAGGTCAGGCTTCGCAAGCTCGACCCATATCTCAATGTGGATCCGGGGACCATGAGCCCCTATCAGCACGGCGAGGTCTTCGTGACCGACGACGGCGCCGAGACCGACCTCGATCTCGGCCATTACGAGCGCTTCACGGGCGTTCCGGCCACCAAGGCCGACAACATCACCACGGGCCGGATCTATCTGGACATCATCACCAAGGAGCGGCGAGGGGACTATCTCGGCGCCACCATCCAGGTGATCCCGCACGTGACGAACGCCATCAAGGATTTCGTTCTCACCGGCAACGAGGGCTTCGACTTCGTCCTCGTCGAGATCGGCGGCACGGTCGGCGACATCGAGGGCCTGCCGTTCTTCGAGGCGATCCGCCAGCTCGGCAACGATCTGCCGCGCGGCCAGGCGATCTACACCCATCTGACCCTTCTGCCCTACATCCCGTCCGCGGGCGAGCTGAAGACCAAGCCGACCCAGCACTCGGTGGCGGAGCTGCGCTCCATCGGCATCCAGCCCGACATCCTGCTCTGCCGCACCGACCGGGAGATCCCGCGCGACGAGCGGCGCAAGCTCGCGCTCTTCTGCAATGTGCGCGAGACGGCCGTGATCGAGGCGCGGGATGCGCCCTCCATCTATGACGTGCCGCTGGCCTATCACGAGGCCGGCCTCGACAGCGAGGTCCTGGCCGCCTTCGGAATCGAGAACGCGCCGGCGCCGGATCTGAGCCGCTGGACCCGCATCTCGACCCGCGTCCACAACCCGGAGGGCGAGGTCAACATCGCGGTCGTCGGAAAGTACACGGGCCTCAAGGACGCCTACAAGTCGCTCATCGAATCGCTGCATCACGGCGGCATCGCCAATCAGGTGAAGGTGAACCTGAACTGGATCGAGAGCGAGATCTTCGAGCGCGAGGACCCGGCCCCGTTCCTGGAAGGCATCCACGGCATCATGGTGCCCGGCGGCTTCGGCCAGCGTGGCGCCGAGGGCAAGATCCGCGCCGCCCGCTTCGCCCGCGAGCGCAAGGTGCCGTATTTCGGCATCTGCTTCGGCATGCAGATGGCGGTGATCGAAGCGGCCCGGTCGCTGGCCGGGATCGAGGAGGCGAGTTCCACCGAGTTCGGCCCCACCTCGGAGCCGGTGGTCGGCCTCCTGACCGAATGGCTGCGCGGCAACGAACTCGAGAAGCGCGCCGCCGGCGGCGATCTGGGCGGCACCATGCGGCTCGGCGCCTATCAGGCCAAGCTCACACCCGGCAGCAAGGTGGCCCAGATCTACGGCGGGACGGAAATCTCCGAGCGCCACCGTCACCGCTACGAGGTCAACATGGCTTATCGCGAGCGGCTGGAGGAGAAGGGCCTGCGCTTCTCCGGCGTTTCGCCTGACGGGATCCTGCCAGAGATCGTCGAATACGAGGACCATCCCTGGTTCATCGGCGTCCAGTACCACCCGGAGCTGAAATCCCGTCCCTTCGATCCGCACCCGCTCTTCACGAGCTTCATCCACGCGGCCCTGGAGCAGAGCCGGTTGGTGTGACGGTTCGGCAAACGTCCACGTTGGAAGAGCCCCACGCATCCCATGCGGTGGGGTTTTTCTTTTGGTCATAATCATAGGGCCATCACTGCGACACTGGTCCTACAGAGGAGGTAGTGGGAACTACGGTTCATCCTTCCAAGCTACTGATCATGGCTGGAAAACTCCGGTTTGAGCCGGAGCGGCCCTTGTCCGCTCCCGTCCATGCGCGATATCCCTGAAACGGTAGAGTTCCCTTAGGGCATTTGTTCAATGCAGCGCCGCATCGACCACCTCGTCGTCGCCGTTCAAGATCTCGACGAGGCGTCGAGCCTCTATCAGCGCCTCGGGTTTCAGGTCGGTGCGCGCAACAGGCATCCATGGGGAACCGAGAATCGGCTCGTTCAGCTCCAGACTTCGTTCATCGAACTGATCTCGGTCGGGGAGGGCGCGGAGATCCCGCCGCACGAGGAGGGCCGTTTCAGCTTCGGCGCCTTCGTGCGGGACTATCTGGCGAGACGCCAGGGCTTGGCGATGCTGGTTCTCGGCAGCGCCGACGCGAAGGCCGACGCGGCGGCCTTCGCCCAGAAGGGCATCGGGTCCTTCGAGCCGTTCTTCTTCGAGCGCCGGGGGCGCCGGCCGGACGGAGCTCCAACCCAGGTCGCCTTCACGCTCGCCTTTGCGCGGGACGAGGCTGCGCCGCAGGCGGGATTTTTCGTCTCTCAGCAGCATACCCCCGAGAACTTCTGGAACACGGAGTTCCAGCGCCACGACAACAAGGCCGTCGACGTGGCAACGGTGGCTTTCGTGGCGGCTGAGCCGGATCGTCACGCCGCCTTCCTCACGGCGTTCACCGGGGCGGAACCTGAGCGCGTTACCGGGCGGGATCTCTCGTTCCCGCTTGAAGGCGCCCGCCTGCACGTCATGGCGGCCGACGACGCGGCCGAAGTGTACGGCTCGGTCGAGGTCGAGCCCGATCAGCCATCCTTCGTGGCCTATTCGGTCCGCGTCGAAGACATGGGACGGCAGGGCAGGTGGCTCGACGCCGCCGAGATCCCCTACCAGCACATCGGAAGCCGGATCGTCGTGCCGGCAAGTGCCGCTTTCGGCGTCGCGATTGCCTTCGAGGCAACGTAGTATCGAGGGCGATTCGGCAACGTCCGAAGCAATTGGGGGCTCATTCCGATGTCTTATCTGGCGGACTTGGCCAGTTTTCTGGTCTTCTTCGTCGTCGCGACCGTGCTCGTGGCGCTCTATCTCTCCATCTACACCCTCGCGACCATGCACAACGAGTTCGCGCTGATCCGCCAGAACGTAATCTCCGCCGCGACCGCGCTCGGCTTCAGCCTCGTGGGCTTTGCGCTGCCGCTCGCCAGTGCCATCGTGCACGCGCAGACCATCGTCGACTGCCTGATCTGGGGGCTGGTGGCCTTGGCGGTGCAGATCCTCGTCTACTGGCTGGTGCGGATCGTCATGCCGAACCTGTCGCAGCGGATCGCCGGAGGCGAGATGGCGGCGGCGCTCTTTCTCGGCGCGGCCTCTCTCTCGGCCGGGATCATCAACGCGGCCGCGATGACCTTCTGAGAACGTGCCGGCCGGGCGCCGCTGCCGGTCGTCATCCCCGGCGGCGCCAAAGGCGCCGGACGGTGGGCCGTTGACCAGCGACACCGAGGGTCTTTCCGTTCGCGCGCAAAACGGCTAGGTGAGCGCCCATGACCGACACCAACACCCGCGCCACCGTCGTCGAGGCAGGCTCCGTCCGCTTCGGCAATCACCTGCCGCTCAGCATCATCGCCGGGCCCTGCGCCATGGAGAGCCGCGACCACGCCCTCGAAACGGCCTCCGCCCTCAAGGAGATCACGGGACGGCTCGGTATGGGCCTTGTCTACAAGTCGTCCTTCGACAAGGCGAACCGCACCTCGATCTCCAGCGCCCGCGGCATCGGCCTCGACAAGGCGCTCGCGATCTTCGCCGAGGTGAAGGAGAAGCTCGGGGTGCCTGTCATCACGGATGTGCACGAGAACCACCAGTGCGCTCCGGTCGGCGAAGTGGTGGACATCCTCCAGATCCCGGCCTTCCTGTGCCGGCAGACCGATCTCCTCGTCGCCGCCGCCAAGACCGGCCGGGTGGTGAATGTGAAGAAGGGCCAGTTCCTGGCCCCGTGGGACATGGCCAATGTCGCCGAGAAGGTGAGGGCGGCGGGCAATCCGAACGTGATGCTCACAGAGCGCGGCGCCTCCTTCGGCTACAACACGCTCGTGTCCGACATGCGGTCCCTGCCGATCATGGCCGAGACGGGTGCGCCGATCATCTTCGACGCGACCCATTCGGTGCAGCAGCCCGGCGGGAAGGGAGCGACGTCCGGCGGCCAGCGGGAATTCGTGCCGGTCCTCGCCCGCGCCGCCGTCGCGGTGGGAGTGGCGGGCGTCTTCATCGAAACCCACCAGGATCCGGACAAGGCGCCCTCCGACGGCCCCAATATGGTGCCCCTCAAGGAGCTGGAAGGGCTGCTCGCCCAGCTCAAGGCCTTCGACGCGTTGGCAAAGGGCGACCGGGCCTGAGACGACCCCATTCCCTTAGGATGAGGCAGACCTGCGTTCCCGTGGGTTAATCCGGCAGGCGGCCGTGGTAAGAAGCGTGGGGCGCCGCCTCGCGGCCTCCCACAACAGGGCGCCATGTCTCCTCGCAATCTGATCCTCATCCTCGCTACGAGCGGCTTCGCAGGCACGTTCTCCTCCCGCGCGGTCGAGCCCATGGTCGGCATCATCGCCCGCGACCTGCAATCCGACCCGCAGACCATCGCGCTCCTCGCCGCCGCCTTCACCCTGCCTTACGCGTTCATCCAGCCGATCCTGGGTCCCGTTGGCGATGCGCTCGGCAAGGAGCGGGTCATGAAGGTGGCGCTCTCGCTCCTGTTCCTCGCGCTCGCCTGCTCCGTCCTCGCGCCCGATGCCTCCACGCTTTTCGTCCTGCGGATGATCGCCGGGGCCGCGGCGGGCGGGGCGGTTCCGCTCTCCATCGCCCTTATCGGCGACCGGGTGGACGTGGCCCACCGGCAGGTGGCGCTCAGCCGGTATCTGGTGGCGATCATCGTCGGGCAGCTCGCCGGGTCCTCCTTCGCCGGATTGCTGGCGGAGCTGATCGGCTGGCGCGGGGTCTTTGGCCTGTCGACCCTCATGATGGCCGTCGCCCTGGCGGCGACAGTCATCGGCTTCCGAAGAGCCGCGCCCGGTGGAAAGTTCGACCTCCCCAGCGCCCTGCGCCGCTATCGGGAGATCCTGGCCAACCCGCGTGCGCTCTTCCTCTACGGATTCGTCTTCGTCGAGGCTATCGCAATTTTCGGGATCTTCCCCTACGTGGCGCCGCTCTTGGAGGAGCGCGGCACCGGCGGCGCAACCGAAGCGGGCTTCGTCATCGGCGGGTTCGCCATCGGCGGGCTCGTGTATTCCGCCCTCGTGACCCTGATGCTGCGCCATCTCGGCATCCGGCGCATCCTCATGGGCGGCGGGCTTTTCGCCGCCGCGGCCCTCGTGATCCTGGGATTCGGCGCGGACTGGAAGGTAGATGCCGCCGCCATGCTGCTGATGGGGCTCGGCTTCTACATGCTGCACAACACCTTCCAGGCCCAGGTGACGGAGGTCGCACCGCACGCCCGGGCCTCGGCGGTGGCGCTCCACGCCTTTTCGTTCTTCTGCGGCCAAGCCCTCGGGGTGGTGGCCATGGGCGTCGGCCTGCGCGGGATCGGCCTCGCGGCCGCCACGGGGGCGGCGGCTGCGGTCATCCTGGCGGTGGGACTCGTGGCCTCGGCAGTGCTGACCCGGCCTATGTCTCACCGCGCCCGGTAGGGGGCGACGCCCTGGTCCGGCAGCCACAGGTTCTTCGGCACCTCGCCGGTCTGCCAGAACACGTCGATAGGGATGCCGCCGCGCGGATACCAGTAGCCGCCGATGCGCAGGTATCGCGGCTCGAGGAGTTCGGCGAGCCGCTTGCCGATGGAGACCGTGCAGTCCTCGTGGAAGGCGCCATGGTCGCGGAAGCTGTGCAGGTAGAGCTTCAGGGATTTGGATTCCACCAGCCACTGGCCGGGCACGTAGTCGATGACCAGGATCGCGAAATCAGGCTGGCCGGTGACCGGGCACAGGGAGGTGAACTCCGGCGCCGTGAAGCGGGCGACGTAGTCCGTGTCGGGATGGGGGTTCGGCACCCGGTCGAGCCGGGCTTCCTTTGGGGAACGGGGGAGGGCGCTCGCCTGGCCGAGCTGGAGGGTGGTGTCCGTCACGGAAATCGTCCTTGGATCAGTTGTGATGAATCTGGGCGCCGTCCTTGCCCACCTCGGGTTTTCGGTCAATAAGCCACGTCATGACTTGAGGCCGCACCGGCCGCCTTACAGCCTTCGGGAGCCCGCTTTATGACTGTGATCATCGACGTTCACGCTCGCCAGATCCTCGACAGCCGGGGCAATCCCACCGTCGAGGTGGATGTGACCCTGGAGGACGGCTCGCTCGGCCGCGCTGCCGTGCCCTCGGGAGCCTCCACCGGCGCCCACGAGGCGGTGGAGCTGCGCGACGGCGACAAGGCCAAGTATCTCGGCAAGGGCGTGCTCAAGGCCGTCGAGGCGGTGAACGGCGAAATCCTCGATGCCATCGGCGGCATGGACGCCGAGGAACAGGTTCTCATCGACGAGACGATGCTGGAGCTCGACGGCACCCCGAACAAGAGCCGCCTCGGCGCCAATGCGATCCTCGGCGTCTCCCTTGCGGTCGCCAAGGCAGCGGCCGACGCCGTGGCCCTGCCGCTCTACCGCTATGTGGGCGGGACCCAGGCCCGCGTCCTGCCGGTGCCGATGATGAACATCATCAACGGCGGCGCCCACGCGGACAACCCCATCGACTTCCAGGAATTCATGATCATGCCCGTGGGGGCGGAGAGCATCGCGGAGGCCGTCCGCATAGGCTCCGAGATCTTCCATACCCTGAAGAAGGGCCTGAAGGACGCCGGCCACAACACCAACGTGGGCGACGAGGGCGGGTTTGCCCCGAACCTGCCCTCCGCCGAGGCGGCCTTGGACTTCATCATGAAGTCCATCGAGAGCGCCGGTTACAAGCCGGGTCAGGACATCGTCATCGGCCTCGACTGCGCCTCGACCGAGTTCTTCAAGAACGGCACCTACGATTACGAGGGCGAGGGACAGAAGCGCAACCCGCAGCAGCAGGCCGAGTATCTGGCCAGGCTGGTCTCCTCCTACCCGATCCATTCCATCGAGGACGGCATGGCCGAGGACGACTGGGAGGGCTGGAAGATCCTGACCGACCTCATCGGCTCCAAGTGCCAGCTCGTCGGCGACGACCTCTTCGTCACCAACGTGACCCGCCTGTCGGAGGGCATCCGGAAGGGCGTCGGCAACTCCCTGCTGGTGAAGGTGAACCAGATCGGCTCCCTGACCGAGACACTGGCCGCCGTCGACATGGCCCACCGGGCCGGCTACACCGCCGTCATGTCGCACCGCTCGGGCGAGACGGAGGATTCCACGATCGCCGACCTCGCGGTCGCGACCAATTGCGGGCAGATCAAGACCGGCTCGCTCGCCCGCTCCGACCGGCTCGCCAAGTACAACCAACTCATCCGCATCGAGGAGGAGCTGGGCTCCCAGGCACGCTATGCGGGTAGGGCGGCGCTCAAGGCGCTGGCCTGAACCGTACACGGTACGACGATCCTGAAGGGCCGCCGGAGGGCGGCCCTTTTCCGTTGCGGCACCCTGCGGCCTGCCGCCCGTCGCCCTCCCCGGCGGCTCGTAGAGCCGGGAAAGGGACCTGCTCCGGCATGGCGCTACGGACTGCGTGCGGGAAGCGCGCTGCCTCGAGCTGGGATATCCGTCTCAACTCCTCCTTAACCATGCCCGTGCGAGGATCCGAAACCGGTCGTCCTCTATGGCCGTGCAAGGCTTCCTCCATGGTCATCCGCAAGCGCGCACGTCGATTCCTCATCCCGCTGGTGCTCTACAGCGTCTCGGCGGGCGTCGTCGGCTATTTCGTCCACCATGCCCACAGCGGCGCGCGAGGCATCGAGGCGCGACAGCAGTTCGAGGCCCAGGCGGCGGAGCTGACCAAGGAACTGGAGGCGGTCCGGACCGAACGGGCCGACTGGGAGCGGCGCATCGCCCTGCTCCGGAGCGACCAGATCGACCGGGATCTCCTTGAGGAGCGCGCCCGGGTCATGCTGGGGCGCGTGCACCGCAACGATCTCGTGATCATCACGGGTGAATGAGGGAGTTATCCAAATTTTCGAATTAACTGCTTTCAAGTTAAGACAAGAAAGTTGCCTGATTACAAAGGCTTAGTCGGTTTACTGTAGCATTGAATCACTCCTCCGGCCCTCTCGATTTCCGGTTGTCACTGCGCTACAACTTTCGTCGAGGAAACCCTTCGGAGGACCCGATGGCTGTTGCTGCCCGCAAGGCCGGCCGCGCTGCATCCGGCGTGGCTAACAAGACTACTCCCAACAAAGGCACGGCACGAAAAGCCGCCCCTAACTCCCCACAGTTCGAAAAAGACCAGGATCTCTCGGCCTATAACGACATGCTTCTGATCCGGCGCTTCGAGGAGAAGTCCGGCCAGATGTACGGAATGGGCCTGATCGGAGGCTTCTGCCACCTCTATATCGGCCAGGAGGCCGTCGTCGTCGGCATGCAGATGGCGACCCAGGAAGGCGATCAGGTCATCACCGGATACCGCGACCACGGCCACATGCTCGCCTGCGGCATGGACGCCAAGGGGGTCATGGCCGAGTTGACCGGGCGCCGCGGCGGCCTGTCCAAGGGCAAGGGCGGCTCCATGCACATGTTCTCCAAGGAGAAGCACTTCTACGGAGGCCATGGCATCGTGGGCGCCCAGGTGTCGCTCGGCACCGGTATCGCCTTCGCCAACCGCTATCGCGAGAACGGCAATGTCTGCCTGACCTATTTCGGCGATGGCGCGGCCAACCAGGGCCAGGTCTACGAAAGCTTCAACATGGCGGCCCTCTGGAAGCTGCCGGTCGTGTACGTGATCGAGAACAACCGCTACGCCATGGGCACGGCGGTGACCCGCGCCTCGGCGCAGACGGACTTCTCCAAGCGCGGCCTCTCCTTCGGCATCCCTGGCGAGCAGGTGGACGGCATGGACGTCCGTGCCGTCTACGCGGCCGGCCAGCGCGCCATCGAGCATGCGCGCTCCGGCAAGGGGCCGTACATCCTCGAGATGCAGACCTACCGCTACCGCGGCCATTCGATGTCCGATCCGGCCAAGTACCGCACCAAGGACGAAGTGGCTCGTATGCGCGAGGAACACGATCCGATCGAGCAGGTGCGCCGCCGCCTCCTGGAGAGCTGGAAACTGTCCGAGGACGAGTTGAAGGCCATCGACAGCCGGGTGCGCGAGATCGTCAACGAGGCAGCCGAGTTCGCCACGCACGATCCGGAGCCCGATCCGTCCGAGCTCTACACGGACATTCTGCTCTAGGCGGCGCCTTTCGCGCCGCTCCCCTCATTCGCCGCAGCGACAAAGAACACGAGTCTTCCATGGCGATCGATATTCTCATGCCGGCCCTCTCCCCGACGATGGAGCAGGGAAAACTGGCCAAATGGCTGAAAAAAGAAGGCGATAAGGTCAAGCCGGGCGATGTGCTGGCCGAAATCGAGACCGACAAGGCGACGATGGAGGTCGAGGCCATCGACGAGGGTGTCCTGGCCAAGATCCTGGTCTCGGACGGCACCGACAACGTGGCCGTGAATACCCCCATCGCCGTCCTGGCCGGGGAGGGCGAGGACCTGTCGGCCGCAACCACGTCGGCGCGGGCGCCGGCCGCCCCTGCGCCGGAGGCGCAGCCCGCGCCGACGCCCGACATGGAGCGCGAGGGCATGGCCGACCGACCCTCTGCGGACGCGCGCACGGACTCGGATCGTCCGGTGGCGGAGCCGGCGGCTCCTGCAGTCATTACGACGCGCACCGCGCACGACGCCATGGCCGAGATCCCGGAGGGCACGGAGATGGTCACGATGACCGTCCGCGAGGCCCTCCGCGACGCCATGGCCGAGGAGATGCGCAAGGACGGAAGCGTCTTCGTCATGGGCGAGGAGGTTGCCGAGTATCAGGGCGCCTACAAGGTCACCCAGGGGCTGCTGCAGGAATTCGGCCCGAAGCGGGTGGTCGACACTCCGATCACCGAGCATGGCTTCGCCGGCGTGGGAGTCGGCGCGGCCTTCACGGGGCTGCGCCCCATCGTCGAGTTCATGACCTTCAACTTCGCCATGCAGGCGATCGACCAGATCATCAACTCGGCCGCCAAGACCCTCTACATGTCGGGCGGCCAGCTCGGCTGCCCCATCGTGTTCCGCGGTCCCAACGGCGCGGCTGCCCGCGTGGCGGCGCAGCACAGCCAGGACTACTCGGCCTGGTACTCGCAGATTCCCGGCCTGAAGGTCGTCGCGCCCTATACGGCGTCCGACGCGAAGGGCCTGCTCAAGAGCGCCATCCGCGATCCGAACCCGGTCGTCTTCCTCGAGAACGAGATCCTCTACGGGCAGTCCTTCCCGGTACCGAGGCTCGACGACTTCACGGTTCCGATCGGCAAGGCCCGCATCCACCGCGAGGGCAAGGACGTGACCATCGTGTCCTTCTCCATCGGCATGACCTACGCGCTCAAGGCCGCGCAGGAGCTGGAGAAGGAGGGCATCCAGGCCGAGGTGATCGACCTGCGCACCATCCGTCCCCTGGACACCGACACCATCGTGGCCTCGGTCATGAAGACGGGCCGCTGCGTCACGGTCGAGGAGGGGTGGCCGCAATCCGGCGTCGGCGCCGAGATCGCCATGCGCATCATGGAGAACGCCTTCGACTACCTCGATGCGCCCGTGGTCCGCGTGACCGGCAAGGACGTGCCCATGCCCTACGCGGCCAATCTCGAGAAACTGGCGCTTCCGTCGGTGGCGGAGGTGGTCCAGGCCGCGAAGGCCGTTTGCTACAGGTGACCCATGACCGAGCGGAAATTCGAAGCCCTCAACATTCCACCTGACGTCCTCGAGAAGGGGGGCGTCGAGATCCTGAGGGCTTCGGTGGTCGACGGGGCGGTCAGCGTCGCGCTGCGCCGCGCCTTCGACGATCCGTTCACCTGGGGCGTGCTCCTCGTCGATCTCGCCCGCCATGCCGCCCGGGTCTATGCCATGGAGACGGACTTCTCCGAGGAGGAGGCCCTGGCGGAGATCAGTGCCGGAATCCAGGCGGAGCTGGACGATCCGAGCGACCCCGGCTCGACCCAAGCGATCAATTAAAAGCATTCTCGATCAGGATCGAAAACGCCATGCCCATCAATATCCTGATGCCCGCCCTGTCTCCCACCATGGAGAAGGGCAACCTCGCCAAGTGGCTGAAGAAGGAAGGCGACACGGTGAAATCCGGCGACGTGATCGCCGAGATCGAAACCGACAAGGCCACCATGGAGGTGGAGGCCGTGGACGAGGGCATCCTCGCCAAGATCCTCGTTCCCGAGGGCACGGCCGACGTTCCGGTCAATCAGCTCATCGCGCTGATCGCAGGCGAGGGCGAGGACCCGAAGAGCGTCCAGGCGCCCGCCGGTGGCGGCGGCCCGGCTCCCGCTCCGCAGGCCCAGGACGCCCCGGCTCCGGCGCCCGCGCCGGCGGCTCCCGCCGCTGCACCGCAGCCGCAGGCCAACACCATTCCGGGCGACCCGTCGGCCCACATGTCCTATGCCCGCGTGGACCAGGCTCCCAGCGGCCCGGCCCAGGGCGGCAAGCCGAACGGGGCAGGGCAGGCTCAGGCCGGCAACCGCGTCTTCGCGTCGCCGCTCGCCAAGCGTATCGCCAAGGACGCCGGCATCGACATCGCGTCGATCCAGGGATCGGGCCCGCATGGCCGCGTGGTCGAGAAGGACGTGCGCGCCGCCATGGCGGGCGGGGCTGCGAAGCCTGCAGCCGCCGCTCCGTCGGCTGCCGCTCCGGCGCCGGCCGCCAAGCCGGCTGCGCCGCAGCTCGCACCCAGCATGGGGGCCGATCAGGTCAAGGCCATGTTCGAGCCCGGCACCTACGAGGAAGTGCCTCTCGACGGCATGCGCAGGACCATCGCCAAGCGTCTCGTCGAGTCGAAGCAGACGGTGCCGCATTTCTACCTGTCGCTCGACTGCGAGCTCGACGCCCTCATGGCGCTTCGCGAGCAGATCAACGCGGCGGCCGGCAAGGACAAGGACGGCAAGCCGGCCTACAAGCTCTCCGTCAACGACTTCGTCATCAAGGCGCTCGCGCTGGCGCTCCAGCGCGTGCCGAACGCCAACGCCGTCTGGGCCGAGGACCGCATCCTCAAGATGAAGCATTCCGATGTGGGCGTGGCGGTCGCAATCGAGGGCGGGCTGTTCACGCCGGTCATCCGCAAGGCCGAGCAGAAGACGCTGACGGCCATCTCGGCCGAGATGAAGGACCTCGCCGCCCGCGCCCGCAACCGCCGTCTGAAGCCGGAGGAATATACCGGCGGCTCCACAGCGGTCTCGAACCTCGGCATGTTCGGCATCAAGGACTTCCAGGCGGTCATCAACCCGCCCCACGGCACGATCCTGGCGGTCGGGGCCGGCGAGCAGCGGGTCGTGGTGAAGAACGGCGCCCCCGCCATCGTGCAGGCCATGACCGTGACGCTGTCCTGCGACCACCGGGTGGTCGACGGCGCGCTCGGCGCGGAGCTGCTCGCGGCGTTCAAGCAGCTCATTGAGAGCCCGATGGGGATGCTGGTTTGATCTGAACGCGATGGCCAGCCCCGAGCCGGCCATCCGAACCTTTCGTTGCGGCCCGCGGATAGTGCCGGGCCAAGCCCGGGCATGACGGGAGAATTCCAATGGCAGAACAATACGACATCATCGTCATCGGCGGCGGGCCGGGCGGCTATGTGGCGGCGATCCGCGCCGGGCAGCTCGGCTTCAAGACGGCGGTCGTCGAGCGCGAGCATCTGGGCGGCATCTGCCTCAACTGGGGCTGCATCCCGACCAAGGCGCTGCTGCGCTCGGCCGAGATCTACCACTACATGGAGCACGCCAAGGATTACGGCCTGTCCGCGCAGGGCATCGGCTTCGACGCGGCCGCCATCGTGCAGCGCTCGCGCGGGGTGTCGGGGCGCCTCAACGGCGGCGTCGGCATGCTGCTGAAGAAGAACAAGGTCGACGTGATCTTCGGCGAGGCGACCATCTCGAAGGTGGGCGAGGTCGTGGTCTCCACGCCCAAGAAGCCCGCCATGCAGCCGCAGCATCCGGCCCCGAAGGGGGCGCTGGGCCCCGGCACGTACCAGGCCAAGCACATCATCGTGGCGACCGGCGCCCGTCCGCGCGTGCTCCCGGGCATCGAGCCCGACGGCAAGCTGATCTGGACCTATTTCGAGGCCATGGTGCCGCCCGCCATGCCGAAGTCGCTCATCGTCATGGGGTCAGGCGCCATCGGCATCGAGTTCGCCTCCTTCTACCGCACCATGGGCGTGGACGTGACCGTGGTCGAGGTGATGCCGCAGATCCTGCCCGTCGAGGATGCGGAGATCGCCGGCATCGCCCGCAAGCGCTTCGAGAAGCAGGGTATCAAGATCTTCTCCGGCACGAAGGTCACGAAGGTGGAGAAGGGGCCGAACGGCGTCTCCGCCACCATCGAAGACGGCAAGACCACGCAGACGATCCAAGCCGAGCGAATGATCTCGGCGGTGGGCGTGGTCGGCAACATCGAGAACCTGGGCCTGGAGAAGCTCGGCGTGAAGACCGACCGCGGCACCATCGTGACCGACGGCCTCGGCCGCACCAACGTGCCGGGCATCTATGCCATCGGCGACGTGGCCGGCCCGCCCATGCTGGCGCACAAGGCCGAGCACGAGGGCGTGATCTGCGTCGAGACGATCAAGGGAATGCATACCCACGCCATGGACAAGGGCAAGATCCCGGGCTGCACCTACTGCAACCCGCAGATCGCCTCCGTGGGCCTCACCGAGGCCAAGGCCAAGGAGCAGGGCTACGACGTCCGTGTCGGCCGCTTCCCCTTCGTAGGCAACGGCAAGGCGATCGCGCTCGGGGAGCCGGACGGCATGGTGAAGACCATCTTCGACAAGAAGACCGGCCAGCTGCTCGGTGCCCACATGATCGGCGCGGAGGTGACCGAACTGATCCAGGGCTTCGTGATCGCCATGAACCTGGAGACCACCGAGGAAGAGCTGATTCACGCAGTCTTCCCGCACCCGACCCTGTCCGAGATGATGCACGAGAGCGTCATGGATGCCTACGGACGGGCGATCCACATCTGACGATAGCTTCCGGTCAGGAAGAACGGAAGGGCATGGCGGATCCGGTCCCGCCATGCCCTTTCCTTTGGCGGATCAGAACTTCCAAGTGAAGTTGCCCTTGACGGCATGCTCCTGCACCCGGGCGCCGATCTGACCCTGGTAGTTCACCTCCAGGCTGATCGTCTCCGATGCCTGCCAGCCCAGGCCGGCCTCGGCCACGAGCGCGTTGCGATCCACCGGCACCCCGGCGGCCACGAACGGTGCGTCACCGCTGCGGAAGGTCAGAAGCGCAGTCGGAGCCACGTCCCCATAGGCGTGCCGCCAGCCGAGGGTTCCGTGCAGCGTCAGCGGCAGTTCGGCGCTCAGCGCCGCCTCGGCCCGGAGGCCCAGCGTCGTCGTGCCGAGATCGTGGCTGCGGCTCGCGCCCGTCAGCGCCGCCGCTCCCCCGGTCTCCGCGAAGCCGTCCGTATGCACCCGCAGGATCGAGGCGCCAAGGAACGGCTCCAGCGCCAGGCCGGCGACGTTCAGGCGGTAGCCGATCTCTCCGAAGACCTGGGCCGTCGAGCCGTCATAGGAAGCGCCGACCTGGTCGACGAACCCCGGGAAGGAAACCCGCCGCGCGGTGTCGATGTCATGCCCCGCATAGGAGGCGCCGAGGCGGAGGGAGACCGCGCCCCAGTCTGCGGCGCCGTAGATCGCTCCCAGCACGCTCTCGTTGGAGCCGTCGGACGCGCGTGCCGCGATGTCGAAGGTCGTCCGCGTGTAGCCTCCGGCGATGCCGAGTCTGTAGCCCGTAACCGGGGCCGTCTCGGCCCCAACGATGAAGCCTCCCGTGGTCGTGTCGAAGCCCGCAGCCTGGCCGGTCGAGCCGGCACTGCCCCAGGCGCCGAACCCCTGTCCCCAGAGCGCGAACCGGCGCGGATCGAGAGTCGGGTAGGGCATCGCGTCCGCCTGCGGCGCTGCGCCCGGTCGGTCGGCCGCGAAGGCGGCCGGAACGTTCACGCGCGACGGCGTCGAGAACGGCGTGCGTAACCGTCCCAGGATTGCACCCTGCACCTGGGAGGCATCGCCGTAGGTCGCCGACACCATCGAGGCATGGGCTTCGCCGGACAGGGAGGCGAGGGCACCCTGCGCAGTACCGAGATCGGTGCTGTTCAGGAAGGCCCGATGGACCGGGTTGTCCGGCAAGAGCGCACCGACGGCCGCGGCCACTGCAAGATCATTGGCATCCGCAGCGACGTCCGTGAATGCTTTGTCGTTGCGGACGAAAGAGACGCGCACCCTGTCGGAGCTGTAGGCCAGCGCCTGGTCGAAGAACAGGAAGCTCGGTGCCACGTGCGCGAAGCGGCCGGCAACGCCACCGTCGGCCGTCACCAGCGTGTAGGTTCGATTCGTGTCGATGCCTTCGCCCGATCCGATCAGGGCGAGGGTGCCGCCGAGGGAGGCGCGGCCCGCGACCGCGAGGCTGTCCGAACCCGTGCGGCCGACCCGCAGGCGCAGAGTTCCCTCCGCCAGCTGCCGGAAATCGCCCGCGACCGCGAGACGGCCGAGGGCGGAGTCGCGGCCGGGCGCCACGGTGCCGGCGCCATTGAGCAGACTGGCCGTCACAAGGCCGGTGCCGGACAGGGCGCCGCCCTTCAGCTCGACCAGCGGAGCCGCCAGAGTTCCGTCGACCTGAACGGTGCCGCTGTCGATGCGGGTCCCGACAAGCGTCGTCAACACCCGCCCCGAGGGAAGGGTGAGCCGCGCCTCGGCATGGTCGACCGCAAGGCCGTCGACAGTCGGGTTCACGTCCACGGCGATCTTCGAGGCTTCGCCGATGAAGACCTCGTAAAAGCGGCCGGACTGTCCGCGTTCCGTGAAGCGGCCGTTGCGGTTGTCGGGCAAGGCGCCTTTGCCGTTCTGAAGGTCGGTCCAGGCGGCGCGGTCGCTCCAGCGGTGGGTTCCTGCCTTCGAGGAAACCTGCCGCAGCGGGTTGTTCTCGGCGATCCAGTCCAGGAAGAGTTGCACCGGGGTCCAGTCGTTAAGGACGCCGTAGCCGGGGATCGCATCCTTCGTGACCGGGTTGCCGGGCGTTCCCACCACGGTTCCGATCTGGACCAGGCCCCGTTCGGTGACGAGGAAGATCGGACCGCCACTGTCGCCGGGCGCGGGACTGCCTTGCAGGCGCGGGACGCGAATGCCCTCCTTGTTCTGGCCGAACTCATCCGGGTTGCCGGGCGAGAGCGGATTACGGAACTGGGCCAGCAGGAGCGGGTGAACGCCGCCCCACTCGACGTCGTACCCGCCGATTGTCGTGGTCGCGATGCGTCGCTTGTCGTCATACTCGCTCCACGAGACGCCCCGAGGCGGGTTCGATCCCGTCCCATTCGCCCCATAGCCGCTGATGACTGCGAGCGCGCCCTTCTGCGGAATCGGATCGTCGGCGCCCACCAGGGTCACGGGCCGAATCGCGGTGACGGGTGCATCCAGGCTCAGGAGGGCGATATCCGCCACGCCGTGCTCGCGCGAGCGGTAGCGGGGATGCGCGACGAGCCCGCTGAGGCCGCGGTCGGACGCGGTCAATTCGGCGGCAACCGGGGAGAAGCGGATCTGCGTGGCTCGCGCGGAAGCAGGATTCAGCTTGTCGGTTCTCTTATCGACCACGCAGTGGGAGGCCGTAAGGATCGTTCGGGAATTGATCAGGGTACCGGTGCAGTAGCTGCCGCCGACGGGGTCATACAGCGAGACCACGTTCGCCATGACGTTGGCCCGGTCGTAATAATTTAGGATGCCGCCGGCCTTTGCGGCGTCGCCATCGTTCAGGACGATCGCCTGGGCCGGAACCAGTCCGACGCTGCTGAGAAGAGCCGCGAGGCCAAGGGGCACGGCCCAGCGGGCGCCGGCGCGGCGTGCCAAGGAGACCCGGCTCGTGCCGGCGTTCAGGTCCTGTTTGAGATGTCGCATTGTGCCCCCGGATCTGGCGCGGCTTGTGGTTCTGTTCCGCAGGGACAGTTCTTAAGACACGAAACCTACGCTTCCATCGGATTCGGATGTGGGAAGGCGGTTTTCCAGAGCATGTTACCCTGCGGTAACAGAAGGGGCGGCAGGCGAGAACCGGCCCGCCTGTCGCTAGCGGCTCGCCGTCGTCAGAGCCGCCCCGATCCCGACGAAGGTCGCCCCCGCCGCACGATTGAACCACCGGCCATGACGCGCCAGCCAGGGCGCGATGCGCTGCGCCATGACGGCGAGGAGAAGCTCATAGACGATCTCCACCGCCACGAACGTCCCGCCGAAAACGGCAAGCTGCACGGGATAGGAAACCCCAGGCATCATGAATTGCGGCAGGAAGGCCGCGAAGAAGATCAAGGCCTTGGGGTTCGACACCGCCACCAGGAAGCCTTGGTTGAACATCCGTAGCGGCCGCGCCTCACGCAAGGATCCGGCCTCCTGGTCGGCCAGAGAGACGACGGGCGCCGGCGCGCGCCACACCCGCACGCCGAGCCAGACGAGATAGGCCGCGCCGATCCATTTGGCGATGGTGAACGCTCGCTCGGAAGCGGCCAGGAGCGTTCCCATTCCGGCCAGGGACGCCGCAATGAGGACGAAGAAGCCCAGGGCCCCGCCCATCACTGTGTAGATGGTGGGGCGGAAGCCGAAGCAGGCGCCATGGGTCAAGGACAGCAGTCCGTTCGGCCCCGGCGTGAGCGACAGACCGACGGCGGCGATGCAGTAGACCAGCCAGATTTCGAGACTCATGGACGACCTGAAGCGGAGGAGCGGGATGCCGCGTCCGGCGAAGGTAGCGCAGGGCGCGAGCGGGCGGCAAGCGGTCCGCGACCCGGGATCGCCCTCCGTCAGCCGGACGTCGGCCGCGACGGATCGACCGTGCGCCAAGGCCTGCGGGCGGCGCTGGGCAGCCTCTCTCCCGGTGCGATTGCGAAGAGCGGCCGAAACCCTTAAGTCTCCAAGCCAGGGATGCTGTCGGCATCCCCGTAGAGGTTCAAGCTTCATGGCCGTCGTTCTCGATCTTCTGAACCGGGACAACCGTCCCCGCCACCCGGAAAAGGCCCACCGGCCGGACCAGCCGGTCCAGCAGCGCAAACCGGACTGGATCCGCGTGAAGGCGCCGGGCTCGCCCAAATGGGCCGAGACCAACAAGATCGTCCGCGAGAACAAGCTCGTCACCGTCTGCGAGGAGGCCGGCTGCCCCAATATCGGCGAGTGCTGGGAGAAGAAGCACGCCACCTTCATGATCATGGGCGACACCTGCACCCGGGCCTGCGCCTTCTGCAACGTGAAGACCGGCCTGCCGCAGGCGCTCGACCCGCACGAGCCCGAGAGCGTCGCCAAGGCGGTGGAGAAGCTCGGCCTCGAGCACGTGGTCATCACCTCGGTCGACCGCGACGACCTGGCCGATGGCGGTGCGCAGCATTTCGCCGACGTGATCCACGCCATTCGCGCCCGCAGCCCGAAGACCACGGTCGAGATCCTGACCCCCGACTTCCTGCGCAAGCCCGGAGCGCTGGAGGTGGTCGTGGCGGCCAAGCCCGACGTGTTCAATCACAACCTGGAGACCGTGCCGTCGAAATACCTGAAGGTCCGGCCCGGGGCCCGCTACTTCCACTCCATCCGCCTGCTGCAGCGGGTGAAGGAGCTCGACCCGACCATCTTCACCAAGTCCGGCATCATGGTCGGCCTCGGGGAGGAGCGGAACGAGGTGCTGCAGCTCATGGACGACCTGCGCACGGCGGATGTCGACTTCATGACCATCGGCCAGTATCTCCAGCCGACCCGCAAGCACCACCCGGTCATCCGTTTCGTCACCCCAGACGAGTTCAAGGCCTACGAGACCACCGCCTACGCCAAGGGTTTCCTGCTGGTCTCCTCGACCCCCCTGACGCGCTCCTCGCACCATGCGGGCGAGGATTTCGCCCGGTTGAAGGCGGCCCGGCTCGCCCGGCTCGGCTGACCGGCCCGAGAAGCGATGAGGATTCTCGTCATCGGCAGCCCGGGAGCGGGCAAGAGCACGCTGGCGCGCCGCCTCGCGACGCATCTCGGGCTGCCCCTGATCCACCTCGACCGGGAATACTTCGGCCCCGGCTGGACCATGCCGACGAAAGCGGAATGGCGGGAGAAGGTCGCACGGCTCGCAGCGCAGCCCGAATGGGTCATGGACGGGAACTATGCCAGCACCTTCGACATCCGCGTCCCCCGGGCAACGGACATCGTGTGGCTCGACCTGCCCCGCTGGCAATGCGCCATGAGCGTCCTCTGGCGCGTGGCGAGGAACTGGGGCCGCGTCCGCAGCGACCTTGGTCCCGACTGCACTGAGCGGTTCGACTGGTCCTTCATGCGCTGGATCTGGACCTACCCGGAGAAGATGCGCGGCAAGACGGCGCGCCTTCTGGAGCGACGAAGTTCCCACCAGCGCGTTTATGTCCTGCGCTCCCGCGCTCAGATCCCGGCCCTTGAGGCCAAACTCGCTACATATCGAGGGGCCGCCTGAATGCCGACCTTTCGCACCACCCGATCCGTGAAGCACAGCGCGGACCAGATGTTCGCCCTCGTGGCCGACGTGGAGCGCTATCCCGAGTTCCTGCCCCTCTGCGAGGAGCTGCGCGTGCTCCGCCGGGTCCAGAGCGGCGAGGGGATCGAGACGCTCGTCGCCTCCATGACCGTGGGCTACAAGGCGATCCGGGAGAGCTTCACCAGCCGCGTGACCCTCGACAATCCGCGCCTGAAGATCAGCGTCGAGTACGTGAACGGTCCGTTCAAGTACCTGGAGAACCGGTGGACCTTCCGGGACACGCCGACCGGCAGCGACGTCGAGTTCTACATCAACTACGAGTTCAAGAGCTTCGCCCTCGGCCTCCTGATGGGATCGGTCTTCGACAAGGCGTTCCGGAAGTTCGCCGAAGCCTTTGAGGAACGGGCGGAAATCGTCTATGGCGAACAGTCGCGCGCCCGCGCCTGATCAGCCGAGGGCTCGTTCGAGAAGCCCGAGCGCATCCTCGACAGCGCTCCGGCGCACGTTCTCCCGCCCGAGGTTCCCGTAGCGCCGCTCCAGGTGGATCGTCGCCGCGCCCTTGCGGGCAAGGCCGAAATGAACGAGCCCGACCGGCTTCGTCGCCGTCGCGCCGCCCGGGCCAGCAATCCCGGTGATTGCCACCGCGACATCGGCCCGGGAATGGGACAGGGCGCCGTCGGCCATGGCCCGGGCCACCGGCTCGCTGACGGCACCATGGCCGGCGATCAGGTCGGCCGGAACGCCGATCAGCTCCGTCTTTGCCTCGTTGGAATAGGTGACGAAGCCGCGTTCGACCACGGCCGAGGAGCCGGCGATCTCGGTGAGCAGACCGGCGACGAGGCCGCCGGTGCAGGATTCCGCCGTGGCGATCTTCAGACCCCTAGCTTCGTAGGCCTTGAGCAGGGTCGCGGCGCGCTGCTTCAATTCGGGCGTCATGCTGCTGCCTCCGGCAGGCGGATGGTTGCGGCTGCCTGGGCCGCGATGCCTTCGCTCCGGCCCATGAAGCCGAGCTTTTCGGTCGTGGTCGCCTTGAGCGACACCTGATCGAGGCGGAGGCCGGCGATCTCCGCGATCCGCTGGCGCATGGCCTCCCGGTGGGGGCCGAGGCGCGGCTTCTCACACAGCAGGGTCGAATCGAGATGATCGACGATCCCGCCGCGTCGGCGCACCAGTTCGACCGCATGGGCCAGGAACCGGTCGGACGATGCGCCGCGCCATTGCGGGTCGCTCGGGGGGAAGTGGGTGCCGATGTCGCCGTCGGCCAAGGCACCGAGGACCGCGTCCGTCAGGGCGTGCAGGATCACGTCCCCGTCGGAATGAGCGAGGACGCCACGGTCATGGGGCACCCGGATGCCTCCGAGCCAGACGTGATCGCCCTCCGCGAAGGCGTGCACGTCGAATCCGGTGCCGAGACGGGTCACATAGGTCATGGCTTCGCCTTTCAGGCGTCTTTCGGCCTCGCTGAAATCGGCCGGATGGGTGAGCTTGATATTGGCGGGATCGCCGTCGAAGACACGGACCGGCAGGCCCGCCCATTCCGCCAGGGCGCCGTCATCCGTGAAGCCATGGAGCCCCTCCGCCGCCGCCTTGCGGTGGGCGTCCAGTAGAGGACCGAACGGAAAGGCCTGTGGGGTCTGAACGGCCCGCAGGCTGGCGCGGTCAGGGGTCGAGACGACCTCGCCATCGCCGGCAGTGATCTTGATCGTATCCGTCACCGGAATGCCCGGAACGGCGGCGCCGCGGCGTCCCGCCTCGATGGCCCGATCGATCAGGACCGATTCCACGAAGGGGCGGGCGGCATCGTGGACGAGGACCGTATCGGCCTCACCGGCGGCCAACGCTTCCAGGCCGAGCCGCACCGAATCCTGACGGGTCTCTCCTCCGAGGGCTGGAGCCAAAAGCTTCCCTGCGATGTCCGGCCCGAGATCCGCGACCGATGCCTGGTACAGATCGATGTCATCGGGGTGAATCACCACGGCGGTGCGGTCGACACGGCGGTGCGCCAGAAAGACCTCGAGCGTCCGGGCGAGAACGGGGCGGCCGGCGAGGGGACGGTACTGCTTCGGGACCCCTTCTCCCGCCCTGGATCCCCGGCCGGCGGCAACGATGAGGGCGACGACTGGCATGAAGGCGGCACTCCGTGACGCCGTTCTCCTAAAGCAAGGGCGGCCGGGAAGGCAAATCGCAGGGTGCGCAGAAATGCACGCCGGACATGGGAGGTCCCCGTCCGCAAGGGACTTGTGCCGCGGCCGTTTTTGTCTATTGATTAGGCAGAATGAGAAGTGATCAAAAAATAGGCGCAACGGGGTTCGACATCGGTCCGGTCCGGATCGAAACGGGCGCCGTCCTGGCGCCCTTGTCCGGGGTGACGGATGTCGCTTTCCGGCGCATTGCCAAGCGTCTTGGCGCCGGCCTCGTGGTGTCCGAGATGGTCGCCTCGGACGAGCTGGTCAAAGGTTCGGACGAGGCGCAGCTCCGCGCCGAAGGGACGGGCATCGAGCCCCACGTGGTTCAGCTCGCCGGCTGCGATCCGGCCTGGATGGGCCGGGCCGTGAAGGTGGCGGAGGAAGCGGGGGCACATGTCGTCGACATCAACATGGGCTGTCCCGCGAAGCGGGTCATCGGCGGCTATGCGGGCTCGGCCCTGATGCGGGACCTCGACCATGCCTGCCGCCTGATCGAGGCCTCGGTGAAGGCCGCCAGCGTTCCCGTGACCGTCAAGATGCGGCTCGGTTGGGACCATGCCACCATCAACGCTCCCGAGCTCGCCCGGCGGGCCGAGGCTTTGGGCGTCAGGGCCGTCACGGTACACGGGCGCACCCGGCAGCAGTTCTACAAGGGGCAGGCAGACTGGGGCGCCATCGCGGCCGTCGCGGAGGCGGTCCAGATCCCGGTCATCGCCAACGGCGATATCGGGACGCTCGAAGATGCGCGGAACTGCCTCGCCGCCTCCGGAGCCGCCGCCGTGATGATCGGGCGCTCGGCGGTGGGACGACCCTGGCTCGTCGGACAGATTGGCGCCGCCCTGCAGGGGCGGGTCGTTCCCGACCCGGCGCCGGACGAGATGGCCGAGATCGCGGTCGAGCACTACGAGGGGCTGCTCGCCCTGTACGGTCAGCAGACCGGCATCCGCCATGCCCGCAAGCACCTCGCCGCCTATGCGGATGCCGCCAAGGCGGCTGGCTTTGCGGTTCCCAATGCGGTCAGGACGGCGCTCGTGACGTCGGAGGAGCCGAATACGGTCGTCTCCCTGCTGCGCAGCGTCTACGCGCATCTGGACCGGGAGGCGGCATGACCATCGCGATCAACGACCTGATCATGAACGCCCTGCCGCTCCCCGTTCTGACCATCGGGGCCGATCAGCAGGTCATCCATGCCAATGCGGCGGCCGAATCGTTCTTCGAGATGAGCCTGCGGATGATGCAGCGCCAGAAGCTGAGCGACTTCTTTCCCTTCGGCTCGCCGGTGATGGCCCTGATCGAGGATGTGCGCCAGCGGGGTTCCAGCGTCAGCGAGCACCGGGTCGACATCGGCAGCCCCCGCCTCGGGCCGGAGCGCATCGTCGACGTGTTCGCGACCCCGCTCGGGGACGACAGCGACAGCGTCGTCGTGATGCTCCAGGAGCGCACCATCGCCGACAAGATGGACCGGCAGCTGACCCATCGCGGCGCGGCTCGGTCCATCACGGCCCTTGGCGCCATGCTGGCCCACGAGATCAAGAACCCGCTCTCCGGCATCCGCGGCGCGGCGCAGCTTCTCGAGCAGTCCGCCGCCGAGGACGACCGGATGCTCACGCGCCTCATCTGCGACGAGACGGACCGGATCGTGAAGCTCGTCGAGCGCATGGAGCTGTTCGGCGAGGACCGTCCCGTGGAGCGCGGCGCCATCAACGTCCATGGGGTGCTGGACCATGTGAAGAGGCTGGCGCAGTCGGGTTTCGCCCGGCACATCCGTTTTGTCGAGAACTACGATCCCTCCCTGCCGCCGGTGCTGGGCAACCGGGACCAGCTGATCCAGGTGGTGCTGAACCTGGTGAAGAACGCCGCCGAGGCCATCGGAATCGACACTCCGGATGGCGAGATCGTTCTTAGCACCGCCTTCCGGACCGGGGTCCGGCTGCAGGTGCCCGGTTCCCAGGAGCGCCTGAGCCTGCCGATCGAGGTGAGCGTGAGCGACAACGGGCCCGGCATCCCGCCCGATCTCGCCGCCGACCTGTTCGAGCCCTTCGTCACCACCAAGGTGCAGGGCAGCGGCCTGGGCCTCGCCCTGGTGGCGAAGATCGTGGGCGACCATGGCGGCATCGTCGAATGCGATCCCGCGCCCCGGCGCACGACATTCCGAATTCTCCTTCCGATGCACCGCGCCGATGACGGTCGCGCGGCCGACCTGTGAGGCCAGAGCCCATGCCGAGTGGACAGATTCTCCTTGCCGACGACGACGCCGCCATCCGGACCGTCCTGAACCAGGCCCTCTCGCGGGCCGGATACGAGGTGCGCTCCACCAGCAACGCCGCCACCCTCTGGCGCTGGGTGGCGCAGGGGGAGGGCGACCTCATTATCACCGACGTGATGATGCCGGACGAGAACGCCTTCGACCTCCTGCCGCGCATCAAGAAGCTGCGGCCGGAACTGCCGATCATCGTCATGAGCGCGCAGAACACCTTCATGACGGCGATTAAGGCCTCGGAGCGGGGCGCCTACGAATACCTGCCGAAGCCCTTCGACCTGAAGGAACTCGTCGCCGTCGTCGGACGGGCGCTGTCCAAGCCGCGGGCCCTGTCCAACCCCAGTCCAGCCCCTGAGAACGAGGACATCCCCCTCGTCGGCCGTTCCCATGCCATGCAGGAGATCTACCGTGCCCTGGCGCGGCTGATGCCTACCGACCTGACGGTGATGATCACGGGCGAATCGGGCACCGGCAAGGAACTGGTGGCGCGGGCGCTGCACGATTACGGCAAGCGCCGCCAGGGGCCGTTCGTTGCCGTCAACATGGCGGCGATCCCGCGGGAGCTGATCGAATCGGAGCTTTTCGGGCACGAGAAGGGTGCCTTCACGGGCGCAACGGCCCGCAATACCGGCCGCTTCGAGCAGGCCGAGGGCGGCACCCTGTTCCTCGACGAGATCGGCGACATGCCCATGGAGGCGCAGACCCGTCTCCTGCGCGTGCTCCAGCAGGGCGAGTACACGACCGTGGGCGGTCGCGTGCCGATCAAGACCAATGTCCGCATCGTGGCCGCGACCAACAAGGACCTTCGGGTCCTGATCCAGCAAGGGCTTTTCCGAGAGGACCTGTTCTTCCGGCTCAACGTCGTGCCCCTGCGCCTGCCGCCCCTGCGCGAACGGGTCGAGGACATACCGGACCTCGTGCGCCACTTCTTCGTGCTCGTCGAGAAGGAGGGGCTCTCCCGCAAGCAAGTCGACGTGGACGCCATGGACCGGCTGAAGCGCTACCGCTGGCCGGGCAACGTCCGCGAGCTGGAGAACCTCGTCCGCCGGCTGGCGGCGCTCTATCCGCAGGATACCATCACCGGGGCCATCATCGACGCGGAGCTGGACGCCCAGCCTGTGCAGGTGCCTGTAGCCACGTCCGGCAAGCCCGACAGGCTCGTTGGATCGGAAGGTCTTTCGGAGGCGGTCGAGCGTCACCTTGCTGAGTATTTCTCCGGCTTCCGAGACACCCTCCCGCCGCCCGGCCTCTACCACCGCATCCTGCGCGAGATCGAAGGCCCTCTGATCGGGGCGGCCCTGGCGGCGACCCGGGGCAACCAGATTCGCGCGGCGGAGCTGCTCGGGGTCAACCGCAATACGCTTCGGAAGAAGGTGCGCGACCTGGAGCTCTCGGTGGTGCGGTCGGGTCGATAGGGCGCGACAGCTGTAATAATTTGACCACAGTGTTGTGTTGGTGCATCACCCCTCAATGGGTGCGGAGAGAACGCGCCTGATTTGCGGGGCCGCGTCTTTGAGCAACCAGCACCTTCAAGCACAGCGTCAGGTGGCCGATCCTCCTCAGAGAGGATTCGGCGTGCTCGGGCCTACGGCCGTCCTGCTGGCGCTCGCCTCGGCCCTGACTACCTTCCTCGTCCTGGCGGGCGCGACCCCGATCCTGCCGACCCACAACGTGGTGGTGTGGGTCTTCGTCATCAACGGGGCCCTGATCGTCCTGCTGATCGGGATCGTCGCGTGGCAGACCAAGAGGCTGATGCGGGAGCGGCGGGCCGGCGCCGCAGCAGCCGGCCTTCACGTAAGAATTGTCGGTCTCTTCAGCCTCGTTGCGGTGCTCCCGGCCATCCTGGTGGCTATCGTCGCGACCGTGACCCTGGATCGTGGCCTCGACCCCTGGTTCACCAGCTCCTTGAAGGAGCTGATGACCAACACGGTCGAGATTGCGAAATCCTACAGGGAGATGCAGTGCCGAACGCTGGCGCGGGAAACGCAGCTCATGGCCGCGGACCTGAACCGGGCGAAGGTGCTGTACGACGCGGATCAGAAGGTCTTCCGTGATTTCCTGCAGTCCCGCGCAATCTTCCTGGGCTTTCCCCTGGCGATGATCCTCGAGCCCAACGGCGCCGTCGTCGAGAAGATCGAGGTGAAGCGGATCGAAGGCATTCCCGAGCCGACCGTCGCCGACCTGGACGACGCCAACAGCACCGACGCCCTGTGCCTTTTCCCGCGCAACGGCAACGTCTTCCGCTCCATGCTGACCCTCGAGGCCCATGGCGGACGCGTCCTCTACGTCGCCCGCGAGGTCGATCCGCGCGCGGTGGAGTTCCCGCTGGTGGCCGAGGCCGGCATGGCTTTCTACAACGCTCTCGACCAGAAGAAGGCCGGAGTCCAGATTGCCTTCGCGTCGATGTTCACCCTCATTGCCCTGATCGTGCTCCTATCGGCGATCTGGTTCGGGCTGAACTTTGCGAACCGCCTCGTCTCGCCGATCCGGCGGCTGATCCATGCGACGGATCAGGTCGCGACGGGCAACTTCTATGTGCAGGTCCCTGTCCGGAGGGGCGAGGGCGACCTTGCGCATCTCGGCGAGACCTTCAACAAGATGACCTCCGAGCTGCGCCACCAGCACGACAGACTCACCGCAGCAAGCGACCTGATCGACCGTCGCCGCCGCTTCACCGAGGCCGTCCTCGCAGGCGTTTCGGCCGGCGTGATCGGCATCGATGCAGAAGGCCGGATTACCATTGTGAATCCCTCGGCGGAGGCGCTGCTGGGGACCAGTCGGGACGAGCTTCTCGGGCGCTCCATCACCCTTGTCCTGCCGGAGGTGGCGGACCTCGTCGAGGAGATGAGCCAGGGTCGCCAGCGCCTGATGCAGCGGCAGATCCAGTTCACCCGCAAGGGCAAGGAGCGGACCATCAACGTCCGCGTCACGAGCGAGCAGGCTCGCAGCGAGGAGAGGGAGCTCGTCATCACTCTGGACGACATCACCGACCTGGTCACGGCGCAACGCACCTCGGCATGGGCCGACGTGGCGCGGCGCATCGCCCACGAGATCAAGAACCCCCTCACGCCGATCCAACTTTCCGCGGAGCGCATCCGCCGGAAGTACGGCAAGGTCATCACTACGGACCGGGAGGTGTTCGATCAGTGCACCGACACCATCGTGAGACAGGTCGACGACATCAAGCGGATGGTCGACGAGTTCTCGTCCTTCGCCCGCATGCCGAAGCCCGCCATCGGCGACGAGGATCTGGTCGAGACCATCCGCCAAGTGGTCTTCATGATGCGCATCGCCCACCCGGAGATCCAGTTTACGGACGACCTGCCGGCCGGGCCGGTCGTGGCGCCCTTCGACCGGCGCCTGCTGTCGCAGGCCATCACGAACATCGTCAAGAACGCCACCGAGGCGATCTCGGCCGTGCCCGAGGAGGAGCGCGGGCAGGGGCAGATCTCTGTGATCCTCGACGGCACCCATCCCGATTATCTGATCCTGGCCGTCACAGATAACGGCAAAGGCTTTCCGGTCGAGGGCCGACAACGGCTCCTCGAACCCTACATGACCACTCGCGAGGGCGGCACCGGCCTAGGGCTGCCCATCGTGAGCAAGATTCTGGAAGACCATGGCGGGGGCATGGAGCTTGTCGATAACCCGGCTGGACGGGGTGGACAGGTCCGTATGTGGATACCAAAGACGAAACATGTTGCAGAGGAAGAGACATCGGATGCCCCCGTCCGAACCGACTCTCGTGGGGGGCGCCAATGAGTGCTGACATTCTGGTTGTCGATGACGAAGCCGATATCCGCGAACTCGTCGCCGGGATCCTGGAGGACGAGGGGCACCGCACGCGAACGGCAGGTACGTCCGACGAGGCTCTGGCGGCGATCGAGTCGCGCCGTCCTCACCTCGTCTTCTTGGACATTTGGCTGCAAGGCAGCCGGCTCGACGGTCTTCAGGTGCTCGACCTGATCAAGGCGCAGCATCCGGACCTGCCGGTCGTCATGATCTCCGGCCACGGCAACATCGAAACCGCTGTGTCGGCCATCAAGTCCGGCGCCTACGATTTCATCGAGAAGCCGTTCAAGGCCGACCGGCTGGTGCTCGTCGCTGAGCGTGCCCTTGAGGCTTCGCGCCTCAAGCGCGAGGTTCGTGACCTGCGGGCACGCTCCGTCCAGGCGAGCCGGATTGCCGGCAAGTCAATCGTGATCAACCAGCTCCGGCAGGCGGTGGAGCGGGCGGCGCCGACCAATGCCCGCATCCTCATCACCGGCGCTCCCGGTTCCGGCAAGGAGCTGACGGCGCGGACCATCCACAGCCTGTCCACACGGGCGAACGGGCCCTTCGTGGTTCTTTCCGCCGCGACGATCACCCCGGAGAACATGGAGGCCGAACTCTTCGGCATGGAGGGCGAGGACGGCAGGGGACGCCGGGTCGGCGCCCTCGAGGAGGCCCATGGCGGAACCCTCTATCTCGACGAGATCGCCGACATGCCGCGCGAAACCCAGAACCGGATCCTGCGCGTCCTGGTGGATCAGAACTTCCAGCGCGTCGGCGGCACGACGCGGGTGCATGTGGATGTGCGGATCATCTCCTCATCGAGCCGGGACCTGCCGGCCGAAATCGCCGCGGGGCGGTTCCGCGAGGATCTTTTCCACAGACTGGGAGTGATCCCGATCCGCGTGCCGTCCCTGGCCGAGCGCCGGGAGGACGTGCCGGAGCTCATCGAGTTCTTCATGGACCAGATTTCGGCCGCGACGGGCCTGCCCAAGCGGAAGATCGCCGACGACGCCATGGCGGTGCTCCAGTCCCACGACTGGCCGGGCAACGTCCGCCAGCTGCGAAACAACGTGGAGCGGCTCCTGATTCTCAGCTCCGGCGACCCGGACGCGGCGGTCACGGCCGACATGCTTCCGTCCGAGATCGGCACCCTCGTTCCGACGACCCCGGGCGGATCCGGCGGCGAGAAGCTGATGAGCATGCCGCTTCGGGAAGCCCGAGAGATCTTCGAGCGCGAGTACCTCCTGGCCCAGATCGCCCGGTTCAGCGGCAACATCTCCCGCACGGCCGAGTTCATCGGCATGGAGCGCTCGGCCCTCCATCGGAAGTTGAAATCCTTGGGGATCGGCGGATAGGACATCATCCACGGAAAAAAAGCTCTAAGGGGGTAGAACTGCCATGTTCCCCCTTGCGTAACGGTAATGTTCGCCCTGTAATAAGCCTGCCGGTCACCGACCGCACGGATGCGGACCAACCATATTGTGGCGGCCCCATAGCCAAGACCGGCGGCGATGGGCTGGCGAGGCAACTTCAATGGCGGGCGATCGCGCGCAAAATCTTCAGGACACCTTCCTCAACTACGTCCGCAAGAACAAAATTCCCCTGACGATCTTCCTCGTGAACGGCGTGAAGCTCCAAGGCGTCGTCACGTGGTTCGACAATTTCTGCGTCCTCTTGCGCAGGGACGGGCACTCCCAGCTCGTCTACAAGCATGCTATCTCTACCATCATGCCTGGACAGCCCGTCCAGCTGTTCGACCAAGTCGACGAGGCAGGCGAAAAGGCTTGAGGTGACGGAACCGCGCACTCCGGGGGAACATCGTCTCGTCCAGCTTGCAGAGCCTGAAAAAGAGGTTGCTGCCGGCACAAGGACGCTTGTGGTCGGACCATACCTCACCCGCAGGCGCCGGTCCGCCAGCGGACCGGCCGAGGGCGAAGAGGGAGCCGGCAACCCGCGTCCGTCGGAGGCGCGCCTCGACGAGGCCGCAGGCCTCGCCGCAGCCATCGATCTTTCCATCGTCCGGGCGCTGATCACCCCCCTCGCGTCGCCGCGCCCCGCCACCTACATCGGCAGCGGCAAGGTCGAGGAGCTGGCTGCGCTGATCCGGGCGGAGGGGATCGGCCTCGTGGTCATGGATTGCGCGTTGAGCCCGGTGCAGCAGCGTAATCTCGAAAAGGCCTGGGGCGCCAAGGTCATCGACCGGACGGGACTGATCCTCGAAATCTTCGGTCGGCGCGCACGGACGAAGGAAGGCGCGCTGCAGGTCGAGCTGGCGCATCTGTCCTATCAGAAGGGGCGGCTCGTCCGCTCCTGGACCCACCTCGAACGCCAGCGCGGCGGCTTCGGCTTTCTCGGCGGCCCCGGCGAGACCCAGATCGAGGCAGACCGGCGCCTGATCCAGGACCGCATGACCCGGATCGAGCGGGAGCTGGAGACGGTCGTGAAAACGCGCTCCCTGCACCGGGCGAGCCGCCGGCGGGTGCCTTATCCCATCGTGGCCCTGGTGGGTTACACCAATGCCGGCAAGTCGACCCTGTTCAACCGCATGACGGAGGCCGAGGTGCTGGCCGAGAACATGCTGTTCGCCACCCTCGATCCCACCTCCCGTGCCATCGATCTTCCCCATGGGGAGAAGGCGATCCTTTCCGATACGGTGGGCTTCATCTCGGACCTGCCGACGATGCTCGTGGCGGCGTTCCGGGCGACGCTGGAGGATGTGGTCGAGGCGGATATCCTCCTTCACGTGCGGGACGTGTCCCATGGCGAGACCGAAGCTCAGGCCGGCGACGTGGCAGTGGTGCTGCGGGAACTCGGCATCGATCCTAACGATACGCGGCGGATCATCGAGGTCTGGAACAAGGCCGATCTCCTCTCGGCGGAGGAGCGGGAGAGGCTCGCTGCGACATCGCAACGGACGGAAGGCGAGCGACGGCCGATCCTGATCTCCGCTCTGACGGGCGAGGGCATTCCGGAGCTCCTCGCCACGATCCAGGAGCACCTGGCCCTCGGCCGTCAGGCCTACGAAGTCGACGTTGCGCCGGAGGACGGGCAGGGGCTCGCCTGGCTGCACGAAAACACCGAAATCCTCAATCGTCGGACGCAGGACAACGGCCATACGATCCTGCACGTGAGGCTCGGTTCCGGAAAGGAGCCCCGCTTCCTGAACCGCTTTCCGAACGCCCGCGTCCTTTAGGAACTCAAGGATCCCGCTCCGCCTCCTTGGCAGCGACCCAGAGTTCTTCCATCTCGTCGAGGGAGGCCTCTTCGAGGGTCCTGCTCCGCCGCTGCAGCGCCTGCTCGATGGAGCGGAAACGCCGCTCGAATTTCGCATTGGTTCGCCGCAGGGCCATTTCCGGGTCGACGTCGAAGTGGCGGGCAAGATTGGTGACGGCGAAGAGCAGGTCGCCGATCTCGTCCTCGATCCTGTCTCTGCTTCCAGATGAGGAGGCTTCCTTAACCTCCTCCAGCTCCTCGTGAATCTTGTCGATGACCTGTGCCGCCTCGGGCCAGTCGAAGCCGACCTTCGCGGCCTTGGCTGTCAGCTTCTGGGCCCGCGTCAGGGCAGGCAGGACCGCCGGAAGCCCGCCGAGAAAGCCGGCCTCGTGAGGTTCGGCCGATATCCCCATCGCTTCCCGGGAGGCGCGGCGCTCGGCCTTTTCCTCCCGTTTGATCTCATCCCAGAGCTTCCTCACCTCTTCCGGCGACAGGTCTCGGCCGTCTCCGAACACGTGCGGATGGCGCCGGATCAGCTTGCGGGTGATGGCCTCGACCACGTCCGGGAAGGCGAAGGCGCCATTCTCCTCCGCCATTCTCGCATGGAAGACGACCTGGAGGAGCAGGTCGCCGAGCTCCTCCTTCAGGTCGGCGAAATCGTTGCGCTCGATCGCGTCGACCACCTCATAGGCCTCCTCGAGGGTGTAGGGGGCGATGGAGGCGAAATCCTGCGCAAGGTCCCAGGGGCAGCCTGTGCCCGGCGTGCGGAGCGCCGCCATGATCTCGATGAGGCGTGAGATGTCGGAGGAGGGCTTCATCCGGAAATCCGTGGTGCTTTGGCCGGAGCCGCTGGCGGAAGCGGACACGCGGCTCGCGAGGGTCCTGACGCAAGCCTTACCGACAGATCGGCCGACAATCCAGCGCCGCAGCGAGGCCTTCCGCCATCCTATGCACGAGGCGTCGGTATTCTCAGCATCTCATCGACCCAGGCGGGGACGGCCTCCGTTGCCGGTCCGCTGCGGGCTTCATCGAACAGAAGCGCATTGTCCGACGGCTCCAGGTTGATCTCGCAGGTGCGGATGCCGGCCGCCCGGGCCTCGGAGACGAAGCCCGCCGCGGGATAGACGGAGCCCGAAGTTCCGATGGCGACGAACAGGTCGGCCGCCAGCAACGCGTCGTAGATGGTGTCCATCAGGAGGGGCATCTCGCCGAACCAGACCACGTGGGGACGAAGGCCTCCGGCGCGACCGCAGGAGGGGCAGGCGGCGTCGGTTCCGAGATCCTCGTGCCAAGGCGTCACCGCATCGCACGCAAGGCAGCGGGCTTTCAGGAGTTCGCCATGCATGTGCACCACATGGCGCGACCCGGCGCGCTCGTGAAGATCGTCGATGTTCTGCGTGCAAAGGAAAAGGCTTCCACCTCTGTCAGCCAGACCGGCCTCCAGCCGGGCGAGAGCATGGTGGGCGGCGTTCGGGGATGCGGCGAGCAGATTCCGGCGGCGCATGTTGTAGAAGCTGTGAACCTCGTCGGGGCTGCGGGCAAAGGCCTCCGGCGTCGCGAGCTTCATCGGGTCGAACCGGGACCAGATGCCCCCCTTGTCGCGGAACGTGCCCAGCCCACTCTCGGCCGAGACGCCGGCGCCCGTCAGCACGAAGACCTTCATCCGCCTCTCCTCCGGAATTCCCTCGCACGACCATGACAGAGGCGGCGCCCTCGCTGCAACGGATCCAGCGCCCGCGCGTTCATTCGGCCTATCTCAGGCTTCGCCTCCGGCGACGTCCGCGCCGAGCATATCGTAGCGGCACCTTCGCCCAAGCTGAGCGTTGAGCCTGGTAGATCAAAGGCGGGATCGAGGCCATCCATGAATTTCGAGGCGAAAAGAAACCAGACCAAGCCAGCCGCACCATCGGGCCCGCCCATCATCAATCGGTCACGCATCCGGGAAGGCCGGCCGTACCCTCTCGGTGCCTCCTGGGATGGGCTGGGAGTGAATTTCGCGCTGTTCTCGGCTCATGCCACCCGGGTGGAGCTGTGCATCTTCGACCAGTCCGGCGAGCGCGAGATCGAGCGCATCGACCTGCCCGAATACACGGACGAGGTCTGGCACGGATATCTGCCGGATGCCCGTCCCGGCACCATCTACGGTTACCGGGTCCACGGGCCCTACGAGCCCGAGGCGGGGCACCGGTTCAACCCTAACAAGCTGCTGCTCGACCCTTACGCCAAGCAGACGGTCGGCCAGCTCGTCTGGAACCCGGCCCTGTTCGGCTACCAGATGGAAACGGGGAACGACCTTACCTTCGACGAGCGAGACAGCGCCCCCTACATGCTTAAGTCCCGCGTCATAGACCCCGCTTTCACCTGGGGACGGGAGCGCGCGCCGCAGAGGGCCTGGGAGAAGACCATCATCTACGAGGCTCATGTTAAGGGGCTGACCATTCTTCATCCCGAGGTGCCGGAGCCGTTCCGCGGCACCTATGCGGGGCTCGCCAGCAAGGGGGTGATCGATTACCTCGCCTCCCTCGGCATCACGGCGGTCGAGCTGCTGCCCGTGCACACCTTCGTCGACGATTCCTACCTCGTGGAGAAAGGACTCAAGAACTACTGGGGCTACAACACGCTCGGATTTTTCGCTCCCGCGCGCCGCTACGCGGCAAATCCGGATTTCGCCTTCGCCGAGTTCAAGGAGATGGTCGCGCATCTCCACGACGCAGGCATCGAGCTGATCCTCGACGTGGTCTACAACCATACGCCTGAAGGAAACGAGCTCGGTCCGACCCTGTCCTTCAAGGGCATCGACAACGCGTCCTACTACCGGCTCGCTCCGGAGCGGCGCTACTACATCAACGACACCGGCACCGGAAACACCGTCAATTTGAGTCACTCCCGCGTGCTACAGCTCGTCACCGACAGCCTGCGCTACTGGGTGCAGGAGATGCATGTGGACGGGTTCCGCTTCGATCTCGCGACGATCCTCGCGCGGGAGCCCCACGGTTTCGAGGAGGATGGACGCTTCCTCGACGCGTGCCGCCAGGATCCGCTGCTGAGCCAGGTGAAGCTGATCGCCGAACCGTGGGATTGCGGACCGGGCGGCTATCAGGTCGGCCGCTTCTCGCCTGGATGGGCCGAGTGGAACGACCGCTACCGCGACGCGATCCGGGCGTTCTGGAGGGGCGATGAAGGCAAGCTGCCGGAACTGGCGGCGCGCCTGAGCGCCTCGGCCGATCTCTTCAACAAGAGGGGCCGCAAGCCGTGGGCTTCGGTGAACTTCATCACCGCGCATGACGGCTTCACCCTGAACGATCTCGTTTCCTACAACGAAAAGCACAACGAGGCGAACGGCGAGGACAACCGCGACGGTCACTCCCATAACCTTTCCAGCAACTACGGCGTCGAGGGACCGACGAACGATCCCGCCATCAAGGATATCCGCTTCCGCCAGATGCGGAACATGCTCGCCACGCTGCTCCTGTCCCGGGGAACGCCGATGCTGTTGGCAGGGGACGAGTTCGGCCGCACGCAGAAGGGCAACAACAATGCCTATTGCCAGGACAATGAAATATCCTGGATCGACTGGGAAGGCATCGACGAGGATGGACGCTCCCTTGCCGACTTCGTGCAGAAGGTGATCGCGATCCGGCAGGCGCTTCCCATGCTACGGCGCGGACGATTTCTGACCGGCGAGTTCGATCCGGAGCTCGGCGTAAAGGACGTCAGCTGGCTCACTCCCGCAGGGGACGAAATGACGCCAGAGCACTGGATGGATCCGAACGGCCGCTGCCTGGGCGTTCTGCTCGACGGGCGGGCCCAGGAGACCGGCATACGGAGGATCGGGTCGGACTCGACCCTGCTCCTGATCCTGAACTCCTACGAAGACGTGGTTCCGTTCCATTTGCCCGAGGCGCCCGGCGGCACCCGATGGGTTCGCCTGATAGACACCAATCTCGGGGTCGACGCCGAGCTGGAGAAGTTCGCGTTCGGCCATGAATACACGGTCACGGGTCGCTCGCTGCTCCTGTTCATTCTCGAGCCGACTCGCACGAAAGGGCAGGCCACGGAGGCGGAGCGCTCCTACCTGCATATCCTCCAGGCGTTCGAGGACGCTTCGACGGAGCTGGGCCCTCTGCCGCCGGCAACGCTTGGCGGATCATGACGGCCGGTGCCGGGGAAGCCTTCCTCCAGCGAACGGTGCTCACTTGTGGTTCATCTCTGCCTGTTATCGTTCCATTCGAGCCTCTTTGGAGGCAGCGGTAACAAGACGCATAGCTTTTCGGCTCAGGTTGAGCGAGCAAGGAAGTAACATTCAGTTCTTGGCCCTTCTTGGGCCAAGGGCACAAAGACGTAAAAAACGAGCTGGGGGCATAACGTGTTCGACTATGAGAAAGGCGCCGCTGGCGCATCGCAGACCGGTCGGGAGGACGGAGCAACCGTCCTCGAGCTTGAGTTCGAGCGGCATCGCTCCCCGTCCGGGTCCGGCGCGGCTGTGCTTCAGGCTGCCATTCTCCACAAGCTGACCCATCAGGTCGGCCAAACACCTGAGACCGCAACCAATCACGACTGGTTCATGGCGACCGCCTATGCGGTCCGCGACAGGGCTGTGGATGCATGGCTCGAGGCCCGGGCGGCCGAGGAGCAGACCAAGAAGGTCTGCTATCTGTCGATGGAGTTCCTCGTGGGGCGGCTGCTCTCCGAGATGATTGGCAATCTCGGTTTGACCTCCTCGGTTCGTGAGGCCATGGCGGGTCTCGGAGTGAATTTCGACATCCTCAAGGCGGCCGAAGCCGATGCGGCCCTGGGGAACGGCGGCCTCGGCCGTCTCGCCGCCTGCTTCATGGAGAGCATGGCGAGCACCGACATTCGTGCTGTCGGTTACGGCATCCGCTACGATTACGGCCTGTTCCAACAGTCCTTCCGCGCCGGCTGGCAGCAGGAGGCGCCGGACGACTGGATGGCCTGTGGAAACCCCTGGGAGTTCGAGCGGCCGCACACCGTCTACCCGATTCACTTCGGCGGCACGGTCGAGACCAGGAGGGACAGCAACGGCGTCGAGTATCATACCTGGCACCCGGCCGAGACGGTTCTTGCGGTCGCTCATGACACGCCGGTGGTCGGCTGGCGGGGCAAGCGGGTCAACACGCTCAGGCTCTGGGCAGCCAAAGCAGAGGAGCCGTTGCGGCTCGACGCGTTCAATGCGGGCGACCATGTGGGCGCCCAGGCGGATCGCGCGCGCGCGGAGGCGATCTCGAAGGTTCTCTATCCGAGCGACGCGACTCCCGAGGGGCACGAGCTGCGCCTGCGCCAGGAGTACTTCTTCACCGCCGCCTCGCTGCAGGACCTCCTGCACGATCACCTGAAGGAGCACGGTACGCTCGCGTCGCTGCCGGAGCACGCAGCGATTCAACTCAACGACACCCACCCGGCAATCGCGGTCGCCGAACTCATGCGCCTGCTCGTGGACGAGCACGGTCTCGCGTGGGACGAGGCTTGGCGGATCACCACCGGAACGTTGAGCTACACCAACCACACCCTCATGCCGGAGGCGCTCGAAACCTGGCCGGTTTCGCTGATGGAGCGCGTGCTGCCGCGGCACATGCAGATCATTTACCTGATCAACTGGCTGCACATCGAGACGCTGCGAGAGGAGGGGCGGCTGGATCCTGCCGCCCTCGCGTCGATCTCGCTCATCGACGAGGGCAATGGACGACGCGTCCGCATGGGACATCTTGCGTTCATCGGATCGCACCGGGTCAACGGCGTCTCGGCCCTGCACACGGAGCTTCTGCGGCAGACCGTCTTCAAGGACCTGCACGCCCTTTATCCGACGAGGATCGTCAACAAGACCAACGGCATCACGGTCCGGCGCTGGTTTCACCAGGCCAATCCCGGCCTGAGGCGCCTCGCGGTTTCCACCCTCGGGGCCGAAGTTCTCGACGACATCGCCCTGCTGGGCGGGCTGGAATCCTTTGCGGAAGACGGTTCGTTCCAGGAACGCTTCGCAGCCCAGCGGCACCGGAACAAACAATCGCTCGTCGAGGTCATCTACAACCGCCTCGATCTCGCGGTCGATCCGGAAGCGCTGTTCGACGTGCAGGTAAAGCGCATCCATGAATACAAGCGCCAACTCCTCAACATCCTCGAGACGGTGGCGCTGTACCAGGCGATCCGCGCGGAGCCGAACCGGAACTGGGTTCCGCGGGTGAAGATCTTCGCCGGAAAGGCAGCGCCGAGCTACACGCGGGCAAAACTCATCATCAAGCTTGCGAACGACGTGGCGCGGGCGGTCAACGGCGATCCTCTGGTGGGAGACCGGCTGAAGGTCGCCTTCCTGCCCAATTACAACGTGAGCCTCGCCGAGATGATCATCCCGGCTGCCGATCTTTCCGAGCAGATCTCAACCGCCGGAATGGAGGCATCGGGCACCGGCAACATGAAATTCGCCCTGAACGGCGCTTTGACGATCGGCACCCTCGATGGCGCCAACGTCGAGATCAGCGAACAGGTCGGCCGCGACAACATCTTCATCTTCGGGCTTACCGCCGATGAGGTTGCCGAGCGCCGCCGCCAGGGCCTCGCAGCGCGCGAAGCCATCGGAGCCAGCCCGCGGCTGAAGAACGTGCTCGACGGTATCGCCGCGGGCCAGTTCTCGCCGGACGATCGCGATCGCTATCGTGCACTGACGGAGGATCTTGCCGGCCACGACCCCTACATGGTGGCGGCGGATTTCGAAGCCTATTGGGCCATGCAGCGCAATGTGGACCGGCTCTGGTGCGACCCGAGCGAGTGGTGGCGCAAGAGCATCCTCAACACCGCCCGAATGAGCTGGTTCTCCTCGGATCGGACGATCCGCGAGTACGCAAGAGACGTCTGGCACGTACCGTCGGAGGGCTAGGCGTGCGTCATTGAACGAAGCTGCGACATTCTGGCAAGCAGTCGAGCCGGGGAGGCGTGGAACCTTTTTCACGCAGGTGCGTTAGGGGCACGCCTTCCCTTTGAGCGCGATAGGTTCGGTGGGGTCGCGCTCCGGTTCAACACAGCAAATGCTCAAGGCTGCGCAAGAGACTGAACGGCTAAACCTGTACCAAAATGAAGCGCCTCAAGGCGCTCCCGACCAGAAAAACTCCCGCCCGAGTTCCTCGGGCCGGCATCGACAATCCATCCTTTACGTTACGTCCGAAATTGCCGACTTCGTCAAAGCAGGCGGACTTGGCGAGGTTTCCGCCGCCCTGCCGCGGGCTCTGCGCAAGCATTTCGACGTTCGGGTGCTGATACCCGGATATCGGCACGTGCTCGCAAGCGTCGGTCCCATGGAGCGCGTGGGGCAGCTCGAAGGCACCTGCGGCATCCCGGCCTGCGATCTTGGTCGCATCGAGACGAAGGACGGACTGACGGTCTACATCCTTCTGAGCCCGGAACTCTACGACCGGGAGGGAACGCCCTACGGCGACGCGAACGGCGTGGACTGGATTGACAACGACATCCGTTTCGCGCGGCTCGGCCTCGCGGCTGCGGACATCGCGTCCGGGATCGGTGATCCGCAGTGGCGTCCCGACATCCTGCACCTGAACGACTGGCCATCCAGCTTGGCGCCAGCCTATCTTAAATGGCGCGAGCAGCACGTCCCCAGCATCCTGACCATCCACAACCTGGCTTACCAAGGGATCTTCGAGCGCGACCGCCTTCCGATGCTCGGGATCCCCGACGGTGCCTTCCAGATGAACGGCGTCGAATTCTACGGCAAGCTCTCGTTCCTGAAGGCCGGGATCTTCTATGCGTCCCACATCACGACCGTGAGTGCGACCTATGCGGAGGAAATCACGACGCCGCAATTCGGCTGCGGCCTCGAAGGGCTCCTGAGGACCCGCGCGGCGGAGGGGCGGCTCGACGGGATCCTGAACGGGATCGACGAAAGCTGGGACCCGAGCAGCGATCCCTATCTTGCGAGCCCGTTTGCACCCGACGACTGGCGCGGCAAGCATGCGAATGCGGAGGAGGTGCGAAAGACGTTCGGGCTCGCAGTGTCGCGTGGGCCACTCTTCGCGGTCATCTCGCGCCTCGTGCACCAGAAGGGTGTGGATCTTGCGGTTGCGGCGGCCGAGGAAATCGTGGCCGAGGGCGGACAGGTGGTCGTGACCGGCCGCGGCGAGGCGCGGTTCGAGTCGGCCGTGCGAGCGCTCGCGGCGCGACATCCGGGCTCGGTGGGGGTTCGCATCGGCTTCGACGAAGCCGAGGCGCGCCGGATGTACGCGGGCAGCGACTTCCTGCTGATGCCGTCCCGGTTCGAACCCTGCGGCCTGAGCCAGATGTATGCGCAGCGCTTCGGCTCCCTGCCGATCGCCCACCGAACCGGAGGGCTTGCCGATACCATCGAGGACGGCGTGACCGGCTTTCTCTTCCGTGAGATGTCGCTCTCCGGCTTCGTCAGTGCCATCAAGCGCGGTCTGGAGGCGTTCCGGTCGCAGACGCAGCTGAGTGTCATGCGCAAGGCCGCGATGGGCCGGCCCCATGGCTGGAGCCATGCCGCCGGCAAATATCAGGAGGTCTACGCCCGGGTCGTCCGGGCATCGCCCTCCTGATGGCCGAGACTGCGGACGGGATCAGGAAAGCGCCAGCATCACGGTCGCGAGCGGCGGCAAGGTCAGCGTGAGGGAGCAGGGCTGCCCATGGCTCTCCGTTTCCTCGGTGCTGACGCCGCCGAGATTCCCCACGTTGCTGCCGCCGTACATGGCCGCATCCGTGTTGAGCACTTCCCGATAGAAGCCCGGGAGGGGAACGCCGATCCTATAGCCCTCCCGCGGCACCGGCGTGAAGTTCGACACGACGATCACCACGTCGTTCTCGTTCTCGCCGCGTCGCGCCCAGGCGATGACGCTGTTCTCGGCATCGTCCGAGACCAGCCACTGGAAACCCGATGCTTCCGTGTCGCGCTCATGCAGCGCCGGAAGCTCGCGATAGACCCGGTTCAGGTCGCGTATCAGCGACTGCACGCCGCGATGGTAGGGATCGTCGAGCAGGTGCCAGTCCAGGCTGATGTCGTGGTTCCACTCGCGCTCCTGTGCGATCTCGCCTCCCATGAACAGCAGCTTCTTGCCGGGATGTCCCCACATGAAGCCGTAATAGGCGCGGAGGTTCGCAAACCGCTGCCAGCGGTCGCCGGGCATCTTCCCGAGGATCGATCCCTTGCCATGGACGACCTCGTCGTGGCTGAGGGGAAGGATGAAGTTCTCGGTGAAGGCGTAGAGCAGCCCGAAGGTCAGGTCGTGGTGGTGAAAGCGGCGATGGATCGGGTCCTTGCTGATGAAGCGCAGGGTGTCGTGCATCCAACCCATGTTCCACTTGAACCCGAATCCTAAGCCGCCCGTGTAGGTCGGGTGTGACACACCGGGCCACGCGGTCGATTCCTCGGCGATGGTGACGGCTCCGGGGGAGGTGCCGTACACCGTCTCGTTCATGCGCCTCAGGAAGTCGATGGCTTCGAGATTCTCGTTGCCGCCGAAACGGTTCGGTACCCATTCGCCGGGTTGCCGCGAGTAGTCGAGGTAGAGCATGGATGCCACCGCGTCCACGCGAAGCCCGTCGAGATGGTAACGCTCGAGCCAGAAGCGCGCATTCGCCACCAAGAAAGCCGCCACTTCCTGCCGTCCGTAGTTGTAGATGTAGGTGCCCCAGTCCTGGTGATAGCCTTGGCGCGGGTCGGCGTGCTCGTACAGATGGGTACCGTCGAAATAGCCGAGGCCATGGGGATCGTTGGGAAAATGCCCTGGCACCCAATCGAGGATGAGTCCGATCCCGGCCTCGTGCGCGGCTTCCACGAAGGCCGCGAAATCCTCCGGCGTGCCGAACCGGCTCGTGGGTGCGTAGAGCGACACGGGCTGGTATCCCCACGAGCCGTCGAACGGGTATTCGGTGATCGGCAGAAGCTCGATATGCGTGAAGCCGAGATCCCTGACGTATGGGATCAGGCGCTCGGAAAGCTCCCTGTAGGTGAGGTAGCGGTTCTCCTCGTCAGGGACGCGGGCCCAGGAGCCGAGGTGACATTCGTAGATCGACATCGGCGCCTTGCGGGGATCGAGCGCCGAGCGCTTCTCCATCCAACCGCCATCGTTCCAGCGGAAGTCCTTCTCGGTACGAACGACCGAGGCCGTCGCGGGAGGGCGCTCGGCCGCGAAGGCGAGGGGATCCGCCCGAAGAGGAAGCAGGCGGCCGTCAGGGCCTTTGATCTCGTACTTGTAGCGCGTGCCTTCCTTCAGTTCCGGGAGGAAAATCTCCCAGACGCCCGCATGATGGCGCAGGCGCATGGGATGGGCGCGCCCGTCCCATTCGTTGAAATCGCCGACGATGCTCACTCTCTTCGCGGTCGGGGCCCATACGGCGAAGCGGAAACCTTCCACGTCGCCCACGGTGACCCGATGCGCACCCAGGAGCCGGAAATGGGCATCGCTGCCGACGTCGCGGATATGCGTCAACTCCTGGTCGCTGAGGATAGGCCCATAGGAATAGGGATCGTACCGGACGGTCGTCATGCCTGCCTTCTGGACGCGAAGGCGATAGCCCGGCTGTCGCTCGGCCTTCAGGCGGGCCACGAAGAATCCGGCGTCGTGGCGCCGTTCCATGGAGGCGAGCACCGTGTCGCCCTCCCATGCCAGAACGTCGACACCTTGCGCATGAGGGATCATGGCGCGAATTTCCCATTCGCCGGCGCCCGTCTCGTGTGGCCCAAGAACCGAGAAGGGATCTGCGTGATTCCCGTTCACGATTGCATCGATGGCGTCCTGGCCGAGTGGGCTGATCTTCGGTCGGCCGGTCCGGCTCTGGGCGGTCTTCGCGGCAATCTGAACTTCGGTGGTCATTTCTGGTCTCCCGCCTGGTCGAGGATCGCGAGCACGCCGCGCACGGGCGTTTCGA
Source organism: Microvirga sp. (assembly GCA_035645535.1). GTDB lineage: Bacteria > Pseudomonadota > Alphaproteobacteria > Rhizobiales > Beijerinckiaceae > Microvirga. The sequence goes on along the minus strand of DASQMJ010000050.1, from coordinate 168,441 downwards.
TCCACTCTGGCCGGTGGTCGGCCTCATAGTTGATTTCGTAGAGCGCCTTCGCCAGCAGGTGAAGCTGGAGCAGGTTGCGCCGCGTATAGTCGTCCTCCACCCAAATGGACGTTCCCCGCGCGGTTTCGTCATAGGCTTCGAGGAAGGTCGATTCCACAAGCCTGCGGGAGGCCTCGGCCAGTTCGGAGACGCGATGCGTCTCGTCCGCCACTACCCGCTGCTCGACGCTGCGGGAGGCGGTATCGGCCACATAGGCGAACGACCGCAGCATGCCGGCAACGTCGCGGAGGGGCGAACTCTTCAGCCGGCGTTCCTCGGCGGGCCGCGATGGCTCGCCCTCGAAGTCGACGATCATGACGTCCTTCTGGACGATCAGGACCTGACCGAGGTGATAGTCGCCATGGATGCGGGTCTTGATCGCTCCGACCGGCGGCGTCGCCAAGCGCTCGATCAGGGCCCAGCATTCATCCCGGCGGGCCGACAAGGCTTCCATGGCGTTCTGCGCGCTCTCCGGGGCGCTGCCGGCCAGCCTCCTGATGGCCGCAAAGGCGCGCTCTCCCTGTGCCTTGGCATCGGCCGCCGCCATGCGGACGTCGTCCTCCGTCAGCTCCTCCGGCGCGAAGGCCGGGTCGTCGCTGTGGGAGGCGAAAGCAAGGTGGAGTTCGGCGGTGCGTTGTCCGAGCGTGCGGACGGTCTGGAGATAGTTGGCGAGCATTTCCTCAAGGCTGGCCGCTTCCTGATCGGTGACCAGGGCCGCGGTGTCGAGTTCGCGCTTGAGGGTGTCTATGGACCATGACCAAGCATCGCCCTGGTTGCGAAGGAAGCGCTGCAGAATCCCGATCGCAGTCGGAGTCCCGTCGGGCGCGACGTACTCGATGGACCCGAGAAGCGGCGGGGTATTGGCGTAATTCGCCACCTCGGTGAGGAAGCGTCCAACCTCTACCTCTGGATGAATGCCCGGCTGGAGCCTGCGATAGAGCTTGAGGATCAGGTGCTCGCCCATGGCGATGGAGGTGTTGCTCTGCTCCGCCGAGAGGCGCTTGATCTCGCTGGGATCGGGATCGGAATAGTCGGCGAGCGCGCTCGTCGGCTTGAAACGTATGCGCCCGCCCTCGTCAGTCGGCACCTCGCCGTTCTCCCGAAGGGCGTCGAGAACCGAGAAGGCGAAACTGGGGGACGAGCCGGCGCCGTAGAGCAGGCCCACGCGCGGGCCCCGCCGCACGCGCGCGGCGGCGTAGGGGAGAAGCTGCTCGTCCTCGCCCTCCTCGTCGAGGGCGAGAGGAATCGAATAATCCTGCCGCTCTCCTCCCTCCATCTCGATGGTGACCAGGGGCAGCAGGACCTCCGCCCGGCCGGAGCGGTTCTTCATGGTAGCGAAGTCGATCAGCCTGGCGCCGCGAACCTTCTTGCCCTTGCCGGCGAACCAGCGTTGGGTGGTGATGAAGCGCGGCGCGATCGTCCGCTCGAACGCAGTGCGCTCCCGGCCTTTGAAGATCGTCTCCGGGCCGCCCGTCAGCACGAGGGTGAACAACTCCGGAGAGGCTGTCGGCACCTGCGGCCGGTCGGCCGGCGCCGTCGTCAGATGGAACCAGTAGAAGCCGTAAGCCGGCAGCGTGAGCAGGTAGGGAAGGTCGCCGATGGGCGGGAAGGCGCTGCCGCCGGTGAGCTCCAGGGGCGTGCATCCCTTGTGGTCCGACAGGTCCAGCTCGACCGCCTGCGGCGAACGGGAGACGTTCACGACGCAGAGGATGCTCTCCTCCTCCGTGCTGCGGATATAGGCCAGCACCTTGCGGTTGGCCGGGTAGAGGAAGCGGAGGGCCCCGCGCCCGAAGACGTTGTGATTGCGGCGGACCGCGACGAGGCGCCTCATCCAGTTCAGCAGGCTCGCCGAACTCCGCAGCTGCGCTTCCACGTTGACGGCATCGAAGCCGTAGATCGGGTCCTGGATCGCCGGCAGGAAGAGACGGGCCGGATCGGCCCGGCTGAACCCGCCGTTGCGGTCCGGCGACCATTGCATGGGCGTACGAACGCCGTCGCGGTCACCAAGGTAAATATTGTCGCCCATGCCGATCTCGTCGCCGTAGTAGAGGACCGGCGTTCCGGGCATGGAGAGCAGCAGCGAGTTCAAAAGCTCGATCTTGCGGCGGTCGTTGTCGAGGAGAGGGGCGAGGCGCCGCCTAATGCCCAGGTTGATCCGCGCGCGGCGCTCGTTCGCATAGAAGGACCAGAGGTAGTCGCGCTCCTTGTCGGTCACCATCTCGAGCGTGAGTTCGTCATGGTTGCGCAGGAAAATCGCCCACTGGCAGCTCTCAGGGATTTCCGGCGTCTGCCGCATGATATCGGTGATCGGATGCCGGTCCTCCTGGGCGAGGGCCATGTACATCCGCGGCATCAGCGGGAAGTGAAACGCCATGTGGCATTCGTCCCCGTCGCCGAAATACGGCGCCGTCTCCTCCGGCCATTGGTTGGCCTCCGCCAGCAGCATCCTGTCAGGGTACCCGGCATCGAGCGCGGCGCGGATCTTCTTGATCACTTCGTGTGTTTCGGGAAGGTTCTCGCAGTTGGTGCCCTCGCGCTCGATGAGATAGGGGATTGCATCGAGCCGTAGGCCGTCCACGCCCATGTCGAGCCAATAGCGCATCACGTCGAGGACCGCTTCCAGCACGCGCGGATTGTCGAAATTCAGGTCCGGCTGGTGGGCATAGAAGCGGTGCCAGTAGTAGGCCTGCGCCACGGGGTCCCAAGACCAGTTCGACGGCTCCGTGTCGAGGAAGATGATGCGGGTGTCCTGGTATCTCTGGTCCGTGTCGGACCAGACGTAGAAATCCCGCGCCGCGGAGCCGGGCCTGGCGCGCCGCGCCTTCTGGAACCAGGGATGCTGGTCCGAGGTGTGGTTGATGACGAGCTCCGTGATCACCCTCAGGCCACGGCTGTGTGCCTCTTTCACGAAACGGCGGAAGTCCCGCATCGTGCCGTAGCTGGGATTGATCCCGCGATAATCCGCAATGTCGTATCCGTCGTCGCGGAGCGGGGAGGGATAGAAGGGCATCACCCAGATGGCTGTGACGCCGAGGTCCTTGATGTAATCGAGCTTGCGCGTCACGCCTTCGAAATCGCCGACGCCGTCGTCGTTCGAATCGAAGAACGACTTCACGTGCAACTGGTAAATGATGGCGTCGCGGTACCAATCCGTGTCGCTGCGGTCGATCATGGGTCACTTCTTCGATGCAAGGAAGGGTTTGTGGCGCATGGATGCGATCTCCCCGTTCAACCGGATCGGGTCACGGGCGGGATGAGGCGCCATATGACGACCGAGCGCTCGGCGGGATCGAGAGCGATGCGGTGCGACTTGCCGTGGAGGACGAAACGCCCTCCGTTCAGGAGATCCTCGACCTCGATGGCGCCGTGGTCCGGCAGCCCAAATTCCCAGAGGGGCACCTCGTAGGTGCATTCCTGGCGGTTTCGCGGGTCCAGGTTCACCAGCACGAAGACGCAGTTGTCCTTCTCGCGGGTCGTGCGGACATAGGCGAGGATCTGATCGTTCCAGGCGTTTACGAAGCCGATGTTCCGGAAGTCCCAGAGGGCGGGATTCTCGCGGCGGATCCGGTTCAGGCGGCGGATGAAGTCCGAGATATTTCCGGGCCGGTCGTAGTCCCAGGTCTTGAGCTCGTATTTCTCGGAATCGAGATACTCCTCCTTGCCCGGGATAGGCGTGCCCTCGCAGAGTTCGAAGCCGTTGTAGATGCCGTAGATGCTCGACAGAGTCGCGGCGAGAGTGGCGCGCACGATGAAGCCGGGCCGACCGCTGGTCTGAAGGTAGTAGGGATTGATGTCCGGCGTGTTGGCGAAGAAATTCGGCCGGTAGTACTCGCCCATCTGCGTGTGGGCGAGTTCCGTCATGTACTCGATGAGTTCCTGCTTCGTGTTGCGCCACGTGAAGTATGTATAGGATTGCTGGAACCCTATTTTCGCCAGCTTCTTCATCATCTTCGGCCGAGTGAAGGCCTCGGCGAGGAAGATCACGTCCGGATGGCGGGCGTTCACCTCGGCGATCATCCACTCCCAGAATGGAATTGGCTTCGTGTGCGGGTTGTCGACACGGAAGATCTTGACGCCCTGTGAAACCCAGAACAGCACCACGTCGCGCAGCTCGAACCAAAGCGAGGGCAGGGACTCGCCGTAGAAATGGACGTTGACGATGTCCTCGTATTTCTTCGGCGGGTTCTCGGCAAAGCGGATCGTTCCGTCCGGGCGCCAGTCGAACCACTCGGGGTGCTCCTTGATCCACGGGTGGTCGGGCGAGCACTGGATGGCGAAGTCGAGGGCGATTTCCAGCCCGTGATCGTGTGCGGCCGAGACGAGCCTGCGAAAATCCTCCAAAGTGCCGAGCTCCGGATGCACCGCGTCATGCCCGCCTTCCTCCGACCCGATGGCATAGACGCTCCCGGGGTCGCCCGGCTGCGCCTTCAGGCTGTTGTTTCGCCCTTTCCGGTTAGTCCTGCCGATTGGATGAATCGGCGTGAAGTAGAGCACGTCGAACCCGAGATCCTTGATGCGCGGAAGCTGCGCGATCACGTCGTCGAAGGTGCCGTGAACCGTCGGATCGCCCGACTGTGAGCGTGGGAAGATCTCGTACCAGGCCGAGAAGCGGGCCGCGAGGCGGTCGACGATCACCTCCAGCACGGTCCCATAGCGGGAGATGTTCTCGTGCTCGGCGTTGCGGTCGATCAGGGCGATGTTGCTCTCGTCGAGCAGGAGGCCGAGTTGCTGCTCCGATCCCTCCTCGCAGGCCTTCAGACGCTTCAGCAGGTCGGCCAGGGCGTTTGCATCCGGCTCCTGTGCGAGGCCCGCGGCCTTCTCGACGATGCTCAGGCCCTCGATCGTCTCCAGCCGGACGTTCTGACCAGCGGCACGCTTTTTCTCGATTTCGCTCAGCCAAGTGGTGAAGGGATCGCGCCAGCCCTCGACGGTGTACTGATAGCGGCCGTTCCGCTCGAGAGGGAAACGCCCGATCCAGCGGTCGTTGTCGACGAACTCCATGGGAGTTCGCTTCCATTCGGTTTCGCCGCACATCCGATAGAGAAGGGCGGCGCCGAACTTGTCATGGCCGTCCGTAAAGATGTCTGCGGTGACCTCCAGAACCTCGCCGACGACCCGCTTCACGGGGGTGCGCCCGTCGTCGATCTCCGGCAGGACGTTCTCGATGATCACCCGCCCTTCGCCGCTCGGCTGCCGGGACCGTCGGCGCAGCTTCGCCGGCATGGCGCGACAAGCCGTGAGGATGCGGACATCCTGGGACCCCAGAACGATGGGTGATCCCGGTATGAAGGACAGGGGCGGCGCACCGGGCGTCACGTCGCGGAACTGTTCGAACATTCCGCCGCTTCTCCCGATCAGGACCGCGGGATCGATGCTCTGCGGCGATCCCGTCGGGTTGGCGAGAACGACGGTCGCATGGTCGGCCGAGGCGGAATGTCCGGAATCGTAGCGGATCAGTGCCACAAGGGCGCTGTCGGGCCCGCTGACCGACCATTGCGCGCCTTCCCGGTTGACTGCAGGTAACTCGGTCCGCAGCCGGTTGACGGCGGCGATGAACTCGGAGATGTCGATCCCCGTCATCTCCCGGTGCGCGGGGCTGGTGTCCGCGACGTGGAGCGGGCGGCGGTAGCCCCATTCATATCCGATGGGCATCATGACGCCCGTGGAGAAGAAAGCCGCCAGAGCATAGCGCGTGCGCAGCGCACGGGAGATCTGCTCCGGATCCTTCCCGAACCCGGCTGCCAGACGTTCCATGTCGTGGCTTTCCGGAAACGAGATCGATGGAGCGATCGTCCGCAGCGCTTCATACTGCTCCAGGGCCCATGGCGCCTTGAGGTTCCACCAAGCGAAGCTGTTGAGCACGAAATCGAAGCCCGCACGGGCCGTCGACTTGGTCTCCTCGATCGGCTGCCCGAGGGTTTCGGCGACGAAGCAGGCGTGGGGAGCCCGCGCCTTCGCCGACCGGATGAGGGATTCCCAAACTTGGGCCGGCACCTTGTAGGCGAGCCCGCAGCGGAAGCCAGTCACCCCGAGATCCTGCAGATAAGCGATGTAGCGGTCCCAATATTCGGTCAGGGCCTCTCGCGCGTCGGAGCTGCCGTAGTCGAGCCGGACCAGGTCGCTACCCGGATTCTGCTGCGCGGTCATCGCTGCTGCGAGGGATTTTCCCGCATCCTCGTGCAGGAAAAGGTCGGGGCGCTCAGCGGCGAGATGCGCCTCCCGCGCCATATGCGTGATGGCGAGATCGGTCATCACCTGCAGCCGGTGCCTCGCGGCCTCCTCGACGAACCGGCGGATCAGCGCCCCGTGGTCCTCGCCGTCGTGGCGGAAGCGGGGATCGAGCCGGAACGGATCTTTCACGGCATGGAGGCTGCCGGATGCGCCTGTCTCGTGGAACTGATTGACATAGACCCAATCGAAGCCCATCTGCGCGATGCGGGGCAGTTCCGCAATCCAGTCGGGGACCGTGCCCGCAAGGAGCGGGAACAGATTGTAGATGCGCGGTCCGAGCGCAACGGAGGAGGCTTCCCCTGCGATGCTCGTACGTTGCCGTTCCATCATGTTCATGATCGTGCCCTCAGCACTGAAAACGGAAGGTCCGCGAAGAGTTCCGCTACTGGAGTCTGATTGCCCCTGGCCTCCATCTCCGTTCCCGTGATGATGTTTCGCCATCGTCCCGGCGGAATAGGAACCGTCGTCCCGCGCCAGATCTCCAGTTCGAGAGACGAGGATTTGTCCGGAGCGAGGCCGGCGACAAGGCGCGGCACGACGACGATGAGGCGTTCGCTGCCGCAAGTGCGGGAGAAGGCCAGCAGGTTCCGCTCCGCTGGACCGTGCGGCTTGAGCGCCTGATAGTCGCCGAGCGCATAGAGGGTGGGCGTCTCCGCCCGATCCGCCATGACGGAGGCAAGGACTCTCTGTTTGATGCGCCCGTCCTTCCAGTGGTGGAAGAGGGAAGAGATAGGCTCCTCCGCGTCCAGCGCTTCGGCCCTGAGGTCATAGTCGACGGGCCGCCGGTTGTCGGGATCGACCAGGGACAGGTCCCACATCTCCGTGCCCTGGTAGATATCCGGCACTCCGGGCAGGGTTACCTTGAGCACCGTGCGGGCGAGGCTGGTCAGCATGCCGAGAAAGGCGAGGCGCCGGGCAAGAGGTCGGAACTCGTTCAGGAACGGGGAGTCAGGCGCGAGCACAGTCCGCACGAGTTCGAGGGCCGCCGTCTCGTAGGGTTCGTTCTCATGAACCCAGCTCGTATGGCGCTTCGCCTCGCGCAGGGCCTTGGTCACGAATCCTTCGATACGCTCCCTGAACGAAGCGATCTTGTCCGCATCGGGAGCGTCGTCCAGAAGCTCGATGGGCCACGCTCCGAGGATTCCCTGCAAGATGAGGTATTGGTCGTTCGCGTCGGGAGCGACGTCGCCGGATCCGACTTCCGCTGCCATATGCGACGGAATAACTTTCCGCCAGAGGGAGAGGGCCTCCGCCCAGGCATCCGGCATCTCAGACAGGGCGTTGAGGCGCGCCCGCGCATCTTCGCCGCGTTTCGTGTCGTGGGTCGCGGTGGAGATCATGGCGTTGGGCCATGAATGCGCCCGCTCACGATTGACACGGTGGAATTCCCTCGGAGGAACCCCGAAGGAGTGGGGATCGCCGCCCACCTCGTTGAGAGAGAGCAGCCGGACATAGCGGTAGAACAGCGTGTCTTCCAGGCTCTTCGCCATGACCGGGCCGGTGAGCTGCTGAAAGCGCCGTCGGAACCGGCGGATGAGGTCCGCGTCGCGGCGTCCCGCATCCGCGCCATGGTCTTCCAGCAGGGCGGTTGCGATGAAATCGTGCACCGTGACGTCTGGCAGGGCCGTCTGCCGCTTCGACGCCTCGATCGCTTCTTCCAGCAGCGCGACATCCTCCGGCGCGGGGGCGCCGTCCCCAAGGTAGGTCCGATAGACCGGGAAGCGTGCGACGATCTCCACCAGCGCCCGGCGGATTGCGTAGACTGTATAGTCCCGGGTGCGGCGGTCGGCATCCGCGAGGCGTTTGAGATCGGAGGTGAGGACCTCGAGTTCGCTGGCGAAGCTCGTCTCCAGGATTTCCGTTTTGGCCGCCCGCAGCAGCGCGCCGTACCGGCCCTCGAGGCCCGTAGTCGTGCGATAGAGCTGCTCGAACTTGCCGGCGGCGGAGGAGTCGACGAAGACGCCGTCGAGAAGATTGAGGACATCGTAGCCGGTGGTTCCGGCAAGCGGCCACGGACGCAGGGGCTCTCCCGGCTCAAGAATCTTCTCGGCGACGATGTAGAAGCCCGGCCCCACGGCGGATTGGAGGGCGCGCACATAGCCTTCGGGGTCGGCAAGGCCGTCGATGTGGTCGATCCGCAGGCCCTGGATCCGCCCTTCGCGCACGAGACGGAAGATCATCTCATGGCTGCGCTGGAAGATGTCCGGATCCTCGACGCGAAGGCCCGCAAGGGCGTTGATGTCGAAGAAGCGGCGGTAGTTGATGTCGCTGGCGGCCACGCGCCAATGGGCGAGCCGGTAAGCCTGCGCCTCAAGAATGCGATGGAGGGTCCCGAAGCTCTCAGGTATCCCGACAGTGCCGTTGATGAGGGAGACGGCATGCTCGATTCCCTGCTGGAGCTCGGGCGAGCTCTTGACCGCCTGAACGAGGCGCGCCTTGAGTGCCTCGCACTCCTCCGGAAGGCTGGCGCCCCGGTCGGCCGCGTTTTCCTCGCCCATGGTCCGCAGCCGCTCGCTGATGGCCTGCATCTCGGCGCTTGCTCCGCCTTGGCCGGCCGTGAGCGCCGCAAGAGCCCGGTCGAGGATGATCGGGTAGCTGAGGGGACAGATCGGGAACCTGTGCTCCCAATGCCAGACGCTGAAGCTGCCTTCCTCGGGATGATAGGTGAGCTTCAGGTCTCCTTTCTCCAGGGCCTCGCCGTACCGGTCGCCCAGGAACGGAACGATCAGCTTATGGTTGGCGCCGAGCCGTTCCCAGTCGATGTCGAAGGCTTGTGCGAAGGGCGACAACTCTCCCCATTCGAGGACCGACAGCCACCACGCGTTGTCGGCGCCGCCAACGCCCATGTGGTTCGGCACGATGTCGAGCACGAGCCCCATGCCGTGCTCCTTGAGCGCATCCGTCAGGCGCCGGAAGCCCTCCTCGCCGCCGAGTTCCGGATTGATCCGGGAGTGATCGACGATGTCGTAGCCGTGGACGGATCCCGGTCTCGCCGTATGGATCGGCGAAGAATAGACGTGGCTGATGCCCAGCCTCGCCAGATAGGGGAGGATTCGCACCGCGTGATCGAACGTGAAGTCCTTGTGGAACTGTAGCCGATAGGTCGCGCGGGGAGGGGGAGCGGCGAGCACGCTGGACCGCGGCTGGAGCCCGCGCCCCTCCTCGGTGATGGCGGCCGCGAGCTTCGCCAGATTGCCGCCGGGGGCCACGATATCGTCGAGGTCAGTCCCAAGGCGGCGCTTCCAGTTCGGGTGGCTCTGATCCTGCCCCGGCAGGTTCGCCTGGTTGATCTCGCCGGTGGCATCCTCGATCTGCAGGCCCACGAGCGAGGAGGGCGTGCGCGCCAAGTAGCGCATCATGGCTTCCAGAGGAGGCTCCTCGGGAAGGTCGGGGCCATGCAGTAGCCCTTCCGCCACGAGCGCGTCCCGGAAGAGGCGAAGATCCCCTGAGCGGCTCTCGCGCTCCCGCTCCGCCGTCTCATTGTCGTAGACGCCCAGGGTGTGCCGCAGATCGGTATCGAGGCCCCGCCACCATCCGCGGAACGTCGGCAGGTCGTGGGTGGTGAACACCGCCAGCGCCGAACGGGGATAGCTCTCGGGGCGCTTGAACGCTCCGCCGTGCTCGCGCTCGAACCAGAGAACGCGGTAGCTCAGGAGGCCCGCATCCATGATCGCATCGGAGAAGCCCTCAGGTCCGGTGCCGAGATCCTCCGCGATGACGAGGCTGCGGGCCCGGTTGCTCTCGAGGCGGAGCACCGCCAGCATGGCCTCGAACGGATAGGCCACATAGGCACCCTGCGAGGCCGGCAGTCCCGACGGGATCAGGAACAGGCGCTGAAGCTGGAAGGCGTGGTCGATCCGGATCGCGCCGGCATGGCGCATGTTGGAGCTGACGAGCGCCCGGAAGGCCGCGAGGCCCTGCTCCTCGAGAGTGAGCGGGTTGAAGGGCGGAAGACCCCAATTCTGACCGGACGGCCCGAACGGATCGGGCGGGGACCCGATGGAGAGCCCGGGCGCGAAGCGCTCAGGATGGGCCCAGATCTCGGACCCGCCCGCATCCGCTCCCACGGCCAGATCGCGGTACAGGCCGATGTTCATGCCGGCCGAACGGGCGCGCTCCGCCGCTTCGCCGAGCTGGAGATCGGCAAGCCACTGCAGCCAGGCGTGGAACGCCACGCGTTCCGCCTGATCCCGCTGATATTCCCGAACCTCGGACGAGCGGGCATGGCGATAGGCCTCGGGCCAGTCCCCGGGCCACCAGCGCCCTTCACGCCGGAAATGCTCCGAGAGGGCTTCGAAGGTCGCGTGAGCCAAAAGCGCCTCTCCGCCCGCGCGCCGGAACGCCTCGAAGGCACCGTGATCGCCGCTGCTTTGGAAGTCGCTCCAGAGCGCGTCGAGGATCGGGCGCTTCAGATCCCACACGGCGGCATGGTCGACGAGCGAAGCATCGCGCAGGGCGGAGAGGCGCTCTCTGACGGCAGGCTCGTCGAGGAGCCGGGAGGCGCTGCCCTCGCCGAAGCCCTTCACGGCTGTCGGGTCGATGAAGAGGGTCTCCAGGAAGAGGCGCGACGATGGGGAATAAGGCGAGATCTTGCTGCGGTCGGCCGAGAAGAGCGCGTGAACCGGGCTCAGCCCGAGAAACGAAGCACCGAGTTCGGCCGTACCGCCTGCGAGATCGGCGACGTCCGTATAGTCGCCGATTCCGAGATTCCGCTTCGAGCGCAGCGAATAAACCTGAACCGTGGTTCCCCAGAGGCTGGCGCCCTCACGCATCGCACGCGGCTCCCAGCACCGGCGGGGAGCGGCAATGACAGTCGCCTGTCCGGAACGGCCCGCGGCGTTGACCTCCAACCGATGATATCCTGCCGTAAGGGCCGGCAGCCGGAGAGTGGCGCCAGCCTCGCTCAAGCCCACGGCTGCCCGACCCTCGCGGGCCGTGCCGCCCTCCTCCTGGATTCGCCAGGTCGCAGAGCCGTCCGTGACGCCCCGCAGGGGCACGGTCAGGGGGCGCCCCGACTCGGCAGGGATGAGCGCGGGAATGAGACCGTTCTTCAGGTTCTCGATCCCATCCAGAGTCTCGCGCGCGTCTGCCTCGCTGCCGATGCGCAGACCGAGTCCTTCAAGGACGGCCCGTTCCGATTCCACGGAGGTTTCGACGATCTGGCCCTGCTGGTCCCGGTAGCGCTCGACGATGCCGACGAGCGCAGCGATCCGGCGGATGGCGGCATCATGTCCGGTCATCGGGCGGCATCCTTGGTGAACAGGCCGGTCCACGACGGCAACCGAACCCGGCCGCCATCCCGCTCCGCGCCTGGACTGCTCCAGATCGTCGCCTGCGAAGGCTTCGATTCGACCTCCACCGTCGATGTCCCGAAATTCGCCAGAAAACGCAGCGAGCCTCCCTCGAAACGCCAGACGACATCGAGCAGGTCCGGCTGGGTCCCGACGCTTTCGGCGCCGATGAAGCGGGTCTTCGTGAGCGGAACGATCTCGGCCCGGCGCAGCACCAGGAGACGGCGCGTGTCGGCCAACACGCCGGAGTGGGGCTCCCGCGATCTTTCCGCCCAGTCGAGCCGGGAGCGTAGGAAGGTCTCCTCATTCGTCGGGTCCGGTATTTCCAGATCGCCGCCTTCGGAGAAGGATTTGAAGTTGGCGAACTCCTTCCGCCGCCCCTCGCGCACTGCGTTCGACAAGGCCTCGTCCTCGGGGAAGTCGACGAAGAACAGGAAGGGTGCGGAGGCCGCCCATTCCTCGCCCATGTAGAGGAGGGGAATCTGCGGCGCGAGCAGGAGCCCGGCCCGGGCAAGAGCAAGCTTCTCCGGGGTCGTCAGCTCCGCGATGCGCTCGCCGAAGGCGCGGTTGCCGATCTGGTCGTGGTTCTGCAGGAAGCCAACGAAGGACGAAGGCGGCAGATGCTTGGACGGCTCTCCGCGCAGTTCGCCATTCCGATGGGGAGAGGGCTCGCCTTGATAGGCAAACCCCTCCGCGAGGCAGCGTGCAAGGTGCTGCACGGGCTTGTCCGCATAATCGACATAGTAGCCGTCCGCCTCGCCGGTCAGCAGAGTGTGCCAGCAATGGTGCAGATCGTCGTTCCATTGGGCCGTGTAGAGGCGCGGCCGCTCCTTGTCGCGGGGGAGCCAGCGCGCCTCGTTGGCGTCGTTCTCCAGCACGAGGTGCACCTCGCGGCCGGGCAGCTCCGCCCGCGCCCGCTCGGCGATCTCGCCGAGGATGTGCTTGTCGCTGTCGTCGAGGATCGCGTGGACCGCGTCGAAGCGCAGTCCGTCCGCATGGTATTCCTCCAGCCAATAGAGGGCGTTGTGCACGAAGAAGTCGCGAACCGCCCCGCCGTTCGATCCGTCGTAGTTGATGCCTGCTCCCCAGGGTGTCTGGTGCCGTTCCGTAAAGAAGGACTTCGCATAGGCGTGCAGGTAATTTCCGGACGGTCCGAAGTGGTTGTAGACCACGTCAATGAAAACCATTAGGCCCAGCGTATGGGCGTGGTCGATGAGGCGCTTCAGGTCGTCGGGCGTCCCGTATGCCGCATCCGGCGCGAAAGGCAGAACGCCGTCATAGCCCCAGTTGCGCCGGCCGGGAAAATCCGCGAGCGGCAGGAGCTCCACCGCGGTCACGCCGACGTCTCGAAGCTCCTCGAGCCTAGTCATCAGGCCGGCATAGGTACCCTCGGGCGTCGCGGTGCCCACATGGAGTTCGTAGAGGACCGTCTCCTCCCAGGGGCGCCCGGTCCACCCGTCGTCGGACCATTCAAAGGCTGCGGGGTCGACGACGAGGCTTTCCCGATGGACGTCGTCAGGCTGGAACCGTGAGGCGGGGTCGGGCACTGCGAGGCCGCCATCGATGCGGAAGGCATAGCGGCTTCCCGCCCGCGCCTCCGGCACGACCAACCGTCGCCACCCGTCTCCCGCGTCGTGGAGAGGGCGCTCCGCCCCGTCGAGCACCAGGGAGACCTCCCGTGCGGTCGGCGCCCACAGAGCGAAACGGACTCCATCTTCCGTGATCTCCGCCCCGAAAGGCATTGCATGAACACGCCGCATCGCGCAGCCACCGCTTTCCTATTCGTGTTGAAAGAGAACTAGGGACCTCGGCTTGATCGTAAACGTGCCCCCAGGTTTGAGAATGAAGCGGTTTTCGCGCACGAGTCCCTCAGCGAGGCTCGTATCGAACACCTGAACCCACCGTTCGGCTGGGATTTCCTTGCCGAGATGGAACTTCACCCGCTCGGGCGAAGCGTTCAGCAGGAGGAGCAGCCGCCGACCGTCCGACGCATCGTTGCCGAGTTGCATGCCGAACGTGCGACGCTCGGGGTCGTTCCAATCCGCATCGGCCATTTCGCGCCCTTCCGGGGCGAGCCAATGCACGTCTTTCAGGCCGTCCGCCGAAACCGGAGCTCCGGTCAGGAAAGTCCTGCGGCGGAAGGCCTCGAAACGGCGGCGCAGGGCGACCAGGGTGCGCACGAAACCGAGAAGATGGCGGTCGGCATCGATCCCGGCCTCCCAATCGAGCCAGCTCGTCTCGTTGTCCTGCGCATAGGCATTGTTGTTGCCGCCCTGGCTGCGGGAGAGTTCGTCCCCCATGAGAAGCATGGGCACACCCTGCGAGAAGAACACCGTTGCGAGGAGGTTGCGCTTCGTACGGGCGCGTAGAGCCGCGATCTCGGGATCGTCGGTCGGCCCCTCGACCCCCCAATTCCACGAGAGGTTATGGCTGTGTCCGTCCCGATTGTCTTCGCCGTTCGCCTCATTGTGACGATCGTTGTAGCTGACGAGGTCCTCGAGCGTGAAACCGTCATGTGAGCAGACGAAGTTGACGGACGCCCACGGGGCGCGCCCGGACCAGCCGAAGATCTCGCGCGAACCCGTCAAGGCGCGGGTGAGCTTCGGCAGCTGTCCCGCATCGCCCCGCCAGAACGCCCGGATCGTGTCGCGGAACTGGTCGTTCCATTCGCTCCAGCCTGGCGGGAACCCGCCGACCCGGTATCCACCCTCGCCGAGGTCCCACGGCTCGGCGATGAGCTTGACCCGGCTCAGGACGGGGTCCTGTCCGACGGCGCGCAGGAAGCCGGCCCTGTGAGTGACGTCGTAGGGTTCGCGGGCGAGGCTCGGCGCAAGGTCGAACCGAAAGCCGTCAATATGGTAGGCCTCGACCCAATGACGGAGGGAGTCGAGGACCATCTGCAGCACGCGGGGATGGTCCAGGTTCACCGTGTTGCCCGTCCCTGTCGCGTCCCAATAGAAGCGCGGGTCGGAGGCGAGCTTGTAGTAGCTGACGTTGTCGATGCCCCGGAACGACAGGGTCGGGCCAAGGTGGTTTCCTTCGGCGGTGTGGTTGTAGACCACGTCGAGGAAGACCTCGATCCCGGCCTCGTGCAGGGCACGGATCGCGCTCTTGAATCCTACGACGCCCGCCTCCCCGAGGTAGCGCGGCTCGGGCGCGAAGTAGGCGAGGGTGGAGTAGCCCCAGTAATTGCGCAGGCCCTTCTCGACGAGAAAACGGTCGTCGGCGAAGGCGTGAATCGGCATAAGCTCGATTGCCGTGATGCCGAGCTTGACGAGATGTTCGATCGCCTCCGGGTGTCCCAGTGCCGCGAAGGTACCGCGGAGGGGGACCGGAAACTCAGGGTGCAGGGCGGTCAACCCTTTGACATGTGCCTCGTAGATGATGGTGTCCGTCCAGGGACGGCGCGGGGGGCGGTCGTCACCCCAGGGGTAGGAGGGGTCCTCGACCACGCATTTCGGCATCATGGGGGCGCTGTCGCGCCGGTCCATGGTGAGGTCGTTGCGATGCGCGCCCGAGCGGAAACCATACAGGGAATCGTGCCACCGGATCTGCCCGTGAAGCAGGCGCGCATAAGGATCGATCAGCAGCTTGTGCGGATTGAAGCGATGGCCCTGCCGCGGCTCATAGGGGCCGTGGACACGATAGCCGTAGAGCTGGCCCGGATAGATGCCCTCGATGTAGCCGTGCCAGATCTGATCCGTCCTCTGGGGGAGGGGAATCCGAGCCGTCTCTCGCCGGCCGGTGGAGTCGTACAGGCAAAGCTCGACCAAGGTGGCGTGCGCCGAGAAGAGGGAGAAGTTCACTCCCCTTCCGTCCCAAACGGCTCCCAGCGGAAACGGAGACCCGTCGTCAAGTCGGAGCATTGGCAACCCGGCTCTCGAGCGGGGCGTAGCGGCCACCGGACCGACCGGACGGCGTGGCGGGCCGCTCCTCATGGAGTGCGGACAGGAAGCTCCGGCACCAATCCTCGATGGTGTTCGCCCGCAGGCGTCCCATCAAGGCGTTCCAGCGTTCCCGGCGCTCCTCGAGTGACATCTCGAGCGCCCGCGCGATGGCCGTGGCGGTCATCTCGGTATCATAGGGGTTGACCAGCAGAGCGGCGTCGAGCTCGTGCATCGCGCCCGCGAAGCGCGACAGGATGAGGACCCCCGGATCGTCCGGGTTCTGCGCCGCGATGAACTCCTTGGCCACGAGATTCATCCCATCGCGGAGAGGAGTCACGAGGCCGACGTCAGCCATGCGGTAGAGGCCAGCCAGCGCGGTGTGGCCGATGGTCCTGTTCACGTAGCGGATCGGTGTCCAATCCACCTCGCCGAGATTGCCGTTGGTCCAGCCTGCCTGCTCGGCGATCTCGTGCTGCATGCGCTTGTATTCCGGCACGTCGGAGCGCGATTTCGGCGTGACCTGAAGATAGGTGACGCAGTTTCGGAACCGAGGGTTGGACCGGATGAAGCAGGCGAATGCCTCGATCCGCTGCTTGATGCCCTTCGAGTAGTCGAGCCGGTCCACACCGATGATCAGGCTGCGATCCCCCATGCTCGCCCGCATGCGCCTCACGAGAGGGTTGCGCTGGGCCGTGCGAGCCGTTTCGGCGAAGGCATCGGTGTCGATGCCGACCGGGAAGGCGCCGATCTTGAGGCGGTGAGCGCCGACCTGATACTCGGCGGGTCCCGCCGGAAAGCCGATCCGCTCGCGCATCAGGCAGAGTCGGAAATTGTCGGCATCCTGCGGCGTGTGGAATCCGACGACGTCGTAGGCCGCAAGGCCGTTGAGCAGGCGCTCGTAGGCGGGGAGGGCGCTCGCAACGTCGGACGGCGGCCACGGGATATGCAGGAAGAACCCCATCCGATTCCGGAACCCCAAGCGGCGGAGCTCCGCCGCAAGGGGAATGAAATGGTAGTCGTGGATCCAGATGGTATCGTCGGGCCGCAGGAGTGGTGCCAAGGCCTCGGCGAAGGTCCGGTTGACCCGGAAGTACCCTTCCGTCTGGCCGCGGTCGATCTGCAGCAGATCGAGGCGGTAATGGCAGATCGGCCACAGCGCCCGATTGGCGAAGCCGGTATAGAAGAGGTCGAAGTCCTTCTTCAGAACGTCCAGCACGGCGAAGGTGATGTTGCCTGCCTCGATGATCTCCGGCGCGTGGTCGGGGCGATCGCTCGTCTTGCCGGACCAGCCGAACCACAATCCGCCCTGCTGCTTGAGAGCGCCTTCGAGGGCGACCGCAAGGCCCCCGGCGCTGGACGTGCCGTCCTTCGTCGGGAGCGGGACCCGGTTCGAGACGACCACCAGCCGGCCCGAGGCATCCTGCCCATTGCCATCCCGCTCTACAACGACACGGTGCTTCGAGCTGTCCCTGGAAGCGGATCGACGCTGCGGGGCGACACCTGGAGCTTCCAGCCGGTTACCCATGGGTTTTCGTTCTCGTTTGGCCAGGAGGGCGATTGCCAAGGTACAACAAACGGGACGCGGCAGGTGTTCCGCCAGGCAGACGCCTTTGGCCCCTCGCTGGAGCCCGTAAAGTTTCCTAGAAGCGGCTTCTAGGTCCGGACCGGGCACCGACTTTGTGAGGACGTTCGGTCACATTCGCCATACAAAAGAGAAACTTGACAGGAACCGGGGGCGACTTCCCAATTGACACGGCGGCCGAAGCAACTTCTGAGGAAGCCGAGCTTCGACAGTTTTGGAAGCCGGGCGTTACTATAAGGAAACGATGATGATCGATTTAGAGCAGAAGATTCGGGAGCGGGCTTATCAGATCTGGGAACAGGAGGGCCGGGTCGATGGCCGGGCCGAGCTGCACTGGCAAATGGCCAAGCTCGAGCTGACTGCTGCCGAAGCTTCGCCTGCAGCGACGATCGAGACAGTGACCTCCGTCGAGCCGGCCAGGAAGACCCGCCGCCCCGCTAAGGCGACGGTGGAAGCCCCAGTGGCGGCACCCGCTCCCCGTCGCCGGCGCGCCGCAGCGACGCTGCAGTAATTGTTGCAGGCTCGCGCCTTCCTGCCGGACTGCAGGGCGCGAGCCTCCACCGTTCTGACCAGCACCCGCCGTCAGAGGGACAGGGCGGCCGAACCGGGAGGGTCTGACGGCGTCAGAGCAACGATCACTCCCTCGTCCGGCCTGACGTCGAGCCACGTCCCGGAGACCGGGGCGTCCCGGTCGAGATGTGTCGAGAGCAGAACGCGCCCTCCGCCGGCACCGGCCGGCAACGCGATGGCGCGAGGCTCCTGGCTGAAGTTCAGCACCACGAGAAGACGCTCTGAGCCGTGCTGCCGCTCGTAAGCCAGGACATCCTCCCCGGCCGACAGCGGCGTGTAGCTGCCGATGCTGAGAGCCAGGTGACCGCGCCGAAGCTCGATGAGGCGACGGTAGAGGGACAGGATCGAGGCCGGATCCTTCGATAGTGCCTTCACGTTGCACGAGGAATGGTTCGGATCGAGCGGGAGCCAGGGGCGGCCGGTCGTGAAGCCGGCATTCTCCGACGCGTCCCACTGCATCGGCGTGCGCTCGGGGTCGCGCCCCAGTCCCAGGCCCGGCTCGTTCTTCTCCCATGGATCCTGAACCGCCTCGGGAGGGATCTCGACCTTCCCGAGACCGATCTCATCCCCGTAATACATCGTCGGGGTGCCGCGGAGGGTGAGAAGCAGCATCGCGGCGATTCTGGACTGCGCCTTTCCGACCCGGGCGCCGATCCGAGGCTGATCATGATTGCCGAGCACCCAGTTGGGCCAGCCGCCCTGGGGAAGGAGAGCCTCGTACTCGCCGACGAGCGTGCCGATGTCGCGCGCGTTCCAAGCGGCATGGACCAGTTGAAAGTTGAACGGGAGGTGCGCCCCCGACAGGTCGGTGCCGTAATAGGCGACGAGCCGCTCGAGCGGCAGGTAGATTTCGCCGATCAGGACGCGGTTCTCATATTCCTCCAGCACCCTGCGCATGCCGGTGACGACCTCATGCACCTCCGGCTGGTCGGCAGAATAGACCTGGAGGAAGCGATTGATCTCCGCCTGCGAGGACTGGTAGGCGGGATTCGGCGGATTGTCCCGGAACTCGGCGTCCTTGATGAGATGCCACATGACGTCGACGCGGAAGCCGTCGACCCCTCGGTCGAGCCAGAAGCGCAGGACGTCAAGCATGGCTTCGCGCACCTCGGGATTGCGCCAATTGAGATCCGGCTGCCCCTTAAGGAAGGCGTGGTAGTAGTACTGTCCGGTCGCTTCGTCCCACTCCCAGGCACTTCCTCCGAAGTTGCTGATCCAGTTGTTGGGCGGGCTCCCGTCGGGCTTCGCATCGCACCAGATGTACCAGTCCCGCTTCGGGTTCGAGCGGGACGAGCGGCTTTCCTGAAACCAGGGATGCCGGTCTGAGGTGTGGTTGGGCACGAAATCGAGGATGACTTTGAGGCCTCGGGCATGGGCTTCCGCGACCAGCCGGTCGAAGTCCTCCATGGTGCCGAAGATCGGGTCGATGCCGCAGTAATCCGCCACGTCGTAGCCGAAATCGGCCATGGGCGATGGGTAGATGGGCGAGATCCAAACCGCGTGCACCCCCAGCCAGACCAGATAGTCGAGACGCTGGCAGATGCCCCTCAAATCGCCTATGCCGTCGCCATCGGTATCCTGAAACGAGCGGGGATAGATCTGATAGACGATCCCGTGCTTCCACCACGTAGTCTCGGTCATGAGGTCCTTCCGTTGTTCCATGCGGGCCGGCGGGCCGACCCGTGGCGAATTCCGAGGGGCGAAATCGGTTCCGTGGCCGCGGGAAGGGGAAGCAGGGACGAATTCTCCGAAGATTACCTCCTTTGCGCCGGGTTCGTTAACCGCCCAGTAACCATGATGGGCGCCGAATTGTCGCATCAGTAATGCGTGACTCGCCCTGCCAGCTGCAGCCCGCTTCCGCCCTCCGGTCCATTCGCGCTTCTTCCGTGGAGCCCGGTGGCGATGCAGTCGCAAGGACAGTTTTGTTTCGAGAGCCCCCGGAGGATGAGAATGGCGAAAGTTCTTGTAGTGACGTCTGGCAAGGGAGGGGTCGGAAAGACGACATCGACCGCCGCACTGGGCGCAGCCCTGGCCCAGTCGGGCCAGAAGGTCGCCGTCGTCGACTTCGACGTCGGCCTGCGCAATCTCGATCTGATCATGGGAGCCGAGCGCCGGGTGGTGTTCGATCTGATCAACGTGATCAAGGGGGATGCCAAGCTGGCGCAGGCTCTCATTCGCGACAAGCGCATCGACACCCTGTCACTTCTCCCGGCGTCTCAGACCCGGGACAAGGACAACCTGACGGAGGAGGGCGTTGCCAAGGTCATCGGCGAGCTGCGCCAGCAGTTCGACTGGGTCATCTGCGACAGCCCTGCGGGCATCGAGCGCGGCGCCACGCTGGCTATGCGCCATGCGGACGTGGCGGTCGTCGTGACCAATCCGGAGGTGTCGTCGATCCGCGATTCCGACCGCATCATCGGGCTGCTCGATTCGAAAACCGAGAAGGCCGAGAAAGGCGAGCGCGTGGAAAAGCATCTGCTGCTCACGCGCTACGATCCCTCCCGCGCCCAGCGCGGCGAAATCCTGAAGGTCGAGGACGTGCTGGAGATCCTGTCGATCCCGCTCCTCGGCATCGTTCCCGAAAGCCCTGAAGTGCTGAAGGCTTCGAACCTCGGCGCGCCGGTGACTTTAGGCAGCCCGAACAGCGCGCCTGCCCGCGCCTATCTCGAAGCGGCTCGCAAGTTGAACGGGGACACGGTCGTTGCGCTCAACGAGAAGCGGGGTCTGTTCAGCAAGCTGTTCGCGCGGAGGGCGGCATGAATATCTTCAGCTTCCTGAACCGCCGCAGCTCGGCCCCGGTCGCCCGCGAACGGCTCCAGGTCCTCCTGGCTCACGAACGAACCATCGTGGGAGGGGAATCCGACATCGTCGCAACGCTGCGCGAGGAGATCATGGCGGTCATCGCCAAGCATCTCTCAGTGAATCACGACAATGTGCAGATCAAGATGGATCGTGGTGCGAACGTATCGACCCTCGAAGTCGACATCGAGATCCCGACGCCCACCAACGGCATGCGGCCTGCCGCCTGACCGCTACTCACACGTGAGGCCGGGCGAGCCCGGCCTCAGCCAATCCCCGCCTCGCATGAGGCGAGGGGGCAGGGTGACAGGAGAGGGCGATTCCAGGCCCGCTCCCAAGCAGCATCTACTGTTCCCGACCCGCACCCACTGCCAGCTTGATCCGCTGCAGTCCCTCCTCGGTCAGAGGATCGACCCGCAGCACCGGATAGCCGCCCGGGGAGTTGCGCTGGGAGAAGGCGAGCCGCACAAAGCCACCATTCTGCAGCGGCAGGAAATATGTCCCGTCGGACTCGCCTTTCAGGTAACAGCGCAGGCCGATATAGAAGCTCTCCTCATAACCCTTTACGGCACGACGGATCGCCGGATGGATCACGAGGGTGATGCATTGGCTCTCACAAATCTCCTCGACGCTCTCGAAACTCAACACGACTGAACCTCGCTGCTGCGCCGGACCCCCGGCCTTTGTATGGGTTCAACGCGGCTCGCAAGGATAGGGTTCGAGTCGAGGTCGGGTCTTTTCGGCAAGGGGCTTCCGAGACGTACGGGATCAGCGACGTTCGCCGTGGGCGCGATACCAGACATAGCCGTATGGCTGCAGCCGGACAGGGGCCTTGGCATCCTTCAGGGAACGGTCCATCTCGCTCGCCAGCAGAGGCCGCAGGCGGTCCAGCTCCTCGAGGGGCAGTTGGGTCTCGAGCGCGCCGCTGCTCAGGTTATGGACGGTTACGACGGTTTGCCCTTCCCAGTCGTAGCGCAGGGCGAGCACGCTCGTCTCGCTCGTTGGAAGGACTCGGGTGTTGCCCCAACCCACTTCGGGACAGGAGCGGCGAACCCGTATCAGCCGCTGCACTGTTTCCATGAGAGAGCCAGTATGGTCCCGCTGCGCAGCCACATTCGTATGACGATAGTCGAACGGACCCGAGGACACGACGGGACGGACGAGCCGATCCGCCGGCGCCGTCGAGAAGCCGGCGTTCTCCTCGTCTGACCACTGCATCGGCGTGCGCACGGAATTGCGCTCCGGCTGCGAGAGGTCGTCGCCCATGCCGATCTCGTCGCCGTACCAGAGTACCGGCGTGCCGGGGAGGGCGAACATCAGGCTGAAGGCGAGCTTCAGCTGCCGCTCGTCTCCATTGAGCATCGGAGCAAGCCGCCTGCGGATGCCGCGCTCGTAGGCCTGCATGTGGGGCTCTGGACCGAACGCCGCAAAGACCTCCTGCCGTTCCGCACCCTTAAGCCGCCCCAGATCCAGTTCGTCGTGATTGCGCAGGAAGCTCGCCCACTGCGCCTTGAGCGGGATCGGCGGCGTCGCCTCCATGATCCGGCGGATCGGCTCCGCATCGTTCCGCGCGAGGCCGAGGAACAGATGCTGGTTCAGCATGAAGTTGAAGATCAGATGCATCCGGTCGCCCTCGCGGCCGAAATACTCGTCGACCTGATCCATCGTGATGTTGGCCTCGGCCAGCATCACGCCTTCGGCCCGGCGCCAGGAGATGAAGTCGCGCAACTCCGTCAGGTACTGGTGCGGATCGCCGTCCGGCTTCCGCTTCGCCGGCAGGCCGCGATACTCGATCAGGAACGGAACCGCATCGATGCGGAAGCCCGACACGCCGAGCTGGAGCCAGAAGCCCATGACCTTCTCGATCTCCTCGCGAACTTCCGGATTCGCGATGTTTAGATCGGCCTGATGCTTGTAGAAGCGATGCATGTACCAGGCCTTCGCGACCTTGTCGTAGGTCCAGGTGGCCTCCTGGACGCCCGGGAACACCATGCCCTCGTGGAGGCCCTTCGGCTTTTCCTTCGACCATACGTACCAGTCGCGAAAGCGGGATCTCCGGTCGCGCCGGGCCTCCTGAAACCAGGGATGATCGACAGAAGTGTGGTTCGCGACCAGATCGACGATGACGCGCAGTCCCCGGTCATGCGCCGCTCGCGTGAAAGCCACGAAATCGCCGAGGGTGCCGAGCCTCGGATCGACGCCGTAGAAGTCGGTGACGTCATATCCGTTGTCGCGGTTCGGGGTAGGATAGAACGGGATCAGCCAGATGCAGGTGGCACCGAGGGCCTCAATATGGTCGAGCCGGTCGGTCAGGCCCCGGAAGTCGCCGATGCCGTCGCCGTTCGAATCCATGAAGGTTTCGACGTCGACGCAGTAGATCACCGCGTTTTTGTACCACAGATCCAGCATCGCGGTTGCTCGTTCATGCCACGAGGCGGGCCGCCCGCTCCCGCGCAGCAAGGCGCCGGTCCCGACCCCTCGGGCCCTTCGATGCCAGCCACCAGCCGAGGGTGGCCGCACCCACGAGAGCACCTAGGGCCGCTGTCGCCAAGATCCCTCTTGCGGCCGTGTCGGACACCGAGAGGACGTGGCTGCGCGAGCGATGGCGGAAGCGGCCGCGGGCACCCGGATCGCCGGGCGGCGGCTCGAAGAGATTGTCAGGACTGTCCCGAGCTGGCTCGTCGGTCATCTGCCCGTTCCAGGCCCGATCGGCAGCAAGCCGGTCGAGGATGCCAGGCATCACGAGGTTGCCGAGGATGGCCTTGATGGTCGGGGTGCCGACCCACAGCTCCCGTGGCGCGTCGACGGCCGCCCCGACGATCGCCTCCGCCACCGGATCCGGGTCGTGGATGGGCGGCACGGGTTGCAGCCTTCGAGACAGGCGGTTGCGCGCCCAGTCGAACTGCGGCGTGTCGACGGCCGGCAAGTGCACCATCGTCAGGCGGACAGGGCTTCCGTCGTGGTGGAGTTCGCTGCGCAGGGCGTCGGTGAAGCCGCGCACGGCAGCTTTCGCGGCACAATAGGCAGATTGCAGGGGAATCGAACGGTAGGCGAGGGTGGATCCGACCTGGAGGATGGTCCCTTCACCCTGCTCCCGCATCTGGCGCAGAGCCGCCAGCGTTCCGTGCACCTGCCCCAGATAGGTCACATCGGTGACGCGCTTGACCTCGTCCGGAGTGATTTCCGCGACCGGCGAATACACGGTCACCATGGCATTGTTGACCCAGACGTCGATCCTGCCGAAGGCCGACACGATCTTCCGAGCGGCAGCCTCGACGGCCGAAGCGTCGGCGACGTCGGTCTGGACGGCGATGGCGCGGCCGCCGATGCGGTGAATTTCGTCCACGGCGGCGGTCAGACGGTCCTGGCTGCGGGCAAGGAGCCCGACCGACCAGCCGTGCCGTGCGAACGCCAGCGCGGTGGCCCGTCCAATCCCGGCCGAGGCGCCGGTTACGACTGCGACGCGATTTGAAGAGTGAGGCCCGTTCATATCGGCTCGACAATGGGTGCTTCGATTTGGAGCCTAACGGGGGCCAAGCATAACGGTTCCGTGCAGGAGCAAGGGGACCGATGGCAGGCGGGACAAAAGAGGAGAAAGCCACGCTTAGGCGAGGGCGTCTCGCCGATGCGGGATAATTCGCATAAGATATATTATGGAACTAAACCTGAGGCGGAGACCTCATGTGCGGCACTGCAGCTTCCGCCGTCCGTCGGAGGAACCTCTCAATCCACCGCGATGCACATGCCGTCAAAGGCAGGTTCGATATGCGGCGGCAGCTTGCGGCGCAGCGTCTCGTAATCGAGATCCGTGTGCAGGTTCGTCAGGATCGCCCGCTTGGGTTTGACTTTCTCGATCAGCGCCAAGGCTTCCGACACGGAAAAATGGGTCGGGTGCGGCGTGTAGCGCAATGCGTCCAGGATCAGAAGGTCGAGCCCCTCGAAATAGGCCATGCTGGTCTGGGGAATCTCACTGACGTCAGGCGCATAGGCGACGTTCCCGAAGCGAAACCCGAAGGCGTCGATGTCGCCGTGAATCATACGGAACGGCACGGTCCGGACGTCTCCGCCGGGACCGGGGATCACGGTTTCCCTGCCATGATCCAGGCGATGGCCCTCCAGGATGGGAGGATAGCCGCTGCCCGGAGGCGTTTCGAAGCAATAGCCGAACCGGATCATGAGCAGCTCGCTCGTCATGCGGCTGGCATAGACGGGGATCCGCCGTCGCATGGCGATGACGAGCGGACGAAGATCGTCGATCCCGTGCAGGTGGTCGGCATGCTCATGGGTGAACAGAACCGCGTCGAGGCGCTTCACGTCCGCGTCGAGGAGCTGCTCGCGCAGGTCCGGAGACGTGTCCACGAGGACGCTCGTCGTGCCGTCCTGTCCGACCCGCTCCACGAGAATGGAGCAGCGGCGCCGCCGGTTCTTCGGGTTCGTGGGATCGCAGGCACCCCAGCCGGCGCCCACGCGGGGAACGCCGCCCGAGGAGCCGCAGCCGAGGATCGTCAGGCGCAGGCTCATGCGGCGGCTTGCCTGTCTGCTGCATCCGCCTTGGAGAACAGGCGGTAGAAATTGGCGGTCGTGATGTCGGCGATCTCTGCCTCGGTAACACCGACGACTTCGGCGAGCACCCGCGCCGTGTGGGCTACGTAAGCCGGCTCGTTGGTTTTGCCCCGGTACGGAACGGGTGCCAGATAGGGGGCGTCCGTCTCCACCAGCAGCCGATCCCGCGGGACAGCGGCCGCGATGTTACGGATGTCCTCGGAGTTCCTGAAGGTCAGGATGCCGGAGAACGACACGTAAAACCCGAGCTCCACACCGATCTGCGCGAGCTTCTGCCCGGACGAGAAGCAGTGAAGAACGGCATCGAAGCGCCCTCGCCCGGTTTCCTCGGCGAGGATCCGGATCATGTCCTCATCCGCGCTGCGGGCATGGATCACGAGCGGCAGGCCGGTCTCGCGGGCGGCCTCGATGTGGGTGCGGAAAACCCGCTGCTGCACATCGCGCGGGCTCGTGTCGTAGTGGTAGTCGAGGCCGGCCTCGCCGATGCCGATGCAGCGGGGATGGGCGGAGAGCTCCACGAGCCGCGCCGCCGGGACGTCCGGCTCCTGGGCTGCATTGTGAGGATGGGTGCCGACCGTGAAGAAGACGCTCTCATGCGCCTCCGCAAGCTGACGGTAAGCGTCGAAGCGGGAAACGTGCGTCGAGATTGACACCATGCGGCCGACGCCGGTTGCCGATGCGGCGGCCAGCACATCGGGGAGGCGGGTCAGCAGGTCCGGGAAATCGAGGTGGCAGTGACTGTCGATCAGCATGGTTGAAGGCGCCCTCCTCTTCCGACGCCTCGTTCGGAGCTTTCTCCCATAGAACCGATGGGCCCTCCCCGTCTACCCGGCGACGTCCTACTCGGCTGCCGACGATTGCTGGCTGTCGTCCTTTGCCTCGTGCTGCCGCAGCTGTCGCATCCGCTCCTGATGGCGGCGCAGGGGGGGCTCGTCGTAGTCCTGGGGCCGGGTGACGGGCACCGTTAGGCAGACGCTCTGGGCCGGGAGCACGTCGCACCAGTCGTCGATGAGCTGCTTATAGCAGCGTCCCACCGGGCGAATGTTGCGGTCGAGATCGTAGAGGCCGACCGGCGTAACCCGGTTGTTTTCCTCGCGCAGGGCCGTGTCCCAGTCCATCTGGTCCGTCAGCGAATACCAGGTGAAGCCCACGATCGGCACACCCGTGTTGCGGACCCGCAGCACGTTGGCCCATTGCTTCCAGAGCCAGTTGACCGCCTCATCTCCGTTCGGGCCTTCCACGAGATTCGTCTCGGTATGCATCACCGGCAGCTTGTAGCGGTCGTAATACTGCCGGGTGATCTCGTCGTAGCCGAATACGTCCCCCGCCGCCGTCGTGAGGCCGTTCGCCTTCACCCGGTGCTCGTTGGTGACGTAGTAGTCGTTTCCCATGATGCAGTGATGGCGCAGGGACGACCGCGTGAGGAAGAAATGGTACTCGTCCCGGGTCATGCCGTTGTCCATCACGAACTCGTACATCTCCGAATCGATGCGGCGGCCGTAGTTGAGGTCGAGGGACAGGAAGCGCCGGGCGTTCATGATCTCCGCGGGCTTGATGGCCGCGGGATTCTCCGCATGGAAATACTCGGACGACTCGCTCTGAATGAAGATCGCGTCCGGCCGCACCTTGAGGATCCGCTCCATCGCCAGCACGTTCGCCTTGACGACGTGCTTGAGGGCCGTGACGAAGGCTCGGTCGCTCCGCATCTGCTCGTTCCACCAGCCATAGGCCGCCGAGAACGTGGCGCAGATGAACATCTCGTTGATCGGAGTGTAGAGCTGCACCCAGGGGAAACGGCACGCAAAGGCCTCCGCGTAGGAGGCGAAAAGGTCCGGAAAGTCCGGGTTCTGGAAGTTGCCGATCCAGTCTGGCACGCCGAAATGGCAGAGATCGACGATGGGGATGATGTTGCGGCGCTCGATCTCGCCGAAGGTCGTGTCCGCGAAAGACCAGTCGTAGCGCCCTGGGCCGACGAAGGTCTTGTGGAGCGGCGGCCCGTACCGGAGAACCTGAAGATCGAGTTCCCGGAGGAGCTCGAAATCGGTCTTCCAGTGTTCGTAATGGCCGCACTTTTCCATCTGGTCGATGCGGGTGCGGCCGTTGTTGATGGTCGGGATGCTGTTCTCGATCCCGGTGGCGAACATGAAGGTCGTGTACATCTCGCGCTTCCGCCGAAGACCCGAGGGTCCATCGAAGCGGAAGCGTCAGGACGCCTCCGCCTCGATGTAACGCGGAAAGATCGGCGCCGGTTGCGGCAGCGCCGTGCCGGGAGTCAGGCGGCTCTCCGGCCCGACGAGGGCGAGGACCCGATTCTCCGGCGCCACCGCCAGGAGATCGAGGAGCTTCGAGGCCGCCTCGGGAACGAAGGGCTGCGCCAGGATGCCCACCGCCCGCAGGACCTCGGCCGTCACGTAGAGCACGGTCGCCATGCGGGCCGGATCGGTCTTCCGAAGCACCCACGGCTCCTGCGAGGCGAAATATCGGTTCGCCTCGGCGACTACGGCCCAGATCTCGGATAGGGCCGTGTGGACCGCAAACCCGTCCATGGCCGCCCTCGCCTTCCCCGGCAGCCCGTCGGCCAGCCAGAGCATGTCGCGATCGGCCTGGGTGAACTCGCCCGGGCTCGGCACCGACCCGTCGCAGTTCTTGGCGATCATCGAGAGCGAGCGCTGCGCCAGGTTCCCGAGGTCGTTCGCAAGGTCCGCATTGATGCGGTTGACGATGGCCTCGTGCGAGTAGTTGCCGTCTTGGCCGAAGGGCACCTCGCGCATGAAGAAATAGCGCAGCTGGTCGACGCCGTAGGTATCGGCGAGATCGAACGGGTCGATCACGTTGCCGACGGACTTCGACATCTTCTCCCCGCGGTTGAACAGGAAGCCGTGTCCGAAGACGCGCTTCGGCAGCGGCAGGCCGGCGGACATCAGGAAGGCCGGCCAGTACACCGTGTGGAAGCGGACGATGTCCTTGCCAATGATGTGCACGTCGGCGGGCCAATAGTGCCAGCGGGGGCTGTTCTCGTCCGGGAAGCCGCAGCCGGTCACGTAGTTGTTGAGGGCGTCCACCCACACGTACATGACGTGCTTCGGGGCTCCCGGGACCGGCAGGCCCCAGTTGAAGGTGGTGCGGCTGATCGAGAGGTCCTGAAGGCCGGAGCGGACGAAGCTGACGATCTCGTTGCGGCGCGTCTCCGGCCCGATGAAGTCCGGATTGGCCTTGTAGTGCTCAAGCAGCCGGTCCTGGTAGGCGGAGAGGCGGAAGAAGTAGCTCTCCTCCTCGATCCATTCGACCGGCGTTCCCGTGGGGGCGCGCCAGCTGCCGTCGGGCTGCTTCGTCAGCTCGCTCTCGTCGTAGTAGGCCTCGTCCCGCACCGAATACCAGCCCGAGTACTTGGACAGATAGATGTCCCCCGCCTGCTCCATCCGGCGCCAGAGCTCCTGGGTGGATGGCAGGTGGTCCGGATCGGTGGTCCGGATGAACCGGTCGTAGGAGCAGTTCAGCCGGTCGGCCATGGCCTTGAACTTCGCCGCCATCTCGTCGACGAAATCCTTGGGCGTCGTCCCGTTCCGGTCGGCGGTCTGCTGGATCTTCAGGCCGTGCTCGTCCGTGCCCGTCATGAAGAACACGTCGTAGCCGTCGATGCGCTTGAACCGGGCGATCGCATCGGACGCGACGATCTCGTATGCGTGGCCGATATGGGGCGCCCCGTTCGGATAGGAGATGGCCGTGGTGATGTAGAATTTCTGCTTGTCGGCCATGGCGTACCTTTGAAGTCGTCAGGATCCCTGCTGGCGGCAGCGGCTCACGCCGTTCGCCGGACCGCATCGGCAAGGTCGTCGAACAGCGTCAGGATGAAGGGCCGGCGATCGAGGTTGAACACGTCGATCTCCCGCGCCGTGCGGGCGATCTTCTCACACACCTCCACCAAAGGCGCAAGGCGGGATGCGCCGAGGCCGGCATGCTCGTGGAGCCGGTCGCTCACCCAGCGCTGGACGGTTTCCAGCGTCAGGTCGTAGCTGTCGTCCGCGTCCCGCTTCGCCAGACTTTCGGCCAGGGCATGAACCTGTTTGGTGTCGGTCCGCGGCAGTCCCTCGAGCATCTGCCTGATCTGCTCGATGAACGACACCTTCTCGGCGTCGAGCAGTTCCAGGGTCCGCCGGGCGGAGCCCTCGCCGTATCGAAGGGCCTGATCGACCACCGGCCCGGGAACATCGGCCCATGGGGATCCGAGGGAGGCGATGACGGACCTGATGTCCCGGTCCTCCAGCGGCCGCAGCAGCAGGCGCCGGCAACGGGACCGGATCGTCGGCAGCACGCGCTGCGGCGCATGGCTGACGATGAGGAAGAGGGACCGGGGCGGCGGCTCCTCGATCACCTTGAGCAGGGCATTGGCACTCGCGATCGTCAGGTCCTCCGCGCTGTCGACGATGCAGACGCGGTAGCTGCCGTCGGCGGCCGTGGACGCGAACATGCTCAATGCCCGGCGCACCGCATCGACAGGGATCGTGGCGGACGCCCCCTTCTTGTCGGTCGCCGGGGCGCGGCGCAGGACGGCGAGGTTCGGATGGGACAGGGCCGCCACCTGCCGGGCCGCCGTGGCATCGGGCGGCATGTCGAGACCGGGCAAGGCCGGATCCATGCACCGACGGGGATCGAGAGCCGTACGCGCGACCCGGTAGGCGAGGGTCGCTTTGCCGATGCCCTGCGGCCCGCCGATCAGCCAGGCATGATGGAGGCGGCCGCTGCGGAAGCCTTCCACGAAGGCTCCCTCGCCTTCTCGATGACCGAAGAAGGCGAACTGATCCCTCGGATGCAGGGCGCCATCGAGCTGATCCGGCTCGGCGATGTCCTGATCGTCACGCGACATCGAGGGGTCTCGCGATATCCCGCGCGAGCCTGGGCAGCCGCTCGCTCAGGTTGGTCCAGATGATCTCCTCGACCTCGTCCGCCGGGCGATCCGCATGGATGACGACGCAGCGCTCCGGATAGGCCCGGGCAATGGACAGGAAGGCCTGGCGAAGCGCCTGATGGAACGAACTGCCCTCTTCCTCGAAACGATCCGCCCCCTCCCCTCGGTCGGCCCGCCGCAACCCCGCACGAGTCAATCCTACCTCGGCCGGAACGTCGAGGATGAAGGTCAGGTCGGGCTTTACGCCCCTGAGGGCGATCCGCTCCAGGCTGTCGATCAAGGCCGGGTCGAGGTTACCTAAGGCCCCCTGATAGGCCCTTGTCGAATCCGCAAAGCGGTCGCACAGCACATGCCTCCCGCCCTTGAGGGCCGGCTCGATGGTCTTGTCGACGTGGTCGATGCGGGCGGCCGCAAAGAGAAGCGCCTCGGCAAAGGGGCCGAGATGCTTCGCCTTGCCGTCCAGGATGAAGGAGCGGACCTGCTCCGCATAGGAAGAGCCGCCGGGCTCCCGGGTCACGAGAACCGGCTGCGAGAGCGCTTCCAGCCGCCTGCGGAGCCGCTCGATCTGGGTCGACTTCCCGGCGCCCTCCCCGCCCTCGAATGTGATGAAGCAGCCAGCCATCAAATATTGTCGACGAGGCTCGAGAACGCGCGGCGGACCCAACCGGTGCTCATTTCCATGAGCCCATCCAGGGCGCGCTGGCTCAGGGTGCCGACCTGGACGTCCTCATTGGCATAGAGAGGCATCTCGACAGCCTTCGTGTCGCCTCGGTCGACTTGGATCTTCGCCACCTCGGTCCCCTTCTGGATCGGAGCCCGCAGCGGGCCCGTATAAACGATCCGCGCAGTCACCCGCTCGCTGTCGCCGCGATTGACGAGTACACGAACGGGCTTCTTGGCGACAAGCGGCAGGGAGCGCCGGTCGCCGCCGAAAACTTGGACTTCCCCAACGACCTGTCCGGCATTGAAGAGCTGGCGCGACTCGAAGGCCCTGAAGCCCCACTCCAGGAGCTTGCGCGTCTCGTTGGCCCGGTCCTTGGCGCTCTTGAGGCCGTTGACCGCGAGAATGAGCCGCTGTCCGTTCTGAACGGCAGAGGCCACGAGGCCGTGGCCGGATTCGTTGATATGGCCGGTCTTCAGGCCGTCTGCCCCGACATCCATGGCGAGCAGAGGATTGCGGTTCTGCTGGCGGATCTTGTTCCAGGTGAATTCCCGCTCGGCGAAGATCTTGTAGTAATCGGGATAGGTCTCGATGATGTGGAGGGCGAGCTTCGCCAATTCCCGCATGGTGACCTTCTGCTCGGGGTCCGGATATCCGGTGGCGTTGCGGAAGGTCGATTTGGTCAGACCGAGCTCGCGGGCGCGCTGGGTCATCATGCGGGCGAAGTTCTCCTCCGTTCCGGCGATTCCCTCCGCAACCGCGATGGCTGCGTCATTGCCTGATTGAACGATGATCCCGCGGAGCAGATCCTCAAGACGCACGCTGCTGTTCAGCTGCGCGAACATGGCCGAGCCGCCCGAGGCTGCCCCGCCCTTCCGCCAGGCATTCTCGGAGATCGTGAACTGCGTATCCATGGTGAGGCGGCCGTTCTTCAACTCGTTGAAGACGATCTCCACCGTCATGATCTTCGCCATGCTGGCAGGCGCCCACGGCTCGTCCGCGTTCTTCTCGAACAGGACCGCCTCAGAGTCGGCATCGATGAGGATGGCGGTCGGGGCCAGGGTCTGGAAGCCTTGGGCCTGAACGGGATGGGACGGGCCGAGCCAAGGCACGAGGGCGCAGGAGAGCAGGCCGAGGATGATCACTCTACGATTGATTCGAAAAAGACGCATAGCAAGGATTTCCAAACTCTTCCGCTAGGAGAGAAGGAATCTGTGTCGCGTCAAGAGCAAATCAACGCCGAGCTCTGTGTCGGCCCATGAAAGCCCTGGAGGCGCGGTCAGCGCACGAATTTCGACTGGTCGAGCGGGCGAAAACCGTTGCTCTTCTGGAACCCGGTCTTCTCCGCTTCCGGAGCCGTGTAGTAAAGCCCGGCCAGGACCGGACGAGACGGCGGAACGGCGGGAGCCGTAAGGCTCGCGACCGGGACCGGGGTCGCGGCGCTCGGGATCGTTCCCAGGTCAAACGGCCGCTCCGGCGGGAGCGGGACCGAACCCGCCGGGGTCGGAGCAGGCGCGTTGGAGGCCATGACGGGAGAGGTCGGGTTGGACCCGCGCGGCGTCTCCTCGGCGCCGTCATCCGATGCATAGCTGCCGATCGATACCGTCTGGCGCGGGGCGTTGGGCCGCGGCGTCGCCTGGGCGATCATCGTGGGCGGCGTGTTCGTCAGCGTCGCCGGCTGTCCGTCCGTGCGCAGGCTGGCCAGAAGGATGCGGTCGTCGCTGCCGTTGGTGGAGGCGCGGCCGACATATTCCACCCGGACCCGGGCAGTTCCCTGGCGCTTGAAGCCGAGGGCATGGGCCGCACGCTCGGACACGTCTATCACGCGATTGCCGTGGAAGGGACCGCGGTCATTCACGCGCACGATCATGGAGTGGCCGTTCTGCAGATTGGTGACGCGCGCATAGCTCGGCAGCGGCATGGTCGTATGGGCTGCAGCAATCGAATCACGGTCGAAAATCTCGCCGTTCGCGGTCATACGGCCGTGGAAGCTCGGGCCATACCACGATGCAAGGCCTTCGCTCTTGTAGTCCGGGTTCTCTCGAGGCTGATAGACGCGGCCCGCAACCACATAGGGCTTGCCAACAATGTTGCGGCCGCCGCCCTTGGGAACGGGTTGGCCGTCGGCGACGACCTTGGGGCTCGGCGCGACGCCATATTTGGGATCGATGCCGCCCCGAACGTTCGAGGAGCAGTTCGCCGCCGTAAGAGCTATTGCAGTGACACCCGCGATACGGAGAACGGTCATACGATGGGAGGCGACAAGCCCCGTCAGCCGCGTGTTCGATCCGGCGCGATTGCTCTGCATTTCGCTTTGCATCCCCTCATCCGCACCTCTGCAGCGGTCCGGCTCTTGCCTCGAATTCCCGCCAAGGTGCCCCTTGGTGTTTAAAGAAGGATTAAACGGCCGCGCTTGTCAATGGCCAAGCCAACAAAAATGATACATTATAAACTAGACTCATTCGGCCTTTGTTTTCAGTATATTGATGCCGTATGTTCACACGGTTCTTCAGATCCATGCCGCAGCGAAGCGGACGATCTCTTGCCCAAGCTCGTGCACTGCCGCCCCAGAGCAAGCGATTTTCACGGGACGGGGTACAAGTGCAAGTCAGGGCGGATCATGCAAATATGGCAAACACTTAGCTGAAGCCTATATTCTTTCGGTTCAGCTCAAGCGACTCCGAAATCCTGGAGCAAACCGAAACCGCGGGGGCCTTTAACCATAGGTGCGTATATGGACGTGCTCGGTCGGGGTTGCGGGTTACAGCGTGAGGCAGGAAACCCCGCGATAGCGGCTCCGAGTTGACGGCAATGGGCTTGCGGCCTTAGAGAGCCTCATCCAGAGAGCGGAGGTTTGCGCGAGCAGGCCGCATCATCATTCTCAGGAGAGGTGGCCGAGTGGTTTAAGGCAGCGGTCTTGAAAACCGCCGTAGGTGCAAGCCTACCGTGGGTTCGAATCCCACCCTCTCCGCCATGATTTCGCGCCGATGCGGCCCTAGGTGGGCGCCTTCCCGATCTCAATCGAGTTTCAAGAGTGGATTTGGCGGATGAATGCTCCCGCGCCGAAAGTCTCGTTCGTGTCCCTTGGCTGTCCGAAGGCCCTGGTCGATTCCGAGCGCATCATTACCCAGCTCCGCGCCCAAGGCTATGAGCTGACCAGGCAGCACGACGGTGCGGACGTGGTCATCGTCAACACCTGCGGCTTCCTGGACAGCGCCAAGGCCGAGTCCCTCGAGGCCATCGGCGAGGCCATGGCCGAGAACGGCAAGGTCATCGTCACCGGCTGCATGGGTGCCGAGCCGGAGCAGATCCGCGACAAATTCCCGAATGTCCTGGCGATCACGGGGCCGCAGGCCTACGAGTCCGTCGTCTCGGCCGTGCACGAGGCCGTTCCGCCCGCGCACGATCCCTTCGTAGACCTCGTGCCGCCGCAGGGCGTGAAGCTGACGCCGCGCCACTATGCCTATCTGAAGATCTCCGAGGGCTGCAACAATCGCTGCTCGTTCTGCATCATCCCGAAGCTCCGGGGCGACCTCGTCAGCCGCCCCATCGGCGACGTGCTCCGGGAGGCGGAGAAGCTCGCCAAGGCTGGCGTGAAGGAACTCTTGGTCATTTCCCAGGACACCAGCGCATATGGCCTCGACATCAAGTACCAGCCGAGCCTCTGGAAGGACCGGGAGGTCCGGACCCGGTTCTTCGACCTCGCCAAGGAATTGGGCGAGCTCGGCATGTGGGTGCGCATGCACTACGTCTATCCCTATCCCCATGTGGACGAAGTCATCCCCCTCATGGCCGAGGGCCGGATCCTCCCCTATCTCGACATCCCGTTCCAGCACGCCTCGCCGAGCGTCCTGAAGGCCATGCGCCGTCCTGCCCATCAGGAGAAGACCCTCGACCGGATCAGGAAATGGCGCGAGATCTGCCCCGACCTCGCCATCCGGTCGACCTTTATCGTCGGCTTCCCGGGCGAGACGGACGAGGATGTGGACTTCCTCCTGTCCTGGCTCAAGGAGGCGAAGCTCGACCGGGTCGGCTGCTTCCAGTACGAACCCGTTCAGGGCGCACCCGCCAACGAGATCGCCGGCCAGGTCCCGCCGGAGGTGAAGGAGGAGCGCTGGCACCGCTTCATGCAGACGCAGCAGAAGGTCAGCGCCAAGCTGCTCAAGGCCAAAGTCGGGAAGACCCTGCCGGTCATCATCGACGAGCAAGGCGCGACGGTCGCGACCGGGCGCACCAAGTACGATGCGCCAGAGATTGACGGCGTCGTCTACGTGGGCTCGCCCCGGCCGCTGAAGCCGGGCGAGATCGTGGACGTGAAGATCGAGCGTTCGGACGAGTACGACCTTCACGGTTCGGCGGTCTGACGGCCGCGGACCGCCTTAAGGGGCGGCGATCCGGCTGCTGTGGATGATCTTCACGCCTGCGGCGTCCATATCCGCCCTCGCCTGCGCGAGCGATCCGTTCGTATCTATGGCCCGCGAGGCGTCCTCGATCACGTAGGTGTCGAACCCGGCCGCCTTGGCGTCGAGCGCCGTCCAGTGGACGCAGAAATCGAGCGCGAGACCGGTGCAGAAGACCCGCCTGAACCCTCTCTCCCGCAGGTAGCCGGCGAGCCCGGTCGAGGTCTTGCGGTCGGCCTCGATGAAGCCGGAATAGCTGTCGATTGCCGGATTGTACCCTTTGCGGATCACGAGCTGCGCGTGCGGGATGTCAATGTCGCGCGCGATCTCGGCGCCCGGCGTGCCTTGGATGCAGTGATCGGGCCACAGCACCTGCGGACCATAGTCGAGATCGATCACCTCGAAGGGCTTCCTGCCCGGGTGGGTCGACGCGAAGGATGCATGGCCGGGCGGGTGCCAGTCCTGGGTCAGCAGGATATGGCGGAAGGCTTTCGCCAGACGGTTGATGGGCCCGATGACCGCATTGCCATCCGGGACGGCCAGCGCTCCTCCGGGAAGGAAGTCGTACTGGACGTCCGTGACGATCAGGATGTCGTTCTCGCCTGGGACGATCTGGGTCTGCTCCGTCATGTCCGTTTCGTTCCCTTCCATGATGAGCTTCCGGTTTAGCGGATCCGCGCGAAGCAAAAAGGCGGCCGGTCTCCCGGCCGCCCTTCGATAGACGGCGCCGCCTCCGGTTATTGCGGCAGCTTGTCGTCGATGCCCTTCACATAGAAGTTCATGCCGAGCACCTGCTCGTCCGACAAAGCGCCGTTGCCCTTGCACTCCACCTCGGTGCCGTCCTGCTTCACGACCGGGCACTTGAAGGGGTTGAGCTTGCCGGACTTGATCGCCGCCTCGGTCTCCTCGGCCATCTTCTTCACGTCGTCGGGCATGTTCTTGTAGGGAGCCATCACGACCATGCCGGACGCGAGGCCGCCCCAGACGTCCTGAGACTTCCAGGTGCCGTCGAGAACCGCCTTCGTACGCTCGACGTAGTACTTGGACCAGTCGTCGATGATGGCGGTCAGCTGCGCCTTGGGAGCGAAGCGCTCCATGTCGGAGGCCTGGCCGAAGCCGAACTTGCCGCGGGCTTCCGCCGCCTGGATCGGGGCCGGGCTGTCGGTGTGCTGGGCGATCACGTCGACGCCTTGGTCGAGAAGCGCCTTGGCGGCATCCGCTTCCTTGGCCGGATCGTACCAGGAATTGGCCCACACCACCTTGATCTTGATGTTCGGGTTCACCGACTGGGCGCCGAGGAAGTAGGAGTTGATGCCGGCCACGACCTCCGGGATCGGGAAGGCGCCGACGTATCCGATGACGCCCGACTTCGACATCTTGCCGGCGATCTGGCCGATGATGTAGCGGCCCTCGTGGAACTTCGCCGCATAGGTCGAGACGTTGTCGGCGCGCTTGAAGCCGGTCGCGTGCTCGAACTTCACCTTCGGGTATCTACGGGCGACCTTCAGGGTCGGCTCCATGAAGCCGAAGGAGGTCGTGAAGATCAGGTCGTGGCCGGTGCGGGCGAGCTGCTCGATGGCGCGCTCCGAATCCGCCTCCGGCACGCTCTCCACGTAGGTGGTCTCGACCTTGTTGCCGAAGGCCTGCTCGATGGCCTTGCGGCCGACGTCATGCTGATAGCTCCAGCCGTGGTCGCCGACCGGGCCGACATAGATGAACCCGACCTTGACCTTCTCCTTTGGCTGAGCGACCGCGCCGCCCGCTGCCAAGGCGAGGACCGCCGCCCCCGCCGCAATGCCGATGAGACTCCGTGAAAACATGTCTGCTCCCCCTGGGTAGAAGTTCCGAACATCCGTTGCAGGTCCAGGCATCCCTGGCAATAGTCT
The DNA here is from genome assembly GCA_035645535.1 of Microvirga sp. Lineage (GTDB taxonomy): Bacteria > Pseudomonadota > Alphaproteobacteria > Rhizobiales > Beijerinckiaceae > Microvirga. The sequence goes on along the minus strand of DASQMJ010000050.1, from coordinate 131,626 downwards.
CGACGCCTAGAATAACACCCCTTTGCCTAACGGTCAGGCACGAACGGCAGCCCGAGCGACCCCGGCGCCCCAATGGCCCTGCCCCGGCGTATGGACAGGAGCAGAAGGGCCAGGATCGTCGCCAGATACGGGACCGCCGACAGGGCCTGCGAGGGCACGCCGAACTGGGCGGCCTGGGCATGAAGCTGGAGGACGGTCGCGGCTCCGAAGATATAGGCCCCGACGAGCGCCCAGCCCGGCCGCCAGGCGGCGAACACCACCAGCGCCAGGGCGATCCAGCCGCGCCCGGCCGTCATGCCCGGCGACCAGAAGCGGGTATAGACGAGCGCGAGGTACGCCCCCGCCAGTCCGGCGCAGGCGCCGCCGAACAGGATGGCGAGGAAGCGCACCCGCCAGACCGGAAGACCGAGGCCATGGGCGGAGCCGTGGTTCTCGCCGATGGACCGAAGGGTCAGGCCGGAGCGGGTCCGGTTGAGATAGTACGCGACGAGGATCGTCAGGGCGATGGAGCCGTAGACGAAGAGGTCCTGCTCAAAAAAAAGGCGGCCCACCAGGGGCAGGTCGCTCAGGACCGGAATGTCGACCGGCGCCACCGGATTGCGCCGGGCGCCGACGAAGGGGGCGCCAATGAGGCCGGCAAGGCCAAGCCCCAGGATCGTCAGGGCGAGGCCGGACCCCACCTGGTTTGCGGCGAAGCCCAGGACCACGAGGGCGAACAGGGCCGCCATGAGCGCACCGGCCAGGATGCCTGCCGCCACGCCGAGAAGCGTCGAATCGAACGTCACGGCTGCCGCGAAGCTGCAGGCGGCGCCCATCGCCATCATCCCCTCGACGCCGAGGTTGAGGACACCGGAGCGCTCCGTCACCAGTTCGCCCATCGCGGCAATGAGGAGAGGCGTCGAAGCGGTCACGATGGTCAGCAGGATGGCCTCGAAAGTTGTCATTTGCCCCCTCCCCGTGTGACGAGACGAACGCGGTAGCTCACCAGGGCGTCGGCGGCGAGGACGCAGAGCAGCAGGATGCCCTGGAAGGCCTGGGTCAGGTCCAATGGCAGCTTGAGCAGGATCTGCGCGCTCTCCCCGCCGATGAAGGTCAGGGCGACCACGAGGGCCGCGACCAGGATCCCGATGGGGTTGAGCCTTCCCAGAAAGGCCACGGTGATGGCCGTGAACCCGTACCCGGGCGAGATCGAGGGCTGCAGCTGCCCGATCTGGCCGGACACCTCGCTGATGCCTGCAAGGCCTGCGAGGCCGCCTGAGATCGCGAAGACGGCCAGGGTCGTCGTTCTCGCGCTGAAGCCCGCGAAACGGGCGGCGCGGGGCGCGTCGCCCGTCAGCCGCAGCCGGTAGCCGAACAGGGTCCGGCCGAGCACCACGGCCGTGACCAGGACGGCCACGACAGCGAAGATCGTGCCGTAGTGGACCCGGCTCGCCTCCATCACCGGCGGCAGGGTCGCGGCCGGATCGAACGTGACCGATTGCGGGAAGTTGAAGCCCTTCGGGTCGCGCCAGGGGCCGCGCACCAGATAGTCGAGGGTCAGCTGCGCCACGTAGACGAGCATGAGGCTCGTCAGGATCTCGCTGACGCCGAACCGTGTCTTCAGGAATGCGGGGATCAGCCCGTAGACCGCGCCGCCGGCGATGCCCAATGCGAGCATGGTCGGCAGAACCCAGAAGCCCGCTTCCGACCCGTGGGTGGACAGGGCGATCCAGCTCCCGAGGACCGCCCCCATGACATATTGGCCCTCGGCGCCGATGTTCCAGAAATTGGCGCGAAAGCAATAGGCGAGCCCGATCGCGATCAGGGCGAGCGGCGTCGCCTTCACCAGAAGCTCCTGCAGCGCCCAGGGATCGCTCAAGGGCTGGAGCACATAGACGTCGAGGGCTGCGACAGGTGAACGGCCCATGAGCCAGATGACGAAACCCGCGATGAGGAAGGCAGTGATGAAAGCCGCAACCGGTGCGAGGGCCCTCACGATGGGCGACACGGTCGCCCGCGGGGTCAACTCAAACCGCATGAACCGCCCCCTGGGGCTGGGATACTCCAAGCATTTCGAGGCCTACGGCTTCCTTCGTCCACTGCGAGATCGGTTTCAGGGGGCTCAGACGGCCCTGGTGGATGACGGCCATGCGGTCCGCTACCTCGAAGAGCTCGTCGAGATCCTGGCTGATCACGACGACCGCACTGCCCTCGCCCGCCAGGTCGACCAGGGCCTGCCGGATCAGGCGCGCCGCGCCCGCGTCGACCCCCCAGGTCGGCTGATCGACCACGAGCAGCCGGGGACGGCGGATGATTTCGCGGCCGATGACGAACTTCTGCAGGTTGCCTCCGGACAGCTTGCGCGCCTGCGGATCGCTCTCTGGCGTGCGGACGTCGAACGCCTTGACGATGGATCCGGCGAGGCGCTTCGCGGCACTGGCGAGGATGAAGCCGGTCCGGCTCACCTCCGTCGCTGCGTGCGAGATCAGGGTGTTGTCGCTCAAGCGGTGTGTGGGCGCGGCCGCGTGGCCGAGCCGTTCCTCCGGCACGAAGGCGGCGCCGAGACGGCGCCGGGCGTCCACGCCGGCTTCGCCGCAGGCCTTGCCGGAAATCATGACCGCATCGGCCCTGTCGGCGAGCCGCTCCCCCGACAGGGCGGCGAAGAGCTCGCTCTGCCCGTTGCCGGCGACGCCTGCGATTCCGACGATCTCGCCCGCATGGGCCACGAGGTCGATCCCGTGCAGTGCCTGACCGTGCAGCCCTCCGGGCGGCAGGGTCAGGTTGTCCACGCGCAGCATCTCGCCCCTCGCCACGTGCGGCGTGCTCGTGCGGACCTCTCCGATCTCGTTGCCGACCATGAGGGCCGCGATCTCGCGGGCGCTTTTCTCCCGAGGATCGATCGTCCCTACGACGCGGCCTGCCCTCAGGATCGTGGCACGGCGGCAGAGGCGGCGCACCTCTTCCAGTTTGTGGGAGATGTAGAGGATCGAACAACCGTCGGCCGACAGCTTGTCCAGAGTGACGAAGAGATGTTCCGCCTCCTGCGGGGTCAGCACCGAGGTCGGCTCGTCCAGGATGAGCAGGCGTGGGTTCTGGAGCAGGCAGCGGACGATCTCGATGCGCTGTCTCTCCCCGGCCGAGAGCGTCCAGACGGCCCGGTCGGGCTCGAGGGCCAAGCCATAGGCTTGGCTGATCTCGCCCAGGCGGTTCCGCACCGTTGACAGGCTCCAGTCTTTGGAGAGGGCAACGGCAATGTTCTCGGCGACGGTCAGTTCGTCGAAGAGCGAGAAGTGCTGGAACACCATCCCGATGCCCAGCGCCCGCGCCTCCACGGGGGAGGCGATAGAAACAGGGCGCCCTTCCCAGAGGATCTCGCCGGCACTCGGCTCGATGACGCCGTAGAGGATCTTCACCAGGGTCGACTTTCCGGCGCCGTTCTCTCCCAGCAGCGCGTGGATCTCGCCGGGCTCGATGGTCAGGCCGATCCCGTCATTGGCCAGAAGCTCGCCGTAGCGCTTGCTGATCCCCCGCAGCTCGACGAGGGGAGGTCCCGAGGATGAAGCGTCTGCCTGCACGCACTGCGACTCTGACTTGGAGGGTTGACGACGATTGAGACAGACCCGTTGGTGACAGCCTGTGCGGAACGATCATAGGGACGCGCCGCACCGGTCGGCAATGGCGAATGCATGGTTTATTGTGAGTCTGCAACCGGCTGGCAACACTTCATCGTGAGAGAAGGCATTGACCGAAGAGACCTTTGACATAGCCGTCGTCGGCGCCGGAGCGGTCGGTCTCAGCGCCGCCCTCGCCTTCGCGCGCGACGGCTACCGGACGGCCCTGATCGGCAACCTCGACACTCGCCGGGACGGCCGCACGGTGGCGCTTCTCAACGGCTCGATCCGCTTCCTCGACGCCCTCGGCGCTTGGCCCCTCCTGCGGAGCGAGGCGGCTCCGCTCGAAACCATGCGGATTATCGACGACACGGGAAGCCTCTTCCGGCCCCCGCCTGTAGCCTTCTCGGCCGCGGAGATCGGCCTCGACGCCTTCGGCTGGAACATCGAGAACGTGACGCTCGTTGAGAAACTCGCCGAGTTGGGGCGAAGCTTCGAACGACTGACCATGTTTCCCCAGCACGCGGCCGGCTACGAGGCGGGCGCCGCTTTCGCGTCCATCGCCCTCGCAGAAGGGCCCAGGGTCCGCGCCGGCCTTGTGGTCGCGGCGGACGGCCGGAACTCGAAGCTGCGGCAGATCGCCGGGATCGATGCCAGGACCTGGTCCTATCCGCAGTCGGCCATCACGGCAGTTCTCGCCCACGACCGGGACCATCGGGAGGCTTCCACCGAGTTCCATACCCGTCACGGTCCGTTCACCCTGGTTCCCCTCCCCGGCCGGCGATCCAGCCTGGTCTGGGTGACGAGCACCGAGGAGGCGCAGCGCCTCGCGGCCCTCGACGACGCCGCGCTCGCCCGTCGGGTTGAGCGACAGGCCCAATCCCTCCTCGGCGCTATGCGCATCGACGGTCCCCGCGGTCTCGTGCCCATGAGCGGCCTGTCCGTGTCGCGGTACCAGGCCGACCGATTGGCTCTCGTGGGAGAAGCGGCACATGTGTTCCCGCCGATCGGGGCGCAGGGGCTCAATCTCGGGTTCCGCGACGTCGCCGCCCTGCGGGACGCGGTGGTCGACGCAGGCGACGACGGTTGCGAGCCCGGAGCGGACGAGACCCTGAAGCGGTATCAGCGGGGTCGGGATCTCGACGTCCGCCTGCGCACGGCCGCCGTCGACAGCCTCAACCGGACCCTTCTCACGGGGCTGATCCCGGCCGATTTCCTCCGCGGAGCGGGCCTGCTCGCCCTGAGCAATATCGGTCCCCTGCGGCGGGCCGTGATGCGGGAAGGCGTCCTTCCCCGCGTCGGCGCGCCGCGCCTCATGCGGGGCGACGAGGCGGCCTAAAGCATCGGACCCCAAAGTGGACATGCACTCTTGGGTCCGATGATTTCTCTTCATATGAGAGCATCGTATCGGCGGAACCGGAGGTCTGCGTCAGCGAAAACCGGATCCACTTTTCCGCACGATGCTCTAAGCGAAGAGATCGTAGGGCAGAATGCCGGTGCTGATCACGTAGAGCAGTGCCGTCAGGGTCAGCATGGAGACGAGCGTCCCGATCAGGATGCAGGCCGATGCCCGCTCCACGCCGACATTGTATTGGGTGGAGATCACGAAGATGTTCAGGGCCGGCGGCAGGGCCGCCATGGTCATGGCCGCGTAGGTCCAGGTCGCCCCGAAATCGCCGATGGCGGAAAGCAGGACCCACACGAAGATCGGGTGCAGGATCAGCTTGATGACGACCAGCGCCGGCACCTCGCCCGGGATCCGCAGCAGGGGCCGCATGGCGACGGTCACGCCGAGGATGAACAGGGCACAGGGCGCGGCCGCGCCCGAGAGCCAGGTGACGATCTGATCGGCCGGGCCCGGCAATGCGAGATGCAGGTAGCTGGCTGCGATGCCGAGCATTGTGGCGATGTTGAACGGATGGGTCAGGATGCGCCAGACGATCCGCCGGACCGTGGCCGCGAGGCTGAGCTTCTCCACCCCGGCCACCGACATCAGCAGGGGGACCAGCGAGAACAGCAGGAGGTTGTCGAACACGAAGACCAGCACGACCGGCGCACTGGCGCCTTGGCCCAAGGCGGCGAGGACAAGGGGTGGTCCCATGTAGCCGACATTCGAATACGAGCCGGCGACGCCCTGCATGACGGATTGCGGCAGATCCTTCGTGTGCCGCCAGCCTGCCGAGAAGGAGAGCGCGAAGGCGCAGAAGGTCGATAGCGTCGTCCCGGCGATGAAGGACCAGTTGGTGAACTGGTCGAGCGGCTTGTCAGCGATGAGCCGGAAGAACAGGCACGGCAGCGCCACGTAGATGACGAAGAACTGCATCCAGGCGAGCCCGGCCTCCGGCTGCTTGACAGTCTTGCCGCAGAAGAAGCCGAGTCCGATCAGTCCGAAGAACGGAGCGAGCAGATTGAAGAGCCCGATCAGGTCGGACATCGCGGCCTCCGGGCGGCAGTCACAGGTAAGGCTGTTCTGACAAGCTTCCCTGGACGGGGCAATGCCGCCAAGGTGAGGCCCCTCAGACCGAAAATGCAGGGCTTGGAGACCAGACGCGCACGGTTCCGATGACGGCTATCGCGCTCGCCTCATCGTGAGGAGGCGAAATTTGGCGAATCCAGCCGCCTTCCCTATATTCCCCTCAAGGAGTTGCACCCATGAAAGCGAGTTCAGCCAAATTCGCGATCGGCCAGGTGGTCCGGCACCGGCACTTCGCCTTCAGGGGACTGATCTTCGACGTGGACCCGGAATTCGACAACACCGAGGAATGGTGGCTGTCGATCCCCGAGGAAATCAGGCCACACAAGAACCAGCCCTTCTACCATCTCTTCGCCGAGAACGCGGAAACCGAATACATCGCCTACGTTTCGGAGCAGAACCTGATCCCGGACGACTCCCCGGAACCGCTGCGAAACCCCATGATCAAGGAACTGTTCTTCCGGGAGAAGGACGGCACATACCGGGCGCACCCGACCCTCGCGAACTGATGATGCGACAGCAAACGAAAACGCCGGGCCAAAAGCCCGGCGTTTCTTTCTGTCCGATGCGGAAGATTACTGCTTCGGAGCAGCCGGAGCAGCCGCGCCGGCCGCAGGAGCGGCCGCGCCGTTAGAACTCTGGAGCTGCTTGCGGAGCTCCTCGCTGCGCTTCTGGAGCTCTTCCTGGAGCTTCTTCTGCTGCTCTTCCAGAACCTTCGGGTCGATCGGCGGGCCATCGAAGGCCTTGGCGAAGCCGGCGGCCGGGACGGCGAAGGTGATCTCGCGGCCCATCTGGTTCTGGACGCTGACGTTCAGATTGGCACCCTTCTTGAGGGCAGCCACGAAATCGTCCTTGACCGGAGCCTCGGCGAAGCAGCCGTTGGGAAGGCACATGACGTACCGGCCGGGGGTCGGCTGGCCCTGATCGACCGTGAAGCGCAGGCCGGGCTGCAGGAGCAGGCCGAGCGGCATCACGAAACGAACGATCTTTTGCGCCTGCGGGCCCTTGATGTCGTAGAGCGCCATGGCGAGAACCGGCTGGCCCTGGTCCGACACGAAATCGCGGGTCGTGTAGCAGATCTCGGTATTGGTGTTCTGGTCCTTGCCGCAAACCTTGGTCCATTCGGGCTGGGACGGCTCGGCCTTCACCTGGACGACCATCGGGCCGGTGTTCTGCTGCTGCTGAGCCGGCTGCTGGCCCTGCGCCGGAGCGGCAGGGCGCTGCTGCTGACCTTGAGCCGGGGCCGGAGCGGCGGGACGCTGCGCGGGTGCCTGCGCCGGCGCAGTCTGGGCAAGAGCGGGCGCAGCGAGGAGAAGGGCCATGGCTGTCGCCAGACCGCGGGTGCCCCCCAGCTTCGCGAGGCGGGTCGCGATTGACATGTCGTAGATCCTCTTCAGTCGAAAGGTCGGCTTCTGAATGGGCCGTATGGCTCGGCTCTCTTCGTAACCTATGGAACGGTTGAATCTTTGCCGATTAAGGCGAAGACATGACGTGTGGCGCTCCTTTAACCTTTCATGAGGTATGTTTCCAGTCGCTCCGGGAAACTTTCTTTATAATATCCAGTCCCGCGATGCGCTGTGTTCTCTCAGGGGCGCCATGGGCCGGAACCTTCGACAATTCCTCACGTTTCTGGCGCTTTCGGCCGCGGTGAGCCTGTGGGGGACGGCTGCCCCCGGGGCCGAGTTCCTGCGGCATGGGATCGCCATGCACGGAGAACCGGCACTCGAGCTGGGCTTCCCTCACCTGCCCTATGCGAATCCCGACGCCCCGAAGGGCGGGCGGGTCGTCCTGGCCCTTCAGGGCACGTTCGACAGCCTCAATCCTCTGATCGTTCTCGGCGTCGCTCCGGACGTGGTCCCCCGCTACGTCCTCCAGAGCCTGATGATTCGTTCCCTGGACGAGCCCTTCACAGTCTATGGCTTGGTCGCCAGATCCGCGGAAATGCCGGACGACCGCAGTTCCATCGCGTTCAACCTCGACCCGCGGGCCCGCTTCTCCGACGGCCAGCCGCTCACCGCCGAAGACGTACGCTTCACCTTCGAGCTCCTGAAGAAGCACGGCAAGCCCTTCCACCGGTCGAGCTTCGCCCAGGTAAAGGCCGTCGAAGTCCAAGGCCCGCACCGGATCCGCTTCGACCTGTCGGGCTCGAGCGACCGCGAGCTGCCGCTTATCATCGCCATGATGCCGATCTTCGCGGCACACGCGACGGACGCGGACAACTTCGCCGGCACGACCCTGACGCCCCCGGTCGGTTCCGGCCCGTATACCATCACCGAGGTCAAGCCGGGCGAGCGGATCGTCCTCACGCGCCGCAAGGACTATTGGGCCGCGGACCTGCCGGTTACCCGGGGGCTCCATAACTTCGATGAGATCAGGTACGATTTCTACCGTGACGCCAACAGCTTGTTCGAGGCCTTCAAGGCGGGGCTTTACGATTATCGGGTCGAGGGAGACCCCAGCCGCTGGTCCGCCGGCTATGATATCCCGGCCGTGCGAAGCGGCCGGATCGTGAGGGAAGCCCTGCCGAACCGCCTACCGAAAGGCATGAACGGCTTCGTTTTCAACACCCGCAGGCCCCTCTTCAACGATCCCAGGGTCCGTGAGGCGCTCGGCTACCTCTTCGATTTCGAATGGGTGAACCGGAACCTGTTCTTCGGCCTGCTCACGAGGTCGGACAGCTACTTCGCCGGCTCCGACCTTTCCGCGGCCGGCCGCCCTGCGGAGGAACGGGAGCGGGCGCTGCTCGCTCCATTCCCCGGCGCCGTCAGGGAGGACATCTTCGAGGGCCGGTGGTCGCCGGCCTCGTCGGACGGGTCCGGCCGCGACCGGGACGCTGCCCGTCGCGCCCTCGCACTGCTCGGCGAGGCCGGCTGGAAACTCGACAACCATCTGCTTCGCCGGGATGGCAGCGGTGAGCCCTTCGCTTTCGAGATGCTCGTCAATTCCCGTCAGCAGGAGCGGCTGGCCTTGAGTTTTTCCCAATCCCTCGGGCGGGTCGGCATCAGGGCGCGGGTGAGGCTCGTGGACGACGTGCAGTACTGGCGCCGCCTGGCCCAGTTCGACTTCGACATGGTTCAATGGGTGTGGCCTGCCTCTGCCTCTCCCGGCAACGAGCAGCGCAATCGATGGAACTCCGCGGCGGCTCATAGAAGCGGTTCCCTGAACTATGCCGGTGCGGCATCCCCGGCCGTCGACCGAATGATCGATGCGCTCCTTGAGGCCAGAACCCGGGAGGAATTCGTCTCGGCCGTGAGGGCGCTCGACCGGGTCCTGCTGTCGGGCTTCTACGTGGTGCCGCTATTTTACGTTGGGGAACAATGGGTTGCCTATGACAGCAGCCTCAAGCGGCCGGAAAGGGTGCCGCTTCTGGGAAGCTCCATAGACCTGTGGTGGCGCCCTTCTCCCTGAGGCACCTGGAACAAAAGCGCGCATATTGTTGAGCTTCCATTCATCTCCAAAATGAAACAAATACCTCCTGAGGGCGTTGGTGAGCATGTTCCCAAACTTCGCCATAACGCCTTCCTGCTAAGGTATCGCTATGACACGTTTCCCGCAGGTGCTCGTCGTCGACAATGGCGAGCGGGCTCCCGACAGCGCTCTCTCGGCCGAGCTGGCCGGCATGGGCTATGCCAGCGTCACGGCCCCCCTCGAAGCCTCCGAGGAGGTTCTCGCCATGATGCCGAGCCCTGTCGCGGTCGTCCTGCAGATGCCTCGTCATGCGGACTGGTCGGAGCGTCGGCGCTTCCTGGAACTCGCCGACCGCCTGCGTAAGAAACTCGGCCCCAACCGGGTTCCGGTGATCGTCACCGGCGGCATCAGCGGCGCCGCCACGATGTTGCAGAACGAACTCGGCATGCGGGCGGTGGCTGCCCCGGATCTCTAGACTTCACGCCTTCAGCAGACGGAAACATGCTTTTTCCGTCGGCGCCTGATCCTCGCTCGTGCGGAAGTACGCTGCCGTTCGCCGGAACCCGCCGGCCAGTCTGCGATAGACCCCGATGGTGCTGCCGGGCCCGCCTCCGGTATGCCCTGCGACGCGAAATCCGAACGACGTCTCCCCGGCCATGATGCCCAGTCCGTAACCCGGGGTTTTCCACGGACGGTCGGGAATAGGTCCGCCAAGGGCAAAGGCGGTCAGCATCTCCTCCAACAGGTCTGACGGCAGCAGGTCTCCCTCCATTAGGCGGTCGAGCAGCAGTGCCGCCTCCCCGACAGGACCGACCATCAGGCCGTGGTAGACCCAGCCCGGGTGGTAACCCTGAGCCGTGCCCATGGCAGCCGCATCGAGGTCGCGTCGGTCACGAGCGACCCGTGCGGTCGCGATCCCCAGCGGCCGGAGGACGAGGCGGCGCAGGGCGGCGTCCAGATCCTGCCCGGTAACGGTCTCGATCAGCTCCCGCACGAAGAGATAGCCGATGTTGGAGTAGTCCCACCCTTCGCCGGGCGGATATCGCAGGCGATCGGCCTCGGCGCGGGCAAGGAGGACTGGCACCGCCCACGGCTCCTCGTTACGCGCCACCGCCTCATGGTAGGCGGCGAGCCCGCCGTAATTCGCCACGCCGGCGCGATGCTGGAGCAGGTGCCTCAGCGTATAGGGCTTTTGCGGCAGCGGCTCGTCGAGGGAAACCGCTCCGTCGCGGACCAGCACCAACGCGCCGGCCGCCAGGACCGTTTTCGTGAAGCTCCACCAGGGCACGAGCCGTTCCGCATCGTGGCCCGCCGCCACGGTGCCGCCTTCCACGACCGCCCAGGCCTCCGTCATCAGGCAGCCCTCTTCTCCGCGATCCGCACGAGGTTGCGCAGGATCGAGGTCGTCGCCTTGATCCGCTCGTCGGGCGTTTCCACGTCACGGATGAAGACGATCTTCATGTCGGGGCGCACCTTCGCAAAGGAGGCCTGCTCGGCCACATAGGCCACGAGGCCGTTCGGGTTGGCGAAGGCGTTGTCGCGGAACGACACGATGATGCCCTTCGGCCCGCCGTCGACCTTCTCGACGTTCGCCCGGCGGCACAGCACCTTGATGGACATGATCTTGAGGAGCTGATCGACCTCCGAAGGCAGCGGCCCGAAACGGTCGATCAGCTCGGCCCCGAAGGCATCGATCTCCTGGTCCGTCTCCAGGGTCGAGAGGCGGCGATAGAGCCCGAGGCGCAGCTGGAGATCCGAGACGTAGCTCTCCGGGATCATCACCGGCGCGCCGACCTGGATCGTGGGCGACCACTGATCCTCCGCCGGCTCCTCGATGCCTGCCTTGAGCTGGGCCACCGCCTCTTCGAGCATCTGCTGATAGAGCTCGTAGCCCACTTCCTTGATGTGGCCCGACTGCTCCTCGCCCAGCAGGTTGCCGGCGCCGCGGATGTCGAGATCGTGCGAGGCGAGCTGGAAGCCGGCGCCGAGGGTGTCGAGGGTCTGGAGAACCTTCAGGCGCCGTTCCGCCTGCACCGTCATGGGCTTGTTGGCCGGCACCGTGAACAGGGCGTAGGCACGGGTCTTGGACCGTCCGACGCGCCCACGCAGCTGATAGAGCTGCGACAGGCCGAACATGTCCGCCCGATGGACGATGAGCGTGTTGGCGGTCGGGATGTCGAGGCCGGATTCCACGATCGTGGTCGAGAGCAGGATGTCGTACTTGCCCTCGTAAAAGGCCGTCATGATGTCCTCGAGCTGCCCCGCCGCCATCTGGCCATGGGCCACGGCGACCTTGCACTCCGGCACCTCCCTGTCGAGGAAGGTCTTGACCTCGCCGAGATCGTCCAGGCGCGGCACCACGTAGAAGGCCTGCCCGCCCCTGTAGCGCTCGCGCAGCAGCGCCTCGCGGATGAGCAGCGGATCGAACGGGGTGATGAAGGTGCGGACTGCAAGCCTGTCCACCGGCGGCGTCGTGATGAGCGACAGTTCGCGCACGCCCGTGAGCGCCAGCTGCAGGGTGCGCGGGATCGGCGTCGCCGAGAGGGTCAGCACGTGGACCTCCGCGCGCAGCTCCTTCAGGCGCTCCTTGTGGCTGACGCCGAAATGCTGCTCCTCGTCGATCACGATGAGCCCGAGATCCTTGAACTTGATGGTCTTGCCGAGGAGCGCGTGGGTTCCGACTACGATGTCGACGGAACCGTCGGAAAGCCCCTCCTTCACCTTCTTCATCTCGGCCGCGGGCACGAAGCGGGAGGCCTGCGCGATGTTCAGGGGCAGGCCGCGGAAACGGTCGCAGAAGGTCTTGTAATGCTGGCGCGCAAGAAGCGTGGTCGGCACCACCACTGCCACCTGCTTGCCGCTCATCGCCACCACGAAGGCGGCCCGCAGGGCCACTTCGGTCTTGCCGAACCCGACGTCGCCGCAGACGAGGCGGTCCATGGGGCGTCCCGACCCGAGATCGTCGAGCACCGCATCGATGGCGTTCTGCTGGTCTTCCGTCTCGTCATAGGGGAAGCGGGCCGCGAACTCGTCGTAGAGCCCATCCGGCGGCACAAGGCGCGGGGCCTCCTTCAGGATACGCGCAGCCGCAATCTTCATGAGCGCGCCCGCCATCTCGCGGATGCGCTGCTTCATGCGCGCCTTGCGCGCCTGCCAGGCTCCCCCGCCGAGCTTGTCGAGCTGGACCTCCGTCTCCTCAGACCCATAGCGGGTCAGAAGCTCGATGTTTTCCACCGGCAGGAAGAGGCGGTCGCCGCCGGCGTAGTGAAGCTCCAGGCAGTCGTGCGGGGCGCCCGCGGCTTCGATGGTCTTGAGCCCTTCGAAGCGGCCGATGCCGTGATCCACATGGACCACGAGGTCGCCCGGCGTGAGCGCTGCGATCTCGGTCAGGAAGTCCTGCGGCCGCTTGGACCTGCGTTTCTGGCGCACGAGCCGGTCGCCAAGGATGTCCTGCTCGCTGATGACTGCTAGGTCCCCCGCTTCGAAACCGGCCTCCAGGGGCCAGATGCCGACCGGCGTCTCGTTGCGTGGATAGGCCATTGCCTCGGATAGGCGCGAAATCGGCCGCGTCTGCCGCAGGTCGTGGTCCTGCAGCACATGGCACAGGCGCTCCCGCGAGCCCTCCGACCAGGCGCCGAGGATCACCCGCCGCCCGGAGCCTTGCAGCTCGCGGATGTGCCTGACGACCGCCTCGAACACGTTGGCGTTCTCGTCCGCCCGTTCGGCGATGAAATTGCGCCCGCGCCGCGCGTCGCAGTCGATGACGAGGCGGTTCTCGGATTCGGGCTGGGCGAACGGGGTCAGGCGCGCGAGCGGCAGGGACGCCGTGCGCTCCGCCCATTCCCCGGGTGCGAAATAGAGCGCGTCCGGGGGCAGCGGCCGGTAGGGCGCCACGCCCTGCTGGTTCTGGCCCATCCCCTCCTGCCGAGCATCGTAGTAGTCTTTGATCTGCGACAGCCGCTCGGCTGCGGCGTCGTCGGCGAGCGCGTCGAAGACGACGGGAATCCCTGGAACGTAGTCGAGCAGGGTGTCGAGATGGTCGTGGAACAGGGGCAGCCAGTGTTCCATGCCCGGATAGCGGCGCCCTTCACTGATCGTCTCGTAGAGGCGGTCATCCCGGCGTGGCGCTCCGAAGGCGGCCACGTAGGCCTGACGGAAGCGCTTGATGCTCTCCGTGGTGAGCTGGACCTCGCTCATGGGCACGAGGTCGAGGGAGCGGAGCGTCCCGACGGTACGCTGGGTTTCGGGATCGAAGGAGCGGATCGATTCGAGAGCGTCGCCGAAGAAGTCGAGGCGCACGGGATTGGGTAAGCCCGCCGGAAAGAGGTCGATGATGCCGCCGCGGACCGCGTATTCCCCCGTGTCGCGCACCGTCCCGGTGCGCAGGAAGCCGTTCGTCTCCAGCCAGTTCACCAGCAGGGTCGTGTCGACCACGTTGCCGGGCGCAGCCGAGAAGGTTTCAGCCGCGATCCGCGCCCGTGGCGGCACCCGCTGGACGAGGGCGTTCACCGTCGTCGAGAGGATGCGCGGCTTCTCCTCGGAGGTCTTGGACCGCGCCAGCCGCGCCAGCGTCGTCATCCGCTGCGCGGTGATGGCCGCATTGGGCGAAACCCGGTCGTAGGGCTGGCAGTCCCAGGCCGGAAACGGCAGGATCTCGATCTCGGGTGCGATGAAGCCCAAGGCGCTGGCGAAGTTCTGCTGCCGCTGCCCGTCCCGGGCTACATGGACCAGCACCGCAGGCCCTTCCACCTGGCCCGACAGGCCCCGCGCCAGATCGGCGACCGCGAGCGCGTCGAACCCGTCCGGAGTGCTCGAAAGCGTCAGGCTCTGGCCCTTCTTCAGGGCGTCCAAGGCACGGGTCAGGGCAGGCTTCATGGATCAATCGTCGAATCGATAAGGGGAAACGCAGGCTTTCCAGCCCGGTTCATGCGTCACAGTACAGGCGGCGCCGGGCTCAGACGTGGATCGGCGAGGTGTGGGTGTGGAAACCCTTCAGGCGCCGGAACAGGGGACCGTCATAATTCGAAGGGGTGCGAATCTCGCCCGTGATCCAGCCGAGCAGGTCACGGTCCGGCACCTCGATCAGGCGCTCGAACTCGGCGAGGTCCTCGTCCGACAGGGAGCCGATCTCCTGATCGGCGAAGCGCCCCATGATCAGGTCCATCTCCCGCATGCCCCGATGCCAGGCGCGGTAAAGGATCTGCCGCCGACGGACGTCGAGGCCGGCGCTCGTGCGTGTCGTTCCGCTCATGAAGATTCTCCATTTGTTCGGGAATGGCGTCGCCTCAAGGCGGCTTGGCCGCTATATAACCATCTCGGTCCGACTTGCCACCCACCATTATGTCATTGCGCCCTTCGATCCTCGACCCGCTCTTCGCGCCGGCAAGCACCCTGCCGGGCGTCGGCCCCAAGATCGCCCCCCTGCTCGACCGGCTTGTCGGCGAGCCGGGACGGCCGACCCGGGTCATGGACCTGCTGTTCCATCTGCCGAGCGGCGGCGTCTCCCGGGAGATGAAGGGCTCCATCGCGGATGCGCCCATCGGCGAGCCGGTGACGCTCTCGGTCACGGTGGTGGCCCACCGCCCTCCTCCGCCCGGACGGCGGGCCCCCTACCGGATTCTTGTCGAGGACGAGACCGGCGACGTGAGCCTGGTTTTCTTCAACGTCCAGAAGGCGCGGCTGGAAAAGCTGCTGCCGGTGGGAGAGCGCCGCTACGTCTCCGGCAAGATCGAGCTGTGGGACGCCATGCGCCAGATGGTGCATCCGGACCGAATCCTGGACGAGAAGGGAGTTGCGAATCTGCCGGCCGTGGAGGCCGTCTACGGCCTGACCGAAGGCCTATCGTCCCGCATGGTCGCCCGCTATATCGGCGCCGCCTTGGAGAGGGTGCCCCGGCTGCCCGAATGGCAGGACGCGGCGTGGCTCGACCGCAATTCCCTGCCCGACTTCGCGAGGGCCCTCGAGGCGATCCACAGGCCCGAAAGCGCCGCGCAGGTATCGGACGAAGCCCTCGCCAAGTCGCCGGCCCGCAAGCGGCTGGCCTACGACGAACTCCTGGCCTCCCAGCTCGCCCTCGCCCTCGTGCGCAGCCGCATGCGGCGCCTCCCGGGACGGGTGAATGCCGGCGACGGCCATCTGGTCGAGAGAATCAAGCGGGCCCTGCCCTTCGGCCTCACGGCCTCACAGGCTAAGGCCGTCGAGGACATCCGCCACGACCTCGTCGCCGACAAGAAGATGCTGCGCCTGCTTCAGGGCGACGTGGGGTCCGGCAAGACCGTAGTCGGTTTGCTCGCCATGGCGAGCGCCATCGAGGCCGGACGTCAGGCGGCCCTGATGGCTCCCACCGAGATCCTGGCCCGCCAGCACTGCGAGCGCATCGCGCCGCTCGCGGAGCAGGCAGGGCTGTCCATGGCCCTGCTGACGGGGCGGGACAAGGGGGCGACCCGTAAGGCGATTCTGGCAGGGCTCGCGGACGGGAGCATCGACATCGCGGTCGGCACCCATGCCCTGTTCCAGGAGGGCGTGGCCTTCAAGGATCTCGGCATCGCGGTCGTGGATGAGCAGCACCGGTTCGGCGTCCACCAGCGCCTGGCGTTGGGATCGAAGGGCGAAGCGGTGGACATCCTCGTCATGACCGCGACGCCGATCCCGCGGACGCTGGCGCTGACCTATTTCGGCGACATGGACGTCTCCATCCTCAACGAGAAGCCGGCCGGCCGCAAACCCATCGCCACGAAGCTCATCTCCATCGAGCGCCTGGACGAGGTCGTCGGCGCGATGGGCAGAGCCATCGCGGCAGGGGATCAGGTCTATTGGGTCTGTCCCCTCGTCGGCGAGTCCGAGACCGTCGACCTGGCGGCCGCGGAGGAGCGCTTCGAGCAGCTGAAATCGGTCTTCGGCGATCACGTCGGCCTCGTCCACGGCAAGATGGCGGGCCGCGACAAGGACGCCGCCATGGAACGGTTCTCCCGCGGCGAAACCAAGATCCTCGTCTCCACCACGGTGATCGAGGTCGGTGTCGACGTGCCCAATGCGACCATCATGGTCATCGAGCACGCGGAGCGCTTCGGCCTCGCCCAACTGCACCAGCTGCGCGGACGGGTCGGGCGCGGCTCCCGCTCCTCGACCTGCCTGCTGCTCTACAAGGGCCCCCTCGGCCAGACCGCCCAGGCAAGGCTCGAAATGATGCGCCAGACCGAGGACGGATTCCGGATCGCCGAGGAGGATCTGCGCCTGCGGGGCGAAGGCGAAGTGCTCGGCACGCGCCAGTCGGGTCTGCCGGGGTTCAAGCTCGCCCGCCTCGAGGTCGACGGCGATCTCCTCGCAGCCGCTCGCGATGACGCCCGTCTCATCGTGGATCGGGACCCGGACCTCGTCAGCGAGCGGGGGCAGGCCCTTCGCGTCCTGCTCTACCTGTTCGAGCGTGATTCCGCGATCCGCCTGCTGCGGGCCGGCTGACCCTTACTCGACGGTCACGGATTTCGCCAGGTTGCGCGGCTGGTCGACGTCCTTACCCATGAACACGGCCGTGTGGTAGGCGAGCAGCTGGATCGGGATCGAGTTCACGATGGGTGCTGCGACTGGGTGTACCGACGGCATCACGATAGTCGCCATCGTGTCGAGGTCGGTTTCGAGCGCTCCCTTCTCATCCGTGATCAGGATGATGCGCCCGCCCCGCGCCGCGACTTCCTGCATGTTCGAGACCGTCTTCTCGAAAATGGTATCATACGGAGCAATGACGATGACCGGCATGGTCTCGTCGATGAGGGCGATGGGCCCGTGCTTCAGCTCACCAGCCGCATATCCCTCGGCATGGATGTAGGAAATTTCCTTGAGCTTCAGAGCCCCTTCCAGCGCCAGCGGATAGGACGTTCCGCGGCCGAGATAGAGCACGTCCTTGGCCTTCGAGAGCTCGCGGGCCAGAATCTCGATCTGGTGCTCGCGCTTGATCGCCTCGCTCATCAGGCCCGGCACGGCGATGAGCGCGTCGACCAGCTCCTTCTCGTCCTCGGCGCTCAAGGTGCCGCGCGCCCGGCCGGCCGCGATGGCCAAGGACAGCAGCACGGTGAGCTGGCAGGTGAAGGCCTTCGTCGAGGCGACGCCGACCTCCACGCCAGCAAGGGTCGGGGCGACCACGGCGCTTTCCCGCGCCATGGTCGATGTCGGCACGTTGACGACCGACAGCGTGTGCTGCTTTCCGGCCGTGGCATAGCGCAGCGACGCCAGCGTGTCGGCCGTCTCCCCCGACTGCGACACGAACAGGGCAAGGCTTCCGGGCTCGAGCGGGGCCTCGCGATAGCGGAACTCGGACGCCACGTCGATCTCGACCGGGATGCGCGCGAGGCGTTCGAACCAGTACTTCGAGATCAGGCCTGCCAGATAGGCGGTGCCGCAGGCGGAGATCGACAGGCGCTTCAGGTCCTTGAAGTCGAAGGGCAGCGCGAAGGGCAGCTCGACGCGCCCGGCGGCGAAATTCACGTAATGCGCCAGCGTGCGGCCGACCACCTCCGGCTGCTCATGGATCTCCTTCGCCATGAAGTGGCGATGGTTGCCCTTGTCGACCATGAAGGAGCCGGTCTGGATCTTGTGGCGCGGGCGCTGTACCTTCTGCCCGGACTCGTCGCGGATGTCGGCGCCGGTCCGGTGCAGGATCGCCCAGTCCCCGTCCTCGAGATAGGCGATCTCGTCTGTGAACGGCGCGAGGGCGAGCGCATCCGACCCCAGATACATCTCCCCGTCCCCATATCCCAGCGCAAGCGGCGCCCCGTGGCGCGCTCCGATCAGCAGGTCGTCCTCGCCGGAGAAGAGGAAGCCGAGAGCGAAGGCGCCGCGCAGGCGCGGCAGGGTAACGGCCACCGCCTCGATGGGCGGGCGCCCCTGCCGCATCTCGTAGGTGACGAGCTGGGCCACGACCTCGGTGTCCGTCTCGGTCTCGAAGGTGACGCCCTTCGCCTCCAGGCCGGTCTTCAGCTCCCGGAAATTCTCGATGATGCCGTTGTGGACGACGGCAAGCTTATCCGTCGCATGAGGATGCGCATTGGTCTCGTTCGGCTTGCCGTGGGTCGCCCAGCGGGTATGCCCGATCCCGATGATGCCGGAGAGGGGGGCCTGCGAGAGTTTGATCTCGAGGTTCCGCAGCTTCCCCTCGGCCCGGCGCCTGTCGAGGCGGCCGTTCTCCAGGGTCGCCACGCCCGCGGAATCGTAGCCGCGGTATTCCAGCCGCCGAAGGGCTTCGACAATCTGCTCCGCAACGGGAGTCCTGCCGATGATTCCGACTATTCCGCACATGCAACAAGTGTCCTTCGGTAGCGCATTTAGCGTTAAGCTTCGGTTCCGCTAGCGATGTCGCAACGGCTCCTCAAATCAACTTGCGTGACCGATTGTGACACGCACCGTCATTTCTTCTTCGCCGCCAGGGACTTCTCCCGGAAAGCGGTCGCCCATTCCTCCTTCACCACCTGCCGCCCACGGCCAAGGGCGAGGGCGTTGTCAGGCACGTCCTCGGTGATCACCGATCCGGAGCCCACGAAAGCCCCCTTCCCTATAGTTATGGGCGCGACCAGGGAGGAGTTGGAGCCGACGAATGCCCCCTCCTTGATCTCCGTGCGATACTTGCTGAAGCCGTCGTAATTGCAGGTGATGGTGCCAGCGCCGATATTGACCTCCGCGCCCACGCTCGCATCGCCGAGATAGGTGAGATGGCTCACCTTCGCGCCGGCTCCAACATCGGTATTCTTGATCTCAACGAAGTTGCCGACCTTGGCTTTTGGGCCCAGCCTCGCGCCCGGTCTCAGCCGCGCAAAGGGACCGACCGCGGCTCCTGACGCGACATGGGCGCCTTCGAGATGGCTGAAGCTGTGGATGACAGCACGATCCTCGACCACCACGCCGGGACCGAACACCACATGCGGTTCGACCACCACGTCCCGGCCGAGCCTGGTATCATGGCTGAGGAATACCGTTTCCGGGGCCACCAGCGTCACGCCCGATGCCATGGCGGCGTGGCGCAGGCGGTCCTGAATCATGCGCTCGGCGGCGGCAAGCTGGGCTCGGTCGTTGATCCCGTGCACCTCCTCCTCCGCGACGGTGACGGCGGCGGTCCGGTGCCCGAGTTGGCGGGCGATGGCGACGATATCCGTCAGGTAGTACTCGCCCTTGGCGTTGGCGTTGCCGACCCGGTCGAGGAGCGTGAGGGCCACGTCGCCCCGGAACGCCATCAGCCCTCCGTTGCAGAGGGTGATCGCCCGCTCCTCCTCGCTGGCGTCCCTGTGCTCCCGGATGTCGAGGATCTGGTCGCCGGACATGATGAAGCGCCCGTAGCCGGTCGGATCCCGCGCCTCGAACCCGAGGGCGACGACGGCCGCCCCCTCGGCGAGCGGGCGGCGAAGCCGGACGAGGGTTTCGGCGCTCACCAGGGGCGTATCGCCGTAGACGACGATCACATCGTCCGGCTTCCGCTCCAGAGCCTGCCGGGCACTCAGGACAGCGTGACCCGTTCCGAGCCGCTCCCCCTGCACGAAGATCTCCGCCGCCGGCAGAACCGTCCGCGCCTCCCTTGCGACATCCTCACGATCCGGCCCGACCACAACGGCAATCTCCGTGGCGCCCCCGGCCCTGACCGCCGCGACCACATGGCCGATCAGCGAGCGGTTGGCGATCTCGTGCAGCACTTTGGGCTTGTCGGACTTCATTCGGGTGCCCTCCCCGGCCGCCAGCACGATGGCCAGGCAGCTTCGAGGGGCGGTCGGCGCGGAGTCGCATTGCAAGGTCATAACAGACGTGTCCAGAGGCGATTTAAGGAGCTGCTAGCTCAGAGGAGGTAGTTCGGCAATCGTTTCGGCGGTAAAGAGCCCCGGTGCCCACTCGACTCGTTTACTTCGTGCTCACGATTGCCGATATGTATACGGGTTCCCATTGTTTGGCTTCATCCGCCTGATTCATACAAGAGTATCACTGTGCCGGTTCTGCTGGGGGCATCCTCCCCTTCCCATCTCCGCCGGCGCGACATGCTGGCCTATCTCGGCGTGTCGGCTGCCGCCCTTGCCTTTGCGCCTGGCCTACGAGCGCAGACCCCGCAAGCCGCCATCTTCGCCAGGATGGGCGACAATCAGCGTTTCGACCCGGCGGCCGTGGTCGACCTCGCCCGTCAGCTGGCCGCCAAGCCGTTCGTCCAGCCTCCGAACGATCTGCCGGACTTCTTCGCGAACCTGAACTACGAACAGTATATCGCCATCAGGTCTCGCCAGCAGCCGATCTGGGGCGGCGAGGGGCGCGGGATCGCCGTCGAGCCGCTCCATCGCGGCTTCGTCTTCACCAACGCGGTCGATCTCTACCTCGTCGAGGACGGGGCGGTTCGTCGCGTTCCCTACGACCCGTCGCGGTTCGATTACGGCCGTCCCAACCTGCCAAACAACATCGGCGACATCGGTTACTCGGGATTCCGGCTTCTTGCGACGTCGGGAGACGGGCGGCCCTTCGAGTTCGCCATCGTCCAGGGGGCGACCTTCTTCCGGGCGGTCGCACGGGGGCAGAACTTCGGTGCCATTGCCCGAGCGCTCACCCTCAAGCCCGCTGATCCGAAGGGTGAGGAGTTTCCGATCTTCCGCGCATTCTGGCTCGAGCGCCCTGCCGGCGGAAGCAACAGCATCACGGTTCACGGAGTGATCGACTCCGAATCCACGACCGGGGCCGTGCGAATGACGTTCCGCCCGGGAGACATGACGATCGTCGACGTGGAAACGACCCTCTTCCCCCGCGTCAACCTGGATCATGTCGGGCTCGGCGGGATCGGTTCGACCTATTTCTACGGTCCCAACGACCGCCGCGGCGCGGATGACATCCGCCCGGCCGTTTATGAGTCGTCTGGTCTCCAGATGCTGAATGGCCAGGGCGAGTGGCTCTGGCGGCCCCTGCACAATCCCGAAACGCTCCAGATTTCGGCCTTCGTCGACAACTCTCCCCGTGGTTTCGGGCTGCTGCAACGCGATCGCGCCTATGAGGCCTTCCAGGACGACGACCAGCGGTTCGAGCGCCGTCCGAGCCTCTGGATCGAACCGCTGGGAGATTGGGGACAGGGAAGCGTGCAACTCCTTGAGATCCCGACAGACGCAGAGATAAACGACAACATTCTGACCTATTGGCGACCTAGGGTTCCTATGGCGGCCGGGTCGGAGGTGGCGTTCGCCTACCGCCAGTACTGGTGCTGGGCTCCGCCCGAGCGCCCGCCGCTGGCGACGGTCACCTCGACCAGGGTCGGACGGGGATCGGCAGGCCGGCGCCGGAAGTTCACGGTCGATTTTTCCACGGAGGCCTTGGGTGACAATTTGCCTGCGGACCTTAAGTCTACCCTGACGGTTGGCCCAGGAGCTTTCCACAACTTGAGAAACTGGGTCTATCCGGAGCGAAAGACGATCAGGGTCGCTTTCGAACTTGACCCGGGGAACGAAAACGCGTGTGAGATGCGTCTCATCCTCGAAGCAGGCGGGAAACCGATTAGCGAGACATGGCTTTATCGTTGGACACCATAAGTCCCGATTCGAATCCGGCCGACCGCCGGCGGCCCGACCCCGTGATGCCGCCCGAAAAGCACCTCGATATGCCGACGCAGCACCTGCGGCGCTGGTCTGCGTCCAACGAGCGGCGGCCGGTCAACAGGCACCCGCGTCTGAGAACGTGGCTCGCCCGGCTTTTCGTCTTCGGCGGCGGGCTGCTGCTGACGGCCTACGGCACCTACGAGATGTACCAGGTGGTGTCGGTGAGCCGGACCACAATTCTCCAGTGGGCACTGGTCGCGCTCTTCACCGTCAACTTCTCCTGGATCGCCATCGCCTTCACGAGCGCGGTCCTGGGCTTCCTGACTCTCCTGAAGAGGCCCCGCCTCCCGGCAGGGCCGCCGGCCTCCCTCTCCCATCGCACCGCGATCGTCATGCCCGTCTACAACGAGCAGACCTCGCGCACCTTCGCTGCGCTGGAAGCGATCTACGAGGAGGTCGAGGCCACGGGCCTGGGACCTCATTTCGACTACTTCATCCTGTCAGACACGACCCAGCCCGACGCCTGGATCGCCGAGGAGCGGGCCTTCCTGGCCCTCCGCGAGCGGCTGGGCCCCGGCGGGGCGCGGTTCTTCTACAGGCACCGGCCGAAGAACTACCACCGCAAGGCCGGCAATATCGCCGATTTCGTCTCCCGGTGGGGCGGGCACTACGAGCACATGCTCGTCCTCGATGCAGACAGTCTGATGACCGGCGAGTGCATCACGCGTCTGGCCGCCGCCATGGAGGCGGATCCGGACGCCGGCATCATCCAGACGCTGCCCCTCATCATCAACCGGAACACCCTCTTCGCGCGCCTGCAGCAGTTCGCCGCCCGCGTGACCGGCCCGGTGATCGCCATGGGGCTCTCGGTCTGGATGGGACGGGACGGCAACTATTGGGGCCATAACGCGATCATCCGCACCAGGGCCTTCGCAGCCCATGGCGGGCTGCCGGATCTGCGCGGCAAGCCGCCCCTGGGTGGCCATATCCTCAGCCACGACTTCGTCGAGGCGGCGCTCCTCCGGCGCGCCGGGTGGGACGTCTACATGCTGCCGGACCTCGGCGGCTCCTATGAGGAAAGCCCGCCCTCCCTCATCGACCTCTCGGCGCGAGACCGGCGCTGGTGCCAGGGCAACCTGCAGCACATGCGGGTGATCACCGCGAAGGGGCTGAAGCTGGCGACGCGGCAGCATTTCGCCACCGGCATCATGTCCTATCTCGCCTCCCCGTTCTGGCTATTCCAGCTGATCGTCGGTATCGCGCTCGTGCTGCAGACGACCTACATCCGGCCGGAGTATTTCGCGCGGGACTTCCGGCTCTACCCGATCTGGCCCAGGTTCGATCCCGAGCGAGCCCTGCAGCTGTTCGCCCTGACCATGGGCATCCTGCTGGCTCCGAAGCTGTTCGGTCTCATTCTGATGCTCCTGCGCAAGGCCGAGCGGCGGGCATCCGGGGGCGGAATCCGGCTCATCATCTCGTCCCTCATCGAGATCGTCCTGTCGGCTCTCCTGGCGCCCATCATGATGCTCATCCAGTCGGGCTCCGTCTTCCAGATCCTGCTCGGGCGGGATACAGGCTGGCAGCCTCAGAGGCGGGACGACGGGTCGATTCCCTGGGCAGACATCGTACGCCGCCATCGCTCGCATACGGTCCTCGGAGCGCTCGCGGGCATTTCGGCGTTCATGATCGCCACGTCCCTGTTCCTCTGGATGTCTCCGACGATCCTCGGTCTTCTCCTGGCTATCCCCCTGTCCTGGCTCAGCGGCCAGCTCGGGGCCGGCCTCGCCCTGAAGCGCATGGGGCTCCTGCTCACCCCGGAAGAGCACCGCCCGCCGCCGATCGCGGTTCGGGCCAACGAGCTGCAGGCGCGGAATGCCACCTTCGGTTTCGACGACGAGGACGCCCTCAGGGCGATCTACTCGGATGAAGCCCTGAGGGAGCGGCACGTGGAGATGCTTCCGCCCGCCACCTCTCGCAGGCGGGGCGAAATTGAGACGGACCGTGCTCTCGCGGAGGCCAAACTCGCCGACGCCGAGACCATCGACGAAGCCCTGAACTGGTTGAAGCAGAAGGAGCGCATGGTGGTGCTCCACGACCGCGCGTTGATCAATCTGCTGGTGCGTCTGAAGGACAAGCCGTCCGAGGCACAGGCGGCGGAGTAGGACCGTTTCAGGCGCTCCTGGACATCTCCCCGCGCACCTGCTGGCCCGACCTTTCCTTGTCGTTAGCGATCTCGGCAAGGATCCAGTCGCGGAAGGCCTGGATCTTGGCCGAACGCCTGCGCGCCTTGAGGTAGACCAGCCAGTAGCTTCGGTCCGACGTGGCCATGAGGTTGAAGGGCTGGACTAAGCGGCCGGACGCCAGCTCGTCGGGGAAGAAATAGGGGTTGATCATCGCCAGCCCCTGCCCCGCCATGGCGGCCATGCCTTCGAAGTGCTGGGCGCCGAGGGAATTATCAGGGCGCCCCGAAAGATCCACATCCGGCATTCCGGCGGCAGCGAACCAGTCGCGCCACCAGGGGTCGCTCGGTGTCAGGATTGGCAGTTTCAGGAGATCCGCCGGCTCGCGTATCTCCACGTTCCGGATCAGTTCGGGACTGCAGACGGGCGTGAACTGGTTCGGGAAAAGGAGATGCGCTTCCAGGCCTGGCCAATCCCCGCTGCCGCTTCGAATCCCGATGTCGAAATCATTCTGCGCCAGATCAACGATCTGGGTGGACACGGATATCTGCACCGCGATGCTGGGGTGGAGTTGCTGGAACCGGCCGAGCCGCGCGACGAGCCAATTGGATGCGAAGGTGGTCAGTGTCGTGATCGACAGTACGGTCTGAACCGAACTTTCGATGGCGGCGAACGCCGTCCGCAGCGCCTCGAAAGCTTCCGTTACGGCAGGCGCGAGCCGACGGCCTCTCGCCGTGAGCTCCACGTGGCGCGGCATTCGGACGAACAGCGGCGCGCCGATCCGATCCTCCAGCATCCTGATCTGATAGCTCACGGCCGCCTGCGTCATGCCGAGTTCCTCGGCTGCGCGGGTGAAGCTCTGGTGGCGTGCGGCCGCCTCGAAGACGCGGATGGCGCTCATGGGTGGAAGCTTGGACATGGGACAATCCATAAGGCCGCCTTATGGCAGCCCTCCGCCTTTCGTTTTGTCAAGACGCGATCCGAGGCGCATGTTGTAACCGGATCGCCGAGGAACTGAAGCACTCGGCCAGGACAAATTTCGGTAGGGTGTCATGAGGTACGAAGAGGTCCGCCGCCAACGCGGTGTGGATGGTGTCTGGCTGCGCCTGAAGGTCTGGCTACAATCCGCCTCCCGGCGCCGTCGGCCCATGGTCAGGAACCTGAGTCATCTGCCGGACCATATCCGGTGTGACATCGGGCTGCCGGAGCAGCCGCGCTACGTCGATTGGCGGGCTCTGCGGGCAAATGGCTGGCGCTAGGGAAATGGGTCTGAAACTCAAAGCCCCCTCACGATCCATCCGAAGCTCGCTCCGTGAGCATGTCCGTCGGGTGGAGCACCAGTCCAGGCTCCACCTTCGCACGGCGCGTCAGGACTGCCCGGACGCGAGGCGGCTTGGCTTCAGCTCGCCGCTCTGCTCAAGGAGCGAGTGCGCCGTCGCCGCGATATGAGCCTCGATCCGCTTGAGGTCGCGGACGATGTCGAGCTGAAGGCCGCTCGTGTCGCCGGTGGCCTTTCCGGAACGGAGCTGCTCGAGGTTCCTCTGCGTCGCGAGCCGTTCGATATCCCGGAAACGCTCCTTCTCGGCCACCAATCTTCTGGCGGAGCCGAGGTCCTGGAACATCAGCACCGAGGCTGCCAGTTGCAGGTGCTCAAGCAGCTTGGCATGCATGCTGTCGATATCGGCAAGGCTCTCCTTTGGCAGGCGCAGATGGTTCTTGATGCGCTTGGCGGCAAGCTCCATCAGGTTCTTGTCGATGATGTCGCCGATATGCTCGAGGTTGATGGCGAAGGCCAGGATGTCCGACAGCCTCTTCGCCTCCTCGTCGCTGAGGGCCTCGTGGTTGATGGAACTCAGGTAGCGCCGGATCGCCGTATAGAGCCGGTCGACCACATCGTCCGTCTGGCTCACCTCGGTGACGCGGCTGAGATCGTCCTGATGGAACAGATCCTGGGAACCGCGAAGCATCGTCTCGACGGTATCGGCCATGCGCAGGACCTCGCGCGCCGCGTTCGACAGGGCAACGGAAGGCGTGTCCAACGCATCCTTGTCTAGATATTGCGGCATACCGGGATCCGACGCCCGGATCCGCTCCGGGAACAGCCTTTGCAGCAGCTTGGCGATCCATGGCAGCGGCAGGATGAAGATCGCTGCCAACGCGAGATTAAAGAGCGTGTGGAAATTCGCCGCTAATCGGGCCGGGTTGGCGTCGAACATCGACATGTATCTCAGGATGACGTCGATCAGCGGCAGGGCGATGGCACAGCCGATCACACGCATGGCGAGATTGCCGAAGGGAACCCGGATCTTGGCGGGATCGCCGCCCATGCCCTCGATCAGTGGATTGACGGAACTGCCGAGATTGGCGCCGAGCACCATCGCAAGGGCCGTGGGGGCTCCGATCACGCCGGCCGCGGCCAGGGACATGATAAGCAACAAGGCAGCAACGCTCGAATGGGCCATCCACGCGAAGAAGCCGGACAGGAATACCAGGATCAGCGGATCCGCCGCGATGGAGACGACAACCTCCTTGAAAACGACCGACGATTCGACCAGGTGAATCGTCTCGCTCAGGAGATGAAGCGACAGGAGCATGAGACCGAGCCCGATGGCGACGCGCCCGATATCCTTTACCCTGCTCGATGTTCCTCGCCGATAGGCGATGAAGCCGCCGAAGATAAGCACTGGGAAAATCAGGGTGATGTCGAAGGACAGGACCTGAACGATCAAGGTCGTGCCCACATTGGCACCGAGCATGACGGCCAGGGCCGGGACCATGTCGACCGCGCCGCCTGCTGTGAAGGAAGACACCATCAGCGCGGTAGCCGTGCTGCTCTGCAGGACCGTGGTGACGCCGACGCCGGCCAGGAAAGCCCTCAGGCGCGTCCGCAGCCCGACGCCGAGGATCCAGCGCAGATCGCTGCCGAAGGCCCGCTGCACCCCGCTGTTGACCATGTGGATACCCCACAGGAGCAGGGCAATCTCACCGAACAGGTGGATCAGGACGGAGGTCGCAGACATTCATTCCTCTGGCGCGCGAAAACTCAAACCTCCTGCTTAGTCCTCCTTCGGCGGACTCGCAATCAGGTTGCCGGCTAATAATGCCGCGCCCCGCAAAAATCGTGCAGGAATCCCAAATTGCAACCCTTCCGTATAGGCATGTTTTTTCGGGGTCGGCGCGAAGCCTCGGATGCCTCAGGTGGGAGGCAGATGGAGCCACTCCACCAGGGCATTGATAATCAGGTTCACGGACAGGGCGGCCAGGATGACGCCCATGACCCGGCGCAGCACGTTGGTCCCTCCCCGCCCGATGAACCGGCCGATCGCGTCGCCCATCAGAAAGATCGCCAGCATGAGGGCGAGCACAACGGCGAGCACCGCGAAAGTCACCGTCTGCTCAGGGACCGTGAACCGGTTGTTGTCGGTCAGGATGATGATCGCCAGCATGGCTCCGGGGCCCGCGATGATGGGCGTTGCAAGCGGATAGATGGCGGTACTCAACGCGTTTCCCGTTGGCTCAAGAGGCGACTTGGCGGCGGCATGCGGCTCCCCGAGTACCATGTTGAGCGAGAACAGGAGCAGGATGATGCCGCCGGCGATCTGAAACGAGACGAGTGATATCCCCATCGCGTGGAGCACGAACTGGCCCGCTATTCCGAAGAACAGCAGGATGAAGAACGCGAACACGACGGCTAGAACGGCTGCCCGGCGCCGCTCGGATCGGTCGAGTTCCGACGTCGCCCCGAGGAAGAGGGTTAGATGACTGATCGGGTCGAGCATGGCCCACAGCGTGAAGAACTGGTTCACGATGAGATTCTGGTCGTCCAACATGCTTCGATTCCGCTCCGCCGAGGCTTTTCCCTAGCCCGGCAAGCTTGCGCCACGATGAGGCAGCGGCCACAAGCGAATTCCGTCATCCCGATCTGAAACGCAGGAGGTTTTCCACCATGGCGATTCCAGCGACCATGCGGCAGGTCCGCTTCGAGGGCGCCGGCGGCCCCGAGGTCATCCGACTGGAGAATGCTCCGGTCCCGGAGCCCGGACCCCGGCAGGTGCTGATCGAGGTGGCGGCCGCAGGTGTGAACCGCCCCGACTGCATTCAACGCGCGGGCGCGTACCCTCCTCCGCCAGGGGCGAGCGAGATTCCGGGGCTTGAGGTATCCGGGCGCATCGTCGCCCTTGGCGCAGGCGTCGAGAGCCTGCGGATCGGGGACGAGGTCTGCGCCCTCCTCTCCAGCGGCGGCTACGCGGAATACTGCGTCGCCGAGGAGGCGCTGTGCCTTCCGGTCCCGGGTCCGCTCTCGCTCCTGGAGGCAGCGGGCGTTCCGGAGACCTATTTCACCGTCTACGACAACGTCTTCACCCGCGGTCGCCTCAGGGCGAGCGAGGCCCTCCTGGTCCACGGCGGGTCGAGCGGCATAGGCTCGACCGCGATCCAGCTCGCCAAGGCCTTCGGCGCCACTGTGTACGCAACTGCGGGATCGCCCGAAAAATGTGACTTCTGCCGTTCCCTGGGGGCCGATGCCGCCATCAACTATCGGATGGAGGATTTCGTCGAGGAGATCCGCCGCCTCACGGACAAACGTGGGGTCGATGTGATTCTCGACATGGTGGGCGGCTCGTACATCCCCCGCAACATCTCGGTCATGGCGGTCGAGGGACGCCTCGTGCAGATCGCCTTCCTTCAGGCGAGCAAGGCCGAAGTCGACTTCAGGCACGTGATGGTCCGCCGCCTGACGATCACAGGCTCGGCGCTGCGGCCGCGCTCCGTGGAGCTGAAGGCCGAGATCGCAATAGCACTGCGCCGGGACGTGTGGCCGCTCCTGGAAAAGGGCGCCGTCCGGCCGGTCATCCATGCCACCTTCCCGTTGGAGGAGGCCCGTGCCGCGCACGAACTGATGGAGTCGAGCGCCCATCGGGGCAAGATCATGCTGGAGGTTCGCCGCTGAGCGCGTGCCGCATCAGGGCCTGAGGATCCGCGGCGCGAGGACGCCGACGCCTGCGATCGTCAGACCCATCAGAACGAGGACGGCGGGAACGGAAGCGACCGAGAGAGCGCCTCCCACGGCCAAGGGCCCTACGCCCTGGGCGGCAAAGATGCAGAAGGCGAAGAGGGAGACCGCCGAGCCGCTGGCGCCGGGCGCGAGCTCGGTCGCGTAGGTCTGAAACTTGTTGTGGAGCATGAAGTAGGAGATCCCGAGCAGGGTGAACGACGCGATGTTCCACATCCACGGGAGCGGCAGCGCGAAGATCGCAAGCCCCAATCCGCTGCCGATGCCTCCGGCCCAGCTCATGCGGGTCGGTCCAAGCAGGCCGATGATCCTGCGCACGGTCAGCGCATAGATCACGCCTCCCAGGCCGAAGCCCGCAAGAACCAAACCGGCCTCGTAGGTTCCGGTCCCGAAGCGGTCGGCGAGGATCACCGCCACGAAAGGAAAGATCCCGTAGGCCGAGACGGCCGCGAGGATTACCAGCACGAACAGGGCGACCGCCTTGGGGCTGGAGAGGATTTTCCCGTACTGGCTGAAGATCGAACCCTGGGAGCCTGCCCTCGGTGTCGTCCCGAACGGCAGGGTGAGGAGCGCGAAGGCTGTGGCGGCGGTCATGAGACCGCCCGTCAGAAGGAACACGGCGCGCCAGCCGAAGACCTCCGACACCACTCCGGACACGGCAGCTCCGAGGGCCTGCCCGAGGATGGACGCGACGAGGAAGCGGCCGAGGGCCACCTGCCGCTCGAGGCCGGAGACGCTGTCGCTCAGCGTCGCGATTGCCAGGGGGATGATTCCGCCTGCGGCAAGCCCCGAAATACCCCGAATGACGGCAAGTGGCGCGAAGCTCGATGCGAAGGCACAAGCCGTGAGCAGCAGCGCCACGACCCCTGCGCATGCGACGATCAGCTTGGTCTTGCCGATGACGTCGCCCAACGGACCGAGGATCGGCTGCCCAACGGCGTAGGCTACCGAGAAGGCCGTCACCAGCAACGACGTGGCGCCCAGCGAGACGGCGAACTCCGTCGACAGGAGCGGCACCATCGGGTCTACGATCCTGATGCCGAAGCCGCTGGCGAAAGCGCAGGCTCCGAGAACGGTCGCCAGACGCTTCATCTCGTCCGCCGCCGGCGTACTTCCTGGATGACGGCCGAGTTGTCCCAGTCCCCCTCCCCGTTTTCGATGCATCCCTCTAGAATGCCGATCAGCACTTCCGTCATCGGCAGGTGCTGCCCGACACGGCTGGCCTCAGAGAGGATGAGGCCGAAATCCTTCCGGCTCTGGACGATCCGGCCCTGCGGCGTGAAGTCCCCCTCGATCATCTTCATGCCCTTCACGTCCATGATCTGCGAATAGGCGGCCGACTGCCTGGCGATGGTCAGGAAGGTCGAGGGGTCGAGCCCGAGCCGCTCGGAAAAGACGAGCGCCTCTGCGAGGGCGGCCCGGTTCAGTCCCAGGGCCAGATTGATCGCGAGCTTCGCCTTGCTGGCGTCGCCGGCGGGTCCCACGAAAACGTGCCGCGGGTAGATTGCCTCGATGATCTCGACGGACCTGTCGATCGCGATGCGATCCCCGGCGATCAGCCCGAGTCCCTCTCCCTTCACGACCTGTCCGCTGCTTCCCGACACGGGCGTATCGAGGAACGTCGTTCCGCGTGAGGCTGCGCGGCCCGCAAGGGACGCGATCCGCTCCGGATCGCATGTGGCGGTGCAGAGGATCGTGAGCGGTCTGTCGGACGCGGCGAGCCCGTCCGGCCCCTCGACCACCTGCTCGACCTGATCGACGGTCAGCACCGCAATGACGATATGGTCGCACTGTCTCCCGACATCGAGGATGGACGGCGATGCTGTGCCCCCCATCCGCTCCAGCGATTCACGTTTGTCGGGATCGACGTCGAAGCCGACGACGGAAAAGTCCGCGTCGAGGAGGCGCCGGGCGAGCGCGCTGCCCATCAGGCCGATCCCGATCAGGCCAACGTTGCGTGACATCGACGGCTCCCTTCTTGCCCGAGCTTTGGCTATCGGATTGCCTGAGCCTGCGCGGCTTCCTCTTCCCCGATCAACCGGTCGACGACATTGTAGAGCGTGGTGAAATCCCGTTCCCCCATCCCCTCGTCAAGCGCCCGGGACAGCAGCCGCGCCGTCAGCGGCCCGTAGACCGCCGGCATGCCGAGCTCATGCTCCAGTTCGACCGCCATGGCGAGATCCTTGGCAAGGTTCGAGACGGGCGAGCGGCCGTCGAAGGTGCCGGTCAGGATGTGGTTGGGAAAGCGGGATTCGCTGATGAAGCTCCTCGCATTGCCGGCGTTGAGCACAGCGATGGCATCCTGCAGGTCGATGCCTGCGGCTTCCGCCACGCGGCAGCCCTCGCTGGTCGCGAGGAAGATCGTGTGGCAGATCATGTTGTGCACGAGTTTCATCGTGTGACCGGCGCCGGTTTCGCCGAGATAGAAGATGCGCGAGGCGATGAGATCGAGAACCGGGCGCACATGATCGAGCGCGACGGAGGGCCCGCCGACCATGAGGGTCAGCCGCCCGGCATCCGCGGCCTGAGCGCCGCCCGTCATGCCGGCATCGAGATAGGACCGCCCGCAGGCCGCGGCCTGTCCCGCGAGTCGTTTCGTGTCGGAGGGGCGCGAGGTGGTGAGATCGACGAGCACCTGGCCGGCCGCCTCCACATCGAGTATGCCGTCGCGCCCGTTCAGGCAGGTCTCGATCTGAGCGCTGCCTGGCACGGCGAACAGGATAATCGTGCAGGTATGGGCCAGCTCCCGCGGCACGGCGAGCACGACCTCCCGTGACAGGCCTGCCCCGTCTCTCGCGGTCTCGCTCGCGTCCCACGCCCCGCCGAGACGCCCTGCCTGGTCGAGCCGCCGGGCAATGCCCGCTCCCATGCGGCCGAGGCCGATCACGGCGACGTCCCCCATGCCATTATTTCCAACGGCACTCATGCCGGCTTCTCCGCTCTGCCGCGCAACAGGCCGATCAGCGGCGTCAGAGCCACGAGCGCCGCAACGGTGAGCAGAGCAGCGGAGATCGGCTTCTGGACGAAGACCAGGGGGTCGCCCGCGGAACCGATCATCGCCTGCTGGAGCGATCGCTCCAGGATCGGCCCGAGGATCATGGCGAGGATCAGGGGCGCTGCCGGGAATCCGCCCTTGCGCAGCAGGTATCCGAAGATGCCGAACCCGACCATCACACCCACGTCGAAGGTGGAGTTGTTTACGCTGTAGGCGCCGACGACGCAGATCACCACGACGATGAGCGCCAGAATGCTGTATGGCACCCGGAGAAGCTTTACCCAAAGCCCGACGAGGGGCAGGTTCAGGGCGAGGAGCATCAGGTTGCCCATGTACATGGACGCGACCGCACCCCAGAAGACGTCGGGATGTTCCTCGATCAGCTGCGGCCCCGGCCTGATGCCGTGGATCATAAGCGCGACGAGGATCATGGCAATCGACGCGTTGCCGGGGATGCCCAGGGTCAGGAGCGGAATGAAGGAGGAGACGGAGGCGGCGTTGTTGGCGGATTCCGGCGCCGCCACACCCTCGATCGCGCCATGGCCGAACTGCTCCGGATGCTTGGAGATCTTCTTCTCGACGGCGTAGGCGACAAACGAGCTGATGATGGCCCCGCCACCCGGCAGGATGCCGATGAAGAATCCGAAGAAGGATCCGCGGGTGATCGCTCCCCAGCTGCGTTTCCAGTCCTCTTTGGTCGGCAGGATGCTCCGGATGCCGGTCTTGAGCACCGTCGGCTGCTCGGGCGATTCCAGGTTGCTGAGCACTTCGGCGATGCCAAAAAGACCCATGGCCACGACGACGAAATCCAGGCCGTCGGTGAGATTTGGTATCCCGAACGTGTAGCGCTCCGCCCCAAGAACCGGATCCAACCCGACCGTGCCGAGCAGGAGGCCGAGCACCGCCATCATCAATCCCTTCAGGGCGGAGCCGCCCGAAAGGTAGACGGCCATCATCAGCCCCAGCAGCACCAGGGAGAAGTATTCGGCGGGCCCGAACCGCAGGGCGAACTCAGCAAGGATGGGGCTGATGAGGGACAGGCCGATGACGCCCAGCGTGCCGGCAATGAAGGACCCGATCGCCGCGATGCCGAGCGCCGCCCCCGCCCGCCCGCTGCGGGTCATGCGGTAGCCGTCGAGGCACGTGACCACGGACCCCGCCTCCCCGGGTATGTTGAGAAGGATCGAGGTCGTCGAGCCGCCATACATGGCGCCGTAGAAGATCCCCGCCAGCATGATGACGGCGGAGACCGGCTCCATGCCATAAGTCAGCGGCAGCAGCATCGCGATGGTGGCCGGCGGGCCGAGGCCCGGCAGTACGCCGATGGCTGTTCCGAGAACCGCGCCGAATCCCGCATAAGCCAAGTTCCAGGGTGTCAGGGCAACGGCGAAACCACTGGCGAGGCTTTCCAACATGCTTGCAGTTCTCTATGGGCCGAACAGGAATCCGAGGATCCCCTCGGGCAGCGGCACGTCCAGGATTCTGTCGAAGAGGATGTAGCTTCCGGCGGCAAGGCCAAGAGCGCTGAGCAACGCCCCCCAGCGAAGGCGGACGCCCAGGATGACGAGAAGGGCGAGCGAGAGTGCGGCCGTTGCGAGGACGTATCCGAGCAGGTCGAGGAGGAGAACGAACGCTGTGAGGCCCGCCACGGCCATGATCGGCCGCTTGGTATCGACGAAGGGCTCACCATCCGTGCCGCGGCCCCGCAGGTCCTGGACGATGAGGAGCACGGACAGGATCGCGAGGCCGAGACCGCCCAGGAACGGGAAGAAGCCCGGTTGCGGCTCGCTCGGCGTTCCGATCTCGAGCCGCACGGCTCCAGCTATGGCGCCCAGGGCAAGCAGGAGGAAAAATCCTCCTGCGATCCTGTTGGGCGACATCGGGCTGCGAGAAGCCGAGGCCATGGACGGTTCACTTCTTCAGCGAGGAGCCGAGCTCCTTGTGAAGCTCGAACTCGGCGCGCCAGACCTTTCCGAACTCGTCCGGTCCCAGATACTGGATTCTGTCGCCGAAGGACTTGATCATGGCCTGAACGGTCTTGTCCTCGGTCATCTTCTTGCAGGCATCCGCGAGCTTTTCCACGACGGGACGCGGCGTTCCCTTCGGGGCCAGCATGCCGCGCCAGAGGTAGTACACCACGTCCACGCCCTCCTCCTTGGCGGTGGGAACGTCCGGAAGGTTGGGGTCGCGCTCGTCGTCGAGGACGGCGAGCGGCCGCAGCTTCCCTGCCTGGAGGTATGACATGAACGTGGTCGTGGGATTGATCGCCACGTCCACATGGCCGCCGAGCAGGGCCAGGGTCGACGGGCCGCCGCCATCGTGAGGAACGTTCCGGCTCTCGATGCCGGTGATGCGGGAAATCTGCTTCCAGGTCAGATCCGCCTGACTCCACGGGCCGGCGTTGCCGAACACCAATTTTCCAGGATTGGCCTTGGCCCAGGCGATCATCTCCTTGAAGGTCTTGTAGGGCGCGTCCGGCCTCGTCGCGACCATGACCGGGCTGTAATTGATCCTGCAGACCGGGTCGAGGTCGTCCGGCCCCTTGGAACGTCCCTCGACCGCCGGAAGCGTCGTGCTCCAGTTTGGCCCCCCGAACAGAAGGGTGTAGCCGTCAGCCGTCGCGCGCGCGACCTGATCCGATCCGATCGCCCCGCCGCCGCCGGGCTTGAGCTGAATGATGATCGGCTGTCCCAGATACTCGTTGGCGACGCTCGTCACCGCACGCGCCGTCATGTCGTGGGATCCGCCGGCGCCTGCAGGGATGATCAACGTGATCGGCTTGGTCGGAAATTCTTGGGCGTGAGCCGTATTCAAGGTCAGGGCCCAAGCGAGAGCCGAGACGGCGGCAATGGCCTGCCCGCTACGCATCTTCATATGTTTCCTCCTCTTCGCTCTTGTGTTCGGCGCCTCCCTTCTCACTGGTCGCGTGGAGGCTTGATCGTTCGGCGCGTGCGACGGCGGCTGGCGATTCCAGCCGCCATGGCCGTATGCCATTCATCGGGCCATGGGCCCTCGTGAGACGAGTTGCGTGAAGACTGCGCCAGGGTTTTACCGGTTGTCAATTGGTTGAACCAGCAGACGCAAGGCTGCGCGGGCAGATCGAACCCTGCGAGGAGCTTGTGGTTGTCGTCGTCAGGTCGACCGGCGCACCGTTTTCCTCGATGCACCCGTCGTTATAGCGTCCCGCCAACTCTCTGTGGGCGCATGGGAAATTCCGTGGTGCACCTTCGTCCGCCGCTACTTCGAGGGACGAAACCATTAGGGGTTCCACTGGCGTCCAGTAGAAATAATTATGAGGGTTCCCTCCCCGAAATAACACGACCAGGGAAGGCGAGCCGCGCGCGTTTGCAATTGGATCGAGCACCATTGCCAATTGGTTGCGCTCTGGTTACCCCTGTTCGGGAGCGGGAGGCATTCGCAATGCGCATTCGTCTTTCAGGGTACCAAGGCGGCGGCTCCGTTCATACGCGAGGACTTCACCACCTTGCAGGCCGACTCGCGGTGGCGGGGCTCACTCCCGAGGTGAGCGAGGACGTGACGGCGCGCGGTGTGACGGCAAAAACCTTGTTCGAGGAGGTGGAGCGGGAGGAAGCTCACCTGTGCTACATGGCGTCCGGATATCTGACCGCGCGCGTACCGTCCCTCGCCGTCCTCGACCTGCCCCTGACCGTCAGCGACAGGCTGCAGGCTCATGAAGCGCTCGACGGCTCTGCGGGCACGAGGCTTGCGGACGACATCGAGCGCATGACCGATTTCCGTGTCCTCGGATTCTGGGACAATGGGGTTCGTCATATCTCGAACCGACATCATCCCATTCGCCGCACGGCGGATTGCGCAGGGCTCGTCATTCGCACCCTGGACAACGCGCTCTACCAGGACACTCTCGGCGCTTTCGGATTCAAGCCTGTCGTGACCGACGTTCGCGACCTCGTCGCAGCCGTCGCGAACGGCTCTGTCGACGCTCAGGAAAACCCGCTCACCAACACGCTGAACTTCGGACTCTACCGGCACCATCGCTTTCTGAGCCTGACCGGTCACATCTTCGGCGTCGCCCTGCTCCTGTGCCGCGCATCCTGGTTCCGCGCGCTTCCGCGGGACGTCGCAGTCGCGCTTGAAACGGCCTCGGCTGCCGCGACACGTGCCCAGCGCGCCTTCGCCATGGAGGAGGACAGGACCGCCCTCAAACGGCTGCGTGAGCACGGCGTCGAGGTCGTCGAGCCGGCGGAACTGGACATGAGGGGTTTTCGGGAAGCGGCGGCCCCCGTCATCGCGCGCGCCATGTCAGCCGTCGACCCGGATCTGGTCGATGCCTACTTCGGGAGCAGGCGCGAACTCACCTGACGAAATAGCAGCTACGGCTACTCGTCCAGCATGGTCGAGGCCGTGCTGTTGAGGTGGCAGCGCATCGCCTCGGCGGCACCGCGCCGGTCCCGGTTGGAAATAGCATCGACGATTGCTTCGTGTTCCGCGAAGGAGTGATAGTCCGCGGACGGCCCGACCGGCCGCCGTGCGAGGCGACCCCAAACGACGGCGCGGCGCACGCCGTTCACCAGACGCTGAATTTCGAGAAGCAGGTTGTTGCCGCTGGCCTCGGCAAGCAGATTGTGAAAGCGCCAGTCAAGCTGCTCGTACTCGTTCCAGGTCTTCGCTTGCCGCATCTGGCGGCAGAGTTCCTTCATCTCCGCAATCTGCGCCGAAGTCGCCTTCAGTGCGGCCAAACGGGCGATCTCCGGCTCCACGACGATGCGGGCCTGCATGGCCTCCGGAGGGCTCGTGCGGTTCGCGATGATCTCCGCGGCCGACGGAATGCCTGCGATCCCCTCCTTCGCCAGAAAGGTCCCTTTGCCGACGTGCCGCCGCAAGTGCCCTTCGCCTTCCATGACAGCAAGAGCCTTGCGAAGTTCCGCGCGCTTGATCCCGAACCGGGCCGCGAGTTCACGCTCGGGAGGAAGCCGACCATTGTCGGGAAGTTGAGTTTCGGACAGCCAAGTCCGGAGGCGTCCCAAGGTCGAGTCGTCTGCGCGCATGCACTTCAGCTTCCTTCAGCTCAGCCAAACTACGTTTCCTGGCCAATATGGTCAACCAATCTGCTGCCCCGCCCACACGGCGACCTGTGCCCTCGCGGTCGTGCAAGCGCCGAATGTCCGCCCGTCATTGACACCTCCACCAACTTAGTTTTCAATCGATAATTAGCAGCAGCGGGGAGGAAAACAGATGGTGAAGACGGTCAATCGCGAGGCTATATACGAAGCGGCCAAACAGCTCTCGAACTGGGGACGTTGGGGCGACGACGATCAGGTCGGGACGCTCAACAACGTGTCGCCCGAGGACATCGTTGCGGCTGCCAAGTTGATCCGGAAAGGCAAGACCTTTGCCTTGGGCCTGTCCCTCAAGGAGCCGATCCAGTCCGGCCTCTTCGGCGGCCGCTGGAATCCGATCCACATCATGCTGGCGACCGGCACGGATGCGGCGGCGGGGAACCAGGACGATCCGGCACCGTATCTTCGCTACGCGGACGACGCCATCAACATGCCATGTCAGGCATCGACCCAGTGGGACGCCCTGTGCCACATCTTCCTCGACGACAAGATGTACAATGGCTACGACGCCAAACTCGTCGACGCGCGCGGTGCCCGGAAGCTCGGAATCGAGCACGTGCGAGACAAGATGGTCGGGCGCGGCGTTCTGCTCGATGTCGCTCGCTGGAAGGGCGTGGATTCGCTCGACGACGGCTACGCGATCACCATCGATGATCTCGAGGGCTGCGCCAAGGCGCAAGGGGTCGAAATCCGCAAGGGCGATTTCGTCATCGTGCGCACGGGTCATCAGGAGCGCTGCCTCGCCAAGGGCGATTGGACGGGCTACGCCGGCGGTGACGCCCCGGGGTTTGCCTTCGAGACCTGCTATTGGATCCGCAATACCGATATTGCTGCGATCTGCTCCGACACCTGGGGCTGCGAAGTGCGCCCGAACGAGACGACAGAGGCCAACCAGCCTTGGCACTGGGTCGTGATTCCGGCCATCGGAATTTCGATGGGCGAAATTTTCTACGTGAAGGAACTGGCGGAGGACTGCGCGGCCGACGGCGTGTACGAGTTCTTCTTCGTTGCGCCACCGCTGCACCTTCCCGGTGGCGCGGGCTCGCCCATCAATCCGCAGGCAATCAAGTAGCGGCCGACGTCGAAAGACCCGCCTTGTGGCGGGACTTTCAGCGTCGCGCCTCGGTGGCCATCCTGACTGCGAGAGCTGCCAGGACCGCTCCCATCAGCCAGCGCTGAAGGACCATCCACGCAGGGCGGCCAGCCAGGAACGACGCGATGGAGCCGGCGGCGATTGCAATTCCGGCGTTGACGGTCACGCTGATCGTGATCTGCGTGAGGCCGAGTGCCAGCGATTGCCCGAGAATGCTGCCGCCCTCAGGATCGATGAACTGGGGCAGCAGCGAGAGATACATCACGGCGATCTTCGGGTTAAGCAAGTTCGTCACGAAGCCCATCATGAACAGCTTGCGTGGGCTGTCCTGCGGCAGATCCCTGACCTGGAAGGGCGAGCGCCCACCGGGCCTGATCGCCTGCCAGGCGAGATAGAGCAGATAAAGAGCGCCGCCGAGCCGCAACGCATCGTAGGCGTAGGGAACCGCGAGAAGGAGCGCGGTGATGCCGAAGGCGGCGCACAGCATGTAGAACACGAAGCCGAGGGCGACGCCGCCCAGGGAAGTCAGGCCGGCCATGCGCCCCTGACAGATCGAGCGCGAGATCAGGTAGATCATGTTCGGACCGGGCGTAAGCACCATGCCCAGGGCAAGGAGGCCGAAGGCCATGAGGCTCGACGTTTCGGGCATGGCTTGTCCCTTTCGACTTCACTGCCGCATCGCATGGAGCGGTCCCCTCCTGCCGGCGACGAAGAAATCTATGCCCTGCTCCCGTCTCAGGAACAAGGCTCGGCACTAGGCAGCACCGCTCGACCCGGAACTGCCTTGCCTCAATCCCCGAGGTGGAAGGTCACGGCGCCGGCGAGCACCAGCAGCATCGCCAGGAGCTTCATCGGGCTGATGGCGGTCTCCTTGAGCCCCCAGAGGCCAAAGCCGTCGGCAGTGACGGCCCCGATCATCTGGCCGAGGATGACGGAGAGCAGAAAGAGCACGCTCCCGGTCTTCGGCACGACCAAAAGGCTGCCGACCACGAAGACCGCGCCGGTGATGCCGCCGATCCAGGTCCACCATGGAGCCGCCGCCACCTGAGACCAATCCGGCTTCTCCCGAACCGTGAATAGCGCGAAAGCGACCACGAGGACGACGCTCATCGAGATGGACAGGACGGCCGCCAGAGCCGGAGAGCCGAGCCGACGTGCGGCCTCGGCATTGACCGGTCCTTGCCACGTCAGGAAGACCCCAAGGACGACACATACAAGGATCAGCGGGATCTTGCTCAGCAAACCATCCATCATCTCGGGTCATCCTGACGATAAGCGAAACTGTGCGATCGGCTCTTCAATGAACCCGATATTATTTTTCGATTGATAAATGTCCCACTTTTGCTATCCCGGTCAATGGGAACCTTGACCAAGGGTGGCGTGATGACACTCCGGCGTCGCCGGGACTCCGCTGCTGTCGCGCAGCGGCCGCAGGGGGAGCTTGGATCGCACGGTGCCATGACGGTGGAAAACCACGCTTCTCCAGATAGAAGCGGTCAGTGATGAGGGGAGATGCCAATGATTAACGCTGCCATCGTCGGCCTGGGCTGGTGGGGACGCACCATCGCACGCGATCTCATGAAGAGTGACGTCATCCGTCCCATCCTCGGAGTCGACCCGCTCGAAGGCGGACGTCAGGTGGCGTCGGATTTCGGCCTGCGGACATCGGCCCGCTTCGAGGATGCGCTTGAGGATGCGGATGTCGATGCGCTGATCCTGTGCTCACCTCACCGCTTCCATGCAGACCAGATCGTCGCCGCCGCGAAGGCCGGCAAGCACGTTTTCTGCGAGAAGCCGCTCTGCACGACGGGTGCCGAAGTCGAGCGCGCAATCGCAGCCGTCGAGGCGGCCGGCGTGAAGCTGGGTATCGGGCACGAGCGGCGGTTCGAGCCTTCGGTCATCGATCTGCGTAAGCGATTCGAAGCCGGCGAGTTCGGCACTGCGTTGATGATGGAGGCGAATTTCAGCCAGGATAAGTTCCTCGCACTGCCGCCCGACAATTGGCGCCTCTCTCCGACCGAATCCCCCGTGGGTCCGCTCTCTGCGACCGGCATCCACCTCGTGGACCTGTCGATTGCCCTCTTCGGACGCCCGAAGGAGGTCTGGGCTCGGCTGGCGACCCGGGGCAGTTCCTTCGCCAACGGCGACACGTTGGCGATCACGATCGCCTTCGAGAACGGCGCCACCGCCCTTCTCTCCGCTATTCTGGCGACGCCATTCGTCGGTCGTCTCGCCGTCTATGGCTCGAAAGGCTGGATGGAGATCCGGGACAGGACGCATCCCGAAAATCCGACGGGATGGGACGTGACGACGGTCCACCGCGGCGAGGAGCCGGTCACGCAGTTCGCCCCGCCCCATCCTGCCGTGCGCGACAACCTGGAGAGCTTTGCCCGTTCCGTGATGTCCAAGGGCGACTACCCTGTGACGCTGGACGAGATGGTCGCGAACGTTCGCACCTTCGAGGCCATCACCCGGTCGGTCTCGAGCGGACGGATCGAGCCGGTCTGAAGCGAGATCGGGTCGAGCGGCGGCCCGGAAACTTGCTTGACGGCAACGCTTGTGTCTTTAGTCACAATGATGCATCGCCGCCAGCAGCGGAGGATCGATCGGCTTTGAACGAAAACAAGGCTCGCCCAACCGCCTCCAGTGCAGTCGCCGCGCCCCCGCGGCGCCGGCTGTCTCCAGCCGACCGGCGCCGGCAGATCCTCGAAGGTGCCATCGCCTATTTCTCGGAGGTCGGCTTCGACGGCGGAACGCGCACCCTGGCGGAGAAGCTGGGGGTCACCCAGCCTCTCATCTATCGCTATTTTCCCTCGAAGGACGACCTGATCCGCGAGGTCTACAACGAAGTTTACCTGGGGCGCTGGCAGACGGAGTGGGATGAACTGCTGTCGGATCGGCGCCTGCCTCTGCGCGATCGACTCGTCGCGTTCTATACTCGCTATACCGAGGTGATCTTTGCCCCCGAATGGATGCGGATCTATCTCTTCTCCGGTCTGAAGGGGCTCGAGATCAACCGATGGTGGATCACGTTCGTCGAGGAGCGGATCCTTCGCCGCGTCTGCGAAGAGATCCGGCACAGCTACAGCCTGCCAGCATTCGACGCCCTGCCGATCCAGCAGGCGGAGATCGACCTCTACTGGATGTTCCACGGGGGAATCTTCTATTACGGGATGCGCCGGCACGTGTACGGCGCCGAGCCCTATCTCGACCTCAATACATTTCTCGAACTGAGTATCGACAGCCTCCTCGACGGGCTCCCTGCGTCCCTCGGGAGGATACTGGACAAGGCCCCTCCCGGTTTTCCTTGACGAGCTCGCCTCTCCGTATTTATCATTTGATAAAATAACTGAGGAGGACCGGGAATGGCTGCCCAGAACAAGCGAGCGATTGTCATCGGCGGCTCCATGGGCGGCCTGTTTACGGCTCTTCTCCTGCAGCGTGCCGGCTGGGACACCCATGTCTTCGAGCGGGTCGCAACGGAACTCTCGGGCCGGGGTGCGGGGATCGTCACTCATCCGGAACTCGTCTCGGCGCTGGCGGCCGTGGGCCTGCACCCGGGAGTCGACCTGGGCGTGTCCATGAGCGAGAGGCGCACGCTGGACCGAAACGGCGTCGTCATCGGCCGATACCGGTGCCCGCAGATCGCCACATCTTGGAACAGGCTGTTCCAGATGCTGCGGGATGCGCTCCCTCCGGAGCGGTACCATCTGGGCAAGGAGTTTGTGGCCGCCGAGTTCAATGCAGATACCGCCGTGGCGCGGTTTGCCGACGGCAGCGCGGCGGAGGCAGATCTCATCGTCGGAGCGGATGGGATCCGTTCGACCGTCCGGCAGCAGTTTCTTCCGGACGTCAAGCCGCTCTATGCCGGCTATGTCGCCTGGCGCGGGCTGGTAGAGGAACGTGCCCTCCCTCCTGCCGCGCATCGGGATCTGTTTCCCTATTTTGCCTTCTGCCTGCCCCCCGGGGAGCAGATGCTGGGTTATCCTGTCGCCGGCCCGGACAACGATCTAAGGCCGGGACACCGGCGGTACAACTTCGTCTGGTATCGGCCTGCAGACGAGGAGAGCGAGCTGCAGCGCCTCCTGACCGACGACAGCGGCCACACCCACTCCCTCTCTATCCCTCCTCCCTTGATCTCGCGCGCCTCGATTGCCGAAATGCGCTCTCATGGTCACGAGGTGCTGGCACCGCAATTCTCCGAGGTCGTTCGCGTGACGGAACAGCCGTTCCTTCAGCCGATCTACGATCTCGAAAGTCCATTTATGACGTTCTCGCGGGTGGCCCTGATTGGCGACGCGGCCTTCGTGGCCCGCCCGCACGTGGGCGGCGGCGTCGCGAAAGCGGCTCACGATGCCATGGCCCTAGTCCATGCTCTTTCCGTCGAAGAGGAGATCGGCTCGGCCCTAAAGCGATTTGAGCGCGAAAGGGCGGCCATGGGGCGCCGGATCGTTGATCAGGCGCGTCGGCTCGGCTCGTACATGCGCACGCGCTTCAACACCGCCGAGGAACGCGCCCTAGCGGAACGGCACCAGACCCCCGAGGCGGTGATGAGCGAAACCGCCCTCCTCACCTTCCTGCGCGCATAACCTGTCGCATCAGAACGGACGGACAACAGAGGACGCATCATGAAAATTGGCATCGCTGGTCTGGGTCGCATGGGCACCGCCATCGCCGAACGGCTGATGGAAACGGGCCATGAGTTGACAGTCTGGAACCGCACCCCGGAGAAGATGCGTCCTTTGGCGGATGCAGGTGCAGAAGCGGCTGCGACTCCGTCCGACCTCGCAGGCAGGGTCGACGCCGTGCTCACGATCCTGACGGACGCCTTAGCCATCGACGCCGTTTACCGCGGCCCGGAGGGAGTACTGGCCGCAGACCTGAGGGACAAACTCGTGATCGACATGAGCACGGTGCGGCCGGAGACGGAGATGCGTCTCGCGGAGGATGTGCGGCGGTCCGGAGCGGCTTTCGTCGAGTGCCCAGTGGGCGGGACCACCGGACCCGCGCGCGCTGGCAAGCTCATCGGGCTCGCCGGGGGCGATGAGCTGGACGTGGCGCGGGCCCGGCCGCTCCTCGAGCAGCTCTGCCGACGGATCGAACATGTCGGCCCGGTCGGTGCCGGTGCCAGCCTGAAGCTCGCCATCAATCTTCCGCTGCTGGTATTCTACCAAGCGCTGGGTGAGGCCTATTCCCTCTGCAGGGAGCTGGATATCGACACAGGGGCTCTCGTGGATCTCTTCGCCGATACTTCGGGGGGCGCGAACGTCCTGAAGGTGCGCGGCCCCGCAATCGCCAAGGCTCTGAGCGGGGAGGAGTTCACTGCACCCAGTTTCGATGTCGACTCGATCAGAAAGGATCTGCGGACGATGCTGGACGAGGCATCGGCGCGCGGGATCGAGCTCCCGCTCGTGGAGAGAACGCTCGCGGTCTATGACGAGGCAAGTCGCTCCGGCTGGGGCGGACGCGACGGCTCCAGCCTGCCAGCTTTCTGGAACCAGCGAAGCTCCGGCAGGACG
Organism: Microvirga sp.; assembly: GCA_035645535.1. GTDB lineage: Bacteria > Pseudomonadota > Alphaproteobacteria > Rhizobiales > Beijerinckiaceae > Microvirga. Next base: position 87,725 of record DASQMJ010000050.1, on the reverse strand, counting down.
ACGTGAGATCCGGCTGGACCCGGAATTTGCGTGAGCGGCCGATGACGTGCCTTGACATGCCGGCCCCTACCCGCGCAGTTTAGTGATCGCCCGATAGATAAGAGCAACGGCAGGGAGGCTTGCCATGGCACGCTGGCTCAAACGAGGACGTGACGCGGATGCAATTGCAGAGGATGATGCCAGGATCAGGGCGACCGTAGAAGGGATCCTCGCCGACATCGCCCAACGCGGCGACGCCGCCGTCCGCGAGCTTTCGGTCAAGTTCGACCGCTGGGACCGTTCCGACTATCGCCTGACCGACCAGGAAATCAGGGACTGCCTCTCTCAGCTCTCGCAACGCAACCTCGACGACATCCGCTTCGCGCAGGAGCAGGTCAGGAACTTCGCCGAGCATCAGCGCGCTTCGATGAAGGACATCGAGGTGGAGACGTTGCCCGGCGTCATCCTCGGACATAAGAACATCCCGGTGAATTCCGTCGGATGCTATGTCCCAGGTGGCAAATACCCGCTACTCGCCTCCGCGCACATGTCGGTCATCACCGCACGGGTTGCCGGGGTACCGCGCATCGTCACCTGCGCTCCGCCCTATCAGGGCAAACCCGCCCCGGCCATCGTGGCGGCGCAGCACCTCGCCGGAGCCGACGTGATCTACTGCCTGGGCGGCGTCCAGGCCGTCGGTGCCATGGCGCTTGGCACCGAAAGCATCGATCCGGTCGACATGCTCGTCGGTCCGGGCAACGCCTTCGTGGCGGAGGCGAAGCGTCAGCTTTATGGTCGTGTCGGGATCGATCTCTTCGCCGGCCCGACCGAGACACTCGTAATCGCCGATGAGAGCGTCGACGCCGAGATGTGTGCGACGGATCTGCTCGGACAGGCGGAGCATGGCCCCACCTCCCCGGCCATCCTCCTGACGACCTCCGAGAAGCTGGGGCGGGAGACGATGGCGGAAGTCGAGCGCCTCCTCGGCGTTCTTCCCACCGCCGAGATCGCCCGCCAGGCCTGGGAGGATTACGGCGCCGTCATCGTCTGCGACTCGGACGACGAAATGGTGCGGGAGGCCGACGCAATTGCATCCGAGCACGTTCAGGTGATGACGCGAGATCCGGATTATTTCCTCGCGAATATGACCAATTACGGCGCGCTGTTCCTTGGGCTCCGTACGAACGTGTCCTACGGCGACAAGGTGATCGGCACCAACCATACGCTGCCGACCAAGAAATCCGCCCGCTATACCGGCGGTCTCTGGGTGGGCAAGTTCCTGAAGACCGTGACCTACCAGAAGGTCCTCACCGACGAAGCTTCCGCCATGATCGGCGAGTACTGCTCGCGGCTCTGCATGCTCGAGGGCTTCGCCGGCCATGCCGAGCAGGCCAATATCCGCGTGCGCCGGTACGGCGGCCGCAACATTCCCTATGCGACGGCGGCCGAGTGATGGTGGCGGCTCCCCTTCCCCATCCCCCCTCCTTCCGGCTCGACGGAAAGCGCGCCCTCGTGACGGGGGCGGGACGCGGAATCGGGCTCGCCGGTGCGGCCGCGCTGGCAGCCGCCGGCGCTCACGTGACCCTTGCCGCCCGCACCTCTCAGGAAATTGACGCGGCAGCGACGGCCATACGCCAGCAGGGACACCTCGCGGACCCACTGCCTCTGGACATGAACGATCTCGACGCAGTATCGCGGGCGATCGAGGCCGCCGAACCGTTCGACATCTTCGTCAACAACGCGGGCACCAACCGGCCGAAGCCGTTCGTCGGGGTTTCCGTCGAGGATTTCGACGCGGTCATGAACCTCAACGTGCGGTCCGCCTTCTTTGCAGCGCAGGCCGTCGTTCGCAGAATGATAGCGGCCGGCAAGCCCGGATCGATCATCAACGTCTCCTCTCAGATGGGCCATGTGGGTGGCGCTAACCGAACGGTGTACTGCACGTCGAAGTTCGCCCTCGAAGGACTCACGAAGGCGATGGCGGTCGAGCTTGGGCCGCACGGCATACGGGTGAACACCCTCTGCCCCACCTTCATCGAGACCCCGATGACACGCCCGTACTTCGCTGACGAGAACTTCCGGGCAAGCGTTGTGTCCAAGATCAAGCTCGGGCGCATCGGCCAAGTGGAGGATCTGACCGGCGCCATCGTGTTCCTCGCCAGCGACGCTTCGAGCCTGATGACCGGCTCGGCCCTTCTCGTCGATGGGGGCTGGACGGCCGACTGACCTGACGCGGGCAACCTTCAATCACGCCCGCGCAGGGGCTCGTAGCTCGTCATGACGGTCGACCGGTAGGCGGGACGCTCGGACAGGCGCTCGTACCAATTGGCGAGCCTTGGAAGATCTGGGCGGGGAATGTCCATGGTGTACCAGCGATAGAGGGTCGCCCCGGCAGGAATGTCGCCCATGGAAAAAGCATCGCCGCCGAGCCAGGACGCCTCGGCGAGCCGTGCGTCGAGGATGGCATAGATTCTCCCCGCCTCCTCGGCGAGCTGAACGAGGCGCTCCTCGCTGCGCTGTGACGGCGGCTTGCGGACCGCCTCCCAGAACAGCGGCATGAAGACTGGAGCCAGGGTCGTCTGCATCCAGTCCATCCACTGGTCGGCCAGCGCGACACCAGCCGGCTTTTCGGGCCGAAGGATGCCCTGCCCGTGTGTGGACGCGAGATAGCGAACGATGACATTCGACTCCCACAGCACGAGATCGCCGTCCTGGAGAGTCGGCACCCGGCGGTTCGGGTTCAGGGCGCGGTAAGATGGGGTGTCGAGCCCGCCATAAGCACCCCCGGCGTCGATCCGCTCCGCCTCGACGCCGAGTTCGGCCATCGCCCAAAGGACTTTCTGGACGTTCATGGACGTCGCCCTGCCCCAGAGCGTCATTCCGGTCATGAACGATCTCCGGCTCTGCTCAGGCTGCGGACCGGCGGTGCTTTGCCATCTCCGCCATATACCAGTCGCCGATCTCGCTCGCGGTCATAAGTGCGACGCGCTCGTGCCCGACCACATAATCGAGAAGCTCCTCGAGATAGCGGATCCGATGCGGCACGCCCGTGATGTAGGGATGCATCGAGATCGCCATCACCCGAGCGTTTTCTGCCCCTTCCTGATAGAGACGGTCGAACTGGTCCTTGCCGGTCTTCAGGAATTGGTCGGAGGCATGCTGCTGGAGGGCATAGACCACGATGTCGTTGGTCTCGACCGTATAGGGGACCGACGTGATCGTTCCGTGGGGAGTGGCGATCTCCTGCGGCAGATCGTCGATGACCCAGTCGGCCACGTATTCGATCCCATGCTCGCGCAGGAGGTCGAGGGTCTCGTCGGTCTCGGTCAGGCCAGGACTCTCCCACGAACGCGGGGGACGCCCGGCGAAAGAAGCAATGGCGTCGACGGTGCGTCTGATCGCGTCCCGCTGGTCCTCAACCTTGTGCATCGGCCCCTGGAGGAAGCCGTGCCCCATGAACTCGAATCCGGCATCGCGCGCCGCGGCCGCGACACGCGGATAGGACGTGCAGACATTGCCGTTGATCGCGAGCGTGGTCGGGATGTTTCGCTTCGTCAGCGCCTCGAACTGGCGCCAGAAGCCCGCCCGCATGCCGTATTCGTGCCAAGACCAGTTCGGCACGTCGGGCAGGAGCGGCTGCCCCATCGGCGGCGACAGGACCGTGCGCGGCATGGGCCGTTCGATCCGCCACTCCTCCACGTTGAGAATGAACCATACGGCGATCCGCGCGCCGTTTGGCAGGGTTAGCTTGGGCCTGTCGACCAATGCCTGATAGGGAATACGATCGGTGAGGGCCATGGCGGTCTCCGTCTCGGAATGGATTGTCTCAGTCGAACGTCGCGGGCGCGAACGCATGCCCCGCGTCCTTGAGCCGACCGAGGAGTTCGGTCGTCTGCGCGTCTGTCAGGGGCGTCAGCGGCGGCCTGAGGGTCGCCAGTCCCGGCTCGGCGAGGACGGTCGAGAGAACTGCCTTGGCGGCCGGGATGAGCGGATAGCTCGAAAAGATGTTGCGCACTTCCGCGACCGGCTTCTGCAGTTCCTCCGCCTCGGGTGATTGCCAGTTATCGATAAGGTTTCGAATTGCCGCCGCGTTGATGTTCCCTGAAGCCGTGATGCAGCCGGCGGCACCGAGGCGAAGCGCCTTCAGCACAACACCCTCTGAGCTGGGGAAAACACGGAAACCTGGGAATCGGTTGAGCATGGCTTCGGTGTTTGCCCAGTCACCGGAGCTGTCCTTGATGCCGAGAACCGTATCCGGATAACGGGAGATCAGGCGCTCGATGAGATCGTGCGGAATACCGACCCCTGTCATCTGGGGAATGTGATAGAGCCATAATCCGAGGTCCTGAGATCCCACACGCTCGATGACTTCGGAATAGAAGGCGAACAGACCATCCACGGAGACGGGCTTGTAGTAGAACGGCGGCAGCATGAGGACGCCACCGCATCCCAGTGACACGGCATGCTTCGTCAGCTCGACCGCGTCCGGCAGCGCGCATTGGCCGGTACCAGGAAGGAGCAGCGTCGGATCGATGCCTCCGGCGGCGAGGCCCTCCAGCAGCCTTTTGCGTTCGCTCAATGAAAGGGAATTCGCCTCGCTGGTAGTGCCGAAGACCGCGAGCCCATGCGCGCCTTGGGCCAGAAGCCAGTGGCATGTCTTCAGGAACAAGGCTGGGTCCGGCTCGAGCCGGGCATCGAAGGGGGTGATGGCAGGGACGAGGACGCCCGCGAAGTTTGCCTTGGCCATGATCGGTATCCGTGCAGCTCTGTTCTCGTCGTGCAGGACGACGGCAGAAGTTCAAGTTGTGGCGTCGCCGCCTTCGACGATGATGAGTTCCACCTGGCCTGCTCCGTTCTTCCGGAAGGCGGAGGCCTCTTGATAGGCCGCGGAGCGGTGGCATTCCTCGGCCGCTTCAAGAGAGGGAAATTCGATGACGACGAAGCGATGGAAGGTTTCGGGTCCTTCGAGAATCTTGAACTTGCCGCCACGGGCGAGAACCTTGCCGCCGTATTGTGCGATGATCCCAGGAACGCGATCCGTGTACTTCTTGTATTCGACGGGATCGTTGATGCGCGAACGCGCGACCCAGTACGCGGGCATGAACATCTCCTCAAGCTCTTCCAAGGTTGGGTAGCCAAGTGGCGATCTGCGGGAAGGCGATGATTGCGCCGATGACGAGGACCAGACAGATCCAGAACGGGGTCGCTCCCCGAAAGATCTCACCGACGGGAACGTTCTCCTGTGGCAATGCCGCCTTCACGGTGAAGACCAGGATTCCGAAGGGCGGTGTCAACAGGCCCGTCTCGATCGCGAGAATGCCGATGATCGCGAATGCCAGCGGGTCGTAGCCGAGGCTCGCGGCGACGGGTGCGAACACGGGAACCGTCAGGAGAATGATGGAGATCGAATCGATGATGCAGCCGAGCACGAACCAGATCAGGATCATAATTCCCAGAATGGCAATTGCCGGAAGGCCGGTATCGAGCAGAGCCGCCTGAACAGCTCCAGTGATGCCGGTCATCGACAGCACACGGGAATAGATCTGCGCCATGACAAGCAGCAGAAGCAAAGGTGCCGACGAGCGTCCGGCCGACAGCACCACCTCAAAGATCTCCCGGACACGGATTCCCCGGATCAGCGCGATAAGGAGCGCGCCGACGGCCCCAACGCCTGCACCCTCCGTCGGAGTGAAGAAGCCGAACCAAATTCCGCCTAGAACGCCGCAAACCAGGAACAACACCAGGAGCGTCCCGAACAGAGTTCCGGTCAGATCCTCGTTTTCCTCGCGCACCGGCAGCCGCGTCACGCCCGCTGCGATGGGTGCCTTACCTTCCCCCACGATGTCCGGCCGGAGTATGGCAGTACCGACGATATATGCACTGTAGCTCAGCACCACCGCGATTCCTGGCACTACGCCGGCCATGAAGAGGCTGCCGATCGACTGCTCCGTCAGCACGCCCCAGACGATCATCAGCACTGACGGTGGGATCAGCATGCCGAGGCAGGCGCTGCCGGCGATGCAGGAAAGCGAGAATTGCCGGTTGTATCCGTAGCGCTTCATCTCCGGATAGGCGATGCGTGAGAACGTGGCAGCCGCCGCGATGCTCACGCCGGACACGAAGGCGAAGACAGCGTTCGCCAGGACGGTCGCGACACCGAGTCGGCCGGGAAGCCACCGGGTCAGGCGATTGACGAGGCCGAACAGGTCTCGCGCCGCTCCCGACTTGGCCAGGAACTCTCCCATCAGGATGAAGAGAGGAATTACCGCGAAGATGTAGTCCCTGATCCCCTCATAGGCGGTGTTCGAGATGAAGCTGCGCACCACCTCCATATCCTCTTGCATCAGATAGACGCCGAGGGCCGAGGTGATGCCGAGTGCAACTGCGATATGGGTTCCGAACAGGACGAGCGTCAGCAAGACCCCGACGATGATCATCATTTGAGAAGCGTCGAACATCGGCTGACCTATTCAGTGCGAGGAACCGGTGGCGAGGAGTTCGTTATACCGGGCGGCATGGATCTGCCGGGCAGCCAGGAGGAGATACGCGAGCACGGCCAGACCGCTTCCGGCCAGAACTGCGAAGCGGACCGGCCACATGGGTACCCGCAGGGCTCCCTCGCCCTCGTACTCTCCGGATTCGAACGCATGGACGAAGCCATCGATGCTGCCCCAAAAGATGAGGGCGAACAATGCCATCCCAAGGAGGCAGGAGATGACGTTGAGCGCGGCACGCACCGGCACCGGGAAATGAGCCGTCAGGGCATCGACATGCATCATGCCGTTGCTGAGGATCGCATAGACCGCCTGAAGGTAGCAGATGATGACGATCGAGCTTGAGACGAGTTCTGGCGTGCCCTTGATCGGGCTGTTGAACGCGACCCTGCCGATCACGTCGCCGACAACGATGAAGCAGAGCAGGAACGCCAGGACCGAAGCCAGCACCAGCAGGGCTTTCGAGATCCAGTCGAGACCTCTTCCAATCATACAGAACACCTGTAGGCGGAATGCAACGAACGGGCCCGGGGCCGGGCTGAGTTCGGCCCCGGGCGGAAGGTATTATCCAGGCGTCACTTCACCTGGTAGCGAACCGGCCACTTGTGGCCGAGCTTCTCGGCCTCCTCGAGGGCGAGTTCGAGAACCTGCGTTCCCGGAAGCCCTGCTTTGTCGAGTTCCGCCGCCTTCTCCTTGGGCCAGTCCTTGAGCGAAGTCGCCCACTCGATGCGCACGCTGTCGGGCAGCGACTTCACCTTAGCGCCGAGTTCCTTCAGTTGCTCGATCTGCTTGGGATAGTTCTCGTCGTTGACCGTGCCGGTCTTCGCTTCGTACTCCTTGGCGACTTCAAGAATGATGTCCTGGACCTCCTTCGGAAGCCGGTTGAACTTGGCCCGGTTTATCGTCAGCGCATGCCAGGTGATCGAACCGAAGCCAATCTCCGTGTAGTACGGCGAGACCTCGAAGAGCTTGAAATTCACGACCCCTGACGGGAACATGATCCAGCCGTTGTAGACGCCCGTCTGCATGGCCGTGTAGGCCTCGGGCAGCGACGACTGCACCGGAACGGCCCCGGCGAACTCCAGCCACTTCAGGTTCAGTCCGGCGCCGGCGAGCTTCTGCCCCTTGAGGTCGGCCACCGTGTTCCAGTCGAAGGTGGTGGTGAGATTGTAACCGTTGTCGGCAATGGCCGCGAGGTGCTTCTGACCGAACTTCTCCTCAAAGACCTTGGTCATATACGGGACCTTGTCGTAAACCGCCCGCGCGAGCTTGACGCTCTTCTCGGCGCTCATCGTGCCGAAGGGCAGCATGACCTGGAACGCGTGCAGAGGCAGGTTCGACGGCTCGAAGCAGAGACAGTATCCGCCGATGTCGATGATGCCGGACTGCACGGCTTCGAGCGTATCGGCCACCTTCACCATCGAGCCGCCATAACCTTCGATGAATTCCACCTTGTGGCTCGTCCGTTCGGCAACTCGCTTCGTCACTTCGGGGACGAAGAAGGTCTGCATGAGATGGACATACGTGTTGACTGCCGGATGGCCCGAGGCGATGCGCAATCTGATGTTCTCGGCCTCGGCAGCCGTGGTGAAGCCGGCGGTGAGCGCCACCATGGCGATGGCAGATGCTTGAAGGACATTCCTCATGGACTTCGATCTCCTCCCAGAAATCGGATTTTGTTATCGTGACGGTGGACAGGCGACGTTAAGACCGGACACCTCGTTGCGATCTGCCAAGGCTTTAAGGGCCTGACAGTCCAGGCCCGTTCCTCGCATTGTTTCTCTCATCGCGAAAATCTAAGCGGACTCGTCTTTCCCGACGAAATAATCATTCCTGATCGTTCGCATCATGATTCCTGATCCCGCTTGCGTGCATTGAAGCCACCTTTGGGATCGACGCGGAGGTCCCGCCAGGGACTGCAGTCGAGCTTGACCGTGGAGGAGGTGCCTGCCGGAATTGCAGGACTCCTGGCAGCCAGCGATTGATGCCGACGGGCGCCCATCACGTCTCTAGACCTCCTCTACCCCGACATCTGATATTCCACCCGTCGCAGTGTATCTGTCAACCGACCGCAAAACGTAGGAGTTTACGCGCAGCAAAGTTGCATTTTATCCTTCGGGGATTGACGAGTTTTCACCAGCTGAAATATCAGTCAGAGAGATATGCCATCTGGTGAGATTTCTTTTAGGAGAGAATGACGCGTGCTCGAAGGTGCGGACGATTCCCCCCTGCTGGTGCGGACGAGCGTCTATCAGCGGCTTCGCGCCGCCATCCTGTCGTGTGCCTTGAGACCCGGCGCGCAGCTGCAAGAGCGGCAGCTCGCCGAACTGTACCAGGTCAGCAAGTCCCCGATCCGGGACGCATTGCTCAAACTCGAGGAACAGAACCTCGTGGAGGTGATGCCGCGCAAGGGCTACCGCGTGAAGCGCATCTCTCTCGCCGACGCGCGCGAACTCTATGAGATGCGGCAGATCTTTGAGCGGGAGAGCATCGTCCGGCTGATCGAGACGGCGGACAGCGTTACGCTTGCGGGCCTAGATCAATTCCGCACCCTCCCCTCGCAGGTCGAACTCTCGGAATGGATCGAGTACAACAGCGCCTTCCACGGTTTCATTGCCGCCAATTGCGGGAACTCTCGCCTTGCCCGTGCAGGCTGCGAAGCGATCGAACAATATGAACGCCTAACCTATGTGAGCGTCACGAGCAGCGGTGAACTGAGCCTCGCGGACTTCGTGGCAGAGCACAGTGCCATCATCGATGCGATCCAGAAGCGGGACAAGCGGCAAGCCGTGGCACTCGCCCGCGATCACATCGAAAGCTCGCGTCGCCGCGTTCTCGATGCCCTCGAAAGCATGTCCGTCATAGCCTAAATCCGGAGACGAAAAAGTGATGGCCCGCGCGATCCGCATGGACACCCAAGGCAACCCCGAGGTCCTTCAGCTCAAGGAAGTGGAGGTCGGCGCTCCCGGTCCGGGCCAGGTTCTGCTCCGGCAGACCGCCTGCGGCGTGAATTTTCTGGACGTCTATCACCGCTCGGGCGCCTATGCCCTGCCTCTGCCGAGCGGCTGCGGCAGCGAGGCAGCCGGAATCGTGGAGGCGGTCGGCCCGGACGTTACGTCCTTCAAGCCGGGAGATCGCGTCGCCTATCAGGGCGGCGAACCCGGCGCCTATGCGGATCTGCGAATCGTCCCTGCCGCACGCCTCGCGAGGATCCCCGAGGGCGTCTCCGAGGAGGAAGCTGCCGCCGTGCTCCTGAAGGGGATGACGGTGGAATACCTCCTCAATCGGTGCGTTCACCTCCGTCCTGGCGATTTCGCCCTCATGTATGCAGCCGCGGGTGGCGTCGGCCTCCTGGCGGGTCAATGGGCCAAGCACCTCGGGGTGAATCTGATCGGCGTCGCAGCCGGCAGGGAAAAGTGCGAGCGCGCCCGGGCCAGCGGTTACTTCGCGGTCATCGACCGCAGCGAGGAGGACGTCCTTGCGCGGGTCAAGGAGATCACCGGCGGGAAAGGCGTTCCGGTGGTGTTCGACTCGATCGGGAAGGCCACGTTCGACACCTCGATCGAGTGCCTGATGCCGCGTGGCATCTTCGTATCATTCGGCGCCACCTCGGGGCCGCCTCCGGCGGTCGAGGCCGGCCTGCTGCAGAAAAAGGGGTCGCTCTACTTCACGCGGCCGAGCCTCGTTCACTACACCGGAATGCCCGAAGAATATGCGGCCTCCGCCGCGGCGGTGTTCGATCTGGTCGCTCAAGGCGCTCTGAAGCCCGTCATCGGCCAGCGCTATCCTCTCGTGGATGCCGCTAGGGCTCATCGCGATCTCGAAGGCGGGCACACGAGCGGATCGACGATCCTCGTACCGTGACCCCATCAAAATCTACGGAGGAAGCAATGTCGAACACGGAAAATCCTCGCGCCCATTGGCCCAAGGAGCTTCAGGACGATATCGAGGCCAACCGATACAACGGCTGCGTCGGTAGCGTCCTGGTGTCGGAGACCGACCGCGTCCGCGTGTGGCACCTGCGGCTGCCGCCCGGCAAGCGCTGCGCCTTCCACCGCCATGTGCTCGACTACTTCTGGACCTGCCACACCCACGGGACCGCGCGCGGCTATTACGAGGATGGCCGCATCGTCGACGTGAAGCACTTCCCAGGCGACACCAAGCACCTCAACTATGGTCCCGGAGAATATATGCTGCACAGCGTGGAGAACATCGGCGACACGGAACTTCTCTTCACCACGGTGGAGTTCAAGCAGAGCGCCAATGAGCCCCTCCCGATCCCCGACGGCATTCGTCTTCAGGCCGCCTGAACCGACACCCCTCATTTTCGGAAGCTGATCATGTATGTGCATCCCGGCGTGAAGACCGATCCCAGCATGCCCGTCCCGGATACCATGAAGGCGTGGGTGCTCGGCAACCCCAACGAGTTGCGCCTCGTCGACAAGAAGGTGCCCGTTCCAAAGAAGGCGGAAGTGCTTGTCCGGGTGGACGCCATTGCCATCTGCGCCACTGACCTCGACGTGATCAGCAGCGGACCGCCGGCGCTGATCCAGGGCGGCCCACCGTTCAACAAGAACTTCACACCCGGCCATGAATACATGGGAACGGTCGTCGCCCTCGGGCCCGGCGTGGACGAGTTCAAGATCGGCGACAGGGTGACGGTCGAGATCCATGCCGGCTGCGGCCAGTGCAAGCGCTGCCGGATGGGCATGTATACGTCCTGTCTCAACTACGGCCTCAACTACGGCGACGTCGACAAGGGCCACAGGGCCAACGGCTTCACGTCGGACGGCGGTTTCGCCGAGTTCGCCGTGAACAACATCAACACCCTGATCAAGATCGCGGACGACATGAGCGACGAGGAGGCGACCCTCGTCGTGACCGCCGGGACAGCCATGTACGGCCTGACGGAGCTCGGCGGGCTGGTGGCGGGCGAGAGCGTCGTGGTGATCGGCCCCGGGCCCATCGGCCTTCTGGGCGCAGCCGTCGCAAAGGCGCTCGGCGCCTCGCCGGTCATCCTCACCGGCACCCGCGACAACCGCCTCAGGACGGGGCAGGAACTCGGCGCCGACCACGTGGTCAACGTCACCCGTGAGGACCCGCTGGAGGCTGTCCGCAGACTGAACGGTGGCAAGGGCGTCGATTACGTCATTGAATGCTCCGGCGCTCCCAACGCGATCAACGAGGCCGGGCGCATGCTCAATCGCGGCGGCAAGATGTGCCTTGCCGCCTTCCCGCACGACCCGGCCCTCATCGATGTGGCGCATCTGGTGCGCAACAACATCTACATCTACGGCATCCGCGGCGAGGGCCGCAGCGCGACCCACCGTGCGCAGGCTTTCATGGCGGCCAAGCGCTTCGACGCGACGAAGATCCACACCCACACCTTCATGATGGAGGACCTCCCCACCGCCCTGCGCTACGCGCGCGACCGCGTTGAGGATGCCATCAAGGTCGTGGTGAAGATGCCGCGCCGTGTCGCCGAGCAGGACATGCGCAAGGCAAGCTGAGTTCTCTCCAAGCCGCACGTCCTTCGGAGCGGGCTGCGGCTTGCATATGATGAAACCTTTCTCACAAACTTGAGTGAAGCTACCATGGCTGGAAACAAGGGTCGGGTCGGCGTGATCGGCCTCGGCACAATGGGCGGCGCCGTCGCCCGCAATCTCGCGGAACGTGGCTGGACGGTGTTCGGCTATGATGTTAGCCCTCAACGGATCGACGAGGCGCATTCCGCCGGGGTAAACGTCCTAGAGAGCCCCGGGGCGGTTGCGAGCGAGGCGGAGATCGTCCTCACGAGCCTCCCCAGCGCCGCCGCCCTGCACGACGTCGTCCGGAAGATCGTCGCGGAGGCCCCGAAGGGCCGGGTCGTAGCCGAGATGAGCACCCTTACGCTCGACGACAAGACAAGGGCGGAAACGGCCCTGCGCGAGGCCGGGCACACCATGCTCGATTGTCCGTTGAGCGGCACCGGCGCCCAGGCGGCCAATCGAGACCTCGTGATCTACGCCAGCGGCGATGCCGGGCGCATCGAATCGCTCCGGGAGATCTTCATGGACTTCGGGCGGCAGGCGCACAACGTCGGGCCTTTCGGCAACGGTACGAAGATGAAGTTCGTCGCCAACCTGCTCGTCGCCATCAACAACGTCGCGAGCGCGGAAGCCATGGTCCTGGGCATGAAGGCCGGACTGCCGCCGCACCAGATCATCGAGCTCGTCTCGGCCGGAGCCGGCAATTCCCGCATCTTCGAGCTGCGGGCCCCGCTGATGGCGGAGCAGCGTTATGAGCCGGCCACCATGTCCATTGGGCTCTGGCAGAAGGACATGCACGTGATCAACGAGTTCGCGCGTCAGCTCGGCTGCCCTACCCCGCTGTTCACGGCGACTGAATCCATCTATCGGGCAGCACTCGCGAACGGGCAGGGAACGCAGGATACGGCCTCCGTCTGCACGATCCTTGAAGCCATGGCAGGCCTGGAGCGCAGCCAAGGCCCGTCGACCAAAGGGACCGCGGCATAGGGCCCGAGCATACGGGGCGTCGCGGCACCGGGCCCGCGATGCCTCTTTGGCCGTCTAGGATGCGTGCGCGGACGCATATCTGTTTGCTTTTCCGGCCTTGAACATGCCGTTGATGCATGGCAGTTTTGCAGCGCAATATCTTCTATTGTGCACCGCACAGGCTAAATCATCGTCGGAAGATCTGCCTGGGGCAACCACGACGATGAACTCGCTCAACTATCCCGCGTCCGACGCAATGTTTCCCAACCGGGACGCAAGACCCGGCCTCCTGGCCCGCATCGTGACGGCGCTGCAGGCGGCGCAACTCCGCCGGGCCGAACGCAAGGTCGAGCAATACGCCTACATTTCGGCTTCCTCCGCCCACCGCGATGGGAAGGGCCTGCGGCGATAACCTCGGTTCGGACTAGCCCAGCAGGTTGCGCAGCGTCCGCATGAAGATGCGGGCGCCGATCCCGATCAGATCGTCCGGAAAGTCATAGTCGGGATTGTGCAGGCTGGGATGCTTCTCCCCGGCACCAAGAAAGAACATGGCCGCCGGCGCCCTCTCGCCAAAGCGGCCGAAATCCTCGGATGCCCTTATCGGCAGGTTTCCGCGGTCATGGGGCACGCCTTCGAGGTCGAGGGCATGGCGAAGATGGGCGACGGCCTCAGGCGCGTTCTCGCAATGGCGGAAGATGTCGTCATAGTGGATCATAACGCCTAAGCCGGCCGAACTTGCGGCCTTCGAGACGAGTTCTTCGGCGCGTCGGCATAGGTCGTCCATGCCAGCATTGGTAAGCGTTCGCAAGGTCGCCCAGATTTCCGCATGCCCTGGGGCGACGCCGAATGCCGCCTCTCCGAGCCTTGCGTGGGTCACCGTCACCATCGTGAAGCCCTCGTCCAGCGCCCCCCCGCGGCCGAGCGCCGTCAGCGCAGGCATCAGTTGCGCCACGGCACCCATGGGCGAGGTCCCGAACTCGGGCATCGACGCGTGGGCGGTCTTGCCGCTGAGAGCGATGCGCATGCCGCGAGACGCGCAGTTGACCACGCCCTCGGCCAGGGCGACCTTGCCAAATGGCAGGCCCGGCAGGTTGTGCAGGGCGAACGAAAAGTCGGGTGCGATCTCGCGAAACTTCGGATCCGCCACGACGGCTGCGGCGCCGGAGCCGTCCTCCTCCGCCGGCTGGAACAGGAGCACCGCGCGGCCCCGTTGCGGGCGTTCGCGACCGAGGCCCCGGGCCAAGGCGGCGATGGTCGCCATATGCCCGTCATGCCCGCAAAGATGGGCCTTGCCCGGAACGGCAGATCGATGCGGCGCGTCGGAAACCTCCTCGATGGGCAGGCCATCGAGTTCCGTGCGGAACATCACGGTCGGGCCCGGATCCCTGCCCTCATAGACGGCGGCTACCCCGTGCCCGCCGAGATTCGTGATGATCCGGTTGGGTCCGGTGGAGGTCAGGAAGGCATGAACCTCCTGGGCGGTTCTCGCCTCCTCCCGCGGGAGTTCGGGCATGCGGTGGAGCTTGCGCCGCCATTCGGTCAGCTCGACCATATCTTGGTTGGTCAGGAACATGGACGGCCTCCGCCGCGGGAATTCCAAAACTGCATCGATGCCTGCAGGTTATGGCCGAGAAACGGGGACACGATCAACCCGCCGGTCCTGTGCCGCCACGCTACGGGATCCGATTTGATCGAGAAGCCACCCGTCGCGTCCGGATTGATAGTCAGGGCGCACGTTTCCTGCGCCGGTCCCATTCTCCGCAATCTCGGGCGAGGGATCAGCCGTGTAGGACCATGACTACATCGAATCTCGCCCACTGCGCCGGGCCAGCGAATGTGCGGGCGGGCCAGGATCCCGGGGCACCCGAACCCATATGGGCAACGGGCATCCATCGCCTCCCTGGGTCGCTGTCTCCTCCAATCAAGTCGCGGACTGGGTGCCTGCGCGGCTCCCGTGCTCCCGCTCCAGCTCGACCTGAGTTTGGTCGGTCGGCCGCGTCGCGGCGTCAGACGCGAGCTGCTGCAGTTCGGCCTCGTCGAGGGTCTCCTTCTCCAGGAGGCGACGGGCCGTCCTCTCCAGGGCCTCCCGCCGCTCCTGCAGGAGCGCAACGGTCCGCCCGAATACCCTGTCCACGATGGCCCGCACCTCGTCGTCGATGGCCGTGGCGGTCTCGTCCGAATAGGACCGCTCCCGAGCTCCATTGCCGAGCGGGTTCGGGCTCAGGAACGAGCGCTCGTCCTTCTCCAGCGCCACGTTCCCCAGCTTATCCGACATGCCGTAGCGGGTAACCATCGAGCGGGCGATGTCAGTCACCCGCGCGAGGTCGTCCGCCGCTCCGGTCGACAGATGACCAAACACGATCAGCTCGGCGGCACGCCCGCCGAGCAGCACCGCCATCTTGTTCTCCAGCTCCTCCCGGGTCATCAGGAAGCGGTCCTCGGTCGGCCGTTGGATGGTGTAGCCGAGGGCACCCACCCCGCGAGGAATGATCGACACCTTGTGCACCGGGTCGACCCCTGGCAGGGCCAGCGCCACCAAGGCATGGCCCATTTCGTGATAGGCCACGACCTCGCGCTCCTTCGGGTTGAGCAAGCGGTTGCGTTTCTCCAGCCCCGCCACGATGCGTTCGATGGCGTTGTTGAAGTCGCCCATCGTCACCGCCTCCGCCCTGCGGCGGGTCGCCAGCAGCGCCGCCTCGTTTACGAGGTTCGCCAGATCGGCGCCGGTAAAGCCGGGAGTGAGCGCCGCCACCTTCTCGGCGTCGGCATCGGGTGCGAGCTTGATCTTGCGGGCATGCACCTTCAGGATCTGCACGCGGCCCTTCTTGTCGGGCCGGTCGACCAGCACCTGCCGGTCGAAGCGCCCAGCGCGCAGCAGGGCCGGGTCGAGGATCTCCGGCCGGTTGGTGGCACCGAGCAGGACAAGACCAGCCTTGGAGTCGAAGCCGTCCAACTCGACGAGGAGCTGATTGAGGGTCTGCTCCTTCTCGTCATGGCCTCCGGCGAGGCCGCCGATTCCGCGGGCGCGGCCGAGCGCATCGAGTTCGTCGATGAAGATGATGGCAGGCGCCTTCTCGCGGGCTTGGCTGAACAGGTCGCGCACGCGCGCCGCGCCGACGCCGACGAACATCTCGACGAACTCGGAGCCGGAGATGGAGAAGAACGGCACCTTGGCTTCGCCTGCCACGGCCTTGGCCAGCAAGGTCTTGCCGGTGCCAGGCGGCCCGACCAGGAGCACACCCTTGGGCATGCGTCCACCGAGGCGTCCGTACTGATCGGGGTTCTTCAGGAAGTCCACGACCTCGCGCAATTCGTCCTTGGCCTCGTCGACGCCGGCCACATCGTCGAAACGCACGCCGGTGTCGGCCTCGACGTAGATCTTGGCCTTGCTCTTGCCGATCTGCATCAGTCCGCCGCCGAGGCCGCCCTTCCCGACCACCCGGCGCATCATGAAGGCCCAGATGCCGAAGAAGATCAGGATGGGCAGGATCCAGGATAGGATGTCGCGGAGGAAGGTGCTTTCGATCTGTCCCGTATAGGTGACGCCGTATTGCTGCAGCTCCTGCGCGAAGGCAGGATCGACCCGCGTGGTCGCAAAGCGGGCCTGACCGGTGGGCAGGGGCTCCTTCAGCCTCCCCTGTATGAAGTTCTCGGAGATGCCTATTTCGGCCACCTTGCCGCCCCGGAGAAGCTCCTGAAACTGACTGTACGGGATGGAGGCTATCTCGCGGGCAGTGCTGAAGAAGGACTGGATCAGCAGGATGCCGACAAGGGCCGCGACCCAGTACCAGATATTGAATTGCGGGTTCTTGGTGAACTGCGGGTTCTTCCTCATGGGAAACCTCTGCCTCGCCCTCGGTCGAAACAGCTTCGGGATTTCGGAAGCGTCCAGCCCGACCCCAAGTGGCGTCAAGTTGCCCTCGCCTATTACGGGCAAGCATCCTCGCCGTGCTGCGCCTGGACGGCCGTGCCCGAGCCATGGCCCCACATGAATGCATGTTGCAGGCTCTAGCGAAAACGACGGACGCACCAGTAAGGTCCGTCGGAGCCAAGACGAAATTGCACCTCTGGTGACGGCTCGGCACATCCCAGGGCCCCAACCGGGTTGAAATTCCAGGAACGGCAGGCATCCGCGCGCGTTGGCATCCATCGTCCGATCAGCAGGTGGAGCTCCGTCCATGACCCGAAACAAACGTCTGTCGCTGCTTCTCGCCGGATGCCTTGTCGCCACCGGCCTTGCAGGCGCCGCCTCGGCTCAGCCCTGGATGGACCGCGACTGGGATCGCGGCCGGGAATGGCGTGATCGTGACTGGCGTGACGGCGACTGGGATCGCGGCGATCGCTGGCGCGGCAGGGGCCGAGATCGTGACTGCTACTACGAGCGGAGGCGTGAGAGGAACCGCTTCGGAGACGTCGTCATTCGACGCTATCGCGTTTGCGAAGAGTGAGAGATGAGGGCGACGATGAAGCCCATCGTGGCCCGAGCCCCATCTCTACTGCGCCGGTGGTGAACTCGCTGCGGGCGGGCTTGAGGTCGTCCCCCGCTGCGACTGAATTCGATCGAACATCGTCAGGGCTGCATCGACGCATGCCCGCGTCGATTCCTCGTCGCCGCAGACGAGGCGCAGTTCCGTGTCGCCGCTCCGAAGGAAAAAGCGTGCCCCGCTTCCGGATCGTTCGTCGTCACCTCTCATGCGGCCACGGCGGTCCTCGTCCCGGTCCCACCGGCCATAACCGTCGTGCCAATGTCCACGCGGGCTGTCGTCCCGATCACGGGAGGAGCTTTGGCTCCAGGCAGGGGCGCCCGCGAGGATCAATCCGGCTGCTACGATAAGGGTCTTCCACATCGGGATCTCCATTCGGCTGACGCCATTGGGTAGGCCACCTGCGGTTCCAAGGCGGGTTCAGGGCTGGGGAACAAGCATCCGGGTGAACCGACCACAGGGAATTGAGTTCCGGTCAGGGGAGCCACAACACCGCAGCAGGGTCACCCTCACTCAGCTGGACCCTGGGTTTGCCGACCCTGTCAACGAGGCCCCGGAACCTTGGCCGCTCTGATGAATTCCCCATAGGGTTGGCGTTACACCATGACGAAAGTGCGTTGCCTCGACATTCCACCGGATCTCGACAGCCCAGAAGCGGCTGAAGCGGATCGGCGCCGGATCCTTCGGCCTGGAAGGAACTGCTGGTGCATCGCGCCGACCCGCCGGGCGGCGGTCCTCATCGATGGGGCGGCATATTTCGCTCACCTCGAATCGGCGTTGCGCTACGCCAAACGTTCCATCTTCATCATCGGCTGGGACTTCGATGGCGGCATCCGGCTGCGCCCGGACGCGGATTCGGATGCCTCTCCGCCGCTCGGCCCGCTGCTGCGATCCTTGGTGGAGGAGAAGCCCGAGCTAGAAGTCCGCATTCTGGTCTGGAGCGTGGCGGTCGTACACGCTCCCGGAGCGCCCGGTCCTCTCCTGCTCGGGGCCGATTGGCAAAACCACCCGCGTATCCGGCTGCGGCTCGACACGCACCACCCGCTCTACGCGGCCCACCACCAGAAGATCGTGTCGGTCGACGACAGCCTCGCCTTCGTCGGCGGAATGGACCTGACGGTCAGGCGCTGGGATACCGCACGCCATGACGCCGACGATCCGGTTCGCCGCAGGGACGACGGCAGCATTTATGATCCGGTCCACGACATCCAGATGCTCGTGGACGGAGAAGCAGCGCGCAGGATTGCCGAGTTGGCGCGCGCCCGATGGAAGATCGCGACCGGAGAGGATGTGCCGTCAGTTCAAATCGGGGACGAGGCACCATGGCCGCCGGACCTTGTTCCGGACTTCATGAAGACGCCCGTGGCCATTGCCAGAACATATCCGGCCTGGGGGGATTACCCGCCGGTCCGGGAGGTCGCCGCTCTGACCTACGACGCGCTGTCGGCCGCCAGGAGGACCATCTACATCGAAGCGCAGTACATGACGGCGCCGCTGATCGGTGAGGTCCTGGAGCGGCATCTCTCGAATCCTGACGGACCGGAGATCATCGTCATCCAGACCCGCGAGTCGCACGGCCTGGCCGAGCGTTTGGTCATGGGAACCAACCGGGACCGCCTCATCCGCCGCCTGCGCAAAGTGGATCAGTTCAACCGCCTGCGGGTCTACTTCCCAGTGGTGCCCAGGTACGGGGGCGGCGAACGTCAGGTGCTGATCCACTCGAAGCTGATCATTGTCGACGATGCCTTCCTGCGCGTCGGATCGTCCAACCTGAACAACCGCTCCATCGGCCTCGACACCGAATGCGACCTCGCCATCGAGGCCACCGACGATCTGACGCGACGGGCCATCACGCATATTCGAGACCGCCTGCTCGCCGAGCACCTCGATACGCGCCCCGACACCATCGGCACGACCGTCGCCCGGACGGACGGCTCGCTGATCCACGCCATAGACCGCCTCAATACCGGGGTGCGCGGTCTGCGCGCTTTCGAAGCGATGTTCGACAATGGACCCGCCCGGCCTGCGGTCGGCACCCGGTTTTTGGACCCGGTCGAACCGTTTGCGCCTCTGCGGTTTCTCGCGCGGCGCCGGGCTTGATCGTCACGCCTGCGTCCTCTCGCCGGACATGCCGACGCTTCCGGATCGCCGGTAGACGAGTTCCGTCAGGGCGAGCAGCGGCAGCCCGAGCGACAGGGGAACGAGAAAGTAGACGAACCGGAACACGAGGAGCGGTCCGATCAGGTTCTGCTGGGGCAACAGAAAGATGACGACGCTTTCGATAACGCCCAATCCGCCCGGGACATGACTGACGAGGGCTGCCGCGTTCGCAATCACATAGACGGAGGCGACGCCGAGATAGGCGACGTCCGCGACTGCCAAAAGGGCCTGATGCAGACAGGCGGCCACGAAGGCGAAATTTGCCGAGCCGACGAGGATCTGCCCAAAAGCGAGCGGCAGCGGCGGCAGCTCGATGGACCACTGGCGGATCTTGAGCGGTTTGCGCACCAGAGCCGCAAGGATGAGATAGGCTGCTGGCATAGCCAGGCAGGCCGCGCCTAGGCACATGACGATGGATCTGGACAGCCCCGTTATCTCGACGGCCAAGGCGCTGCGCACTAGGAGCGCTACGCCGCCCAATGTCAGGAGTCCCAGACCTACGGTGGCTCCGCAGAAGATGATGATCTTGGCAACCTGCCCCGCGCTCAAACCCCAGCGGGTGTAGAACCGGTAGCGTATGGCGCCGCTGCTCAGGGCTGCCAGGCCGATATTGTGGCCTAGGGACAGGCTGGTGAAGGACGCCAGCGCCGCCCTGCGATAAGGCAGGGGACGGCCTACGTAGTGCAGGGCCAAGTAATCGAACCCGGTCAGGCAGAGATAGCTTGCGGCGGCGCAGGCAGCCGCACCGACCAGCCTCGTGAGAGGGACGGCCGCGACGGCCGCAACGAGTTCGTCCATGCTGTACCGGCTCAGCGTGCGATAGAGAAGAAAGCCCGCGAGGGCGAGCACGCTCAGCACGATCAGAGCTTTCCAGCTTCTCATGCACACTCCTTGCCCTGCCGCTGGGTAAACGCGTGGGAAAGCGACCGGTCATCTCGGCCTCAGGCGCCCGATGGCTCATGGAGGCGCATCGGCTTGGAATGCGGTGCGCCTCTCGGGACGATTTTGATCTCGACCAGGAGCGGCAGGTGATCCGACGCGACCCGCGCAAGGGGTGTTCGCACCACCTCGGCCCGCAGCACATCGACGGAAGGGCTGACGAAGACATGGTCGAGGCGCAGCATCGGAAGGCGGGACGGAAAGGTCGCCTTCGGCCGCCCGACGGGAGAATGCCGCTGCACATCCCGTAGGCACCCGGCGAGGATCCGATAGGCTCGTGAACGGGGCGGGGCATTGAAGTCGCCGAGCAGAACGACAGGTTCATGGCACGCCGGGTGGCCCAGCCACTCGGGGCCGAGGAGCGCGTGGATCTGGGCGAGGCGCTCGGCCCCCCGCAAGCCGAGATGGGTGTTGATGACCTGCACATGATGACCGCCGATCTGAATGGAGGCCCATAGTGCTCCCCTCGGCTCCAGGAAGGGACGGCGGGTCAATCCCGGCAGCGCGTCCGCCTTCATCAGACTTGACGGTCTCGTCGTCAGGATGGCGTCGCCATATTGCTCCTCCATCACCCGGAGGGCGGGATGGAAGTGGACGTGACGCATCCCGAGCTCCCGCGCGATGGCATGGGCCTGATCTATCCCGCCGCTCCGGGCACGGCCGACGTCGAGCTCCTGGAGCGCGACCACGTCAGGGGAGCAGGAAGCGATGACCTCGGCAATGCGAGCTGGAGAATGGCGCCCATCCGTTCCCAGGCACCTTCGGACATTGTAGGTCAGTATTCGCGGCACTCTTCAGCAATTCGAAGCGACCGCCCAGGTTCCGCGCCTCCGGCAGATGCCTGCCAATCCCAGCAGATTCTCGGACGGGTCGACAGCGGTGCCAAAACTGCCAAGCTGTTGGCGTCGATTCCTAGGGGGCTCCCGACGAAGGCTAGATCATGGCCACGAAGAAGATGGACGCTCTCATCGACGAAGCGGTGGCCGAGTCCTTCCCCGCAAGCGACCCGTCCTCCTACATGGCGGGCACGGGCGCTCCAGGCGCGCCGCCCCATGATGGTACGGCGCGCGGGCCTGTTTCCACGGAGCTTCTGAGCGCCGAGGAGGATGCCGACCGCAGCGTCCGGGAACGCGCTTATCACTTATGGGAGCAGGAGGGCCGGCCCGATGGCCGGGCCGAGGAGCATTGGTACGCAGCGCGGCGTGAATTGGGACTGGCGAGGGAAAACGACAGGTGATCGGTCAGAACGACCCGCCCGTCCTGAAGCCCCCGCCGCCAAAGGATCCACCGGTTCCGAACCCGTCCGGGGGCGGAATTGGCAAACCGCCTCCAAAGCCGGAATCCCATGGGCTTGGCCCCTGATGGAAGCCGCCGCGCAGGACCTGCCCCAGGATCGCCCCGCCGATGGCGCCCGTGAGGACCCCGCTGAGCACGTTGCCGAGGGCTACCTCGTTGCCGAAGGTCCCATAGGGCGTGTCGTAGCCCTGCTGCCGAAGCTCCTCCCACTCGTGCTCGAGGATCGCTCGACGCTGGGCCGTCTCCTTGAGCTGACGGTGGGCATCCGCTGCCTGACGCAGCGCTCGGTTGGTCATCACGTCCGTCGCCTGGACGCGCCGCACGATCTCCTCGTCGCGCGGCGTCGGCGTGCGCAACGCCTCCTGGTAGAGCTGGTTGAGGTCCTCGCGCGCGTCGGCCGCTGCCAGCAGCTCGACGGCCTCGCGGTAGGGAGCGTCTCCCTCCAGCACCGAGGCGTCGTAGGTGCGGTCGAGCACGGCGAGGGCTTCCCGGGCCTCCGCGAGCGCCCGTTCTGCCTCGTCGAGCCTCGCCTTAGCCTGGGCCGCCTCGTTTTCCCGCGTTTCTGCGCCCGCAGCAACGAGCGCCTTGCGCTCGATGGCGGTCAAACGGGCGCGCTCATTCCTAAGCTCCTCGATGAGGCGCCTGGAGTGCACGCGGAGCCGCTCGGGAATCTCGTTGAGCAGCACGTAATTGGCCCGCGCCCTGTCATAGCCGACCACGCGCGCCACTAGACGGTCCATATAGCGGGAGAAGGGATTGACCCGGTACGCGGAGGTGCCGAACTTCCGGTTCCACAGGTACATGAACAGCGGATCGGCCTCGTAGGGACGCTTTTTCTCGTCGCGGTCGACCTCCGCCTGCACGGCCTTCTTCTCGGCCTGCTGCGCCTGTCCGGCAACCTCGTCCGCCCGGGCCCGCGCCGAAATCCATTCGGGGTCGACGCTGACCTTCGCCTCGACTGTCCTGCGGATGGCCTCGACTTCCTCCAAGGCCCTCTCCAGGGCGTCGGTCGCAGCCTGCCGCTCCGCCTCCACCCGTGCAACCCGCGCCTCTGCCTCGCGCCGGCGCTCAGTGAGCTGCCGCAGGGCCTCCTGGCGGCTGTTGAGCAGGCCGATGGCTTGGCGTTCGGCGGCATCGAGAGCGACGACGACCTTGCCCTGCGTGATCGCGTCGAGCTTCAGCCGCGCCAGCTCGCGGAACGCCTCCGTGCGCTGGAGGCGCAGGCGGCCGACCTCCTCGGTTGCGGTGGCGTAGGCCCGTTCGCACCGCGCCTCCTGCTGGCGGATCTTTTCAATGGTCTGCTCGATCTGCGCGAGCGCCTGGCGTCCCGATATCATGACCCTACCATTGCAAGATCGCGCCGCCGAGGACCGGAATCAGGTAATCGACCTCCAGGGAACCGCGGCGCTTCTCGCCGAGCCGGTTGCGCTGCACGATCCCGTCGTCGTTCTTGTCCCGCTGCACCTGCAGCGCCGTTGACTCGCTCACGCGCACCCCCCACTTCGAGGCAGTGGCCGTCCGGCCGTCCTCCTCGCTGGTGACCGGAAGGCTGAGGATGCGCCCGTCGGGAGCGACCGCCTCCACGATCAGGTAGTAGTTCCGCCCGGCCGGATTGCGTTGCGGCACCCGCCAAACCCCCGTCGGCTCGCCTGGGCGGGACACGATGCGCAAGGTAAACTCGCGCCGCAGGTCCGCGCGCAGGACCTCCAGGTCGCCGATCGCCTGCCGCGCCCCCGCGACGTCGCCGCGGGCGATGGCCGCCCGCCCGTCGGCCAGCAGTCGGTCGGCCCGCTCCCGCGCCTCCGGAACCTTTGCCTCCCGGAGCACATCCTCGTGCCCCTGCTCCAGGGCGGCTGGCAGCCGCCCGGCGAGCTCGACGCGGTTGCGCTCGGCTTGAGCCTGCTCCTGCGCTGCCCGCTGCCGGGCCGGCTCCACGATGCCGAAGTGATAGGCTCCCCAGCCGAAGGCGAGCAGCGCGAGGAGGGACAGCAGCCTCCGGCCGTAGCGGCGGCGGTTGACCCAGGCCCGCGCGACCGTGCGGGCAAAGCTCGGTCCCGGCGGCGTATAGACGAAGCGCTGCTCCTTGAGGGCCTGCACCCCCTCCAGGAGGATGCGGTCGGGAACCTCGATGCCCTGCCCGCGGTAGATCTCGCGCAGCCGCCTCAGGAGCTGGGCGTCCCGCTCCTCCTGCCCGAGTTCGCGACTGACGAGATTGTCCTGGTGGCGCAGCGTGTCCACCACGTCCATCGCGAGCATCAGCTCGTCGAGGTTCTGAGAGACCCTTCCCGCAGCCAATTCGGCGGGTGCGGCGGCGGCCTCAGCCATGGGCCGGCAAGGCCTGTCCTTCTGCCACGAGGCGAGCGATGCGGCGCTTGCCGTCCTCGACGGCGTCGCGGATCTCGGCCGAGTTCTGGGTCGCGAGCCGGCGCATCTCGCCGATGATCTCCTGCGAGCGCTCCTGGAACGTGATCACGGAATCAACCAGCTTCTTGACCGCGTCCGCCCGGATGGTGGGGCCGTAGCCTGCCCTCACGGCGGCCTCGCCGACCTGGTCGCCGATCTCGGCCAGCACCTCCAGGCTGCGGGACACGCCCTCCTTCATCTCGTTCAGGGTCTGGGTCGACTCGTTGAGGCCGAACATGCCGGTGAAGGACGCCTTGAGCGCCGTGAACACGGAATCGTTCGTGGAGAAGAAGGTGACGGCCTGGGCGTAGACCCGCTCCTTGGCGTTGGTCATCTGCATCAGCCGGGCCATGATGACCTCGGAGGTGTTGTAGCTGACGGTCAGGTTGTCGGAGAGATCCTTGGCGATCTGGTAGCGCTTCTCCTCGTCCTGGGTGCGACGTAGCTGTTCGTCGCGGGCAAGCTCAAGGCGGGCGCGCTCGGCCACTTCCGTACCCTGGAAACCGGCGACGGCCTCGGAGGCCTTCTGCAACGCGGCCCGGGCCGCCTCGAGCTTCTGCTCGGCCGTCCGCAGCACCTCGAGGGCCATGACCTCGGCATGCTTGAGGGCGCCGCGGAAGTCGCGGTAGGCGTCGAGGATGATCTGCTCGCGCTGGATCTGGTCCTTGGTCGAGCGGGTGACGTCGAGATAGACCTCCCGGATCTGGTCGAAGCGATCGGCAACATCGCCGCGGGAGATCTTCATCCAGACGTTGTTGATGCGCTCGAGCAGGTCGATCTTCTGGTCGTCGAGTTGGTCGACCATCGTCTTGGTGTCGTCGCGGATGGAGTTGAAGGCCTCGGTGATCTGGCGGTAGCGCTCGCCTATCTCCATGGCCTGTGTCTGCTCCCGGACGACCTCGTTGAAGACATTGGCCTGCCCCAGGGTGCGGGCGATGACGACGATCCTGTCCTGGTCGAGGTCGGAAATCTTCTCGAGCAGGCCGTTGATCGGCGCATCCATGGCCGGAGGCGGGACGATCCCGAGCTCCCGAAGGGCCGACACGGCCCGGTCGAGATATTGCATGGGTGATCTGGCAACGACATCGGACATGGCACTCTCCTCCCGGCGACTCACGATGCGCGTCAGCATCTTGAATAGCCGGCGGCAGATCGGGCCGACCGCTCATCCTGCCGCGCCGCCGCCGGGCACAGGATCCAATGTGGAACGGGCTGAGGGGTTCCGCCAGCGGGCTCAAGGGCGCCAACTCCAAGGCGGTACTTAGGACCACCAAGGCCGGACGAGCGCAGACCGGCAAACCCTGTCGGTTCGCCGGCCTATGCCAAACGCGGGGCGAGAGCTGTCCAGGCTCCCTTGACCGTCAGGCCGCCAAGCTGCCCTAGGCGAGTTCGATCGAGCCGACTTCGCGGCCCTTCCGCCCTTCGACGATGGCGATGCGAACCGTCTGCCCCTGTTCCAGGGGACCGAGTCCGGCACGCTCCAGCGCGGAGACGTGGACGAACAGATCCTTGGGCTCTCCCTCGACGGCGATGAAACCGAAGCCTTTGGCCCGGTCGTACCACTTGACGGTGCCAAGGGTATCCGGCGGCCCGCCTACGGGGCGCGAAGGACCCGGACGGCCGCGGCCGGCAGAGCCGCTCTCCGAGCCATACCCCGGGCGCGGCCCGCGCCGCACCGGCTCGGGCTCCGCCGTGCTCGCATCAACGCTCAGGATCTGGTTCACCTGAGGCCCTTTCTGCCCGGTGCCGACCTGGACCACCAGCGTCGTTCCCGACGCGAGTGCGCTGTGCCCTGCTGCTTCGACCTGCCTGATGTGGAGGAAAGCCTCACCCGAACCGTCGGTCAGTTCGACGAAGCCGAATCCCTTCTCGGGATTGAACCATTTCACCCGGGCCTCGGTCTCTCGGCCCGAGGTCTCCTGCGGGCGCACAGGTCGCTCGAACGCAGGCTGCGGAGCGTAGTCGCCCCAAATATCAGAGGGTTGACCGCCGAACTGACGCTGGCGACTACGGTGTTCGTTACCCCGGCCCATAAGTACTGCCTTCTGAGATCTCTCAATTGCTCTCCGCCAACAGGCGTAACGTTCTAATTGCCCGAGGGCAAGAAGATTGCCGACCTTAGACGGTAACTCAGGCGAGGTATCCGAAAAATATGCAGCCATTATGTCCAACGGGACACCCAAAGACTGCCTGAAGGGGTCCGTGTGGCCGTCAGGCGACAGATGGCCGGTTAGGCGGCCCCGAGCCGAACTGTCTCGGCCCCCTCCCTCGCCCCGGGCCGGGTGCCTCCTACTCGAGGCCGCTCCTGTCAAGGACCGGCAAGCCGATTCCGGCGGTCCCTTTGGAGGGTAGCCAGCCGTATGGCTCTTGGACCATATTCACCGGCAGGCACGGGAGAATCTGCTGTGACCACGACGATTTACGATCTCGATCTCGACAAAAATCCCGCAAATTTTCAATCGCTGACCCCTCTTACCTTCCTGGAACGGGCGGCCGGGGTCCATCCCGACCGGACCGCAATCGTCCACGGACCGCTGCGGCGCAGCTATCGGGAATTCTACGCCCGCGCCCGGCGCCTCGCCTCTGCCCTGGAGCGCAGAGGGGTCGGTCGCGGCGACACGGTCTCGGTGGTTCTCCCCAATACCCCTGCCATGCTGGAATGCCACTACGGGGTGCCCATGGCGGGTGCGGTTCTCAACACCCTCAACACCCGCCTGGACGCCCGAATCATCGCCTTTTCCCTGGAGCACAGCGGCGCTAAGGTGCTGATCACGGACCGGGAGTTCTCCCCGGTCGTCAAGGCTGCCCTGGACCTGGTCGCCGACAAGCCGCTCGTGATCGACTACGACGATCCGGAATTCTCAGGCGCGGGCGAGCGGCTCGGGAGCATGGAATACGAGGAACTCCTGGAGGAAGGGGATCCGGACTACGCCTGGAGCCCGCCTCGGGACGAGTGGGACGCGGTCGCGCTGAACTACACCTCCGGGACGACGGGCGATCCCAAAGGCGTCGTGTACCACCATCGCGGCGCCTACCTTCTGGCCCTCGGCAACATCGTGACCAGCGGCATGGGCCAGCATCCCGTCTACCTGTGGACACTTCCCATGTTCCACTGCAACGGCTGGTGCTTCCCCTGGTCGCTCTCCATCGTGGCCGGCACCCATGTGTGCCTGCGGGCGGTTCGTTCCAAACCCATGTACGACGCCATTGCCGATCATGGGGTCACCCATCTGTGCGGCGCGCCCATCGTCATGTCGACGCTGCTCAATGCCCCGGCCGCCGATAAGCGCCCCCTCCCCCATACCGTCAGGTTCATGACCGCCGCGGCCCCGCCCCCGGAGGCCGTGCTCGCCGCCATGAAGAGCGCGGGCTTCGACGTGACGCATCTCTACGGCCTGACCGAGGTTTACGGGCCGGCGGTCGTCAACGAATGGCATTCGGAATGGGACGGGCTGGATCCGTCCGAGTACGCGGCCAAGAAGGCCCGCCAAGGCGTCCGCTATCCGGTGCTTGAGGCGCTCGACGTGCTCGATCCCGAGACGATGCAGCCCGTTCCGGCGGACGGCACGACTCTCGGCGAGGTCATGTTCCGCGGCAACGTGGTCATGAAGGGCTATCTCAAGAACCCGTCGGCCACCGCAAAGGCGTTTGAAGGCGGCTGGTTCCATTCGGGCGATCTCGGGGTCAAGTACCCCGACGGCTACATCCAGCTCAAGGACCGTTCGAAGGACATCATCATCTCGGGCGGCGAGAACATCTCCTCCATCGAGGTGGAGGATGCGCTCTACAAGCACCCGGCCGTCCAGGCGGCGGCCGTGGTCGCCATGCCGGACGAGAAATGGGGCGAGACCCCCTGCGCCTTCGTGGAGCTCAAGCCCGACCAGGAGGCCACGGCGGAGGACCTGATCGCCTGGTGCCGGCAGCACCTAGCCTCGTTCAAGTGCCCGCGCACCATCGTGTTCGAGGAGATTCCCAAGACCTCGACGGGGAAAATTCAGAAGTTCCGGCTGCGGGAAATAGCGCGCATGCGGCAGCAGGCGTGAGGGCTGGGACGCTCAGCGTCCCTTCCAGACCGGCTTGCGCTTGCCGATGAAGGCGTCGATCCCCTCGGCGGCATCCTCCGCCATCATGTTGCATGCCATGACGTTGCCCGCATAGGCGTAGGCCTCCTCCAGCCCCATGGAGCGCTGGCGGCTGAACATGGCCTTGCCGGTCCGGATCGCCACCGGGCTCTTCGAGCAGATGTCCGCCGCGAGGGACGCCACTGCCCGGTCGAGCTCCGCATCGGGTGCCACCCGGTTGACGAGGCCGAAGGAATGGGCTTCCGCCGCCGTGATGAAACGCCCCGTCACCAGCATGTCGAAGGCATGCTTGGGCGCCACGTTGCGTGACAGTGCGACGGCCGGCGTCGAGCAGAAGAGCCCGACGTTGATCCCGGAGACCGCGAATGTCGCGCTTTCGGCCGCGACGGCAAGATCGCAGGTCGCAACGAGCTGGCAGCCGGCAGCCGTCGCCATGCCGTGAACGCGTGCGATCACGGGCACGGGCAGGTTGACGATGCTCTGCATGACTCGGCTGCATCGGGCGAACAGGTCCTCGTAATAGTCCTGGAGCGGATTGGCGCGCATCTGCTTCAGATCGTGGCCGGCACAGAATGCCTTGCCCGCCGCGGCAAGGACTACGCACCGGACGCCGTCGTCGGCAGCAATACTGTCCAGCTCGCCCTGCAAGGCTCCGAGCATCTCCTCCGACAGCGCATTGAATTGGGCGGGACGGTTCAGGGTCAGGGTGACGACGCCATCCCGATCCTCACGCAGCAGAATGCTTTCTTGGGAAACGGCGTGTTGCAGGCTCATCGGCAAATCTCCTCGAGGCGAACCTACCCACAATCTTCCCAACGGCCAACCCGGGCGTGTAGCTTCGGCTCAGGTCGCCCTGGGCGGCCATCCCTTCCCCTTCAGGAACACCCGAGGTCCCTCCGTGAGCCAGCACCCGATCAGCCGCTTCCCCGTTCCCGAGATCGCCGATCTGCCGGAGGACATCCGCACGCGCATCCTGACCGTGCAGGAAAAGTCGGGCTTCGTTCCGAACGTCTTTCTGGTGCTGGCACGGCGCCCGGACGAGTTCCGCGCCTTCTTCGCCTACCACGACGCCCTGATGGACAAGCCCGGAAACCTGACCAAGGCGGAGCGGGAGATGATCGTCGTGGCAACGAGCGGCGCCAACCAGTGCCAGTACTGTGTCGTCGCCCATGGGGCGATCCTACGGATCCGGGCCAAGAATCCGCTGGTGGCCGACCAGGTTGCCATCAACTACCGCAAGGCGGACATCACGGATCGGCAGAAGGCGATGCTCGATTTCGCCATGAAAGTCGCGCTCGAGGCCCACTCGGTAGGCGACGGTGACATCCAGGCGCTGAAAGCCCACGGCTTCACCGACGAGGACGTCTGGGACATCACGGCGATCGCCGCCTTCTTCGCCATGTCGAACCGCCTCGCCAATGTTACGAACATGCGTCCGAACGAGGAATTCTATATGCTGGGCCGTGGTTGAGCGGGGTTGATGCGCCCGCCGGCTGCCTGATCGACGGGCGGGGCCGGAGCCGTCAAGGCGCGAGCCCTGTGAGAGCCGACGTTGCGAGGTGTCGTCAACTCGGGAGGACAAGGCCGATGTCCCGAAAGCACAGAGTTCATCTGGAAGAGCAGCACCGGAAGCCCCAGACCATGCTCGTCGGGATCCTGATCTCGTGCGCGATCCTGGTGCTTGCGGTCTATCTCCTGACGATGCCGCTGGGATAGTCTCTCCACGGCACTGCCCCAGGTTCGAGGGCCTGGGACAGTCCCGTAATCGCTACACGTCCTCAAAGCTGTTCGAGCGGCGGAGAATCGGCCCCGAACCAGTTCTTCTGGACCAGGGACCGGGCCTCCTCGACGGCCGCACTATCGCCTCGGGCCTCGGCGGCGCGCAGCAATCCGGCAGCGGCCCATCCGTTGTTCGGCGAGCGCTGCAGCGCCTCGCGGAAAGCCGCCTGGGCTTCCTCGTACTTGCCTTGCGCCATCAGCGCAGCCCCCAGGGACTGATGCACCGGATAGTACCAGAACGGCGGCTCCATGTAGGGCAACTGGTCCTGGATCTCCGCCGCTTGAGCGAAGAGACTCGCGGCCTTCGGCTGATCGCCCGTGCTCTGGGCCACCCGCGCATCGATCTCACGAGACGCGATCGCCACGATGTCTGGCCCTGGCACACCGACCTCCGGAAGCGCCACGATCTCCGGCGTCTGGGCCAAGCTGTTGATCGCAGCAGCCTCCTTGCGGGCCTCGTCCGTGCGTCCGAGGCGGGCAAGCGCGATTCCGCGGGCATAGTGCCATGACGCCCGCACGAGCGGGAAGCTGCCTGCCGGCTCCGGCAGGGCCAATACCTTCTCCGGCGCTGCGAAGCGCGCATAGGCATAGTACGGAGCCGCGGCGATGGGCTGCGTCCAGGGGACCTCCCGCTTGGTGCGGTCCGAAACGATGCCCGCGAGCTTTTCGGCAGCATCCACGGTTGTGCGGCCGTCGCCGCCCATCAAGGCGGACACCATGACGAAATGCACATTGTGGGCATAGTAGCCCTCGGAATACAGAAGGCTCGCACCGCCCTGCCCCAGCATCGCCTCATCGGCGGCGGCTGCACGCACGTTGACGTCAAGGCTTTCGCGCCAGCGACCGAGCCGATACCAGATATGGCTCGGCATATGCACGAGATGGCCTGCGCCCGGCATCAGGTGTTCGAGACGCGCCGCATGCGGAACCGCCCGCTCCAGCCGGTCGGACGCCTCGACGGCGTGAATGTAGAGATGGATGGCACCCGGATGATCGGGGTTTGCCACCAACGGCCCGAGCTGCCGGTCTCCCAGCACGCCCTCAAGCAAGGCGACCATGCGCTCGGTCTTGCCCTTGGGCGTCTTTCCGCCGTCGGCCCAATAATCCCAGGGACTGAGATTCATGAGAGCATCCGCCGTCAGCAGCGCCACGTGCGGATCTTGCGGGAAACGCGCCTGCACGGCTTCCATGGCGTCGGCGTAGGCTTGGTCCAGGGCCTTGCGATCTGCATTCGGATCGGGCGAGTGCCGCCGCGACAGCGCCTCGATCAGCGCTCCCTGGATGTCGTCCGTATTCGGCGCCAGCCGCCTGGCACTTTCGAGCACCGCAAGAGCGCGGGCATTCGCATCCGGCGCCATCGGATAATTGATGTGCGGCCCCAGCACCCACGCCTCGCCCCATAGGCACATGGCACAGCCGGGGTCGAGTTCCTGGGCGGCCCGGAACGCGCGGGCGGCTTCCGCATGATTGAAGCCCCATCCGAGCCGATAGCCCTGGTCGAAATAGGCCTGGGCTTCAGGATTGCTCGTGCCCGTGGTCCACGAGAGACGACCCAGATCCTGGCGGAGCTGGGGTCTCGTCTCCGACCGCGGCGCGGCAGCTCCCTGCGGCAGATCCCGGCCATAGGCGCCGAGTTCCGTCTTGGCCGGCGCCGCTTGCATCTTGCTCTGCGACGGCTGCAGCTGCGCGTGCTGCATGTGATGGCCGGACGCATGCGATCCCTTCTGCTGAAGAGCATGCAGCAATCGCACCCGCGGGCTGTCATGGCTGCCGAGCGGGCACGCGACGGCCGCGCTGGAGAGCAGCGCGAGCGCGGCCACGCTGCAAAGGAAATTTCTTGCGGAGAAATGCGAATCCTTAGCTGACTTGAGGGTCATGGGTGAGCCTCCCTGGTGATGGGAGCTGGGCATGGCCAGTGCAGAATTTCAGCGGTCGGCCCAGCACGATGGCATGGGATCGAGGTCCGTTCTCGTTCCACGCGCAGCCCTCACGGCCGCGCGCTTCGTCCTCCCTCTGCCATCGTCTCGATGTCTGGTGTCGACGGTCATGTTCGCGCCTCACACGTTGATGCCGGAGCCGGACAGACTTCCGGTGAGACCTTTCCGCCCTATCCGGCGAGCGCGCTCAGGGCGACCATGGAGGTCGTCATCAGCACGAAAGATGCAATGAATCGCAGGAGCGCCGTCCCGAACGCGGGAGCATGAGGCTCGGCCGACGAAAGAGGAACAGGATGTGTCATGGGTGCCTCCCGACGAGAGCTGAGCGTAAACTAGGCCCGTTCGGCTCGGGCCGATGTGTGGTCGGACACCCGCTGACAGAGCTCGGTGCGCCGTTTGGCTAGCCCTCCGAAGGAAATGTCGAGCGCACGAATTCCCAGGCGGCGACGAGGTGGCGACGCAGCGCCTCCTCGGCACCATCCGGATCGCGGTTGGCAATGGCATCGAAGATCGCCCGGTGGCCCGCATAGTTCATCTGGTCGATGTCGGCGCCTCGCTTCATCGACCGCCAATGCTGGACGAGCCACTCGACATAAGCCTTGTGTACGGCCGGATAGATGGGATTTCCCGGGATCCGGTAGAGGATCGCGTGAAAGGCGGCATCGCTCTCGTCGAAGCGGAGCGAATTGCCAATCGCCTCGCGGTTCGCCTCGAGGGCAGCTCGCAGCTCGTCGATGTCGTCGCGCCTGGCATGGCCGGCGGCCCATCGGGCGAGGGACGCCTCCAGGAAAATCCGGGAATCGAACAGGTTCCAGACGCCCCTGCGGTCGGACACGAGATGCCCGACGAGGTCACGAACCCGCTCGATGGCGATCTCGTAGTCGGGTTTGCACACGATGGGGCGGTGGCCCAGGCGGGTCATGAGGAGCCCGCGATTGGCCAGGGCAGCAATAGCCTCCCGGACGGCAGCGCGACTCACGCCGTATCGTTGCATCAGGTCCCGCTCGGCAGGAAGGCGCTCCCCCTCCTGAAGGCTGCCGGATCTGATCATGCGCGCGAGTTCTTCCGCGATTGCGTCCGACCGGCGTCCGACCATCTCCCGGGCAAGCAACTCCCCACCCTGCTCCATGCCCATCCCCTCTTGATCCCCGCATTCCTTATTCGACGTCGCAAATGGATGGAGGTCGCTCACTCAAGCGATCGCGATAGCCATTTTTGGTTCGACCAAATTACAGACCGATAGCATAGTCGGCGAGACGATCCCGCGTGTAAAGCAGACAAGCCGTCCCTTGACAGTGGAGAAGCAGCATACCATCCTGACTTCGGTCGTACCAAATAGATCCAGAAGGGACATATGGTTCGACACTGCTCAGCTCGAGCAATGGAGGAAGACCGGTGACGCCACCTCAAGGCACCGTGCTGTCCATTTCCGTTCCGCATCCCTTGAAGGGATCCTGCGGAGGGCCGCGATGACGGCCTCGATTCAAGCCGGCGCCGCGACGGCGCCAACGCATTACCAGATGTACATCGACGGCTCCTGGACGGATGGTCGTGCGCCAGGGCGGCTGGAGGTCGAGAATCCCGCGAACGAGAATGTCTTCGCCACGGTTCCGCTCGGCTCGGTCGAGGATGCAATCTCTGCCCTCGAAGCGGCACGCCGGGCGCAACCGGCCTGGGCCGCTTTGCCGCCGATCGTTCGGGCGGGCTATGTCTCCGACCTCGCCGCGGCCATCGGCCGGGAGAAGGCGCATCTGGCCCGGATCGTCGTCCTGGAGCAGGGCAAACCCCTGAACCAAGCGGAGGGCGAGATCGACGCCGTCATCACGTTCCTGACCTTTGCGGCCGAGAGCGCGCGGCGCATCGAGGGCGACATCATGCCGTCGGACTTCCCGAACGAGGAGGTCTGGATCCGCCGCGTTCCGTACGGAGTGGTGGTCGGCCTTACGGCCTGGAACTATCCCGCGGCGCTCGCCGCCCGAAAGATCGGCCCTGCCCTCGTGGCCGGCAACACCATCGTGGTCAAGGGGCATGAATCCACTCCTCTCTCCGCCCTCGAGATCGCCCGTCTCGCGCACGAGGTCGGACTTCCCAAGGGCGTCCTCAACGTGGTGACCGGCGACGGACGCACCGTCGGCGATGCGCTCGTGCGCTCGCCCTTGAGCGACCTCATCACCATGACGGGCAGCGTTCGCGCCGGACGGGAGATCTACGCGGCAGGCGCGGACGAGCTGAAGGTCGTCCGCCTCGAACTCGGCGGCAAGGCGCCCTTCATCGTCCTGGACGACGCCGATATCGACGCCGCCGTGGAGGCCGCCATCGTCTCGCGCTTCACCAACTGCGGGCAGATCTGCACCTGCAACGAGCGGATGTACCTGCATCGGAACATCGCCGAGCCCTTCCTCGACAAGTTCGTCGCCCGGGTAAAGGGCATGCGTCTCGCCGACCCGATGACCAATCCCGACATGGGACCGAAGGTGAACCGCCCGGAGGTCGACAAGGTCGAGCAGATCGTCAACGAGGCAATCTCATCCGGAGCGGAAGTCCTGGCGGGCGGACGGCGCCTGACGGAAGGCGCTTTTGCGCGCGGCCACTGGTTCGAGCCGACGGTCCTGCGCGTCGACACCAACGCGGCCCCGGTGATGCAGAGGGAGATCTTCGGCCCTGTCGCGCCGGTGATGACGGTCGACAGCTTCGAGCAGGCCCTCACCTTTGCGAACGAGACCAGCTACGGCCTCTCGGCCTATGTCTATACGAACGACCTGCGCCGGGTCATGCGGCTTTCGCGGGAGCTTTCCTTCGGCGAACTCTATGTCAACCGGCCGTGCGGCGAACTCGTCCAAGGCTTCCATACCGGCTGGAAGCAGTCGGGCCTCGGCGGCGAGGACGGAAAATACGGCTTCGACGGATACCTGCGGAAGCAGACCACCTACGTCCGCTGGTGACGCACTGCGGCCCTGGCGGCTCGCAGCAATGGACAAACGACCCCGGAAAGGGGCGAAACCTATGGAGGAAGAAATGCTGAGAAGGACCTTTCTTGCGCTGACGGCGGGCGTCGCCGCAATCGGAATGGGGCTCGGCGCCGCGTCGGCGCAGGAGCTGCCCAAGCTGAAGCAGAAGGACAAATACAAGGTCGGCTTCGCCCAGACTGAATCCAACAACCCGTGGCGCATCGCGCAGACCGAGAGCATGAAGGCGGAGGCGGCCAAGCTCGGACACCAGCTCGTCTACACGGATGCCGCAGGCTCCGCCGCCAAGCAGGTGGCGGACGTCAATTCGATGATCGCCCAGGGCGTCGATCTGATCTTCCTTGCGCCGCGCGAGGAGAAGCCGCTCATTCCCGCGGTCATGGCCGCCAAGAAGGCCGGGATCCCGGTCATCCTCCTCGACCGCAACGTGGACCAGAGCCTCGCCAAGGCGGGCCGGGACTATGTGACCTTCATCGGGTCGGACTTCGTCGACGAAGGCAAGCGCGCTGCCGAGGCCCTCACCAAGGCGATGAACGGAAACGCCAAGATCATCCAGCTCGAAGGCACGACGGGCTCCTCGCCGGCAAACGACCGGCGCAAGGGCTTCGAGGAGTACATCAAGGCCCATCCGGGCATGAAGATCGTGGCGTCCCAGTCCGGCGACTTCGCCCGAGACAAGGGCCGCCAGGTGGCCGAGACGCTCCTGCAGGCGCACCCGGACGCAACCGCCATCTATGCCCACAACGACGAAATGGCGATCGGGGCCATTGCGGCCCTCGAAGCCGCCGGCAAGAAGCCCGGCAAGGACGTGATCATCGTCTCCATCGACGGGACTCGCGACGCGCTGCAGGCCATCATCGACGGCAAGATGCTCGCGACGGTGGAGTGCAATCCGAAGTTCGGCCCGAAGGCGTTCGAGACCTTGGCGCGCTACGCGAAGGGCGAGCAGATCGAGCCATGGGTGGTGAACACCGACCGCTTCTTCGACAAGTCGAATGCGGCCCAGCTCATTGCCGACGCCTACTGATCCCAGGACCGCTGCCCTCCGAAAGAGGGCAGCGGTCCTCTCAACGGCATGACAGGAAACCGACCTTCCATGGCGCCCCTCCTCACCATGCGCGGGATCGACAAGCGTTTCGCCGGCGTGCCGGCGCTTCGCGCGGCCGAACTGGAGGTCGAGACGGGCGAGGTTCATGCGCTCATCGGCCAGAACGGTGCCGGGAAGTCGACGCTGATCAAGATCCTGACCGGATACTACGCCAGGGATGCCGGCGAGATCACGTTCGACGGTCGTCCCGTTGCCTTCGACGCGCCGCAGGAAGCGCAGGCAGCCGGCATCAGCACGATCTACCAGGAGATCAACCTGGTGCCGTATCGCTCGGTGACCGAGAACATCTGCCTCGGGCGGGAGAGGCGCCGGTTCGGACTCCTCGACTGGCCGGCCATGCATGCGGATGCCCG
This sequence comes from Microvirga sp., assembly GCA_035645535.1. GTDB lineage: Bacteria > Pseudomonadota > Alphaproteobacteria > Rhizobiales > Beijerinckiaceae > Microvirga. The sequence continues at coordinate 51,251 of DASQMJ010000050.1, read as the reverse complement.
CGGGCTTCTTGCGCGCTTCAACATCGATATCGATGTGCACAGGCCCCTCATGGCCTATCCGACAGCCATTCAGCAGATGGTCGCCATTGCCAGGGCCATCGGCTTCGACGCGAAGCTCGTCATCATGGACGAGCCTACCTCCTCCTTGGACGAGCGCGAGGTCGAGATCCTCTTCAACGTGATCCGGCAGCTGAAGGCGGCGGGCGTCTCCGTCATCTTCGTCAGCCACAAGCTCGACGAGCTATATGCCGTCTGCGACCGGGTCACCATCATGAGGGACGGCCGGACGGTTCAGGTGGCCCGGATGCAGGAGCTCTCCAGGCTCGATCTGGTGACGACCATGCTCGGCCGTGAACTTACGCAGGTGCTCCACGAAGGGCATCGGGCGGCTGATGCCGTCGACGGCGGACAGGAGCCGGTCCTGTCGGTTCGGGATCTCGCCATCGGTCGCAAGGTTCGCGACGTGGATTTCGACGTGCACGCGGGCGAGATCGTCGGCCTTGCGGGGCTGCTCGGGTCTGGGCGGACGGAAACCGCCCGCGCCGTGTTCGGCGCAGATCGGCCGGACGGAGGCACCATACGCTTCGCGGGAGCCGAGAACGCCATTGCGGAGCCCTCCGACGCTATTCGGGCCGGGATGGGCTTCTGTTCCGAGGACAGAAAGCTCGAGGGCATCATCCCGGACATGTCGGTGCGCGAGAACCTGACCCTCGCGCTCATGCCGCAGCTCGCACGGCGCGGCATCGTAGACGAGACCCGCAGCCGCGAGATTGTGGACAACTTCATCCGGCGCCTGGGAATCCGTTGCTCCGGCCCGGAGCAGCGAATCCGCGAACTGTCGGGGGGCAACCAGCAAAAGGTCCTTCTCGCCCGCTGGCTCTGCATGAACCCCCGGCTCTTGATCCTGGACGAGCCGACCCGTGGCATCGACGTCGGAGCCAAGGCGGAAATCCTCAGCCTTATCCGGGAGCTTGCCGGACAGGGCCTCGGCGTCTTGATGATCTCCTCGGAGCTGGAGGAGGTGGTCGAGGCTGCAAGCCGGATCTTCGTGCTTCGTGACGGCTATACCGTCGCGGAGCTGCGGGGCGATGCCGTGAACGAGCAATCCGTGATGGCCGCCATGGCGCACGGGGAGAGCGATGCCCGGGGGGGCGCCCATGGCTGAGACCGCAACCACTCTCCCGCCGACACGACGAGCGGCCCGGTTCGATACCAAGACCTTCCTGACACGGCACGGCGCCTGGGTCGCTCTGGCTCTGCTCGTTCTGGTGAATCTCGCCATCACACCGAACTTCGCCACCTGGCAGACCCTCAACGTCAACCTGACGCAGGTCTGCACCATCGTCATCGTGGGCGTCGGCATGACGCTCGTCATCGCGACCGGCGGGATCGACCTTTCCGTCGGCGCTCTCATGGCCATCGCCGGCGCCCTGGCCCCGCTGATCTTCCTCGGCAAGCTCTTTCCCCTCCCCCACCCGATGGTCGGCATCGCGCTTGCCTTCGTGCTGCCGGTTATCGCGGCCGGCGCTCTCGGGTGGTTCAATGGCTGGCTCGTCACCCGCCTGCGCATCCAGCCCATCATCGCGACCCTCGTCCTCTTCATCGCAGGACGGGGCATCGCGCAGGTGTTCACCAATGGCAACCTGCAGGTCTTCAGCCTGCCGGAGTTTCAGTTCATCGGTCTCGGCCGGGTCTTCGGGATCCCGTTCCAGGCCATCCTGATGCTCGCCATCGTGGTCGCCGCGGCCTGGATGCTGCGGCGGACCGTGTTCGGCAGGCAGATCCTGGCCATCGGCGGCAACGAACGCGCGGCAGGCCTGGCCGGCGTTCCTGTCGCCTCGGTGAAGCAGCGCGTTTACCTCATCAGCGGCCTGCTCTCGGGGATCGCCGGCCTGATCGTGATCGCCCGCAACTCCGCCGCCGATGCCAATCTCGTCGGCCTCGGCATGGAGCTGGACGCGATCGCCGCCGTCGCCGTGGGCGGGACGCTCCTCACCGGCGGCCGCGCCACGGTGGTCGGCACCCTGGTTGGGGCGCTCATCATCCAGCTCGTCCGCTACACTCTTCTCGCCAACGGCGTTCCGGATGCCGCCGCCCTCGTGGCGAAGGCCGGCATCATCGTGCTCGCCGTCTGGTTCCAGCGGCAGGGGCAACGTTGAGGCCGGCCATGGGCAGCATCACTTCTCTCAAGCTGCTTCGAAACGTCGGGCGCTTCGGCGTCCTCCTCGCCCTCGTGGCGCTCATCCTGTTCGGCTGGCTGCGCTACGACAACTTCCTCGGCGCCTTCAACGTGCTCTCCGTGCTGCGATACAACAGCATGTTCGCCCTCGTGGCGCTGGGCATGTGCTTCGTCATCATCACGGGCGGGATCGACCTCTCGGTCGGTTCCACGGCGGCGCTCGGAAGCGTCGTGGCGGCGCTGCTCTCCCCCTACGGCGCCGTGCCGGGCCTCCTCGGAGGACTGGCTGCCGGGTTGGCGGTGGGCGCGGTCAACGCCGTCATCATCACGCGGCTCAGCATACTACCCTTCATCGCGACACTGGCGACGATGCTGGCGGCAAGCGGATGTGCGCTGCTGCTCGCAGGCAACCAGTCCGTATCCGTCTCCTACGAATCCGGTTTCACGGAACTGGGACAGGGGGATTTCCTGGGCTTCCCCATTCCTGCCTGGATCGCCCTCGTGGCCTACCTCCTCGGCTCCCTCGTGCTCAACCTCACCTCCTTCGGCCGCACCGTGCTGGCCATCGGCGGCAACGAGGATGCGGCACGGCTCATGGGACTTCCGGCCGACCGGGTGAAGGCGCTCGTCTATCTCGCGAGCGGCGGCCTCTCGGGCCTTGCGGGCGTGATCCTTGCGGCCCAGTTCGGGGCAGGCCAGCCCATCGAGGGCGTGGGATGGGAGCTGTTCGCCATCGCGGCCGTGGTCGTCGGCGGCACCCTTCTGACGGGAGGGGTCGGTTCTGTCGGATCGACGCTCGCCGGCGTCCTCCTCCTCGGCCTCATCTTCAACATCCTGAACTTCGAGAACGGCCTCGGCTGGATCAGCCTCTCGGCCTACTGGCAGTCGGTCATCCGGGGCGCGTTCCTGCTCCTCGTCGTGGCGATCCAGGCGCGCTTGAGCATGCGCACCGAGGAGACGGCCTGACACGGACAATCCTGCCACGGAACACGAACCGCGCCTCCACGAGAAAGTCCATGCCCCGGATCACCTCCATCGAAACAGGCTTCTACCGCATCCCGCTTCCGACCGTGCTGACGGATTCGACACATGGCGAGATGCGCGCCTTCGAGCTCAACACGGTGCGCATCCGCGACGGCGACGGAGCGGAGGGCGTCGGCTATACCTTCACCGTCGGACGGAACGGTGCCGCCATCGACGCGATCCTGTCGCGCGAGCTTCCGGAAATCATGGACGGAGAGGAGGCGGACGAGATCGAGCGCCTCTGGCACAAGGCCTGGTGGGCTCTGCATTACGGCGGACGTGGCGGCCCCACCGTTCTGGCCCTTTCGGCTTTCGACATGGCCCTTTGGGACCTGAAGGCGAAACGGGCCAACCTTCCTCTCTGGAAGGCCCTTGGCGGCTACGATCCGCGCGTACCCTGCTATGCCGGTGGGATCGACCTCGAACTGCCACTCGACAAGCTCCTGCACCAGACCGACGACAACCTGAAGAAAGGCTTCCGGGCCATCAAGATGAAGGTGGGGCGCGCCAACCTCTACGAGGACGTCGCGAGGGTCAAGGCGATGCGGGAGCATCTCGGGACCGGCTTCCCGCTGATGGTCGACGCCAACATGAAGTGGAGCGTCGACGGCGCCATCCGGGCGGCCCGCGCCCTCCAGCCCTTCGATCTGACGTGGCTCGAAGAGCCGACCATCCCCGACGACCCGGCGGGCCATGCCCGCATCGTGCGCGAGGGCGGTCTGCCTATCGCGGCGGGTGAGAATCTTCGCACCCTCTGGGAGTTCAAACTCTACGTGGCGGGTGGCGCAGTGACCTATCCGGAGCCGGACGTCACCAATTGCGGCGGCGTGACGCCGTTCATGAAGATTGCCCATCTGGCCGAGGCCTTCAACCTGCCGGTCACGAGCCATGGCGCGCACGACGTGACCGTCCACCTCCTCGCCGCCTGCCCCAACCGCTCGTACCTCGAAGCGCATGGCTTCGGGCTCGAGCGCTACATCGCCGAACCGCTGAAGATCCAGGACGGCTTTGCGCTGGCTCCGGACCGCCCGGGACACGGCATCGAATTCGACTGGCAGGGTCTCGAGCGGATCAGGGCCTGACTTCAACCACCTGCATGGTGCGGCAATGAAAGAGCGTTTCGACTACATCGTCGTCGGCGGAGGCTCCTCGGGTTCGGTGGCGGCTGCGCGGCTGGTTAACGAGGGAGCGCGCGTACTCCTGCTCGAAGGCGGGCATTCCCATCGCCATCCGCTCCTGGATATGCCACCGGGCATCTTCAAGATGATCAACGGCAGCAAGTACATGCGTTATCACCACACGATACCGCAGGAGCATCTCGGTGGCCGCGTGCATGATATTCCGCAGGCCAACGTGCTCGGCGGCGGCTCCTCGGTGAACGCCCAGGTCTATATGCGCGGCAGGCCGTCGGATTACGACGAATGGCACGAGATGCTGCGGGGAGAGAACGACTATCCGGGCTGGGGCTGGTCGGACGTGCTGCCGCATTTCCGCACCATGGAAGGCAACAACAGGCTCTACAACGAGCTGCATGGCGCGGACGGGCCGCTGCTCGTCTCGGATCCGGGCCACATCAACGACATGTCCCGCTGGTTCGTGCAGGCGGTGCAGGCGTTGGGTGAGCCGTTCAATTACGACTTCAACGGACCGACGCAGCGGGGGGTCGGCTTCTATCAGTTCATGAACAGGCGCGGCAGGCGCAGCAGCGCGGCCTATGCATTCCTCGCGCCGCTGGCCGACAACCCGAACCTGGTCATCCGCCTCAAATCGCGGGTTCGCCGGATCGAGATCGAGAACGGCAAAGCGGTCGGCGTGACTTATCGCGACGCACGCGGAACCGACCATCGCGTCTATGCGGATGGGGAGGTCATCGTTGCGGCCGGTTCGCTCGTCACTCCTCAACTCCTCATGCTGTCCGGGATCGGGCCGGCCGACCAGCTGAAGGAGCACGGGATCGAATGCATCGCGGATCTCCCGGGCGTGGGAGAGAACCTGATCGACCATCCCGAAGTACCGATCATCGCCAAGGCGAACGGACCTTACGGCTATTACAAGCAGGGCGTCGGCTGGCGGATGCTGCTCAACGGCATTCATTTCCGCCTGTTCGGCAGCGGGCCGATCCTGTCTGCCGGCGTCGAGGCGGGCGCTTTCGTCAATCCGGCGGATCCGAACGGTGAGCCGACCATCCAGGCCTTCTGCGTCCCGATCGTCTATCTCGATCGGGACACCCTCGGCCTCGTAGAGGATACGTACGGACTGACGGTGACCACGGTGGTGATCAAGCCGAAATCCCGCGGCTATGTACGCCTACGCTCTGCGAACCCGGACGACATGCCGCTGGTGTCACCTAACCTGCTGAAGGATCCGGACGATTTCCGCACCATGATCGACGGGCAGAGATTTTTCCTGCGGGCGTTCCAGGCGAGCCCACTGGCCGAGCGGATCGACCATATTGCCATCCCCGATCCGAACGATCTCAGCGACGAGGCGATCATGAAGCATTGCCGGCGCTTCGTGAAAACGAACTATCATCCGGCCGGCACCTGTCGCATGGGCACATCCAACGATGCCATGGCGGTGCTCGATTCCAGGCTCCGCGTCCGCGGCATCGAGAACCTGCGGGTCTGCGACCTCTCGGCCATGCCGAACATCAATGCAGGCAATACGAACGCGCCGGCCATGATGCTGGGCAGCCGCTGCGCGGAGCTCATCACCGGACGTCCGACGGTCAGCACCTCGCAATTCGGGCCGCGGCTGTCCGAGCAGGGCGACATGAGCGTTGCCACGATAGACTGAGTGTCGAACACTTTAGCGCCGAGGCAGGCGGGCCCGCCCCTTCGGCCTCCCGTTGCCGTAGAGGTCGGTGGACGGAGGGTTTCGACCGATTGGGCGGAAGTCTCGAAGCCGCGGAAGAAGTCCTGAAGCTGCTCCCTCGCCTACCCTGCGTCGCTGCCCAACTCTCCCACCTTCTCCGGCCCGGCCACCTCCTTTTCGATCGGGCTCCTGGCGGACCGGAGTCTCTGCAAGGCCCTGACCACCAGCGGATCCAGCTTGCCCTCATCTTCGCTCGCATAGGCGAGGAGCGCAGCTCGCATGGTGGGCGTCCAAAAGGCCATGAGGTGATCGTGAATGCCGTTGACCGCCTGCTCCTCCGGATAGGGGCGGAAGAAATCGGAGATCTGCCTCGCCATGCGGACCAGCTTTTCAACGCTCATGCGTAGGCACCCTCGACACAGATGCGCTCCAACCCATGAAAGACGGTCACCGAGTCCCGCCGAGCGATCCCGACCAGGGTGATGTCGAGATGCCTGGCACGCTCCAGGGCAAGCGAGGTCGGAGCCGAGATGGCGACGAGGGTTCGGGCCCCGAACGCCGCGATTTTCTCCACCAGTTCGAAGGAGCAGCGGCTCGTCACGAGGACAAAACCGCCGTCGGCTCGGGTGCCCTGGCGAAAGAGCGCACCAATGAGCTTATCGAGGGCATTATGGCGCCCGACGTCCTCGCGCACCCAACTGATCGTTCCGTCGAGATCCGCCCAGGCCGCGGCATGAACCGCACGCGTGCGCTCGTTCAGTTCCTGCATGCCGTCGAGCATGGTCAACGCCCTGCGGATGGCCGCGAGGGAAATCCTGGGAGCCTCGCCCGTGAGGGGGCGGGATCGAGGAAGCGCATCGAGATCGTCGATGCCGCACAGGCCGCAGCCGGTGCGACCCGACAGGGCGCGCTTTCGGGCGAGGTGCTCGTGAAGGCGGTTAGGCGTGAGATCGACCGCGAGGCGCAGACCCCGCTCCTCGGGTTCGATGCGGATGCCCCGGATGTCGTCCGGGCTCTGGATCACGCCCTCCGTGAGGCTGAACCCCACCGCGAAGTCCTCGAGGTCGCGCGGCGTCGTCATCATGACCGCAAACGGCACACCGCCATAGATGACGTTGACCGGCACCTCGGATGGGACCGCGCGGACACCCCTGACGGGGCCGCTTCCGTCGAAAGCAAGGACGACGGTCGGTTCCTCGACCGCTTCGCTGCTCGGCCGGTCGGCCTTATTCTGCGGCGTCGGCATGGGTATCGATACGCTTCAGGGCCGCGTCCTCCTCGAAGAACCGGGCCTGCCAATCGGACGGACGGTTCGTCCGGCGCACCTGAACCGCCGTGACCTTGTACTCGGGACAGTTCGTTGCCCAGTCCGAATAGTCGGTCGTGATCACGTTCGCGCCGGTCTTGGCATGGTGGAAGGTCGTGTAGACCACCCCCGGCTGCATCCGCTCGCTGATCCTGGCCCTCAGGGCGATGTCGCCGGAACGGCTCTCCAGCGAGACGAGGTCGCCATCCAGAATGCCGCGGATCTCGGCGTCGAAGGGATGGATTTCCAGCACGTCCTCCTCGTGCCAGCGGCTGTTCTCCGTACGCCTCGTCTGTGCCCCGACGTTATACTGCGACAGGATGCGGCCGGTCGTGAGGATCAGCGGGAACCGTGGTCCGGTGCGCTCCTCGGTCGGCACGAACTCCGTGATCATGAACTTGCCCTTGCCGCGGACGAACTTGCCGACGTGCATCATCGGGGTGCCCTCTGGAGCAGCGTCGTTGCACGGCCATTGGATCGATCCCAGCCGATCCAGCTTCTCGTAAGACACTCCCGCGAAGGTCGGGGTGAGGCGGGCGATCTCGTCCATGATCTCGCTCGGATGGGTATAGCTCATCGGGTATCCCAGCGCGTTCGAGAGGGCCATGGTGACCTCCCAGTCCGCGAGGCCGCCCAGCGGCGGCATGACCTTTCTGACGCGATTGATGCGCCGCTCCGCATTGGTGAAGGTGCCGTCCTTCTCCAGGAACGAGGAGCCCGGGAGGAACACGTGGGCATATTTGGCGGTCTCGTTCAGGAAGATGTCCTGAATGACCACGAGCTCCATGGCCTTCAGCCCAGCCGTCACGTGCTGCGTGTCGGGGTCGGACTGGGCGATGTCCTCGCCATGGATGTAGAGCGCCTTGAAGGTCCCGGCGACCGCATCGTCGAGCATGTTGGGAATGCGAAGTCCCGGCTCCCGCTCGAGCCCGACGCCCCACACGGCCTCGAACATCTGCCGGGTGGCATCGTCGGACACGTGCCGGTAGCCGGAGAATTCGTGCGGGAACGAGCCCATGTCGCAGGAGCCCTGGACGTTGTTCTGCCCGCGCAGGGGGTTTACCCCGGTTCCCGGTTTTCCGATATTGCCGGTCGCCATGGCGAGGTTGGCCATGCCCATGACCATGGTCGATCCCTGACTGTGCTCCGTCACGCCGAGACCGTAGTAGATCGCCGCGTTGCCGCCCGTCGCGTAGAGTCGGGCGGCGCCCCTCACATCCGCAGCAGGAACGCAGGTGACGTGCTCCACGGCCTCGGGAGAGTGGCGCTCGTCGGCGATGAAGCGGGCCCAGTCCTGGAAGGCATCCAGCTCGCAGCGCTCGCGCACGTACTCCTCGTCGACCAACCCTTCGGTCACGATCACATGCGCAATGGCGTTGATCATCGCGACGTTGGTGCCGGGCATTACCGGAAGATGGTAATCCGCCTCCACGTGGGGCGATCTCACGAGATCGATCCGGCGCGGGTCGATGACGATGAGGCGGGCTCCCCCGCGTAGGCGCCTCTTCATCCGCGAGGCGAAGACCGGATGCCCGTCGGTCGGGTTCGCGCCGATCACCACGATCACGTCGGCGTGGTCGACGGACGCGAAGTCCTGGGTGCCGGCCGAGGTGCCGAGCGTCGTCTTGAGCCCGTAGCCGGTGGGCGAATGACAGACGCGAGCGCAGGTATCCACGTTGTTGTTGCCGAAGCCTGCCCGCACGAGCTTCTGGACCAGGAACGTCTCCTCGTTGGTGCAGCGGGAGGACGTGATGCCGCCGATGGCATCGCGTCCGTATTTCGCCTGGATGCGCTTGAACTCGCTCGCCGCATGGCCGATCGCCTCCTCCCAGGAGACCACGCGCCACGGATCCGTGATCTTCTCCCGGATCATGGGTCTCGTGATGCGATCCTTGTGCGTGGCGTAGCCCCAAGCGAAGCGTCCCTTGACGCAGGAATGCCCTTCATTCGCCTTCCCGTCCTTGTAAGGAACCATGCGCACCACGGTGGTGCCCTTCATCTCGACCTTGAACGAGCAGCCGACGCCGCAATAGGCGCAGGTCGTGACCACCGAATGCTCCGGCGTGCCTAGCCGAACGACGCTCTTCTCGTTCAGGGTTGCCGTCGGACAGGCCTGGACGCAGGCGCCGCACGACACGCATTCCGACCCGAAGAAATCCGTTCCTCCGGGTGAGACGCGGGACTCGAACCCCCTCCCCTGGATGGTGAGGGCGAAAGTTCCCTGTACCTCCTCGCATGCGCGCACGCAGCGCGAGCAGACGATGCATTTCGAATCCTCGAAGGTGAAATAGGGGTTCGACTCGTCCTTGGGCGCGTCGAGATGGTTGGCTCCGTCGTAGCCGTACCGGACCTCGCGCAGGCCGACGGCGCCGGCCATGTCCTGCAGCTCGCAGTCGCCATTCGCGGAGCAGGTCAGGCAATCGAGCGGATGGTCGGAGATGTAGAGCTCCATCACTCCGCGGCGGAGCTTCGCCAGCCGCTCGGTCTGGGTGCGCACGACCATGCCCTCCTCGACAACAGTCGTGCAGGAGGCCGGCGTTCCGCGCCTGCCGTCGATCTCGACTAGACAGAGGCGGCAGGAGCCGAAGGGTCCGAGGGAATCCGTCGCGCAGAGCTTCGGGATCTCTGTTCCCAGCATCATGGCGGCCGCCATGACCGAGGTGCCCTCCTGTACCGTGATCGACTGGCCGTCGACGGTCAGCGTGACCGTCTTGCCGGTCCTGCGGATGGGCGTGCCGTAATCAACTTCCCTGATCAAAGGCATGAGGCGCTCCATCACTCGGCCGCGGCGGGAAACCGTGGCGCCCAGTCGAAGTCGTCCGGGAAATGGGTCAATGCGCTCAGAACCGGTACGGGGGTCAGCCCGCCCATGGCGCAGAGCGAGGCGTCGGTCATCAGCGTGCAGAGATCCTCGAGAACCTCGAAGTTCTTCTCGGGCTCGATGCCGGCGATAATGCGGTCCATGACCTCAACGCCGCGCACCGCCCCGACCCGGCACGGCGTGCACTTGCCGCAGCTCTCCGCGGCGCAGAACTCGAACGCGAAGCGGGCCTGCCGGGCAAGGTCGACATGATCGTCGAAAACCACGATGCCGCCATGGCCGAGGAGGCCCTTCTCCGCCGCTAGCGCCTCATAATCCAGGGGAAGGTCCAGCATGGATACCGGGAAATAGGCCCCGAGGGGACCGCCGACCTGGACCGCCTTGATCGGGCGGCCCGTCGCGGTGCCGCCGCCGAAATCCTCGACGATCTCGCGCAGGGTCGCTCCGAAGGCGAGCTCGATGAGGCCGCCGCGCCTGACGTTGCCGGACAGTTGGACTGGCAGCGTGCCGCGGGAGCGTCCCATGCCGAAGTCCGCATACGCCTGTCCGCCATGGGCCAGGATCCAGGGCACGGTGGCGAGGGACACCACGTTGTTGACCACCGTCGGCTCCCCGAAAAGCCCCTTTGCGGCCGGCAACGGCGGCTTCGCCCGCACCATTCCGCGCTTGCCCTCCAGGCTCTCCAGAAGCGATGTCTCCTCGCCGCAGATATAGGCACCGGCCCCGAGGCGCGTTTCCAGGGTGAAGGCGCGACCGGACCCCATCACGGAACGACCGAGAAAGCCTGCCCTTGTCGCCAGCTCGATGGCCTTCGTCATGGTCCTGTAGGCGTGGGGATATTCCGAGCGGATGTAGATGAATCCCTTGTCGGCGCCGACCGCGACGCCCGCGATGGTCATGCCTTCGATCAGCGAGAAGGGATCGCCTTCCATGAGCATGCGGTCGGCGAATGTGCCGCTGTCGCCCTCGTCCGCATTGCAGACGATGTACTTCCGCTCAGCCTCGGCGTGGAGAACGGTGTTCCACTTGATGCCGGTTGGGAAACCGGCTCCGCCCCGCCCGCGCAGGCCGGAGAGCTTGACCTCGTCGACGACCGCCTGCGGCTCCGTGGAGAGGGCACGCTCCAGCCCGGCATAGCCGCCCGATGCCCGGTAGTCGTCGACGGAGAGCGGATCGACGATGCCGCAGCGGGCGAAGGTGAGGCGCATCTGCCGGGAAAGGTATGGCTGGTCCTCCAGGCGGCCCAAGCGCCGGGGATGGGCAGCGCCCTTCAGGAAGCCGGCATCGAACAGGCTGGGGATGTCCGAGGGTTCGAGCGGTCCGTAGGCGATTCGTCCCTCGGGCGTTTCGACCTCGACCAGCGGCTCCAGCCAGAAGAGGCCTCTCGATCCCGTCGATACGATCTCCAGGGGATGGCCCCGGCTGGCCGCCTCCCCCCTGATCGTTCGGGCCACCCGCGCCGTGCCGCAAGCAAGAGACGCCGCATCCTGCGAGATGAAGACCCGGCTCATTGTCCCCTCGCCTCCCGGACGACCGTGTCGAGCTTCTCCCTGTCGAGCCTGCCGATGGGCTCCCCGTCAAACATGGCCGAGGGAGCGCAGGCGCAAAGCCCGAGACAGTAGACGCCCTCGACTGTCAGAACACCATCGGAAGTGGTTTCCCCCCATTCGATGCCAAGCGTCGCCAGCAGGTCGCGCGCCAGCTGAGGACCATTCATAGATTGGCAGGCCTCGGCGCGGCAGAGCTTCAGTACGTGTCTGCCGGCGGGCCGGCGGCGAAAGTCATGGTAGAAGGTGATGGTCCCGTGAACCTCGGCCCGCCACAGGTTCAGGTGGGAGGCCAGCAGCGTCACTGCCTCCTCGGGGATGTAGCCGAACTCATCCTGAAGAGCATGGAGGATCGGCATCAGTGGGCCCTCCAGCGAAGCATGCGCCGCGACGATCTCGCTCGCACGCACCGGATCCCACTCGGCAGGCCTCGGCATTTCCTCACCCGAACTCTTATCTCTTTTTCCAAGAGTGCTCGCCCTGGGCGCGCTATGCAACCCGGAAGTTCCGGTTGTCCGGCTGCGCTCCGCACGGACCGGATACCTCCTGCCCGCATTCCACTTCAGGCGATGCCAGGCCGGCTCATGGCCTGGTATTCGTAAGGCGGCGGTTCCGCGCCTGCCTCAACCGCGGCGAGGCGCTGGATCGCTGCGCGGTGCGGCGAGAGCCTGCAGGCGGGATCGGTCGCTGCCCCCTCACGCGCACATTGGGCAGTGACCTCCTCGATGCCAGCCCGAGCCGACGGCTCGCCCCCGGAGAGATGAACGTGGAGGACCTCGATGGCCGCGGCCTCCGATGGAGCCCGCATCCAGGTTTCAGTATCCAGTTCGCCGGAGCGACGGTCGAAAGGGAAACCTCGAACCCTGGCAGTTTATCCCCGCCCGGCCGCTCACGGAGGGACTTCAGACCGCTTCCCTCGTGAAATCAACGCCTGAAGACGAGGCTCAGGTTGTTCGCAGGCATCGGGATGCGCGCGTGGAACGACAATCCGCAGCCTTCGGCGAGGCCGATCACTTCTTCGAGATCGCGTATTCCCCATTCCGGATTGCGCCTGCGCAGATCCTGATCGAAGGCGGCATTGCTCGGAGCCGTGTGCATCCCGTGCTCCTTATAGGCTCCGTAGAGATACAGCACGCCTCCGGTCGGAAGCACGCGCCCGGCTCCAGACATGAGCCCCTGCGTCGCTCTCCATGGGCTGATATGCACCATGTTGATCGCCACGACGGCATTCGCGCGGGCGACAGGCCACTCAGGAGAGGACGAATCGAGGAAGATCGGCGCGAGAAGGTTCGGCAGGCCGGCGGCCGCCCGATGGGCCGTGATGCTTCTGAGAGCTGCCTCGTCGGGGTCGGTGGGCTGCCACGTCAGGGTCGGCAGGGCACCTGCGAAATGAACGGCATGCTCGCCGGTGCCGCTCGCGATTTCCAGCACGAGACCGCTCTGCGGCAGAACCTGCCGCAGCACCGCCAGGATCGGCTCCCGGTTGCGGGCTACCGAAGGTGATGTGAGCGCCTCGTCCGGGCTTGTGTCGCTCATTGTCGATCCCGACGGTTGTGGTGACCGCCTGGAGTATGGCGGCGCCGGACGGCAGCGCAATCCGCGTCAAAGCCGAAATTTTTCAGCCGTCGCGGAATAACGCAAAGCATGGAGCGTCTTCTCTTGTAGGCACGGCGATCGCGAGGGGGGATGCCCGAGCGGCAAAGGGAGCGGACGGTTAAGTCCGCTGGCTTATCAAGCCTACGTAGGTTCGAGTCCTAGCTCCCCCCACCACTTCTTCGCCTGCAGCCCCCCGGAGCGAAGAAGCCATGAAGCCCGGAACGCGGCGTCCACCCCACCGACATTCATGCTGTGCCGCCAGGGATCCGCGCAGGTCCGCGCGGGCAACGCAGCTGCCTGCCGGAGCCGACGTTATGCTCACTGCGCCTCTTCTCGTTCCTCGTTCGAATCCAGCTCCTCCAACCGCCGGACGAGGACAGCAAGATTTTCGGGCAGAGGTTCGGCACGCGAAGCCACCCAGCGGGAGCGCAGGCAGTGCCCCACCGCAGCCGCCAGGCGGGCGCTCTTTGGTGAGCGGTCGTATGGATTGTTCAAGCCTGCATGGCGGCCGCCCCTGTGGGAGCCGCCGATGCCGTTCTCCGAGCTGAACTTGGAAGCCATGGCATTTCCTGATGCCCCAGGAGAGCTTGGTTCAGAGAGTTCATGCATGTCTTCACCCACAACCGCTGGCGCTCGCATGAGTTGCAACTTGGCCATTCATATAGTTGTGCCGCTCGGAACGGGGCCACCGGCCCGACGTTGATGCGGTGAAGCGAGGCCGGGCGGCAGCCTGGCCTGAGCCATTCGGTGGAGATACCCATGGCGAACGCAACCGCCAGCAGCCAATCCGCCTCTCACGGGAGGGGCCGAAGCACCGGACAAAGGACTCTGGACATCGACCGAAGCCTGGACGCCGGACCCGGTCGCACGTCGGGCCACGACCGGCCCGATCCGGTTTCAGGCGGAGCAGAAGACCACCGGGACGCCGAGCAAGATTTGGCCGAGAGCCTCCTCGACCAGATCCGGGACGCGCTGGGCGACCTGGCCGAGGGCATCCCGGAAGCCGGACGGGACACTGACGATCAAAGCAGTGCCAATGCGCGCGCGAGGCCCGAGAGGTCTCCAGACACCACGCGGCGCGGGGAAGTCCCGCTCAAGCCTCTCAGTCAGCGTATAATGGAGAACCCGTGGGCTTGGCTCCTGGCGGCTGGAGGTCTCGGGTATAGCCTCGCATGGATGATCTACACCAGCCGCGTCGGCTGCTCGCCGATGGACGCGCGTCGAGAAACGCAGAGCACGAACAGGCCATAGGCCAAGCCGCACATAACATGCGCTGGCATGACAGGAGGTCAGGATGTGTGGCATCGGACGCCGCGTGACCGCTGCCTTGCTGGCACTCGGCCTCCTGGCCTCCGGAGCATGGGGCGCCCGGAGCGAGACCGAAGTCGATGTCGCGCTGGTGCTGGCCGTGGACGTTTCCCTCTCCATGGAAACCGACGAGCAGGAATTGCAGCGGCAAGGCTTCGTCGAGGCCTTTCGCTCACCGGACGTCCACGAGGCGATCCGCAAGGGGGCATTGGGACGCATCGCGGTCGTCTACGTGGAATGGGCGGGTGCATCATACCAGGAGGTCATCGTCCCCTGGACCATCATCGCGAAGCCCGAGGACGCGATGAAATTCTCGAGCGACTTGGCTCAAAGGAGCATAAGCCGCATCGGCTACACCTCCATCTCGGGAGCCATCGATTTCGGCGTCAGTCAGCTTCAAAAAAGTGGAGTTCAGGCCACTCGGGAGGTCATCGACGTGTCCGGGGACGGCCCGAACAACCAGGGGCGAAATGTGACCAGGGCCCGCGACGACGCCGTGGCCCTGGGGATCACGATCAACGGCCTTCCGATCATGCTGAAGCGGCCCGACGGGTTCTGGGACATCGACAACCTTGACCATTACTACCGCGACTGCGTCATCGCCGGATCCGGAGCCTTCATGATCCCCGTTCGCGACAAATCGCAGTTCACTGAGGCGATCAGAGGCAAGATCATTCGGGAAATCGCCGTCGAGCCCGCCCTGGGCAACCTTGCCCAGCAGGCTCGGGCCGAACCGCCGGCCGATTGCCTTGCAGGAGAAAACAGGAGCGGGCGCCGGATGCGGAACTGACCGAATCCACGGACAATGGGGCTGAATGGCGACCCCGGCAGGGTTCGAACCTGCGACCTGCCGCTTAGAAGGCGGCTGCTCTATCCAGCTGAGCTACGGGGCCCCTGCTCGAGATCTGGAACTTAGTGGGTCCATGGCTCGACGCGGTTGAACTTGAAGTTGTCCGAGTAGGAGATGGTGCGCCGCTTGACCTCGTGCGGCTCCTCGACACGGTACGCGATGCCTTCGCGCTGGGCGTAGGCGATGGCCTCCTCCTTCGTGTCGAACCAGAGGCGGACCTGCTGCCGCGTATCGCCCGAGCTGGTCCATCCCATGAGCGGCTCGATCTCGCGCGGCCTGTCCTGATCGAAGACCAGGAGCCACTGCTTCGTCCGGGCCATGCCGGATTGCGTTGCGGATTTGGCAGGCTTGTAAATCCGTGCGGACATCGGGTTCAGGCACTCTCTCGAACGTTTGCCGGTGAGGATGGTCGGGGCGGCAGGATTTGAACCCGCGACCCTCTGCTCCCAAAGCAGATGCGCTACCAGGCTGCGCTACACCCCGCATTCATCACCAGGTGCCGTTGGCTATCACGGGAACCCCGGATCCGGCAAGCGCCAGAACGTCAGCGCCTGAACAGGGGATGCTCGATGCGGTCCCCCGCCTTGATTCCGAGGCGCGCCGCCGTGCCGGCATTGAGCTCCAGGACAGCCAGGACGGGCTCGCCAGAGGGAATGGTACGGGTCGACAAAGGTTCCGTATTGGCCGCGACCCGGGCGATCGTCCCGTCCGGACGGATGAAGAGCATGTCCAGGGACAGGTAGGTGTTCTGCATCCACATGGCCACGGGTTCGACCCTGCCGAAGTCGAACAGCATGCCCCGATCCGCCGGCATGGACCGGCGAAACATCAGGCCCCGGGCCCGGTCGGCCTCGGTCCGGGCGACTTCGACCTGGAAGCTTTGCTTCTGGCCATTCTGCTGGATGATCGTGAGGGGCTCCAGCGCCTGCGCGTAGGCCACACCCGCGACGAAGAGACAGAAGGCCCACGCCAGGGCGAGGGCCCGAAACGCATGCGGCACGGGGCGACTCCTCAATGGGAGTGCGGCAGGGACATATCGGCCAAGCGCACCTCGGCCGCCA
This sequence comes from Microvirga sp., assembly GCA_035645535.1. GTDB lineage: Bacteria > Pseudomonadota > Alphaproteobacteria > Rhizobiales > Beijerinckiaceae > Microvirga. Next base: position 34,746 of record DASQMJ010000050.1, on the reverse strand, counting down.
TCAGGCCCTTGGAGCCGTCGCCGAAGCGCACGAATACCTGCTCTCCCGGCTTCAGCTCGGCAATACCGTAGCGCCGCAGGGTCTCCATGTGGACGAAGATGTCGGGCTTGCCCTCTCCCTGGGTCAGGAAGCCGAAGCCGCGCAGGCGGTTGAACCACTTGACCACGGCCGGCTCCAGGCCGCTGGTCGGCACCACCTGGACGTGCGTGCGGGGCAGCGGAAGCTCCGACGGATGCAGGGCGGTCGACTCGTCGAGGGATAGGATCCGAAAGGCCTGAAGGCCGCGCGGCCGCTGGACCGCCTCGACGACGATCCTGGCTCCCTCGTTCGCTGCCTGATACCCGTCCCGACGCAGGCAGGTGACATGCAGCAGGACGTCCGGCAGCCCGTTGTCGGGCACGATGAATCCGAAGCCCTTGGCCACGTCGAACCACTTGATATGTCCACTGACCTGGACGAGTTCGAGCGAATTCTCTTCCGAGGCTGGGCGCGTGTCCTCGCGACGATTGGTATCGAAGGAGGCCCTCTCCCCGCGGAGATTGAATGAGTTGGAGCCGTAATCGCTAGTCATGAAAAAACCCAGACTCGAATCAGAAACCAGATCCTTAACGAGAGGATAACATCGTCCTGAGTCAGGGGAAGCCAGAAACACGTCCGGTCCGAGTACGAATTTGCCGCCGGTCGGCTAAGATCCTCAAACTGTTGGAATAAAAATCGCCAGCACGTTCCCGATTTCTTCATGGACGACAAGATCGGCGATCGCGTCCAACGGCGTAGGATCCCGGTTCACAATCACGAGCCTCGCGCCGTTCTCCTTCGCCAGCGCCGGAAAGGCCGCTGCGGGATAGACCACGAGAGAGGATCCGACGACCAGGAAGAGGTCGCAGGTGAGGGTCAGTTTCTGCGCCCGGCGCATCGGCATCTCGGGCATGGCCTGGCCGAAGGAGATGGTGGCGGATTTGAGGACGCCGCCACATGCCTCACAGGAAGGCGGCTCCCCCTCTGCCTCGAAGTGCGACCGGACCCAGGCGAGGTCGTGGGGCCGCTCGCACCGAAGGCACTTGGCATAGGTCCCGTTGCCGTGCAGCTCGATGATTTCATGGTCTGCGAGCCCCGAGGCCTGATGGAGGCCGTCGATGTTCTGGGTGATCACCGCCGGCATCCGCCCTGACCTCACCAGCGCGGCGATGCCGAGATGCCCCCGGCTCGGAGCGGCGTCGCGATAGAGGTCGTCCATGGCGAACTTCCGGCGCCAAGCCTCCTTCCGGGCCTCTGCGCTCTTCAGGAACACGTCGAACGGAATGGGCTTGTTGCGCATCCAGGGGCTGTCCGGAGACCGGAAGTCGGGCACGCCGCTCTCCGTCGAGATGCCGGCGCCGGTGAAGCCGGCGATGACGCGGGCTTCCTCGACCATATGCTGGAGAGTGGCGATTGACGCCGCGATGCGATCGGTCATGAAGCTGATATAGGAAACGGCACGGGAGACCGGAATCCCCCGCGTGTCCCACACCCATGGACAGACCGACTTGACCGCATCTCCTCCCCAGGCCAAGGCCGCCGCCCAGCGATGGGACGCCCTCGACGTCGCCCGCGGCGTCGCGATCTGCGCCATGGTCGTCTACCACTTCAGCTGGGACCTCAGCTTCCTCGGGCTGATCGAGACCAACATCCTCGAGGTCCCTGCCTGGCGATGGTTCGCTCGGGGAATTGCCGGATCTTTCCTCCTGCTCTCGGGCGTCGGTCTCGCCCTCGCCCATGCCCAGGGCTTTCGCAGAACTCCCTTCCTGCGGCGTCTCGCGAAGGTGGGCGGAGCGGCGCTGGCGGTCACCGTGGCGACCTACTTCGCGTTCCCCCAGAGCTACATTTTCTTCGGCATCCTGCATTGCATCGCCGTGTCGAGCATCCTCGCCCTGCCCTTCCTGAGGCTGCACGCGGCCCTCGCCCTTGCGACGGCTGTCATCTGCCTCGCGGCACCTTGGATCTTCACCGACCCGGCCCTCGACCGTCCGTGGCTCGACTGGCTCGGCCTGGGCTCCCAGGATCCGATCACCAACGATTACGTGCCGATCTTCCCCTGGTTCGGCCTGGTGCTGCTCGGCGTCGCGGCAGGAAATGCTCTCCTTCCTCGCAGGGAAACCATGGGCCTCGCCCGCTGGCGGGCCGGAAGCCGCCTGTTCGACGGCTTGGTCTGGGCCGGACGAAAGAGCCTTCCGATCTACCTGGTGCACCAGATCGTGCTGCTGGGGATCCTGTATGGGGTTCTCCAGGTCGTCGGCCCCAACCCGAAGGCGGAGGCCCGCCCCTTCCGGGCGCAGTGCGAGGCGAATTGCGTCGAGCAGAACGGGCAGCCGGCCCTTTGCCGCTCCACCTGCTCTTGCATCGTGGACGACCTGCGGGCGACCGATCTCTGGCGGAAGATCCTCGCCGGCACCACCACCGCCGAGGATCAGACCCGCATTTCACGCGCCGCGCAGCAGTGCCTGCGCCGGGCTCCTTAAGCCTTGATGACGTTCAGGCGCGTCTCGCCGCGCTCGGAGCGGGCCTCCGCCAGGAGGCAGAGCAGCTCGAACGCGATGGAGGCGCCGACGAGCGCGGTGCCGCCGGACTGGTCGAGCGGCGGCGAGACTTCGACCATGTCGGCCCCGACCAGATTGAGGTGGCGGAAGCCGCGCACGAGTTGCAGGGCCTCCCGGCTGGTAAACCCGCCGATCTCGGGAGTTCCTGTGCCGGGGGCGTATGCGGGATCGATGGAGTCGATGTCGAAGGTGAAGTAGGTCGGGCCGTTGCCCACGACCCGGCGCGCTTCCGCGATGGCATAGGGAACGCCCTTCTCCGCTACCTCTTCCATGTCGATGATACGGATGCCCTGGTCGAGCGCCCAGTCGCGCTCGTCCCTGGAGTACATCGTCCCGCGGATGCCGATCTGCACCATGCGTTTCGGATCGAGCACACCGTCCTCGATCGCCCGGCGGAACGGGGTGCCGTGCGTCAGCTTCTGGCCCCCGAAATAGGTGTCGCCGGTGTCGCTGTGCGCATCCACATGGATCATGCCGAGGGGCTGCTCGGAGCCGAGCGCCCGCAGGATCGGATAGGATATGAGGTGATCGCCGCCGATCGACAGGGGCGTGACGCCGCCCTTGTGGAGATACGACACCTCAGCCTCGATGCGGCGCAGGGTATCCTGCACGTCGACGGGATTGACCGGCACGTCGCCAACGTCGGCACAGGCGCAGAGCTCGTAAGGCGCCACCAGCGTCCCGTAGTTCACCAGACGCATCAGCGAGGACGCCTCCCGCACCTGACGTGGGCCGAGGCGCGTGCCGGGCCGGTTGGTGGTCGCCCCGTCGAACGGGATGCCGAGCAGCGCAATGTCGATCTCGCCCGGCGCTTCGTTGGGCGGCAGATAAGGCAACCGCATGAAGGTGGAGATCCCCGCAAAGCGCGGCACGACCATGCCGGAGAGGGGCTGATAGGCCACGAGACGGTCTGCCCGGCTCGGCTGGTTGGTCTTCTTCTTCAGGTTCTGAGCCATAAAATCCGGTCCTTCATGTCAGTGAACGGCACGGGCGAAGACCCGCTCGATCCGTTCCATTCCCCAGTCGATCTCCTCACGACCGATGGTGAGGGGCGGAGCAAAGCGCAGGGTGGTGCCGTGCGTGTCCTTGGATAGAACGCCGTCCGCCAGGAGCGCATCGCAGACCGCGCGGGCGGAAACGACGCTGGTGTCCACCTCGACTCCCACCCAGAGGCCGCGCCCCCGCACCTCCCTGACGATGTTGCTCCGCATGTCGCGCAGGCGCGTCAGGAGGTAGTCGCCCATCTCGGCGCTTCTCTCCACGAGACGCTCCTCCTCGATAATCGAGAGAGCCTCCAATCCGATCCGTGCCGCCAGGGCGTTGCCCCCGAAGGTCGAGCCATGGGAGCCCGGATTGAACACGCTCATCAGCTCGCGCGTTCCGACGAAGGCGGAGACGGGGTAGACCCCGCCCCCGAGCGCCTTGCCGAGGATGAGGCCATCCGGCCGGATCTCCTCGTGCTGGTGGGCGAACCAGCGCCCGGTCCGGCCGAGGCCGGACTGGACCTCGTCGAGGATCAGCAGCACGTTGCGCCTGTCGCAGAGGGCGCGCAGCTCACGGAGATACCCATCCGGCGGCACGACGATGCCTGCCTCGCCCTGGATCGGCTCGATCAGGATCGCGCAGGTGTTCTCCGTGACCGCGGCGGCAACGGCCTCCACATCCCCAAAGGGAACCTGCCTGAAGCCGCCCGCAAAGGGGCCGAAATCCTCCCGGTACGACTCGTCGGAGGAGAAGCCGACGATGGTCGTGGTCCGCCCGTGGAAATTGTTTTCTGCGACAATGATTTCCGCCCGATTGCTCGGGACCTTCTTGAAGCGATAGCCCCACCGCCGGGCAGCCTTGACGGCCGTTTCGACCGCCTCCGCGCCCGTGTTCATGGGCAGCGCCATGTCGAGGCCCGTCACCGCGACCAGCCGTTCCAGGAACGGCCCGAGCAGTTCCGTGTGATAGGCCCGGCTCGTCACCGCGAGCTTCGCCGCCTGTTCCGCCATGGCCCGCAGGATGCGCGGATGGCCGTGGCCCAGGCTGACGGCCGAATAGGCGCTCATCATGTCGAGATAGCGCCGCCCTTCCACGTCCGTCGCCCAGACGCCTTTCGCCTCCCGCAGGACGACCGGCAGAGGGTCGTAATTGGCCGCCGTGACAGATCTTTCGAGGGTGATGAAATCCATGGAAACCTCCATGGACAAGGTTACGGGTCCGCCGCTCCCGTTGAGGCTGAAATCCGGGTCGGGCGCAGCATGATCTGTCGTCGGGACCACCTCTCAGACCCGATTCACGCTGTCGGGGACGGGATACCCCTCGAAACTCTTGAGGGTCTTGAGCACGAAAGTGGTGTGGATGCGGCCGATTCCGAAGCTGGGATCGGCCAGGAAGGCGTCGGTCAGCGCCTCATAGGCGGCAAGGCTGGATGCCACCATCCGGGCGATGTAGTCGTATTCCCCGTTCACCACCTGGAGCTCTACGACGGCAGGATGGGCGCACAGGGCCCGCTCCAGGCGCTGCCGCGCGGCGGCCGAGGGGTCTCGCATGCTGATCCCGGCCAGGGCAATGATGTCGTGCCCGAGAACCGACGGCTCGAACAACGCGGTGTAGCCGCGGATGACGCCCTTCTGCTCCAGGCGCTTCACGCGTTCGAGGCACGGGCGCGCAGAAAGCCCCACGCGCTCGGACAGCGCCTGATAGGTGATGCGTCCGTTCTCCCGGAGGGCCTCGAGGATCGAGAGGTCGATCCGATCCAGGACACCCCTGACGTTGCGGCTGAGCGGCTTCACAGGCAGCTTCATAATTCCTCTCGACACGACAGGCTCCCCGCTCAGGAAGCTGAGCGGACGGCTCGTGTCTTCCCTATCGTACCATCACGGAGCGGTGCAATTCCACGGCAGCTCGGAGGCACGGCCCAGCGGGCCGTGGCTCGCCCGCATCCAAACCAAACCGCCTCAGGCGAGTTGACGGTTACGGGATCGGGATGGCCCCATGAACCGAATCGACGAACCACATGTGAGGAATGCCGCTTTGCTGTTGCAGGACTTCTTGAAGGATCTTCCCCTGATCGCAATCCTGAGGGGGTTGAAGCCGGAGAATGCCGAGGCGGTCGGCTATGCTCTCCTGGAGGCAGGGTTCCGCATCATCGAAGTCCCGATGAACTCGCCCGATCCCTTCCGCAGCATTGAGATCCTGGCGAGGACCATGCCCGAGGAGGTGCTTGTCGGCGCCGGGACGGTTCTCGAACCGGATCTCGTCAACGGTGTGCTGGATGCGGGTGGCCGGCTGATCGTCATGCCCCATGCGGACACCGAGGTCATACGCCGGGCCAAGGAACTGCGTCTCGTCTGCACGCCGGGAGTCGCAACGCCCACGGAAGCCTTCGCGGCCCTGAAAGCCGGGGCGGACGGCATCAAGATCTTTCCCGCCGAGGCCATCCCACCGGCTGTCGTGAAAGCCTGGAGAGCGGTGCTTCCGAAGGATGCGATCGTCATCCCGGTCGGCGGAGTCAAGCCGGACACGATGAAGGCCTATGTGGAGGCGGGCGCCGACGGCTTCGGACTGGGCTCCGCCCTGTTCACGCCCACCATGTCGGTCGAGGATATCCGACGCAACGCGAGCGACTTCGCCGCGGCGTGGCGGGCTCTGCGGCCTCGATGAGCTGGCTGGTTCAGCCGCGCCTGGTCAACGGCCCTTTCGACGACCCGGGCCTCTACATCGATTTTCGCTATGGCCGCCGCGCGATCCTGTTCGATCTCGGCGACATGGCTCCGCTCTCCCCACGCGAACTCATGCGCGTCACGCACGCCTTCGTGTCCCACACCCATGTGGATCACTTCGCCGGCTTCGACCAGCTCCTGCGTGTATGCCTGCACCGCCCCGGCCCCCTGCATCTCCTTGGCCCACCCGGCTTCATCGATCGGGTCGAGCACCGGCTTCAAGGCTTCACCTGGAACCTCATCGACGAGACCTCGGTCGATTTCCAGATCCATGTGAGCGAGTTCTGGGACACGCGGATCGCCCGGAAGGCCGTGTTTCCGGCCCGTCAGGTGTTCATGCGGCAGGAGGTGGAGTGCCCCGACCTGCCGGAGAACCTGGTTCTCTCGGAGGATGATTTCTTCATTGAAGCCGCCACCTTGGATCACGGGATTCCATGCCTCGGATTTGCCTTGAGGGAGACCCTGCGCGTGAACGTGCGGCGCGGCGTGCTGGAAAGTCTCGGCCTTCCCAAGGGACCCTGGCTCCGCGAGGCCAAGAGCCTGATCCGCTCGAGGGTCCTGGAGGCGCATATCGCCATTCCGGGATCGGGGATCGTCCCGCTGCGGGACCTCGCGGACAGACTCTTCTTCGTGGGACCCGGCCAATCGATCGCCTATGTGACCGACACGGCGTTCACGGAGGAGAACAGGCAGAAGATCCTCCACCTCGCCCGGGGGGCGGACCAGCTCTTCATCGAGGCTGTCTTTCTGGAGCGGGATCACCAGCTCGCGGCCGCGTCCCGGCATTTGACCGCGTTCCAGGCGGGGCTGCTGGCCAAGAAGGCGGGGGTGCGGGACCTGACGGTCTTCCACCATTCCGCGCGATACCTGGACGAGCCGACGGCCCTGCGGCACGAAGCCTTCGCAGCCTTCGAACAGGCCCCGCGAATCTGACCCCGGTCAGCGCCTGCCGCCCCGGCCGCCACGGAAGAAGGGCACGGTCAGGAGCCGCCGGCCGGTCTCGTCGGTGATTTCCAGCTCGATATTGCCCGCATCTGCGAGCTGGTCGCGGAGCTCCTCTACGGTGGCGAGCGCCTCGGCGCGAGCCGCCTCGACGTCGGGAAGTTCGATCCCCTCGTCGTCCTCGTCGAGGTCGTAGCCGTCCCGAATATTGAAGAAGAAGCGCGGCATAGGAATCCAGCGTCGGAAGGAGGGTACTGTCGAAGCTCACCCTCGAATGGAGCAGATCGAGATTAGTTCCTGCGGGGGCGATTCAAAACGTCGACTTTAAGGGAAGTCGCGTGTGGCGCGGCCTAGGGGAATCGAACCCCTCTTCCCAGCGTGAAAGGCTGGTGTCCTAACCGATAGACGAAGGCCGCTTGATCGGGGCTGTGCCGCCGAGGTGGCGGACATATAGATGGGTTCTTCCCGCACGGCAAGCGCTAAAGGAGCACTTATCCAGGCCTCGCGACGTCCATCACCCGAAGCTCGACCTTCTCGTTGCCGCCCCAGCGGTCGACCGACAGGGTCCCGGCCACGTGCAGCGTGTTGCCTATGGCGCTGGAGAGGGCATCCCCCAGGGGCTGACCCGCCGCCCGGAAGGCGATGCCGCCGATGAAGGAGCCGTCACCGCCGCGCAGCTTCACCCGCACATGGCCGCCACTGCCGACCTCCCGCGCCTCGACGATCCGATGCTGAGGAAAGACAAAAACGGGCTCCGGCTGACCCGAGCCGAAGGGTCCCGCCCGCTCCAGGGCCGCCACGATGCTGGGCTGCGCTCCGCCGGCCGTCAGGGTGGCGTCGATCGGAAAGTGGTCGTTGAGGCGGACTGCGCTGACCGGATCGGCGAGCCGCTCACTCACATAGGCCTGGAAACGCTCCAGGTCGCCCGCGTGGATCGTGACGCCGGCCGCCATCGTGTGGCCGCCTCCCTTGATGGCGAGCCCCGCATCGACCGCCGCTCGGACTACTTGGCCGAGATCGACCCCAGGTACGGATCGCCCGGACCCGGTCGCCGTCCCGTCGGGGTTGAGGGTGAAGGCGAAGGCCGGCCGGCGGAACCGCTCCTTCGTGCGCGCCGCAATGAGCCCTACCACGCCGGGATGCCACTCGGGCGAGGCTGTGACGAGCACCGGCAGGTCGGGAACCCGCTCCAGCGCCATGAGCGCCTGGGCCTCGGCCTCGGCTACCGCAGCGACCTCGATGGCCTGTCGGTCCCGGTTCAGCCGGTCGAGTTCGGCCGCCAGCCTGGCTGCCTGAACAGGATCCTCCGTCAGGAGAAGCTTCGACCCGAGAGCCGCTTCTCCGATGCGGCCGCCGGCATTGATGCGGGGACCGACCAGATACCCGAGATGCCAGCACTCCGGAGCGCCGGCGAGCCCCGCCGCATCGAACAGCGCCGCCAGGCCGGCGCGGCGGCGGCCGCGCATGATGGCCAGGCCCTGACGCACGAAAGCCCGGTTCAGGCCAATCAGAGGCACCACGTCCGCCACCGTCGCAAGGGCGACGAGATCGAGGCTGCCCATGAGGTCCGGCTCGGCTCCACCGTTGAAGAAGCCGCGGGACCTCAAGGTGCGGTTGAGGGCGACGAGGAAGAGGAACACGACCCCGGCAGCGCAAAGGTGGCCCAGCCCGGACAGGTCGTCCTGCCGGTTCGGGTTGACGATGGCGAGGGCCTCCGGAAGCTCGGAGGGTGCCTGATGGTGGTCCAGGACGACTGAGTCGAGGCCGAGCCGCTTCGACTCGGCGAGAGGCGCGATGCTGGCCGTGCCGCAATCGACCGTCACGAGAACGTCGGCGCCCTGCTCCTTCAGTCCCCGTATGGCGTCCACATTGGGGCCGTAGCCTTCCGTGATCCGGTCCGGGATGTGAATGAGGTAGGGCACGCCACAGGCGCGCAGGTATTCCGCGAGGAGCGACGCACTGCAGGCCCCGTCCACGTCGTAGTCGCCGAAGATCGCGACCTTTTCCCGACGCATCACGGAATCGGCGAGGCGCGCGGCGGCCGCGTCCATGTCCGTCAGCACGCTCGGGTCCGGCATCAGATCCCGCAGGCGGGGGTTCAGGAACCCTTCCGTTTCATGAAGCCCGACCCCGCGCCCGGCCAGAACGCGGGCCAGCACGTCGGTGAGGCCATGCGTCTGCGCGATGGCGAGGGCAATCGTGCTTTGGGCGGCGCTGCACCGCTCCACCCAAGTCCGGCCGAGCGCGGAACTGGTCACGCCCAGGAGCGGACGGGGCAGATGGAGAGGAGATGATTCGGTCACAGGCGCAGATTAACCCGAAATACGGTCAAAATACCCTGCGGTATTGGATGAAGCCGGTCCGGGCCGCGACCTTGTCGTAGAGAGCCTGCGCGGAGGTGTTGGTCTCGTGGGTGAGCCAGTAGACCCGGCTCGCCCCATCTGACTTCGCGCGTTCGTAGACCGCCTCGATGAGCGCCCGGCCGACACCGCGGTTGCGGGCCTTCTCCGAGGTGAAGAGATCCTGAAGATAGCAGTAATTGCCGACGGTCCAGGTGGAGCGATGATAGAGGTAGTGCACGATTCCGACGATCTCGCCGTCGAGAGCGGCCGCGAGCCCATGCATGGGCTCGGCCGGATCGTTGAGCCGTCGCCAAGTGGTGTCCGTGACTTCGGCAGGCAAGGAGGACTGGTAGAAGGCTAGATAGCCCTGCCAGAGAGGTTCCCACGCATCTCGGTCCTCGGGTCGGAGAGAGCGAACCTGGATCGAGCTGGGCTGGAGGTTCAATGATCGGCTCCTTCTTGCAGACGAGGGTCAATCACCTTGTCCGGCGATTCGCTTCCAACTCAATTCGGCACGATGCACGCGAGCGGCCCCTTCGTTCCGCCAAACCGAGACCGAAAGTCAAGGCGCAAAAATCTGACCGGTGTCGCCGATGTCCCTCGGCCTACCCATGGCACGTCGGGATGGAGCACTAGTCGGACCGACCTCCTTCGCAGCCGAGCACCCAAAGGCACTGCATCGGCAGACACTGGTGCGATCCAGGGCCGCCTCCCCATGCCACCGGGTCGGGATCGCTGGCGAGGGGCAAGAATAGCGAATGCTTGGAAGGAGGCGTCAAAATCCAGCTTGCCGACACGCGGGCGGGGAAATGCGCTCCAACGACGGATCCGTCGCGCAATTCGAGAACGCAGCGGAACTCTCCGCCTTCTATGCCGAGAAAGGTGGAAGCAGTCACGGCATTCTCGCGAGAACAGCCTACTAAACGTTCTAACCTTACCACCGATGCGGCAACTTGCAAAAGCTGCCCTCGCCCACCAGCGCCGTGGGGAATATGGCTTGCAGACTGCAATGGAACAGAGCCGCTCCACAGGATGAGCGGCTCTGTTCAGCGCGAAAACCTCTTGTTCGACGAACTGCGATCACTTCGTCTTGGGGCATCCTCAATCCAGGTGGAACTTCGACAGTTCCCGGTGCTCGCCGTAGATCCGGCGGACGGTGCCCGTGGCGGAGCGATAAACCACCGTTTCGGTGGTGATCACGTCCTTGCCGAAGTTGACGCCCTTGAGCAGCGCGCCGTCGGTGACGCCGGTGGCCGCGACGATCACGTCGCCGCGGGCGAGATCCGTCATGTCGTATTTCCGGTTGGGGTCGGTGACGCCCATCTGGAACGCCCGCGAGCGCTTCTCCTCCGTGTCGAGGATCAGGCGGCCCTGCATCTGGCCGCCGATGCAGCGAAGGGCGCCGGCTGCCAGAACACCCTCAGGCGCGGCGCCGATGCCGAGATAGATGTCGATGCCGGTTTCGTCCGGCTTCGTCGTGAAGATCACGCCCGCCACGTCGCCGTCGGAGATCAGACGGATGCCGGCGCCGGTCTTGCGGATGGCGGCGATGAGTTCCGCGTGCCGTGGCCGGTCGAGCACCAGGGCGGTGATCTCGTTGGGCTTCACGCCCTTCGCCTTGGCGAGGTTGTGGATGTTCTCCTCGGGCGGGGCGTCGAGATCGACGACGCCGGCCGGATAGCCCGGGCCGACGGCGATCTTGTGCATGTAGACGTCCGGGGCGGCCAGCAGCGTACCGGCCTCGGCCATCGCCATCACGGCGATGGAGCCGGGCATGTCCTTGGCGCACAGGGTCGTGCCCTCGAGCGGGTCGACCGCGATGTCGACCTTCGGTCCCTGCTTGTTGCCGACCTTCTCGCCGATGAAGAGCATCGGGGCCTCGTCGCGCTCGCCCTCACCGATCACCACCGTGCCGTCGATGGGCAGCTTGTTCAGCTCGCGGCGCATGGCGTCCACGGCCGCCTGGTCGGCGGCCTTCTCGTTGCCGCGCCCGCGAAGCCGGGCAGAGGCGACGGCCGCGCGTTCGGTGACGCGGACGAGCTCCAAGGTCAGGATGCGCTCGATGATCTGGCCCGGTTGGACCGTAATGCCTTGCGACATGGACGTGTCGTCTCCCTTTGAAGATGCTTTGCGAGCCTTCGGCTCAGCGTGATGAGGTTACTCGCGTTCGATGCGGATGACTTGGGGCGGCTCGGCGATAAGACCATCCCCGGTGATCTTGTCCAGAGCCGAACGGATCGCCGCCTCCGTCGCCGCGTAGGTGATGAGGACCAGCGGTACCGGCGCGCCGGAGCGCCCGTGCGGATCCTTCGTGGCCGCCGTCTCCGAACGCTTCTGGAGAATGCTCTCCAGGGATATGTCGGCCTCCGCCATACGGGTCGCGACGCCGGCGGCGACGCCGGGGCGGTCGTGTACCGTGAGGCGGATGTAATAGCCGCCCTCATGCCGCTGCATGGGGGCGCGCGGCGCCTTCTCCAGGGCGGCCACGGGACGGCCGAACGGCGCTCCCGTCTTGCCGAGGGCCACGTCCGCGATGTCGGCCACCACCGCGGATGCCGTTGCGTCACCGCCGGCGCCGGGCCCGATCAGCGTCAGCTCCTTGACCGCGTCCGCATCGATGGTGACCGCGTTCGTGACACCCATGACCTGGGCGATGGAGGAGGTCTTCGGCACCATGGTGGGATGGACGCGCTGCTCGATCCCGGTCTTGGTTCGCTCCGCGACGCCCAGGAGCTTGATGCGGAAGCCGAGTTCCTGCGCCATCGTGAGATCGAGAGGCGTGATCGAGGAGATGCCCTCCACGTAGATCGCCTCGGCATCGATCCGCGTCCCGAAGGCGAGGCTCGTCAGGATGGCGAGCTTGTGGGCGGTATCGAAGCCCTCCACGTCGAAGGTCGGGTCCGCCTCCGCGTAGCCGAGACGCTGCGCGTCCTTCAGGCATTCGGCGAATGTGAGGCCCTCCAGCTCCATCCGGGAGAGGATGTAATTACAGGTGCCGTTCAGGATGCCGTAGAGCCGAGAGACCTTGTTCCCGGGCAGCGCCTCCCGAAGGGTCTTGATGATCGGGATGCCGCCGGCGACCGAGGCCTCGAAGGCCAGGGACACGCCTTTCTCCTCTGCGAGGGCAGCGAGCGCCAGGCCGTGCTTGGCGAGCAGGGCCTTGTTGGCCGTCACCACATGCTTGCCATGGGACAGGGCTGCTTCGACGACCTCGCGGGCGGTGCCGTCCGCCCCGCCGACCAGTTCGACGACGCAGTCCACGTCGCCGGACCGGGCGAGTTCGACCGGATCGTCGAACCAGTCATAGCCGGAGACGTCGAAGCCACGGTCCTTGTTGCGGTCCCGGGCCGAGATCGCCACCACCGACATGGGACGCCCGCCCCGCTGAACCACGACCTCGCTCTGACGGTCGAGGATCCGAATGACAGAAGCGCCAACGGTACCGAGGCCGGCAATACCCACCCGAAATGGACGTGTCACGAACAGCAGCTCCCTGTGAAAGTCGCGTTGCTCTTTACGACTGCCAGGGTTGCATGTCCATGCGGGGCGGGCCCCCTGCCCGCTCCGCTGCTCGAATCAGCGCGCCCTCGCCATCGGCACCACGTTGTGGAGCGTCTGGTCCGCCGAATCGAAGAACCGGCGGATGTTGCGGGCTGCTTGGCGGATGCGCTGCTCGTTCTCCACGAGGGCGATACGGACATAGTCGTCGCCGTGCTCGCCGAATCCAATGCCGGGAGCCACCGCCACGTCGGCCTTCTCCACCAGCAGCTTCGAGAACTCGAGGCTGCCCATGGACCGGAACCTCTCCGGGATCTGCACCCACGCGAACATGGAGGCGGTTGGAGCCGGGATCTGCCAGCCAGCCTTGCCGAAGGATTCGATCAGCACGTCGCGGCGGCGCTTGTAGGTCGCCCGCATCTCGCGGATGCAGTCGTCCGGCCCGTTCAGGGCCGCCGTGGCCGCCACCTGGACCGGCGTGAAGGCGCCGTAGTCGAGATAGGACTTCACCCGGGCGAGCGCCGCCAGCAGACGCTCGTTCCCGACCGCGAAGCCGATCCGCCAGCCGGCCATGGAGAACGTCTTCGACATGGACGTGAACTCGACCGCAACGTCCATGGCCCCGGGAACCTGCAGGACGGAGGGCGGCGGATTGGATTCGTCGAAATAGACCTCCGAATAGGCGAGGTCCGACAGCAGGATCAGTTCGTGCTTCTTCGCGAAGGCCACGAGGTCGCGGTAGAAGTCGAGCGACGCAACGTAAGCCGTCGGGTTCGACGGATAGCAGACCACGAGCGCAACCGGCTTCGGGATGGAGTGGGCGACCGCGCGCTCGGCGGCCGGGAAGAAGGCCGGCGTCGGCTCGGCCGGCACGGAGCGGATCACGCCGCCCGCCATCAGGAAGCCGAAGGCGTGGATCGGGTAGCTCGGGTTGGGCACGAGGATCACATCGCCGGGCGCGGTGATCGCCTGGGCCATGTTGGCGAAGCCCTCCTTGGAGCCGAGGGTCGCGACCACCTGCGTATCGGGATTGAGCTTCACGCCGAAGCGGCGCTCGTAATAGCCGGCCTGAGCGCGCCTCAGGCCCGTGATGCCCTTGGATGCCGAGTAACGGTCCGTGCGCGGCTTGCCGACCGTCTCCACCAGCTTGTCGATGACGTGCTGCGGGGCCGGCAGGTCGGGATTGCCCATGCCCAGGTCGATGATGTCGGCACCGCCGGCCCGGGCGGCGGCCTTGATGCGGTTGACCTGCTCGAAGACGTAGGGGGGAAGACGCTTGATCCGGTAGAAATCCGTCATGGGCTCGGTCCTCGAGAGGGCAATATCTGGCTGAGTATCGGTGGTTATCGGGTCTTCGGCAGGGGAACCGGCTGGGGCGGCGGCGTTCCGCCGAGCTTGGCCGCCGCGGCGCCTGCCGCCTCGTTCCGGGCCCGCACGGCATTCAATTCTGCCTCCGCCGCCTTGACCTGCTCCTCCGTCCAGGCGGGGGTCTCGCGCCCCGGCTGGGACGTGCCGACCGGCATGAAATCAAGCTTCTCTGGCCTGGAGCTTGCAACGAAGTCGGGCGTCGCCGCCGCCTTCGGCCCCGCACCGACAGCCGTGAAAAGGTCGCGGGTGGGATTGGAACCCTCGGCACAGCCTGCCGCGTTGGCAACAAGAAGTGCCGTCAAACCCACCGCAGCGGCGCGTCCCGTGAGTAAAGCTTTCGTCGTAAAACGCATTTCCAGGTTCAACAAAGATGACATAGCTCTGGCATATCCGATGCTTCAATCGCTAAAATGTCGGAAATGCGGCTCGCGAGCAATGCCGGTGGGACTTAGGGAGATCGCCTTATGAGCAAAATGCTCGATCAGGAAAAGGCTCAGCCCCCAGTTCCGGATTTCGAGGAACTGTCCCGCAACGTCGCCCTCTTCATCGAAGGCGCCGGAAAGGCGACGGCGGCCTATCTCAAGCCTCTCGAGAAGGGCCAGGTCAAGCCAGGCCTCGCGGCCGATGCGGAGGAGGCCGTCAAGGCTCTCGGACCCGTGGCCGAAGCCTGGATGGCGAACCCGCAGAAGGCGCTGGAGGCGCAGACTCGCCTCGGCACCCAGTTCCTCGATCTATGGGCCTCCGCCCTCAAGCGCGCGCAAGGCGAACCCGTCCAGCCGGTCGTCGAACCCGAACCGAAGGACAACCGCTTCCGGGATCCGGAATGGTCGAACAACCCGCTCTTCGACTTCCTCAAGCAGGCCTATCTCATCACGACGCGCTGGGCGGAAGACCTCGTCGAAGAGGCCGAGGGCGTGGACGAGCGCACGCGGCACAAGGCGCATTTCTATCTGAAGCAGATCTCCAGCGCGCTGTCGCCTTCCAACTTCCTCCTGACCAACCCCGAACTCCTCCGGGAGACCCTCCAGCAGAACGGCGCCAATCTGGTGCGCGGAATGAAGATGCTGGCCGAGGACATCGAGGCCGGCTCCGGGGACTTGAAGATCCGGCAATCGGACCCGACCGGCTTCAAGATCGGCGAGAACATCGCCAACACGCCGGGCAAGGTCATCTTCCGCAACCCGCTCATCGAGTTGATCCAGTATGCGCCGGCGACCGAGAAGGTCCTGAAGCGCCCTCTCCTGATCGTGCCGCCCTGGATCAACAAGTTCTACATCCTCGACCTCAACCCGGAGAAGAGCTTCATCCGCTGGGCGGTGTCGCAGGGCCTCACGGTGTTCTGCATCTCCTGGGTCAACCCGGCCGAGGATCATGCCGAGAAGAGCTTCGAGCACTACATGCGCGAGGGCATCTTCGCCGCCCTCGATGCAATCGAGGAGGCGACCGGCGAGAAAAAGGTCACGGCCATCGGCTATTGCGTCGGCGGCACGCTTCTGGCCGTCACCCTCGCCTATATGGCGGCGACCCGCGACAAGCGGATCGACAGCGCGACCTTCTTCACCGCACAGGTCGACTTCACCCACGCGGGCGACCTCAAAGTCTTTGCCGACGAGGGGCAGATCCGGTCCATCGAGACCGACATGAAGACGCGCGGCTATCTCGAAGGCTCCAAGATGGCCAATGCCTTCAACATGCTGCGGCCGAACGACCTCATCTGGCCCTATGTGGTCAACGTCTACATGAAGGGTCAGGCGCCCTTCCCGTTCGATCTGCTCTACTGGAACTCCGATTCCACCCGGATGCCGGCGGCGAACCACGCCTTCTACCTGCGCAACTGCTACCTTGAGAACAAGTTCTCCAAGGGCGAGATGGAGGTCGGCGGGGTCCGGCTCGATCTGAAGAAGGTGAACGTCCCGATCTTCAACCTTGCCACGAAGGAGGACCATATCGCCCCGGCCCGCTCTGTGTTCCTGGGGTCGAAGTTCTTCGGCGGTCCGGTCGACTTCGTCCTCGCCGGATCGGGCCACATCGCAGGCGTCGTGAATCCCGCGAGCAAGCCGAAGTACCAGTTCTGGACCGGCGGGCCCGTCGAGGGCGAGTTGGAGGACTGGATGAAGAACGCTACGGAGACGCCCGGCACCTGGTGGCCCTATTGGTTCTCCTGGATCAAGAAGCAGGCGCCCCGCATGGTACCGGCCCGCGAACCGGGCGGAGGCAAGCTCGAACCCCTCTGCGACGCGCCGGGCACCTACGTGCTGGCGAAATCCTGAGCCCTGTTCGGTCCAAGATGGAACACCAAACGGAAAGGCCGGCTTCACGCCGGCCTTTCCCATTTGATTCCGAAGTATCTCAGTACTTGCGCACGATCGGCGCCGGGATCGCCTTCACCGGGTCGTCCCAACGGTACTTGATCGAAGCCGAGATGATGTCGACGTCGGAGTCCACATTGGCCGCGAACACCACGCCGCGAGTAGCGAAGGTAGGATTGCCCGGAGCGATGTTGATGTCGGTGTTGCCCACGGGGAAGATGTGGGTATAGCCGAGATCGAAGGCGAGCTTGTCGCTCCAGTTGTAGGTGGCGCCGAGGGAGACCCAGAGGCGGTCTGAATCGGGCAGACGCGGGTTGCGGTTCGTGATGTCGATCGGGGAGATCTCGTAACCGACGCCGGCGCGCACGGTCCAAGCCCGATTGATGGCGTACTCGCCGCCGATCGAGAAGAACCAGCCGTCGTCGTAGTCGAGCGGCAGGTAGGGGGCCTGCGCGAGCAGACCGCCGGTCAGGGTGTTGACCACGCGCGGGAAGCCCAGGCGGCTCCAGTTCGTCCACTCGGCCGTGGCATGAAGCGTGAAGGCATCGCCGATCTGCTGACTCAGGCCGACGGAGACGGATTCCGGCAGGACGAGGTTCGCCTCGATCGGCACGCCGAAGTACTGGAACTCGCCTTCGAGCTTGTGCTCGACCGCGGAGCGGAAGCCAATACCGATGGAGGTGCCGGCGAAGGGTGTCAGCGTAGCGCCGAGGCTGTAGCCGACGCCGAAGCTGTCGCCTTCGAGGCCCGCGCTCCCGACGAAGGGATTGGGGTTCGTGGCGGTCGGGCCGACTGCCGAGAAGTAGCGGACCTTGAAGTACTGCCCGCGAATGCCGGCACCGACCGACAGCCAGTCATTGACCTTGTAGCCGATGGTCGGCTGGGCCTCGAGCGAGAAGACCGAGGTCGTGCGGGCATAGAGCTGCCCCGCCCAGAAGGGATCCGGCTTGGTGGTGAGGCCATACGGTGCGCCCGTATAGAGGCCGACCCAGAGGCGGTCGTTGATCTGATAGCCGGTATAGCTCGCAGGCACGAACCCGTCCAAGCCGATGTCGCCGGAGTCGCCGAGAGCCTGAAGGCTCGCCGGCAGCGTGAGGACGGGCGTGATGTTGGTGCGCGGGATGATCGCCGACCCGTGCCACTCGCTCTGCCAGCCGGGATTCATCGTGATCGTGGCCGGGTTCCAGAACATCGAGGACAGGCTGCCCGAACCCGCCGCGACGCCGGCGAAGGACAGGCCCTGTCCGCTCGCGCTCTGCTCACGGAGAGCGAAGGCGCCGGCCTGCGCTCCTCCCTGTGCGGCCACGAGGGCTGCGAGCGACACCGCAGCCAAGGTCAAAGAACGAGTGAAACGGCTCATAGAAGCTTCCTGCCCTTGATCGAGTCTTGAATTCTGCACGGAGAATCCCGCGTTCGAGGACAATCTGCCAATGCTTTAATTTTGTCGCAATCGCTTAACGACACCTTAATCGCCCGACTTTATCGCTCTCGCCCGCCAGTATAACCTTAATAAAATTCGTTTTTTACTTAGCGTAATCAGCCGGATAACATAGAATAGGGATAATGTTTATATGTAAACCAATGTATTTTCCTCCCCCGGAACAGTCCCCGCTTTTCGCGCCGTGGCGAGCGCAGATAAACGATTTGCGCCCCCTCGTGGCAAAACCGCAACATATCTGTCCCCAGAAACCGCGTTGCCCCGGCGACGGGATGCGCCAAATAAGGGACGAACCGCTAAAACAGGAGTGCTCAATGAAGCTGGTAAGGTTTGGGGAGGCCGGACGGGAGAAGCCGGGGCTCGTCGATGCGAACGGGCGAATTCGCGATGCGTCGGGGATCCTTCCCGACATTACGGGTCACACCCTGGGTTCGGACAGCCTCACGCGCTTGAGCCGGGTCGATCCCGCCTCGCTTCCGGCCGCGCCCGAGGGCCAGCGCCTGGGCCCCTGTGTCGGCAACGTCCGCAACTTCATCGCCATCGGCCTCAACTACGCCGACCATGCGGCGGAAACCGGCGCCGCGATCCCGGCTGAGCCGATCGTGTTCAACAAGGCTCCCTCCTGTATCGTCGGCCCCAATGACGATGTCATCCTCCCGCGAGGCTCCCAGAAGACGGACTGGGAGGTCGAGCTTGCCATCGTGATCGGGGAGCGCGCATCCTACGTCGGCGCCAACGAGGCGCTCGACTTCGTCGCCGGCTACTGCGTCTGCAACGACGTCTCAGAGCGCGAATACCAGCTCGAGCGCGGCGGAACATGGACGAAGGGCAAGGGCTGTCCGACCTTCGGGCCACTCGGCCCCTGGCTCGTCACGAAGGACGAGATCCCGGATCCACAGAACCTCTCCATGTGGCTCGACGTGAACGGCGAGCGCATGCAGACCGGATCGACCAAGACGATGATCTTCAACGTGGCGCAGATCGTCTCCTACGTGTCCCACTTCATGATCCTGGAGCCCGGGGACGTGATCACGACCGGGACTCCTCCCGGCGTCGGCATGGGCATGAAGCCTGCGCGCTTCCTCAAGGCCGGGGACGTCATGACCCTCGGGATCGAGGGTCTCGGCGAGCAGCGCCAGCGGGTGGTGGCCTACGAGCAGAACCCGCCCGACACCAGCCACGGAAGGGCCAAGGCACAGCTGGTCTAGCGGGGCCGCACAGATCCCAGCCTGGCGCCGTCCCGACGGCGCCGGGCCAAACCTATTTGGCCTCATGAACGTTACTCCAGCGGAATCCGGGTAAGGAGAGTGGCGCCATGAAGCCGATGAACGAAGGCCATCTGGCTATTCTGCGTCGGCACATGGTCGAGGTCGCCGCGATCCATGCCGATCTGGCCAGCGACGAGATAGGCAAGTCGGAGCTCGACCCGCATGTTCTTGCGGTTATGCGCAAGGTGCCACGCCACCTCTTCGTTCCGGCGCAGCTCGCCCCCTATGCCTATCAGGACATGCCCCTGCCAATCGGCTTCGACAAGACGATCTCGCAGCCATTCATCGTGGCGCTGATGACCGATCTCCTCTCGCCGCAGCCTAACGAGGCCGTACTCGAGGTCGGCACGGGACTCGGCTACCAGACGGCCATTCTGGCGGAGCTGGCGAGCCGGGTCTGGACCGTCGAGATCGTGGAGGAGTTCGTCGGCCTCGCCCAGACGCTTCTCGGCCAGCTGGGATACGCAAATTTCGAGATCCGCATCGGAGACGGCTCGCGTGGCTGGCGCGAGCACGCTCCCTTCGACAAGATTCTCGTGACGGCCGCTGCGGAGAGTCCTCCGTCACCCCTTCTCGATCAGCTCAAGCCCGGAGGGCGCTTGGTCATGCCCATCGGGCCCGAAGGCGTTCAGCACCTGACCGTGATCGACAAGGACGCCGACGGGCGCACGCATGTCCGGGAACTCCTCCCGGTTCGATTCAGCCGGCTCGAAACCATTACCTGAGAGCGCGCGCACCGGACGATGCGCAGCCCCGCCCCTGCCGCTCCAGCGTGTTGAGCAGGTTCACGAGCGAATCGGCGTCCTCGAAGCTGATCCCCGTCAGCACCATGTCGTCGAGAATCACGGCACGGCCCGTGCTCACGTCGTACACCGTCCACCCGGTTCTGTCGGCTCGCATGTCGTATCGCATGCCCCGACTAGAGCCACCCAGCATGGCAGAATAAGGGCGCGGCAGGCGCCGTTCCGGCAGTGGTCAGATCAGGCCCAGCATCAGCTGGATGTTCTGCACGGCCGCCCCCGAAGCTCCCTTGCCGAGGTTGTCGAGGCGCGCCACCAGGACCGCGTGCCGGTAGGAATCGTGCCGGAAGACCCGCAGCTCCATGCGGTCGGTGTCGTTGAGAGCCTCCGGCTCCAAGCGCTCGGTCTTCCTGCCGTCCGCGACCGTCGGCACGACGGAGACCAGCCCGCCACTCCCGTAACGCTTCGTCAGGGCGGCCTCCAGATCGCCCGCGTCCGGCTTGCCGGGCAACAGGTCAAGGTGAAGCGGGACGCTCACCAGCATGCCCTGGCGGAAGTTGCCGACGGACGGGATGAAGATCGGCCGCCGGGTCAGGCCGGTGTAACGCTGCAGTTCCGGCACGTGCTTGTGCTCGAAGCCGAGGCCGTAGAGCTCGAAGGCCGGCGCAGTGCCGGATTCGTAAGCCTCGATCATGGAGCGTCCGCCTCCGCTGTAGCCGCTCACCGCGTTCACGCTGATCGGATAGTCGGCCGGAACGATGCCGGCATCGACGAGGGGTCGGATGAGCGCGATGGCGCCGGTCGGGTAACAGCCGGGATTGGCAACCCGGTCGGCGTTGGCGATGGCCGAGCGCTGATTGGCATCGAGCTCGGCGAAGCCATAGACCCAACCGGAGCTGACCCGGTGCGCCGTGCTGGCGTCCAGGATGCGGGGCTTGCGGCCGCTGAGGCCCTCGACCAAGCCCACGGTCTCACGCGCGGCATCGTCGTGGAGGCACAGCACGACTAGGTCGACCTCGGCGAGAATGTCCCGCTTGGCAGCCGGATCCTTGCGCAGCTCCGGCGCGATGCTCCTGATGGCCACACCCGGCACGGCCTTTAGCCGCTCGCGGATGCCGAGGCCCGTCGTTCCCGCCTCGCCGTCGATGAAGACCGTCCGGGTCTGCTGCCCGAGGTCCGCCGTGCTCTTGGTCATGGTGGTCATAGCCGATCCCATCCGTCTGTCAGGCCGCTGATACAGGGAAAAGGCGCTTGGCGCCAAACGGTTCTCAAGAAACGAAAAAGCCGCGCAGGGTGCGCGGCTGCGATCAAGCCTAGGCGGCCGTCATCGCGCTCGCGCAGGGGGAGCGTTCCGTCGGCGTCGGCGGATGATCGAAACGTCGGTCATGCAAAACTTATGGAATCGGACGCGATCCCTGTCAACAAAGCGTAGGCATTGCGGCAGGCGCAAAAGAAAAGGGCGGCCGGAGCCGCCCTTCGAATGTCCCAAGGTCTCGGAAGCTTAGCGCTTCGAGAACTGGAAGCTGCGGCGGGCCTTCGCCTTGCCGTACTTCTTGCGCTCGACGACGCGGGCGTCGCGGGTCAGGAAGCCTTCCTTCTTGAGCGGGCCGCGAAGCTCGGGCTCGTAATGGGTCAGTGCCTTGGCGAGGCCGTGACGGACCGCGCCGGCCTGGCCGGAGAGGCCGCCGCCGTTGACGTTGACGACGATGTCGTACTGGCCGTCGCGGTTCGCGATCTGCAGCGGCTGCTGCAGGATCATGCGGAGCACGGGACGGGCGAAGTAGACTTCGACCGGGCAATCGTTGACGACGATCTTGCCGGAGCCGGGCTTGATCCAGACGCGGGCGACCGCGTCCTTGCGCTTGCCGGTGGCATAGGCGCGGCCCTGGGCGTCGAGCTTCTGGACGTGCTTCGGAGCTTCCGGAGCGGCGGGCTGGGCGTTCTGGCCCAGATCGGCGAGAGACTGGAGGGTCGCCATGATTAGACTCTCACGTTCTTGCTGTTGAGGGCAGCCACGTCGAGGACCTCCGGCTGCTGAGCGGTATGCGGATGCTCAGCGCCGCCGTAGACGCGCAGGTTGCCCATGATCTGACGGAAGAGCGGGCCGCGGGGGAGCATGCGCTCCACAGCCTTCTCGACCACGCGCTCGGGGAAGCGGCCTTCGAGGATGAACCTCGCGGTGCGCTCCTTGATGCCGCCCGGATAACCGGTGTGGTGATAGTACACCTTCTGCTCGCGCTTGCGGCCGGTGAACACCACCTTGTCGGCGTTGATGACGATGACGTTGTCGCCGCAGTCGACGTGGGGCGTGTAGTTGGCCTTGTGCTTGCCACGCAGGCGCATTGCCACGATCGAGGCGAGACGGCCCACCACAAGGCCCTTCGCGTCGATCACAACCCACTTCTTCTCGACCTCGGCGGGCTTCAGCGAAGTAGTAGTCTTCATCGCGCTGTTTCCCGTTGGAGCCGTCAGGCTCGCTGGTTCTGAAAAACGACAAACCGCCGCGAGATGCGGCGGCGAGTGACGGCTGATTAGATGGAATTCTGCCGATAGTCAACAGGCATTCAGCGCCGGAAGATCGGCCGAATCCCTTGCGAAATAAGGCAGTAAGCCGTATCGGTATTTGAATACCACATTAAAGGTATTATAATACCGCATGACCGATCCCCCTCGTTGAAGCGCCGGCCCGCTGCCGCTAACCTCTCCGCGCTTAGGAAGGGAGTCATCAATGACCGGCGAGATCGTCTTCTATACCCATCCCATGTCACGGGGGCGAGTCATCCGCTGGATGCTTGAGGAACTCGGCCAGCCCTATCGCACGGAGGTGCTCGGCTTCGGGACCTCCATGAAGGATCCGGCTTACTTGGCGATCAACCCGATGGGCAAGGTGCCAGCCATCGTCCACGGCGGCACGGTCGTGACCGAGGGAGCGGCCATCTGCGCCTATCTGGCCGATGCCTTTCCGGAGGCGAAACTCGCTCCGCCCCCCGGCGATCCCCGCCGGGGCCCCTACTACCGCTGGATGTTCTTCTCTGCCGGGCCGCTCGAGGCTGCGCTCACCAACCGGGCCCTCGGCTTCGAGGTTCCGGCCGACCGGCGACGCATGATGGGGTATGGCTGCGTCGACGACGCGGTGAACACGATGGAACAGGCAGTCTCCCAATCCGAATATATCGCGGGGGACCGGTTCACGGCCGCCGATGTCTATGTCGGCTCCCACATCGGCTGGGGCATGATGTTCGGCACCTTGGAAAAGCGGCCTGCCTTCGAAGCCTACTGGAACCGGATCAGCAGTCGTCCGGCAGCCGTCCGCTCGAGGGAAATCGATGATGCGCTCGCCGCGGAGGAGCAGGCAAAGGCATCCTCCTGACACGGACGCAGGACCTCACTGGCGGTCCGGAATCGAATAGGTCCCGGTCGCGTGGCAGACGAGGTCGTCGCTGCCCTCGGAATAGATCGACGCCTCGCCCACCGCGAGGCGCTTGCCGAGCTTCAGCAGGCGGCATTCGGCCACGAGCGGTCGCTGCCCCGGCTTGCGCATGAAGTTGAAGTTGAGATTGGTGGTCACCGCCAGCCCCACCGGGCCGATATGGGCGAGGATCGCCGCGTAGAGGCCGAGATCCGCCAATGCCATCATGGACGGGCCCGAAAGGGTGCCGCCCGGGCGGAGATGCCGCTCGTGATAGTCCATCCGTACCCGCGCGGTCATGGGCCCGACCGCATCGAGGTGATAGGTGCGGCCGCCGAAATGGAGCTGCGGGAATTCGCGGTCGAGGAAGTCGGAGACCTCGTCGCGGCTCAGGATCGGGTGGTGCGGTGTCATTCTCGGCGAAAGCTCATTGAACTGCCCTCCCCTATCCCATACGTTCCGCCCATGAACCACGACAATTATCCGAACGATTACATCCGGGCCATTCTCCAGAGCGCGAAGACCATCGCGCTCGTGGGCGCATCGCAGAATTCCGCGCGGCCGAGCTGGATCGTCATGAAGTACCTGCTCGAGCGCGGCTACGACGTGATCCCGATCAATCCGGGCCTCGCCGGGGGAGAGCTCTTGGGCAAGAAGGTCTACGCCAAGCTCTCGGACGTTCCCGTGCCCATCGACATGGTCGAGATCTTCCGCAACTCGGAAGCCGCGGGCCCGATCACGGACGAGGCCCTTACGCTGAGCCCGCTGCCGAAGGTGATCTGGATGCAGCTTTCGGTCCGCAACGACGAGGCCGCCGCCCGCGCCGAGGCGGAGGGGATCCAGGTGGTGATGAACCGCTGCCCCAAGATCGAATTCGGCCGTCTCTCGGGCGAGATTTCCTGGCAGGGGGTGAACTCCCGAATGTTGAGCGCAAAGAAGCCCGTCCTGTCCGGCAAGGGCTTCCAGAAGCTGAGCCTCAACCGGCCCAAATAAGGCTCCTTGACGGCCGAACGATCCGTTCTTTAAATAGAACGATCTGTTCAGATCAGCCAGAAAGGTGCCTGCAATGACTGACCGTCTGCCCGGTTTCAATACGCTTGCCGTCCATGCAGGTGCCGCCCCGGACGCGGCGACCGGCGCCCGGGCGACGCCGATCTATCAGACCACGTCCTTCGTGTTCGACGACGTGGACCATGCGGCCTCTCTGTTTGGCCTGCAGGCCTTCGGCAACATCTATTCCCGCATCGGCAACCCGACTTGCGCGGTTCTCGAGGAACGTGTGGCGGCCCTGGAGGGCGGAACGGCGGCCCTTGCCGTCGCCTCCGGCCACGCAGCTCAGTTCCTCGTCTTCCACACCCTGCTCCAGCCCGGCGACGAGTTCGTTGCCGCAAGGAAGCTCTACGGCGGCTCGATCAACCAGTTCAGCCACGCCTACAAGAACTTCGGCTGGAACGTGGCCTGGGCCGATTCCGACGACCCGTCCACCTTTGAGGCAGCCATCACCCCGCGCACCAAGGCGATCTTCGTCGAATCGATTGCCAATCCGGGCGGCGTGATCGTCGATCTTCAGGCGATTGCGGCCATCGCGAAAAAGCACCGGATCCCGCTCATCGTCGACAACACCATGGCCACCCCTTACCTGATCCGGCCCTTCGAGCACGGCGCCGACATCGTGGTCCATTCGGCCACCAAGTTCCTTGGCGGCCACGGGAACTCCATCGGCGGCATCATCGTGGACGGCGGCACGTTCAATTTCGCCGGCGACGACCGCTATCCCATGCTCTCCAAGCCACGCCCGGAATACGGTGGCATGGTCCTGGGCGAGACCTTTGGCAATTTCGGCTTCGCCATCGCCTGCCGCGTGCTGGGCCTGCGCGACCTCGGGCCGGCCCTTTCGCCCTTCAACGCCTTCATGATCCTGACAGGCATCGAGACCCTGCCCCTGCGCATGCAGCGGCACTCGGACAACGCGCTTGCGGTGGCCGAGCATCTATCGACCCACAGCAAGGTCTCCTGGGTCAGCTATCCCGGCCTGCGCACCGACCGGTACCACAACCTCGCCAAGCAGTATTGCCCGAAGGGCGCGGGCGCGGTCTTCACCTTCGGCCTCAAGGGCGGCTACGAGGCCGGCGTACAGCTCGTCTCGAACCTGAAGCTGTTCTCGCACCTGGCCAATATCGGCGACACCCGCTCGCTGATCATCCACCCGGCCTCCACGACGCACCGCCAGTTGACGGACGAGCAGAAGGTCCAGGCCGGTGCCGGCCCGGAAGTGGTGCGCCTGTCCGTCGGCATCGAGGACACGGAAGACCTGATCGACGATCTCAACCAAGCCTTGGACGCGGCATAACCTGCCGCGCCTTCTCGTCGGCGTTCGGGAATCCCGCTCCTCAGGCCGCGGCCGAGGTGCGGGACTTCTTATAGGCGTTGTGAATGGCGTTCAGGGACCGCTCGAGGGCGGTCCAGAGGCGGCCGATCTCCTCAGCGCCCTGGGAGCCAGGCTCGTATTCCTTGGCGCCCTCGCCGGTCGACAGCGAAAGCGAGAGCTCGCCCCGATGCGTAATCTGCCCGGCCCAGACTGGGACCTTGAGGGCGTTCAACGCGCCGCGGGCATCCGCGACGACAGGCGCCTCCGCGTCGCCACGCTTGGGCGGCGCCGCATTGATGACGGCGGCGTAGGGCTTGCGCAGCTCGCGGGCGATGTGAACCGTATCCTGCAGAGCGGCGATGTCGAACAGGCTCGGGCGTGTCGGAATGATCACGAGGGTCGCGTGCTTGATCGCCTCGGCCACGATGGGCGACTTGAGCGGCGGCGTGTCGATGAGGACCCACTCGTAGCCTTCGCGCTTGGCCTCCCTCAGGGTTTCGGCAAGGTTGCGAACCCCGCGCTTGAGGGTCAGCTCCTCCTGATTGCGCAAGCCGTGCCAGAGCGACAGCGAGCCCTGAGGATCCGCATCCACCAGAAGAGTACGGCGGGTAGGCCCGGCGATATAGGTTGCCAGTTGAGCAGCGAGCGTGCTCTTCCCCGAACCACCTTTTCGCGAAGCAAAGACCAGCACGTTCATGCCTGACTCCTAAATAGTTTGGATCCCACAGCTGGGCGCGGCAGAGTAGACGTCACCCTAACATTGTTCCTGTTTAGCAGAACAGTAGCGGCGTTGCTAATTAGACTTTTAATCCGTCTGTGCATATCTGCCCGGTCGGCAGTCGGCGGCGGCTCCGGCCCAAGTCTCTCGGCATTCAAGAACCCGGCCAGCGGAGACTCTATTACAGAGTACCTGACCTTCGCGCCTCAGCAATTCCCTGACCTTTCCGCCCGGCTACACAGCGCGTATTACTTTACTGCTCAACGTTTGTTCATCGGTTGTTCATAAATCCTGCAGGTCGAACTGTTTAAGCGGCCGCGTGGAACCTCCGTTTTTCTTGCCCGTTTAAATCCCGACTAACGTCAAGGAGTGGATACAATGGCCAAGAAGATCCTTATCGCCGGTGCCTTTCTGGCGGCTCTCGCCCCTGTCGGCGCCTACGCCCAGTCCTCGGCTGGCGGTGCTGCTGCCGGCGGCGCCACCGGCGCGGCCGCGGGCGCCATCGTGGGCGGTCCGGTCGGTGCCGCCGTCGGCGGCGTGACGGGTGCCATCGTCGGCGGCCTCGCCAGCGAGCAGCAGCCCCGCTTCCG
Organism: Microvirga sp.; assembly: GCA_035645535.1. Lineage (GTDB taxonomy): Bacteria > Pseudomonadota > Alphaproteobacteria > Rhizobiales > Beijerinckiaceae > Microvirga. The sequence goes on along the minus strand of DASQMJ010000050.1, from coordinate 7,473 downwards.
CCAGTATGTCGTGCAGCAGAACGTGCCGTCCTACCGTGTCCAGGAAGAGGTGCGCGTCGGCGCGGTTCTGCCCGAGTCCGGCGTGACCTATTACGAGGTCCCGGCCGAGTACGGCGTGCGCGGCTATCGCTACACGGTCGTCAACGAGACCCCCGTTCTCGTCGAGCCGAGCACCCGCCGCGTGGTGCAGGTCATCCGCTGATCGACCGGTCGGTAACGAACCAGAGGCGGCCCTGCGGGGCCGCCTTTTCGTTGCGCTGCAGGCTGCTCAGGCGCGGCCGACTCGGGCGTGGACGACGGCCATCGCCAGAATGACCATGGCGAAAACCTGATGGGCTAGGCCTGCCCAGAGCGGCACCGCCAGAAGCAGGGTCACGATGCCGAGCACCATCTGGGAGACGGAAAGCCCAGCCAGAGCCGTCGCGCGTGCAGCATAGCGGGAGCCGGCCGCCTCGCGGCGGGCGGTCCAGGCATGCCAGAGGGCAAAGGCGACGATCCCGTAGGCCACCATGCGGTGGTTGAACTGGACCAGTGCGACGTTGTCGACGAAGTTCTCGATCCACGGCGTCACCACGAAGAGCGCCGACAGCGGAGGGATGAAGTCCCCGTCCATGAGCGGCCAGGTGTTGTAGGTGAGCCCCGCTTTCGAGCCCGCCACCAAGCCGCCCAGTACGACCTGGAGGAGGACGAGGCCGACGAGGATCCGTGGGCTCAGGTTTCCCGCGCCGATCTTTCGCGCCGGGTCGGGACGCGGATCGAGCCCGGCCGCGACCCAGACGAGGCAGGCGAGAATGACGCTGGCAATGGTCAGATGCAGGGCGAGCTTGATGGGCGCGACCGCGGTCATGCCCGGTTCCAGGCCGGACGCCACCATGATCCAGCCGACCGCTCCCTGAAGGCCGCCGAGCGCCCCGATGCCGAGGAGCGTGAGGGCGAGACGGCCCTTGATGGCCCCTCTGACCCAGAACCAGACGAGCGGCAGGAAGAAGACGATGCCGATCAGGCGGCCGAGCTGCCGGTGCCCCCACTCCCAGGCATAGATGAACTTGAACTCGGACAGGGTCATGCCCTTGTTCACGAGCTCGTACTGCGGAATCTGCCGGTACTTCTCGAATTCGGCCATCCAGGCCTGCTCGGACAGGGGCGGGATCGCGCCCGTAACGGGCTTCCATTCCGTGATAGAAAGGCCGGAACCGGTCAGGCGGGTGGCTCCGCCGACGGCGACCATGAGGATGACCAAGGCGGCCAGAAGGTAAAGCCAGGTGCGGACCGCCGAAAGGGATTGTGCCCGCGGCAGGCTTGCCAGCGGCATGCCTTCTGTGGAGGCTGCGACAGCCATGCTCACTCTCGTCGTCGATTAGGGCTTGAACCCGGGATGCTGCCTGTCACATAGAGATTGCCGTTCCAGGAAGCAATCAAAGCCGGTGACGCACCCTCATGGCGTCGCCGGCCTTCACGTGGGGGTTCAGGACATGGGCATGCGCACCCGCAAGCTGATCGGGACGGTGGTGATGCTGCTCTTCATCGGGTTCTATGCCCTCTTCGCCATGGCCGTGGCCGAGGGCCGGATCCGGGACGCGTCGACCGCCGTCCAGACCGTCGTCTACATCGTCTTGGGCCTGATCTGGGTACTTCCGATGCTTCCGCTCGTCCGCTGGATGAACAAGCCTGACAAGGTCTGAGGGCACACGCCGCCCGAGGGCCGGAATCCCCCGCCCTGCGACTGGGCCCGGAAGCGGATCCGCTTCGACAGAGACGCCCTCAGGCGCCGCCGATGCCCTCTATGATCACCCCGGTGCCGCCGCACGTCGGGCAGGACGTCACCCCGATGCGTCCCTTGCCCTTGCACTCGGGGCACACGTTCTCGCCGACGCCTGGCGTGCCCGGTTCGCCTTGATCCCCGGGGTTGAGCTTGGGCGTGTCAGATTCAGTCGGTGATTTCTTGTTCATGGCCGGACCCATGCTGACGCCTTCCCACCCTCAACGCGGGAGGGAAAACGGGGTTGCATGGCAATCCAACTCTTCGGCACAAATGGAAAGGCCCGCTCCAAGCGGGCCTTCCGAATCGTTCTAGTGACACACCCGACGGCGGTGGGTTTCCCAGCCCCAGCCCGGCACCCACTCGCTGTAACGCTCGGTGAAGCAGCGCTCCACGTAAACCGGACGCGGCGGCGGAGCATAGTACACCGGCGCGGGCGGCGGAGGCGCCACGTAGACCGGCGCCGGAGCGGCATAGGCAGGGCTTTGCGCAGCGGCGATTGCGCCGCCCACCGCGAGACCTCCCAGAACACCGATTGCCGCCGCCGCACCGGGCGACAGGCGATCGCGCGCTGCGGCAGGCTCGACAGCAGCCAGAGTGGTCACCAGCGCCAGAGCGGCAGCCGTACCAGACGCCAAACGGAAGATCCTCATGATCATCATCCCAATTCCCCGAGAGGCTCGAACGCCTCCCGCTCAAGCACGGTATAGCTCGAGAAACCTCTCTGGAAGCTGAACGAATTATGGCAAAGCCTGGACGCGGCCAATTGTCTGCAACATGGTTGCCGAGCCGTAAATCGCCTCGCCCTAGTCGCCCGCCGTCCGCAGCGGCACCGAGAGCAGCACGCGGATGAGGTCCGCCTGCCGGTTGGTGTCGGTCTTCCGGAAAAGGTTCTTCAGGTGGAAGACCACCGTCGTCTGGGCGACGTCGAGTTCCTCGGCAATCTGGTCCAGCCGCTTTCCGTCGATGAGCATGAGGGCGACGCGCGTCTCGGACGGGGTCAGATTGTAGAGCCGGACCAGGGTGTCGCCCGAGACCTTGGCGCGCTGCTCGGTGTCGATCAGAAGCAGCACGATCGCTTCGGGCTTCTCGTCCGGAGCGAAGCGCTGCCCGGGAATGAGCACCAGATAAGGCCTGCCGCCCGACAGGCGCGGGAAGGAGACGATCTCGTCCAGAAACTCCTCCTGAAAGGCCTTGCCGATGCTCTCCTGCAGCCTAGCATTCTGCCGGGGCACAGCCCCCTTGAGGACGCCCTGGGAGAGACCCAGCCCGTCGTCCTCGCCAAGGATGCGCTCGGCCTCCTTGTTCATCAGCTTGACGGCGCCGTTCTCGTCGACGATCGCGACGCCCACCAGGAAACGGTCGAACGCGAATGTGGCCTTGTACAGGGACTCGACCGTTCGCCCCCGCGACGACTTGAGGATTTCCTGCCAAGCCTCCTCCGCGCGCTGGACGGCGCCGGACTTGACGCGCTCCACCTGGTTGAGGCGGGCCGCGATGGTGGCCAGCAGGATCTCGTAGTCGATCGGCTTCACCAGATAATCGTCCGCTCCGGCCTGCTTGCCGGTGAGCACGTCGTTCCGCTCCGCCAGGGCGGTCAGGAAGATGAAGGGGATGTCGGAAAGCTCTCCCTGCTCCCGCATCGCCCGCAACACATCGTAGCCGCCGAGGCCCGGCATCGTGATGTCGCAGAGGACAAGGTCGGGGCGGTTTTGCTCCAGGAGGGAGAGGGCTTCGCTCCCGTTGGCGGCCTGCAGCACCCGGTAGTCGGCCGCGGCCAGTTCCTCGGCGAGATCGATCCGCAGATCGTCCTCATCCTCGATGCACAAAATCGTCTTCTGGGCGTTCATCGTATCCAAGTCGCTCATGCTGCCTGCTGCGCCTGATCGGCATTCGATACAGGCAAGTCGAAGGTAAAGAGAGAGCCTGCGGCCTCGTAACTCTCAACCTGAATCTCACCGCCGTGCAAGTGCATGATTTTTTGCGCGAAATTCAGGCCAATTCCAGTTCCGGCGATGCCGGTTGCCGTACGGGCGCGATAGAAGCGGTCGAAGATCTTCGTGATCTCGTCAGGAGGAATTCCGATTCCCCAGTCGCGGACCGAGCAATAGGCGCGCGCGCCCTCCGTCCAGATCTTCACCTCTACGACAGGCGTCTCGCCCGAGTACTTGACCGCATTGGACAGGAGGTTGATGACGACCTGCTCGATCAGGATGCCGTCGCAGTAAACCTGCACGGGGCTGTCAGGCGCGTCGAAGCGGATCTCTGCGTGCGTGCTCAATTCCCGCTGCCGTTCACAGATTTCCGACACCAGTTCGGCGAGGTTGCAGGAGGCGGGATTGAGCTCGATCCGTCCCGCGTCGAGCTTGGCCGCGTTCAGGACGCTCTCCACCAGCCGCGTCAGGCGGCTCGTGGCGTTACGGATGCGCTGGACGCGGGTGACGAGTTCGTCGTGGGAGAGTTTCGACCCGCGGCGGAGAATTCGCTGGGCGCTGGAATCGAGGATCGCCAGCGGGGTCCGGAACTGGTGGGACACCATGGACACGAAGCTGCGATAGGCATTCGTCGTCTCGCGCTCGCGGTCGAGAGCGGATTGCAGCGCCTGGGCCGCCTGCTTGTAGGCGGAAATGTCGCTGAGGCGCACGAAGATCGTGCCGCCGTCGGCCTTGGTGACCGACAGGTGCATCCAGACATCCTTCCTGATGAGGAGATCGAGCTCGATCTCCTCGAACGCGGTCTCGCCCTGGAGGAGCCGAGGATCGGCGCCCTCGCACATGGAGAAGCAGCGGAGGAAGACCGGCAGGGTCATCTCCTCCTGGCACCAGAGCGCGATGGGATCGGCCGCCCAGATCTGCTCGTTGGCGAACAGGAGTTTTCCCGTGGCGTCAAAGGCCGCAAAGCCGTCCGGCGCCGTCTCGATGGCCGCGATCAGGCGGCGTTCGGCCTGACGCAGGGCAGCCGTGCGCTGCAGCACCTTGATCTCGAGGTCGAAATTCTGCCGCTCGGCCTGCTTGCGGGCCAGCCATTGCTCCGTGACGTCCCGGATGAAGGCAATGCCCAGCTTGCGCTCCGCCATGTTCAGGGGAAAGCAGTTGATCTCGAGGCAGCGCTCGTGGCCCGTCGGCAGCGGGCTATCGTCCTCGAAGACGGAGCTCGCGCCCTGAATCGCCTGGTTCAGCGACCGGACCGTGGCCGGCTTGGCGAAGAGAGGGTCGAGGAGCGGCAGGTTCTGGCCGACCGTTTCGTCGGGACCGAACCCGAGAAGCGCCTGCATTCCGGGATTCCAGAGCAGACAGTTGAGCCGCTCGTCGAAGATGACGATGCCCTGGTTGCTGATGTTGTTGATGACGAGGTCGGAAAGCTCCTGCTCCTGGCGCAGGAGCCGCTTGGCCTGGTTGGCCTCTTGCATACCCTTGAACAGGCGCAGCAGCAGGAACGAAGCGCTGATCACGATCCCGATGATGAAGGCGAGGCTCTCGAACACCACCCGCAGGTACATATTGCGGGTGAGAGCGCCATGCTCGCGATTGAACAGCATCACCTTGTTGGCGGTGCTCCTGAGATCGTAGGCGAGATCGCGGGCCTGCGCCCTCATGTTCAGGGCGCCGTTCGCATCGAGGCCCCCAGCGACCAGGGGCTCGGCAAGCGAGAGCTGGAGATAGGCCTGCTTCAGGGCGCCGAGCATGCCGATCTTGTCGATGACCTGTCCCTGGGGGCCCTCCAGCAGCACGGCCAGGCGACTGATCAGAATGGCAAGGCGGAAATCCGGCTCGAGCTGCGGATCCGCGACGGGCTCCCCCGCCGCCTTCCGGGTCAGGCTTTCCGCCAGCAGGGTGGCCTCGAACTGTGTCTGCGTGATCATCCACAGGTTCGAATGGGTGTCCTCACTGCGAAGATCGCTCTCCACGTGGAGCAGCCGCGCCACCGTGAAGACGAGGCATGCCACCAGCCCTGCGATCGCCACGAGGGTGACCAGGGACGTCCTGTATGTCTGCAGGCCGAGCCTCATGCTATTCGACCTGCAGCCTGTTGAGGTTCCAGATCCAGCGCGAGTCGAATCTCAGATCCTTCAGGACATCATGGTCGTCCCGGGGGTAGACGATCCAAAGGGGCCCCTTGTCCCGCAGCGTCAGGACCCGGCCGTCCAAGCGCATGGCTATGAGGGGATCGTATTGCAGATCGCTGAGCGGGATCGTGACCTCATAGGCATTCAGGGCCGTGGCCAAAATGCTCGTGCCCTTCGCGCCAACCCGCTCGATCACCGCGCGCAGAGGCACGCCCTCGAAGTGCTGCAGCTCCTCCGACCAGACGGAGTGGGTCCGGATGGAGGCCTTCCCCAGGCCCTCCAGCATGGCCCGGTCGAAACGCGCCTCCCCCGGTGCGTTGGTCGCCTCAATGGCCCCCGAAATCGTCAGGAGAACCGGCCCCGCCGGCACCGGCAGCGGTTCGACTGCATGGGAGACGGGCGCCAAACCCAGCAGAACTGCGAGAACGATCAGGGGGCGGAGGCGGCGCATGGGACCCATCTGGAGATTATATAACAGGGCGAGGCAACGCTTTGGAGTATTTTGGCCCGAAAATCCAGTCTGTCCCGTAAAGTTTGAGCGGTCCAGTTTCCCTTTGCTGATCCCACCCTCCGTTCCGAGGTCGTTTTACGCGACATCGGGCAATATCCGAAGCAAATTGCCGGCAAAAAAACGAAGCAGGTGCGCAGCAAGCAAAAACCGTGGGCATCCGCTCGCGCCGCAAAATGTCCATTTTACCCCGAGCGGAGCACATGGACCCATTCGGAGCGCTCAGGATGCTTCCTTAGAGCCCCAGGGCGGGCTGATGTCAGCGAATAAGGTCATATCTCTAACTTGCTGTCAGACGAATTCTTGGAACAGACCTTAATCGATCCGCGCTATTACAGCGGCTAGCTTTATCCTCCTAAAAGTTTTGCAACGGAATTTTAGATCGCTATATTGGCCACGCTTATCCACCGGCTGGCACTTCGGCCGCTCGGCAACCATGGAGTTAGACATGCGCAAGTTCGTTGCGGTTCTGGTCGGCACGGCCACGCTGGCGGCGGCCGTCCCTGCCAGCGCGGAACCTGTGAATTCCCGCCCCATTCCAGACCTGCAGACGGTATATCCGAACGAGGGCTATGCGCAATATTATTACCGTCGTGGTTGGCGGCCCTACTACGGACGCCCCTATTATCGACGCGACAGCGGCGCAGCCGTGGCCGCGGGCGTTGCGGGCCTTGCAGCAGGAGCCCTCATCGCCGGCGCCATCGCCAATCAGGCCCAGGCTCAGCCGGCCCCTCCCCCGCCCGGCACGGTCGACCCTTCCGTTGCGGCATATTGCGCCCGCAAGTATCGCTCATACGATCCGGTCACCGGCACGTTCTTGGCCAATAACGGGATGCGGTACGTCTGCACCTATCCCTGATGAAGACGAGCAGGGTTGGCCCGGGAACGGCACAGCCTCAGAACCCGCGGTCCGCCGCGGGTTTTTCATGTCCGGCCACGCGCCCTCGCCGATCCCATCCATCGGGGACGTTTGCCGGTGCTTCAGGAGGGCAGATCCAAGTGCAGGAATGGGAACGGCACCCGGAGGTGCCGTTTCTGTTGCTAGGCTTTCCCGAGCCCCGGATGGTTACGCCGCGAGGCGAACCGCACCCATGTCAACGTTGTCGTTGGCATTTGTGAAAGTGCACTATCAAGGCCGTA
>DASQMJ010000049.1:0-55521 GCA_035645535.1 Microvirga sp. | reverse complement strand
GGACCGTGCCCGGCTCCACGGTCACGACGCCTCGCGAGCGCGCCCCTCGGTGAACCGGACCACCACGATATAGCCTAGCTTAGCCCGGTCGTCAAGAACAAAATGAGAACAAAGCCTCAGCCTCTCATGCGGTGGGGCAGTGTCATCGCCGGCGGTCCAGGAACCGGCAAGAGGACCCACAAGCCGCCTGCGTCCCGCCCGCTTTGCCCGCACTCCCGCCCCATGCTAAGCCTGACCGCAGAGCCGGGCGCACCCGGCTCCGGGACCTAGAAACCCCGTCCGCAAGCGGTCAGCATCGACCGCAACGATGCCTTCCCAACCGTACGGTCGGGGAGGTGTTGGCGCATGTCCAGGGCCAAAAGCCTAAAGGCCAATGCGGCCGTCTTGCGGCGGCTTTCTAGCTCCCCGACCACCAGGGCTCCTGGTGGTCGCTTCCGTAATCGGGGAGTTTCGCCATGGACCAGCCCTATTCCGTCTGGGCCGACCTGCTCAACAAGTTCCACACCGCGTCGGAACTCGTCCAAATGCTGTGGCTCGTCGCCGTGCCGGTGACGATGCTCGGCATGACGTGGCTGGCGATGCGGGGCGTTCGCGATATCGCTGTCGCGATGCGGCGTCCCCGCCCCGAGACCCGGAGCCTCCTGGTCTATGGCGTGGCGCAGGACGCGAGCGGCCGATGGCATGTCATCCGCCACGGCAACGAGCCGATGCCGCTCGACTGGCAGAACCCGCCGCGCGAGCTGATGGGGCGGCTGGACGAAACGAGATAAGAGCCCTCCGTCATTGACAGCATTCCGTGTCTCCCCCAATGGCAGAGCCATGCCGCCGACTATCACCCACCGATCCTCGGGCGACCTCCGCGCCGACCGCCGTTACGAATATGCCCGCGCCGCCTTCGACGAGAAGGATTTCGAGGCGGCGGCCGATCTCGCGCGGCAGGTCCTGGAGCTGGCACCGGATTTCGCCGCCGCCCATGCGCTGCTCGGGCGGTCCGCGGCGGAGCAGGGCCGGCCGGAGGAGGCGGTCGAGACCCTGCGGAAGGCGCTGCAGCTCGAGCCCGAGGATGCGCTCGGCGTCCGCATCGATCTCGCGCGGCTCGGGGCGCTGCCGCCCGATGAGGCCATGACGGGCGCCTATGTGCGGGCGCTCTTCGACGAATATGCGCCCAGCTTCGACCGGCATCTCACGAAGAGCCTCGCCTATTGCGGACCGGAGCTGATCGCCGATGCCCTGCGGCGGGCCTGCTCCAGGCTGATCCGGCCCTACCGCTTCGGCCCGACCCTCGACCTCGGCTGCGGCACCGGCCTCATGGGGCGGGCCCTGGAGGGGCTCTGCGAGCGGATCGCGGGCGTCGATCTCTCGCCCTCGATGCTGGAGAAGGCGCGCAAGGCGAAGCTCTACGACGAACTCCACGAGGGCGAACTGGTCGCGTTCCTGTCCGGCCGCGCCGAGGCCGAGGCCGATCTCGTGGTGGCGGCGGACGTGTTCGTCTACATGGCGGGGCTGGACGGCGCGTTCCGCGAGGCACGTCGGGTTCTCGGCCGCGAGGGCCTCTTCGCCTTCACGGTCCAGGCCCACGAGGGCGACGGCTACGTCCTGGGCGAGGATGCCCGCTACGCCCACAGCGAGGCTTACCTGCGCGATCTCGCCGCGTCGATCGGGTTCACCGTGGTCCTGCTCGAAGAGGTCTCGACCCGGCAGGACCGGGGCCGGCCGGTTCCCGGGCTTCTGGCGATCCTCCGGCGCTAGGCGGCCGGCCTGGAGGGGTGCGGCGCGTCCTCGTAGCAGCCCAGCACCGACTGGTCGAAATCGATGATGGAGCCGGTCATCAGGCCCGCTTCGGAACTCGCCAGGAAAGCGACGGCACGCGCCACCTCCGCGGGGTCGAGCAGGCGGCCGAAGGGCTGCGCCGCCGCCGCCTTCTCGAGCCAGCCGTCCTGCGCCCCGTGATAGGTCTTCATGATCCGGTCCTCGCCGGGCGTGTTCATCCAGCCGATGTTGAGCCCGTTCACGCGGATGCGCCAGGGCATCAGGCTGAAGGCGGCGTTCTTGGTCAGCGTCGCGAGCGCGCCCTTGGAGCCGCAATAGGCCGAGATGAACGGCTGGCCGCCATGGGCCGACATGGACAGGATGTTGACCATGGCGCCCTCGATCTTCTCGCGCCGCATGATCTTGGCGGCCTCCTGCATGAGGAAGAAGGGGGCGCGCACGTTGACGGCGAACATGCGGTCGAAGAGCTCGGGGCTCGTGTCGAAGATGGTGCCACGGTCGGTCATGCCGGCGGCGTTCACGAGCACGTCCACCCTGCCGAACACGCCGTCGGCCCTTGCCGTCACGGCGCGGGTCTGGTCCACCTCGGCGAGATCCGCCTGGACGAACTCCGTCCGGCAGCCCTGGGCGGTGATCTCCCGGGCTACGGCCTCGCCCCTCTCGGCGTTGCGGCCGCAGATGACGAGCCCGGCCGCGCCGCGCTCGGCGAGGGTGCGGGCGATGGTCTCGCCCAATCCTTGCGTGCCTCCGGTGACGACGGCGACTGCATTCTGAAATTGAGAGGATTGCGGCATGGCGTTGTCGTCTTTGTCTTGGATTGGCGTGTCGCCAGACTGAAATGATCCGCAACAGGATAGCAAGCCGGCAAGGAATGGCGTTCACACCTGAAATCGCGCCGCGTGGCGAAATGCGCAAAAACACCTATGTTTGATGGCGCATGCCGAAAGCGTCCGCGTCCCTTCCTCCCGCCTTCCGCCAGTGGTTCGAAAGCCGCGGCTGGGAGCCGCGCAGGCATCAGCTCGACCTGCTGGAGAAGGCCAGAGGCGGCAAGTCCGTGCTGCTCGTGGCGCCCACGGGCGCCGGCAAGACCCTCGCCGGCTTCCTGCCAAGCCTCGTGGAACTGGCGGAGCGGAGCCGAAAGGGACGGGAGAAGCGGACCCTTCATACCCTCTACATCTCGCCCCTCAAGGCGCTCGCCACCGACGTCGCCCGCAACCTGGAAACGCCTGTCCAGGAGATGGGCCTGCCGGTCCGGGTCGAGACCCGCACCGGCGACACCCCGTCCCACAAGCGGGCGCGGCAGATCGAGCGCCCGCCGGATATCCTGCTCACCACGCCGGAGCAGCTCGCCCTGCTTCTCGCCCATCGCGAGGCGAGGGAACTGTTCAAGGACCTGCGGCGCGTGGTGCTCGACGAGCTGCATTCGCTGGTCACGTCCAAGCGCGGCGATCTCCTGTCCCTCGGGCTCGCGCGGCTCTACGCGATGGCCCCGCAGCTCACGGCGGTGGGGCTGTCCGCAACGGTCCGGGAGCCGGACGACCTGCGGCGCTATCTGGTGCCGCAGAGGGAAGGGGAGTCGCACCTTGCGGATCTGGTGGTGGTGGAGGGCGGCGCCCGGCCCGACATCCGCATGCTGGAGCTCGACGAGCCCCTGCCGCTCGCCGGCCACACCGCCTCCCTGGCGATGCCGGCGATCTACGACCTGATCCGCCGGCACAGGACCACGCTCGTCTTCGTCAACACCCGGCTCCAGGCCGAGTACACGTTCCAGGAGCTGTGGCGGCTCAACGACGACAGCTTGGCCATCGCGCTCCACCACGGCTCCCTCGACGTGACCCAGCGCCGCCGGGTCGAGGAGGCGATGATCGCCGGCAAGCTCAAGGCCGTCGTCTGCACCGCGACCCTCGATCTCGGCATCGACTGGGGCGACGTGGACCTCGTGGTGAACGTGGGCGCGCCCAAGGGCGCCTCGCGCATCATGCAGCGCATCGGCCGCTCGAACCACTGCATGGACGAGCCGTCGAAGGCCTATCTGGTGCCGGCGAACCGCTTCGAGATTCTCGAATGCCGCGCCGCGCTCGATGCGGTGCACGAGGCCGCGCAGGACACGCCCGACGCCCGCGTGGGCGCCCTCGACGTGCTGTGCCAGCACATCCTCGGCATGGCCTGCGCCGATCCCTTCCGGCTCGAGGACCTCTACGAGGAGATCCGCTCCGCCGCGCCCTATGCGGGGCTCACCTGGGAGGATTTCGAGGCCGCCGTCGCCTTCGTGGCGACGGGCGGCTATGCGCTGCGGGCCTATGAGCGCTTCGCCAAGATCGTGAAGGGCAACGACGGGCTCTGGCGCGTGCGCGACGCGCGGGTGGCGCAGCAATACCGGCTGAACGTCGGCACCATCGTCGAGGCGACGATGATCAAGGTGCGGGTCGGGAGCAAGCCGCGCGCCCGGCCCGGGACGGTCGTGCCGCGCGGGCGGATCCTCGGCGAGGTCGAGGAGTATTTCGCCGAGACGCTGACGCCCGGCGACACGTTTCTCTTCGCCGGAGAGGTGCTTCGCTTCGAGGGCATCCACGAGGACGAGGTGATCGCGACCCGCACCTCCGCCGGCACGGAGCCGAAGATCCCGGCCTATGACGGGGGCAAGTTCCCGCTCTCCACGTTTCTCGCCGCGCGGGTGCGCGAGTTGCTCGCCGACCCCTTCGAGTGGGACCGGCTGCCGCCGCAGATGACCGAATGGCTGCTGCAGCAGCGGCGGCGTTCCGTGCTGCCGGGTCCGCGCGACCTGCTGGTCGAGACCTTCCCCCGGCAGAACCGCTTCTACATGACCTGCTTCCCGTTCGAGGGGCGGCCCGCGCACCAGACCTTGGGGATGCTGCTGACCCGCCGCCTGGAACGGGCCGGGCTCAAGCCGCTCGGGTTCGTGGCGAACGACTATGGGCTCGCGGTCTACGCCACGGGCGACATCGGCGGCCGGGCGGCGCTCCGGCCGGGTTTCATGGACGACCTGTTCTCGGAGGACATGCTGGGCGACGACCTGGAGGACTGGCTGGCGGAGTCGGCCTTGATGAAGCGCACCTTCCGGCAGTGCGCCGTCATCGCCGGGCTGATCGAGCGCCGCTTCCCGGGCCAGGAGAAGACCGGCCGGCAGGTGACGATCTCGACGGATCTCGTCTACGACGTGCTGCGCAAGCACGAGCCGGACCACGTGCTCCTGCGCGCCGCCCGGGCGGATGCGGCAACGGGACTCCTCGACGTGAGGCGCCTCGGCATGCTGCTTCAGCGCATCCGGGGGCGAATCATCCACAGGCCGCTCGACCGGGTTTCCCCTTTGAGCGTCTCCGTCATGCTGGAGATCGGCCGCGAGCGCGTCTATAGCGACAATGCGGACGAGATTCTGGCCGAGGCGGAAGCGGCGCTTCTCGACGAGGCTTTGGCGTGACGGCATTGCTCAAGAACAAACAGAAAACGCATGAGATCGACCTGCGGGGACGTGCCGCCGTCCTCGACCTCACGGGAGCCATGTACCTCCCGGAGGAGGACACGCTGCTGGTCGCGGACCTCCATTTCGAGAAGGGCTCCTCCTTCGCCCGGCGCGGCATGATGCTGCCGCCCTACGACACCCGCGAGACCCTGAACGCCCTGTCCGAGGCGGTCTTCCGCTACGATCCCCGCGCCGTGGTGGCTCTCGGCGACAGCTTCCACGATATCGGCGGCCCCGAGCGGCTGGGCGAGGAGGAGCGGGCAACGCTGGCGAAGGTGCAGCACGGCCGGGACTGGATCTGGGTCACGGGCAACCACGACCGGACATTGCCGGAGAGCATCGGCGGGCAGGTGGTCGAGGAGATGGCCGTGGGGCCGCTCACCCTGCGTCACGAGCCGGTGGAAGGGGCGGAGGCCGAGGTCGCCGGCCATCTCCACCCGGTCGGCAAGGTGGTGATGCGCGGGCGTTCGACCCGGCGCCGCTGCTTCCTCACCGACGGCTCCCGCTGCATCATGCCGGCCCTCGGCGCCTATGCGGGCGGGCTCAACGCCTGCGACGCCGCCTTCAAGCCCCTCTTTCCGAAGGGCTTCACGGCGCATCTGATCGGTACGGAGCGGATCTACGCCATCGCGAGGTCGATGCTCTGCCGGGACTAACGCGTTTCAGTCCCGCCGGAAGATCACGTTCGCGGTCCAGCCGAAGAAGACGGCGATGAGGGCCGTCGCGAGGCCGTAGAACAGGCTCCAGTCCCGGGCGGCCTCGCCGACCTCCTGCTCGAAACCGGTCTTCACCAGCTCGAAATGGGTGACGGTGCGGGCGAGGATGACCGTGTCCGCGAGGAGCATGACCTCCACGTCGTAATTGCCGGGCGGGGCCGTCGCCGGCAACGGGATGCTGGCACGGAAGAGGCTGGGCGTCATGAAGGTGACGCCGCGATCGTCCTCGAGATAGAGCCCCTCCTGTTCCTTGAGGCGGAGCAGGGCATCCCGGAAGGGTCGGTCCGCGCCTTCGCGGACGTTGGTGAAGTCCGGGGCGTCGATGATGGCGCGCAGCCCGATCTTCTGGCGCTGGCGCAACTGCGGAGAGGTGATCTCCTCCATCGGCCGGGAGGTCAGGACGTTCAGGTAGGCCGGGGCCGTCGGGAACTTCTGCTGCTCGCGGTTGATCCAAACCGGCCCCACCTGCTCGCGCTCGCGGACCACGATGTGCTGGGTCGGCCCGCGCACGGTGACGACCACGTCGTAGGCGGTGGCGCGGGCGACCGTCTGGGCATCGCGCTCGATGGCCCCGAACACGGCGATCGACGTCCCGGTATAGTTGGACGTGATCAGCACCCTGTGGTTCGAGAGGGACGTGATCAGGGTCTCGGCCGAGGCGGGGGCGAGGCTCACCCAGAGGATCAGAAGGATACCGAGCGCTCTCATGGGGCCGGCTCCTCGACGGCGCGGGACTCCTGGATCGTGAGGGTGAAGGGCTCCTCCGGCTGCACCACGAGCTCCATGGCGAAGCGCAGGCCGACGGCGAGCAGCAGGAGCGCGAGGAGGAAGCGGAACAACTCGGCCCTGAGGTAGCGTCCGGCGCGCGATCCGAATTGCGCGCCGAACACGCCGCCGACGATGAGCAGGATTGCCAGCACGATGTCGACCGCCTCGTTCGCCACCGCGTGGAGAACGAGCGCCACGACGGTGGTGCAGACGATCTGGAACTGCGACGTTCCCACCACCACCGTGGTCGGAACCCGGAAGATGTAGAGAAGCGCCGGCACCATGATGAAGCCACCGCCAATGCCGAGCAGGGCGCCCGCGAAGCCCACGAACAGGGCGAGCCCAAGGATCGGGAGCACGCTGGCATAGAGCTTGGAGCGGTAGAAGCGCATGCGCAGGGGCAGGCCTAGATAAGGCGCATGTTCGCCTGCCCTGCGCCGCAGGCGGACGGAGCCGCCTTTGCGCTTGGTCCAGAATTCCCGGATGCTCTCCTTCAGCATCAGGCTGCCCACGACGGTGAAGAGCGTCACGTAGGAGATCACGATCACGAGATCGAGCTGGCCAGCCCGGCGGGCGGCCGCGAAGAACCACACGCCGAGCGCCGAGCCGACGAAGCCTCCGGCCACCAGGACCGTGCCGAGCTTGAGGTCGAGCGCATTGCGCCGCAGGGCGCCCAGCGCGCTGGTCGTCGAGGAGGCGACGATCTGCGCCGACTGGGTGGCGACGGCGACGGCCGGCGGGATGCCGAGGAAGATCAGGAGCGGCGTCATGAGGAAGCCGCCGCCGATCCCGAACAGGCCCGAGATGAAGCCGACCGCCGCACCCATTCCCAGAATGAGGAGAACGCTGACGGGCATTTCGGCGATAGGCAAATAGATTTGCACCCCGGTTCCCCTATGGCCGGTGCAGCCAGGTTCTGGTCAGGACGATCGTTGCGACGCGAATGTAGAAATCGTGCCTGAACGGGAGCTGACAACCCTGCACGATCGTCAGCTCTTGCCGTCGGGGGCGTGACCTTGACTCAGGGCGGCCGTCCGCCCGTCGGGGGCGGGCAGGACCGCATTGGCGGAGGGATCGACGAACCTCGGTTGCCAACCGGTCACGGACGCCTTCGCGGCGGCGAGCTCCGCGGCGCCCATGTGGCGGGCGATCTCGTCGCGCTTCTTCATGGCCTCGTCGTCGCCTTGGGCGGCCGCGAGGGCAAACCACTTGTACGCCGTGGCGAGGTCCGGGTTCGTGCCGATGCCGCGGGCGAAGAGGACACCGAGGTTGAATTGGCTGTCCCGCACCCCGGATTCCGCCGCTTCCCGATACCAGCGGAGGGCCGCCGGGTAGTCGGGCTTTCCGTTGCTCCCCGAGGCCAGCAGGGTCGCGAGGTTGTGCATGGCGCGCGTGTTGCCGCCCTTCGCGGCCCGCTCGTACCAGGTCATGGCGAGCTTCGCGTCGCGCGGGATGCCCATGCCCTTCTCGTACAGCATGGCGAGCCGCTCCTGGGCGGGGGCGAAGCCCGCGCTTGCGGCCTTCTCGAACAGATAGGCGGCGAGCGACGGATCGTATTCCAGGCCACGGCCCTCGGAGACGCGGGAGGCGATCTCGTAGACCGCCAGGGCGTCGCCCGAGAGAGCCGCCTTGCGCAGCTCCCCCGGCACCTGGGCCGGGAGTTCGCCGACGGCGCCGGGATCGACCCGGAACCTGGCCGCAGGGGCGACTGGTCCCGTGGCGAGGCTCGTGGGCTGGAACAGGCCCGACGTATCGGGGACGGAGGACGCCTCCGTGGACCCAACCTCTGCGGGCTCCCGGGTGGTCTCCTGCGCCGCCTGCTCGGGCGCGGGGTCCGGCGAACCCGGTCCCACCGATAGGATCTGGGCCGTTCCAGCCGCCAGGATCAGGAAGGCGAGGCCGAAGAGGAGCGGCCGGCGACGGGCGTCGAAGCTGCGGCGGATCCGCTCGATCAGGGACGGCCCCGGCAGGGAGACCGTTTCTGCCGGCACCGGGGTCGGATCCTCGTCGACCTCGTCCTCCGCGGCGACCGCCCCCTCGACCGGCAGGGAGGCCGCCTTGTCGGGGTTCGTGGTCTGGGCGGCTCGCCGCGCGGCGGCGATGAAGCTCGCCCGCACATTGCCGAGATCGGCCTCCTGGGGCGAGATGGCGGTCGCGATGCCGCGCGTCGGCTCGGGCTCGACCTTCGGCGGCTCCGCGGCGGGAGCGGGATCCCGGGGACTCGCGGACGCCTCCGCGACCTGGGACAGGGCCGCCGCATGCAGGCGCCGCACCGCCGCCTCCAGCCGGTCGGCGGACGACTTGTCGGTGGCGTCCGGGCTTTGCGCCGCGAGGGGGCGCAGGGCCGTCATCCCGGGCTCGGGATAGCGTGCGATCAGCGTCTCCAGCGCGTCGCGGACCGTGCGAAGGGTGTCCTGGGTCTTCTTGTCGGACCGGGTGTGAAGGGCCTTCAGCTCGACGAAACCCTGCTTCAGCGCATCGAGATCGTCCGTTGCCGGGGCGTTGATCTGAACGTCCTTCAGGGCGGCCTTAGCGGCCCGCTCCGCAATGGCGGCACTCTCGTCCTGAAGCTTCCTGAGATGGCTCGTCGCTTCCTCGAAGGCCTGGCGGAAAGGCTCGGACGGCCTGTCGGCCAGCCGATCGGCCAGGGCGGCGATCCGCTGTTCGAGGGTATCGAGGGCGGACGGGGGCACGGATTGCCGGTCGAGCTTCTCGTCGAGGGCGCGCAGCATCAGCTCGACGGTCGAGAGGTCGGTCTGGCGGCCGACCTGTCGGAGTTCCTCCTCGATCCGGTCGAAGCGCTTCAGGAGCGGCTCCTGCCCGTGACGGGCATCCGTGACGGCCGCCATGCGCTCCGTCAGGAGGGCCAACTGCTCGGTGATCGGGTCGAGATCGGCAGGCTTCGGCTCGGGCCTGGCCGCAAGGGTGTCGAGCCGGCGGCTCAGGCTTTCGAGCTGTTCCGGGACGGTGCTGCCCTCCTGGGCGGCCACGGTCCGGCCCAGGGCCGCGCAGACGTTCTCCAGGGAGGCCTTCAGGGCCGCGAAGTCGCTTCGCCCGACCTGGTTCTCGCGTAGCTCGGCGATCTGCCGGCTGAGCGCCTCGACCTCCGCGGAAAGGCGCTCGATCTGCCGGGGCTCGGCTCGCTGGGCCAGGTCCTGCCTCAGGTCGACGATCTGGCCGGCGAGGAACTCGATGACGGAGCGGTCGACGCCCGACCGGGCGGCGCTCTCCACCTTCTTCCCGATGTTCTCGATCTCCGACCCGAGGCGCCGGTGCACCTCCTCGGCGAGTTCTCCGGAGAGGCCCTGGACCTGCCGGTGAACGGCCGCGATGGACCGGGCAAGGGTGAGGATGTCCTTACCGGAGCGCTCCGGCCCCAGGTCCTCGGCGAGGCCCCGGACCGTCCGGTCGAGAGCGGCGATGTCGTCATGGGTGGCGAGGCCGCCGATGTCGGAGCGCAGGCGTTCGATGTCGCCCCGGATCTCCTCGATGGCCGGAGGCAGAACGAGGCTCACCGGCTGCTCGAGGCGCTCCGCGAGCCGCGACATGTCGGAGCGCAGGCCCGTCAGCGTCTCGGACAGGGGGGCAAGGGCCCGCATCGCGTCGGCGACCGGAAACTCGATCCGCGCCGGGACACTCCGCTCGGACGTCACGTGGCGCTCGACCGTATCGAGGCGCGCCTTCACGGCCGACAGCGCCTCGGCGAGAACCGAGGCGATCCGGTCCTGCTGGTCGGCGGACATGCGGGCCGTTTCCGTCAGGCGCTGCTCCGCCTGCTCGATCCAGCCGGCCATGGATTCGAGAGCGATCGCGGTCTTCGAAGCCTCGTCGCGGGCGAGGGGATCGCCCGGTCGCTCCCGGTCGGCAGCATCCCTGCCGTGGTCCTTCCTGGAGGATTCCGTCAGGTGGGCGAGGATTCGGTCGAGGTTCTCGCCGGCCCGCCGGCGCTCGGGCTTCGGGCGCTGCTCCCGCGGGTCGAGGCGCTTGGCCAGGGCTGCGGCCATCCAGTCCTCGAGACCGAGGCCGGAGCGCCGCGCCATCGCCTCGGCCACGTCGCGCACGTCCAGATCCAAGTCTTCCAGCTTCGGGAGAACGTGTCGTCTCATGGCCGCGCTCAGGGGGTACTGGGAACTCCTTGCGCCGGGTCCGGCCCCGCATCCGGCTCCCGTCGCAACGGCTGGGGATCCCGGTCCTGGCGAATCGCAAAGGCGCCTCGGATCCTCGTGCCGACGGCGCAGCTTTTGGCGAACGTGGTAAAAAACCCGTTAAGGCTGCGATATTTAGCTCCGGACAACGGTGCCCGGTGCTGCGCCCTTCCTCTTCGTCGCTTCTCAAGGAGAACGGGCTTTCGGAACCCTGATACACGCCTGTGTTGCAAAACACTTGCGGCGTGTGCAAAATATGTTCTATTATTTCATTGCAGCCGAGTCGGGTTCCTCCACGGGAGCCCGACTCGGCCAGCAAACGAAAGAACGGGGCACGGCATGAACAAGGAATCGCTAGGACAATACGCGATCGTTTCGGAAACAGGCGGAGCTGGAGAGGAAGGCAAGTCCTACATCATAGGGGATCTCGCGCGTGAATTCGGCGTGACCCTCAGGACGCTGCGCTTCTACGAGGATCGCGGTCTCCTGTCTCCCCGCCGCGACGGCACGGCCCGCATCTATGACGCCCGTGACCGGGACCGCCTCTCCGTCATCTTGAAGGGAAAGCAGCTCGGCTTCACCCTGACCGAGATCCGCGCCATGCTGGCCGAGGAACGCATGAGCGAAGGCAGCAAGGCCAAGCTGCAGCTCTCGGCCGACCAGATCGAGGACCAGATCAACCATCTGGAGCAGCAGAAGGCGGAGATCGAGGAGGCGCTCGCCGAGCTCAGGGCTCGGCGCGCCGGAATGGCGGCCGCAGCCTAAATCCTCGTCGACGGGCCGGAGGTCGGGCCGCCGACGCGAGGGATATCCCGGTCCGAGTAGGCTTGTTGCCCGGCGGCCCCGAGCAGGGGCGCCGGACCTGAGATCTTGAGTGGCCTCGGCCCCGGATAGGGTTTGGGCCTTGGCACAATTTCGAAACCGGCTCCCCATCTCCCGAGGGGCCGGTTTTTTCGTACCTGATTTGCACCTCAGCCAGTACTTCGAGCACGGCATCCCAGAGGATCGAGAGCCCCTGAAGCCGACTCCGGCCCCGGCGCGGCAGGACATTTCATGCCCTGCCCCTTCCCCAGCGCGACCAGATAGTTTATATATGAACTATCTGGTGTCGGCACCGGGCGGCGCGCATGCGCCCCTGCGGCCGGGTTTTTCGATCTGGGAGGATCTCCATGCCGGTTTACAAGGCCCCCGTCGAAGACGTGATGTTCCTGCTGAACGACGTCTTTCCCATCGAGCGCTACAACAATCTGCCGGGCTTCGCCGACGCGACGCCGGACATGGTCGAGGCGATCCTGGGTGAGGGTGCGAAGCTGTGCGAGGAGGTGTTCGCGCCGCTGAATCTTTCCGGCGACCAGGAGGGCTGCAAGCGCAACCCTGACGGCTCCGTCACCACGCCGAAGGGCTTTAGGGAGGCCTACGAGGCCTTCGCGACCGGCGGCTGGATGGGTCTTTCGGCGCCGGAGGAATACGGCGGGCAGGGGCTCCCCTCGGCCCTCAACACCATCATGCAGGAATTCCTCTCCTCGGCGAACCTGGCGCTGGGCATGTATCCGGGCCTGACGCAGGGAGCCATCGCGGCGCTCCTCGTCCACGGCACCGAGGAGCAGAAGAAGACCTATCTGCCCCGGATGGTCGAGGGCCGGTGGACCGGCACCATGAACCTGACCGAGCCCCATTGCGGCACGGATCTGGGGCTTCTCAAGACCCGGGCCCTGCCGAACGGCGACGGCTCCTATGCGATCACCGGCACCAAGATCTTCATCTCGGCCGGCGAGCACGACATGGCCGAGAACATCGTCCATCTGGTGCTGGCCCGCATCGAGGGAGCTCCCGCCGGCACCAAGGGTATCTCGCTCTTCGTGGTGCCGAAGTTCCTGGTGAAGGAGGACGGTTCCCTGGGCGAGCGCAACGGCGTCTCCTGCGGCTCCCTCGAACACAAGATGGGCATCCACGGCAACGCCACCTGCGTGATGAACTACGATGGCGCCAAGGGCTGGCTCGTCGGCCAGGAGAACCGCGGCCTCAACGCCATGTTCGTGATGATGAACGAGGCCCGCCTCGCGGTCGGCGTGCAGGGTCTCGCCCAGTCGGAGGTCGCCTACCAGAACGCGCTCGCCTACGCGAAGGACCGGCTCCAGGGCCGCTCTCTCACGGGCGCGAAGTTCCCGGACAAGCCGGCCGACCCGATCATCGTCCACCCGGACGTTCGCCGCACGCTCATGTCCATCAAAGCCTTCAACGAGGCCGCCCGCGCGCTCGTCGTCTGGACGGCGCTGAAGAGCGACGTCGCCCACCGCTCGTCCGACGAAGCGGAGCGGCAGCAGGCGGACGACCACATGGGCCTCATGACCCCGGTGGTGAAGGGCGTGCTGACCGATCTCGGCTTCGACAATGCCGTGAAGGCGCAGCAGATGTTCGGCGGCCACGGCTACATCGAGGAGTGGGGCATGTCGCAGTTCGTGCGCGATGCCCGCATCACCATGATCTACGAGGGCGCCAACGGCATCCAGGCGATGGATCTGGTCGGACGCAAGCTCGGCAAGGACGGCGGCCGCGCCATCATGGGCTTCTTCAACGAGGTCGGCGCCTTCTGCCAGGAGAATGCCGGCGACGAGAGCCTCAAAGGCTTCGTCGCGCCCCTGCAGCAGGGCCTCGGCCACCTGCAGCAGGCCACCATGTGGTTCATGCAGAACGCCATGGCCAGACCTGACAATGCCGGAGCCGGCGCCACGGACTACATGCACCTCTTCGGCCTCGTGGCCATGGGCTACATGTGGGCCAAGATGGCCAAGGCCGCGCAGGCCAAGAAGGCGCAAGGCAACGGCGTCGCCGAGAAGATGGACGCCAAAATCCTCACCGGCCGCTTCTACATGGAGCGCATGATGCCGGAAACCGGTCTGCGCCTGTCCCGCATCGCCACGGGTGCGGACACCACCATGGCGCTGCCGGTCGAGATGTTCTGACCGACGAGGCCGATCCCGGCCGGTGCATCTGCCCGCGCCGGGATCGCATCAGCTAAGAAACGCCCTATTCTAGAACGCAAAGCCCGGGCCGCGCCCGGGGAAGAACGACAGCCCGGGAGATCCTTCATGGCCGATGCTTTTATCTATGATGCCGTCCGCACGCCGCGCGGGCGCGGCAAGCCGGACGGTTCGCTGCATGAGGTGCCGGCGGTCGATCTCGCCGTCACCACACTCGAAGCGATCCGTAGCCGCAACGAACTCGATCCGATGCTGGTGGAGGACGTGGTGCTCGGCTGCGTCGATCCGGTCGGCGAAGCCGGCGGCGACATCGCCCGCGCGGCCGCCCTGAAGGCGGGCTTCGGCAAGGAGGTGCCGGGCGTGCAGATCAACCGCTTCTGCGCCTCGGGGCTCGACGCCGTGAACCTCGCGGCCGCGCAGGTGATGTCGGGCATGAAGGACCTGACCATCGGCGGCGGCGTCGAATCGATGAGCCGCATCGGCATGGGCGCCTCGGGCGGCGCCTGGCCGGTGGATCCCGGCATCGCGATCGCCAACTACTTCCTGCCGCAGGGCATCTCGGCCGACCTCATCGCCACCAAGTACGGCTTCACCCGCGACGACGTGGATGCCTATGCGGTGGAGTCGCAGAAGCGCGCCGCGAAGGCCTGGGACGAGGGCCGCTTCAAGAACTCCGTCGTTCCCGTCAAGGACATCAACGGCCTGACCATCCTGGCGCGGGACGAGCACATGCGGCCGCAGACGGACATGCAGTCGCTCGGCCAGCTCAAGGCCGCCTTCGTGCAGATGGGCGAGATGGGCGGCTTCGACGCGGTGGCGGTCGCGGCGCATCCCGATGTGGAATTCGTCAATCACGTCCATCACGCCGGCAATTCGTCCGGCATCGTGGACGGCGCCTCCGCGGTGCTCGTCGGCTCGAAGGCGGGCGGCGAGAAGGCCGGACTCAAGCCGCGCGCGCGCATCAAGGGCTTCGCGTCCATCGGCTCGGACCTCGCCCTCATGCTCACCGGTCCCATCGACGTGTCGGAGCTGGCGCTGAGGAAGGCCGGCATGACCAAGGACGACATCGACCTCTTCGAGATCAACGAGGCCTTCTCGGCCGTGGTTCTGCGCTACATGCAGGCGATGGACCTCGACCCGGCGAAGGTCAACGTGAACGGCGGCGCCATCGCCATGGGGCATCCCCTCGGCGCAACGGGCGCCATGATCCTCGGCACGGTGCTCGACGAGCTGGAGCGGACG
Organism: Microvirga sp.; assembly: GCA_035645535.1. Lineage (GTDB taxonomy): Bacteria > Pseudomonadota > Alphaproteobacteria > Rhizobiales > Beijerinckiaceae > Microvirga. The sequence continues at coordinate 40,418 of DASQMJ010000049.1, read as the reverse complement.
AACAAGCAGACCGCGCTGATCACGCTCTGCGTCGCGGCCGGCATGGGCACGGCGACGATCATCGAGCGGGTTTGAGACCAGGCGGACGCGAGAGGACGACAATGACCAACTTCACCAATTTCCGCTTCGAAGTCGATTCCGACGGCATCGCCCTGGCCACCTGGGATATGCCCGACCGCTCCATGAACGTCATCACCCTCGAGGTGATGGAGGAGCTGTCGCGCCTCGTGGAGACGGTCGCGAGCGACGAGGCCATCAAGGGCTGCGTCATCGCCTCCGGCAAGGACGCTTTCTCGGGCGGCGCGGATCTCACCATGCTCCAGGGGCTGGGCGCGCAGTACGAGCAGCTCGCCGGACAGAAGGGCGAGGAGGAGGCGATGAGCTTCTTCTTAGAGGAATCGCGCAAGCTCTCCCTCCTCTACCGGCGCCTGGAGACCTGCGGGAAGCCGTTCGCCGCCGCCATCCACGGCGTGTGCCTGGGCGGCGCCTTCGAGCTCGCGCTCGCCTGCCATTTCCGCGTGCTCTCCGACTCCGACGCCACCCGCGTCGGCCTGCCGGAGATCAAGGTCGGCCTCTTCCCGGGCGCCGGCGGCACCCAGCGTGTGGCGCGCCTCATGCAGACGGGCGATGCGCTGCAGATGCTGTTCAAGGGCGAGCAGATCCGTGCGCTGATGGCGCGCAACATGGGCCTTGCCCATGCGGTCGCCCCACGCGAGCAGATCGTGCAGGCGGCGAAGGACTGGATCAAGCAGGGCGGCTCCGGGGTCGCGCCGTGGGACAGCCAAGGCTTCAAGCTGCCGTCCAACAAGGTCTATTCCGCGGCCGGCATGCAGATCTGGCCCGCCGCAAACGCCATCTATCGCCGCGAGACGCATGACAACTACCCGGCGGCCTACGCCATTCTCGAGGCGGTCTACCAGGGCCTGCAGCTTCCCATGGACCTGGCCCTCAAGGTGGAGTCGCGCTGGTTCGCCAAGATCCTGCGCTCGAAGGAGGCGGCAGCCATGATCCGCACCCTCTTCATCTCCATGCAGGAGCTGAACAAGGGCGCGCGGCGTCCGAAGGACATGCCGCCGACCAAGATCAGGAAGGTCGGCGTCGTCGGCGCCGGCTTCATGGGCGCGAGCGTCGCCTACGTGACGGCGAATGCGGGCCTCGAGGTCGTGCTGATCGACCGCGACGTGGAGGCGGCCGAGAAGGGCAAGGCCCATTCGCACAAGCTCATGTCCGACCAGATCATGAAGGGTCGCGCAAAGACGGCGGACCGCGACGCGCTGCTCGCCCGCATCAAGGCAACGGCGGACTACGGCGATCTCTCGGATTGTGATCTTGTCATCGAGGCGGTGTTCGAGGACCCGAAGGTGAAGGCCGAGGTGATCCAGAAGGTGGAAGCCGCAATCCGGCCCGACTGCATCTTCGCGTCGAACACCTCGACGCTTCCGATCTCGGGGCTTGCCAAGAACTCGAAGAATGCCGGCCAGTTCATCGGCATCCATTTCTTCTCGCCGGTCGAGAAGATGATGCTCGTCGAGATCATCATGGGCAAGGAGACGGGAGACAGGGCACTCGCCACCGCGCTCGACTACGTGCGGATGATCAAGAAGACGCCCATCGTGGTCAACGATTCCCGCGGCTTCTTCGCCAATCGCTGCGTGCTGGCCTACATCCTCGAAGGCCATCTCATGTTCATCGAGGGGGTGCCGCCCGCGATGATCGAGAATGCCGGCAAGCAGGCAGGCATGCCGGTGGGCCCGCTCTCCCTCAACGACGAGGTGGGCGTCGATCTCGGCCTCAAGATCCTCAAGGCCACGAAGGCGCAGCTCGGCGAGGCCGCCATAGTGCCGGAGCAGGAGCAGCTTCTCGTCCGCCTCGTGGAGCAGGAAGGCCGTTTCGGCCGCAAGAACCGCAAGGGCTTCTACGATTATCCGGAGAACGGGCCGAAGCGGCTCTGGCCTGGCCTGAAGGATCTTCAGGCGAAGCACCTGGAGCCGGAATTCCTCGACATGCAGGAGCTGAAGCATCGTTTCCTCGTGGCGCAGGCGCTGGAAGCCGCGCGCACGGTGGAGGAGGGCGTGATCACCGATCCGCGCGAGGCGGATGTGGGCTCGATCCTCGGCTTCGGCTTCGCGCCCTTCACGGGCGGCGCGCTGTCCTACATCGACTTCATGGGCGCCAAGGCCTTCGTGGAGCGGTGCCGGGAGCTGCAGGCCAAGCACGGCGACCGCTTCGCGCCGCCGGAGATCCTCCTCGACATGGCAGCCTCCGGCGAGACCTTCTACGGACGCGCCGCCAAGGAGAAGAAGGCGGCCTGAGCGGCTTCAACCTTCTCCCCTCTAGCGGGAGAGGGTGACCTGCAAAGCAGGTCGGGGGAGGGGCAGATCTCATCCGATGGCTTTCCCTCTCCCGGCTCACTGCGTTCGCCACCCTCTCCCGGGAAGGGGAGAGGGCAAAGGGAGCCGTCGATGAAACCTCACTTCGCCATGCTGGCGGCCTACAATGCCTGGTGCAACCGGCGCCTCTACGACGCCGCGGCACTGCTGCCCGATGCCGATTACCGCGCGGATCGCGGGGCGTTCTTCAAATCCCTGCATGGGACCCTGAACCACATCCTGGTGGCCGACCGGATCTGGATGCGGCGCTTCACCGGCGAGGGCGAGGCGCCGACCCGGCTCGATGCGATCCTGTTCGATGAATTCGCGCCTCTTCGCCAGGCACGGGAGGCCGAGGACGCGCGGATCGTCGCCTATGTCGAACGACTGCCGGAGGGCGATCTTTCGGGCCTGTTCCGCTACCGGCTCATCACGCGGCCGGAGACCGTGGAGCAGCCGCTCGCGCCCGCGCTGCTGCATTTCTTCAACCACCAGACCCATCATCGCGGTCAGGCGCACTGCATCCTGACCGGCCTCGGCCGCGAGGCGCCATCTTTCGATCTCGTCGCCTTCCAGCGCGAGACCGGCATGGGGCTGTCATGAACCTCTGGCTCAGGGTCCTTCACCTGATTCTCGCGAGCTTCTTCCGGCCGCGGCTCGATCCGGTCCGCGATGTGTCGCGCCTGTCGTTCCGCGTCTGGCCGCACGATCTCGACACGTCCATGCACCTCAACAACGGCCGCTACTGGACCCTCATGGATCTCGGCCGCACGGACATCATGATCCGCTCCGGCCTTTGGCGGCCAATCCTTCGCAACGGCTGGGTGCCCGTTGTCGGGGCCGGGCAGATCCGGTTCCGGCGCGAGCTGAGGCCGTTCCAGGCCTTCACGCTGGAGACCCGCATCGTGACCTGGTTCGAGGGACAGGTGGTGATGGAGCATCGCCTGGTCTCGAGGGCCCGGGACGGGAGCCCCATCCTGAACGCCATCGCGCTCGTCCGGGCGGGGCTCTACGACCGCAAGGCGAAGGGCTTCGTCGCCCTGGAGGTCCTGATGCGGGAGCACGGGATCGACGCGGCCCCGCCGGCGCCGCCGCCCGAGGTCGAAGCCTTCCTGGCGTCCGAGGAGACGTTGAAGAGGGCGGCTTGATCCTTCCGGGTGGCGCGGTACCTTCCTGTCGCCCGACTCAGGAGCGAAACGACCTATGCCCCGCGTGATCGACTACTACTTCTCCCTCGTCAGCCCCTGGGCCTATATCGGACATGCGCCCTTCATGACGATTGCGCGGCGGCACGGGGTGGAGGTCAACTACAAGCCGGTCTTCCTCGGCCGCGTCTTCGCCGAGACCGGAGGCCTGCCGCTCCCGCAGCGCCATCCGGTCCGTCAGCGCTACCGCATGGTCGAACTGCAGCGCTGGCGCGAGAAGCGCGGCCTCAGCTTCAACCTCCAGCCCAAACACTGGCCGTTCGACGTGAACCTCGCCGATCGCTTCGTCATCGCCATCGCGGTCGCCGGCAAGGACCCGGATCCTTTCCTGCGCCGGGCTTACGCGGCTGTGTGGGAGGAGGAGCGCGACCTCGCCAATCCGGTCGTCCTCACCGAACTTGCCGAGCAGGCCGGCCTCGATTCCTCGTCCCTGATGGACATCGCCACCGGCAGCACCACCGAGGCGATCTACGCGCTCAACCTCGAGAACGCCATTGCGGGCGACGTCTTCGGCTCGCCGGCCTACGTGCTCGACGGGGAGGTCTTCTGGGGACAGGACCGGCTGGAACTGCTCGACGACGCCCTGACGAGCGGCCGCCCTCCCTACACGCCTAGTGTCTAGGCCGTAGATTCATAAGCGCGCAGCCACAGGCGCATTGAGGCGAGCCGGACTATGGCAAGGGAGTTGTCGGCGAGCTTGTCATAGCGGGTAGCGACGCGCCGAAAGTGGTTCAGCTTGAGGAAGAATCGCTCGATGGGGCTGCGCTCGCGGTGGAGGCGCTTGCTGAGGCAGGGCTTCCAGCGTCGTTGCTCTTCGGTGGGATGTTGGGGTGGCACCCTGTTCCTGGATCAGTTCGCGGCCGCGGTCTGCATCCGAGCCGGATCGGGAGCCCCTGCGCATCGACGGCGACGTGGATCTTTGTCGAGAGCCCTCCAACGTGATCGACCGAGACAGGTATCTGCCTCCCTTTTTGCCGTCGCCGCCTGCTGATGAGCGCGAGCGGAGGTGCTGTCGATCATCGGGATGTCGCAATCGTGCTCGGCGGTGATGGCGTCCATCAGTCGCTCTCATACGCTGTTTTCCGTCTTCCTACGAAGCGGTTGTAGCAGGTGGTGCGCGGGCCATGGCGCCTGGGCAGTTCGCGCCATGGGCCCCCGAGCGCAGCACCCAGAAGATGCCGTTCAGCACCCGCCGGTCGTCGACACGCGGCACGCCGCGCGACATCAAAGTCGGCAGTCGGCAGAACGCCCCATTCAGAGCCGTTCTCGTCCGGTTCCTTCGTCTGTTCAAACCGCGGACAGGAGGATAACGCCGGCGATCAAGACCCCGCACCCTGCAAGCCGCCACGGCCCGACAACCTCGCGCAAGATTAGCATCCCCATCAAGGCTCCTACCATCATCGACATCTCGCGCATTGGAGCAACGAGGCTGAGTGGCGCGCCTGCGTTCAGCGCTGCGAGGACGAGGATGTAGGACAGCGGCGAGAGCAGGCCGACACCTAGAGCGATCCACCAATAGCCGTGCATCCGTTCGAGCGCCCGCCGTGGATTCGCCACCACGAGCGGCAGGAGCAGGAAGAAGCGAAGGAGGTTCGAGAACCAGTCGAGAACCACCGGCGCGATACCGAGCGCCTTCACGGCGTAGGCATCGACGACGGTGTAGGAGGCGATGAGCCCGCCGGTCGCCGTGCCCCACCGAACGCCTGCCTGTCCGCCTGGGCGCCGAAACGCCGAGAGATCGCCGCGTGTGGCGATGAGGCCGATGCCGACGAGCACCAGCGCGAGACCCGCCAGTCCTTGTCCCGTCGGCGCCTCGCCGAGGATGAGGATCGCACCGAGCGTCGACAGCATCGGTCCGCTGCCACGTGCGACCGGGTAGACGACCGACAGGTCAGCTACCTGATAGCCGCGCTGGAGGCAGAGGCTGTAGGCCAGGTGTATGACGCCGCTGAGTAGGACGAAGCCGACGCCTTCCCATGTCCAGGCTATCGCCCCTTTGGCGAGAAGGTAGAAAACCCATAGCGCATAGGCAGCGCAAGCGATCAGGTTATAGGCGAAGACGAAGACCGGCCCGACCGAGGCGGCCCGTTTAGCTAGCAGATTCCAGCTTGCATGGATGAAGGATGCAAGGACAACGAGAAGCAGTGAGGCAAACGTCATTGAGACCCCCTTGAGCGCACCATGCGCCGGTTGATCTCGACGTCTCCTCCCCTGGGTTTTTGTCCCTTGGGTGCAGCCGCAGAACTCCCGCGGTCTCTGCAACGCTCGGTCCAGCAACGGACTTGCCGTCCGGAACCCTAGTTGCCACTCGGTCGATGTAGTGATGCTAGCGCAGAGCAATGGACGCGATCAAGATGATCGTCTGCTTCATCAGCCAGATGCTCCGGAAGCTGCCCGTCGGAATCCACCCTTCTAGATCGTTCGAAAATCACGGGTTCATGACCTGGAACCCTATTCGGCCGCCAGCCGTGATGCGCGCCACTGAGTGAGGAGCGCGCGCAGGGCCGCGGGCTTCACCGGCTTGTTGAGGATGTGCACGTTCATGGCCGCCGCGGCTTCGCGCACGGCGGGCGTGCGGTCGGCGGTGACGAGCACGGCGGGCGTGTTCACCTCGATCTTCCAGCGCAGGGCCTTGATGAGGTCGAGGCCGTCGCCCTCGTCGAGATGGTAATCCGCGATGATCACGTCGGGCGGCGCCTTCTGCTCCCTGAGCGTCTGCTGGGCGGTTTCCAGATCGGAGGCCGTCCACACCTCGCAGCCCCAGCCGACGAGCAGGAGGCGCATGCCCTCCAGGATGGCGGGCTCGTTGTCGATGACGATCACCCGCAAGCCCGATAGCACGGTCACGGGCGGCTGGGGCAGTTGCGGCTGCTCCGCCGTAGCGGGCAGCGCCGCCACGACCGGCACGCCGACTCGGAATACGGATCCGCGCCCCGGTTCCGATTTCAGGTTGACCGGATGGCCGAGGACGCGGCCGATGCGCTCCACGATGGACAGACCTAGGCCGAGGCCGCGCGCGGCCTTCGCCCCCTGGTCGAGGCGCTGGAACTCGCGGAACACGATCCGCTGCTTCGACGGCGGAATGCCGAGCCCGGTGTCCCAGACCTCGAAGACGAATTGATTGCCCTTCCGGCGTCCTCCGACGAGAACCCGGCCTTTGGGCGTGTACTTGATCGCGTTGGAGATGAGGTTCTGCAACAGGCGCCGCAGGAGCCGGCGGTCTGAGCGCACGGTCAGGGACGACGGGACGAAGACGAGCTCCAGCCCCTTCTTCCGGGCAATGGGATCGAATTCGCGCTGGAGCTGGCGCAGCAGCTCGTCGATGCGGAAGCTCGACCATTGCGGCTTCATGGCGCCGGTGTCGAGACGGGAGATGTCGAGGATCGCGGTGAGGATCTCCTCGACCGCGTCGAGGGAGGCGTCGATGTTCTCGGCGAGCGTCGAATCCCCCGCCTCGCGATCGCGCTCCACCAGGGAGGTGACGTAGAGGCGAGCGGCGTTGAGGGGCTGGAGGATGTCGTGGGAGGCGGCAGCGAGGAAGCGCGTCTTGGAGATGTTCGCCTCGTCGGCCTCGGCCTTGGCGCTGGTGAGCGCCTCGTTGAGGCGGGTCAGCTCCTCGGTGCGCTCGCGGACGCGCTGCTCCAGGGTTTCGTTCGCACGGCGGCTCTCCTCCTCGGCCCGCACGGTCTCCGTCACGTCCGTGTACGTGGTGACGACGCCGCCATCCGGCAGGGCGTTCGAGCGGATTTCGATCACCTTGCCCGAGGGGTAGAGCTTCAGGCGAACCGGCTCGAGGTCGTGCCGAAAGGAGTGAATGCGGGCGGCGATATGCGCCTCCACGTCACCGGGCCCGTAGGAGCCGCGCTCGGCATTGAAGGCGACGATGTTGTCCATGCCCACGCCGACGCGCACGAGGTCCGGCGGCAGGTCGTAGAGGTCCACGAAGGCCTGGTTCCAGGCGAGCAGCCTCAGGTCCCGGTCGATCACCGTGATGCCCTGGTTCGAATAGTTGATCGCGTGCTGGAGCAGGTCGCGGCTGTGCTGGATCGCCGCGGAAGCATCGTCGAGGAGCTTCAGGGCCGCCTTGGTCGAAACGGTGCGGCGGCGCAGGAGGAGGGACAGGGCGAGCCGCGAGGAGGCCGTGCCGATGGCGGAGGCGAGCAGGTGCTCGGCATACCGCAGGAGGTGGATGTCCGCTTCGGCCCGTGCCTCAAGATGCTGTCCGCGGCTGTGGGCGAAGCCCTCGAAGGAGCGGGTGGTCCGCTCCTCCCCGAGATAGCGGGCGACCGTCGCGCGCAGCTCGTCGACTGTCACGCTGGCGCGGAACAGCCGGAAGCTCGGGGCCGCCGAAACCGGTGTCTCCCCGACGAACACGTTGGCCTGAAGCTGCTCCATCGCGGTCGCCGGGCGCCAGAGGGAGAAGGCGATATAGGTCAGGATGTTGAGGGAGAGGCTCCAGACGACGCCATGCGTCAGCTGGGGCAGATCGACCCCGAACAGCGCGGTCGGCTTGAGCACGGTGATCCCGAACGGCCCCGTGACGACCACGTCGGACCAGATCACCCCATCCCAGACGAGGCTCGGGAGGAGCAGGGTATAGGCCCAGGTGACGAAGCCGACGATCAGGCCGACGCTGGCGCCGAGCGCCGTTCCCCGCGACCAGATGAGACCGCCCAGGAATGCCGGTGCCACCTGGGCGATGGCCGCGAAGGAAAGAAGGCCGATGGCGGCGAGCGCAGCTTCGCCCGACGCGCGGTAGTAGGCGTAGGCGAGAAGGATCACGACCACGATGGAGATGCGCCGCACCCCGAGCACGAAGCCGCCGAGATCGCCGCCCGCGAAGGCCCGCCGCCGCAGGACGATGGGCATGACGAGATGGTTCGAGATCATGATCGCGACGGCGACGGAATCGATGATCACCATCGCGGTCGCGGCCGAGAAACCGCCGAGGAAGGCCAGGATGGCGATCGTGCCGGCATTGTCGAAGAGCGGCAGCGCCAGGACCACCATGTCCCGATCGACGGTGCCTTCGGGAAAGACCGCCATGCCCGCCAGGGCGACCGGGATGACGAAGATGTTGATGAGAATGAGGTAGAGCGGAAACAGCCAAGCCGCGCGTTTTACGTCCTCGATGGACCGGTTCTCGACCACGGTCATGTGGAACTGGCGCGGCAGGAGCAGGGCGGCGCAGCTCGAGAGCAGGATCAGGGTGATGTAGCTGCCGAAACCCGAGGTCCGGGTCAGGAGGCTCGTACTCGTTCCCTGTGCCTGGAGGTGCTCCACAATCGCGTCGTAGCCGTCGAACATGACGAAGGTGACGTAGCTTCCGACCACCAGGAAGGCGACGAGCTTCACGATGGACTCAAGCGAGATCGCCATGATGAGGCCGTCCTGATGCTCGGTTGCATCCGTGTGGCGTGTACCGAAGGCGACCGCGAAGCCGGCGAGGACGAGAGCGACGATCAGAGCGAGATCGCCGAAAAGAGGCACCTGGGGCGGCGCCGTACCGTTGGTGGCCGTGAGGAAGACGTCGAGGGAGGACGAGACCGCCTTCAGCTGCAGCGCGATATACGGGATGGACCCGATGAGGGCGATCAGGCTCACGATCGCGGCGACACGCTCGCTCTTGCCGTACCGGGCAGCCACGAAGTCGGCGATGGAGGAGATATTCTGCGTCTTGGCCACCTTCACGACGCGGCTGACGAGGGTATGCCCCAGCCCGATGACGAGGATCGGCCCGATGTAGATAGTGAGGAAGTCGAGGCCGGACGTGCTGGCGAGGCCCACCGATCCGTAGAACGTCCAGGACGTGCAGTAGACGGCGAGCGACAGGGCCGCGATGGTGGAGCGCGTCCGTCCTTGGATGAACCGCCTGCCGTCGTGGTCGCCCCAATGGGCTACGATGAACAGGAGGCAGAGATAAACCAGGGCCGACAGGATGACCGTCCAGCTGGCGACCATATGCAATCCTCGCGAGAGACGGACTAGATTTACCCGTTCGATGGAGCGAACACCACTCTCCGGCTCTCCTGCGCGGGATGGACAGGAATGTCGGGTTCACGGCCTCGGGCTATGCCGTTCGCACCGGATCGGCGACAATGAGGAACTCTTCCCGACCCCGCAAGATCGGAACGGCCATGACGACACCTGTCAAACCTTTGGAGACCCCCGGCAATCCCGCGACGCGACCCATCGATCCCGGGGTGCGCATCGGGCATATCCACCTGAAGGTCGCCGATCTCGACCGGGCTCTGGCCTTCTACTGTGGGGTGCTCGGCTTCGAGCTGATGCAGCGCTACGGCACGCAGGCCGCCTTCGTGTCGGCCGGCGGCTACCACCATCATATCGGGCTGAATACCTGGGAAAGCGAGGGCGGCCCGCCGCCGCCTCCCGGCACCACGGGCCTTTACCATCTGGCGATCCTCTATCCCACCAGGGCGGCGCTGGCGGACGCGCTCGTCCGCCTGGCCGAGGCCGGGATCCCCCTCGACGGCGCCAGCGACCATGGGGTGAGCGAGGCGCTCTACCTGCGGGATCCCGATGGGAACGGCATCGAACTCTACTGGGACCGCGCCCCCGAGGAATGGCCCAAGTCGCCGGACGGGCATCTGCAGATGGTCACTAGGCGCCTGAACCTTCAGGATCTGCTGGCGAGCCGCCAGACTTGACGGGGACCCGGCCGGGCACTTCTATTCCTATGGGGGCGAGAAAGGATCCGGTCATGCTGAACGAGTTCAAGCAATTCGCCCTGCGGGGCAACGTGGTCGACCTGGCCATCGGCGTGATCATCGGCGCCGCCTTCGGCAGGATCGTCGATTCCCTGGTGGGCGACATCTTCATGCCGATCGTCGGCGCCATTACCGGGGGCCTCGACTTCTCGAACTACTTCATCCCCCTGACGGAGGGCGTGACGGCGCAGTCCCTGGATCAGGCCAAAGCCCAAGGCGCGGTGCTCGCCTGGGGCAACTTCATCACCATCGCGATCAACTTCCTGATCATCGCCTGGATCCTCTTCATGGTCGTGAAGGCGATGAACCGACTGCGGCGCTCCGAGGACGCCAAGGCCGGCGCGGACCCGAAGGCCCCGGAGATCCCGGCCGACGTGAAGCTCCTGTCAGAGATCCGGGACATCCTGAAGCAGGAGCGGACCGCCTGATCCATCACGGGATTCGATCGGTCCCTTCGTTTCTTGTCATGGATTCCCGGTTGGGGCTTGCCTTCGGGCAATGCGCGGGCCATGCCTGTTCGCCTGCCCGAGGAAGCCCCGATGAACGCATCCGTCTCGATCCCGTCCCTTCTGAACCTTCGTCCGGAGGCGGAGCAGGCACCTACGAGCGGAATTGTCGACGTGGCCAATTACGGCCGCAACCGGGAGGGGCTTATTCCCCTCTGGGTCGGGGAAGGCCACCTGCCGACACCTTCCTTCATCTGCGAGGCGGCCACCCGCTCGCTGGCGGCGGGCGAGACCTTCTACACCTACCAGCGTGGCATCCCGGAACTGCGCCAAGCCATCGCCCGCTATCACGAGAAGGTTTATGGCAGGACCTTCGACCCCGAGCACTTCTTCGTCACGTCCGGCGGCATGCCGGCGATGCAGATCGCCATGCGAACCGTGGCCGGCGCGGGCGACGAGGTGCTGATCCCGACCCCCGCCTGGCCCAATTTCGCCGGCGCGATCACGGTTGCGGGGGCGCGGCCTATCGGCGTCCCGATGACCATCGACGTCCGGGGCTGGAGCCTCGACTTCGAACGGCTCGAGAAGGCGATCACGCCGAACACCCGGGCGGTCGTCGTCAACTCGCCCGCCAACCCGACCGGCTGGACCGCAACCCTCGACGATCTTCGGACCGTCCTCGACATGGCCCGCCGGCACGGCCTCTGGATCGTGGCCGACGAGATCTACAGCCGCTTCGTCTACGATCCCACCCTGACGGTCGACGGCCGCACGCCCTCCTTCCGGGACGTGATGACGCCGGAGGACCGCATCCTCTTCGTCCAGACCTTCTCCAAGAACTGGGCCATGACCGGCTGGCGCCTCGGCTGGCTCGAGGCTTCGCCGGCCCTCGGCCAGGTCATTGAGAACCTTGTCCAGTACCAGACCTCGGGAACCCCGGTCTTCGTCCAGCGGGCGGGCATCGCGGCTATCGAGCAGGGCGAGGATTTCCTGGCGTACCAGATCGAGAATGCGCGCAAGGGCCGGGAGATCGTCGGCCGCCTGACCGAGACAGGTCTGGTGGAACTGCCGCCGCCGAGCGGGGCCTTCTATGCCTTCCTCAAGATCCGCGGCGCGACGAACTCGAAGGAGATTGCCATCCGGCTCATCGAGGAGGCCAATGTGGGGCTCGCGCCCGGCTCCGCCTTCGGCGAGGCCGGTGAGGGATATCTGCGCCTGTGCTACGCCCGCAAGGCCGAGGATCTGGAGGAGGCGGTCCGGCGCATCGCCGCCGCCCTGCCGAGGCTGGTGGCGTGAGGGAACGCGACCGGCAGAGGTCGGGCCGAGGGACCAGGCCGCACAGGTTGATATCTTGATTCAAGATTGACCCTTCGGCGATCCCGGCGAGAAGCTTCTCCCGCAGGGGAGGAGCTTCATGAACAGCCGGCTCGATGACGGTGTCGCCGCCGAAACGATCCTGAGCCATAGGGCCGGGAAGCGCCGCCCGATCGTCGGCGGCTTTCGACTCCGTTCCATGTCCGTCATGAATCCCATCCTCGCCAACCTCGTCCAGATCCTGATCGCCGGCCTCGGCGGGCTCGCCTTCCATTGGCTCGGCATTCCGGCCGCGTGGCTGTCGGGCGCCGCCATCGCGGTCACCCTGTGGGGCCTGTCCGGCCGGGCGGTGCCGATGCCGCGCGCCCTCGCCGATGCCGCCATGCTGGTTTCGGGCGCCTCCATGGGGGCGGCGGTGACGCCTGCCGCCATCGCCGCCATGGGGCGCTATCCGTCGAGCCTGATCCTCCTCGTGATCGCCGTCCTGACGATCTCGTCCGCATCGGCGTTCTGGCTCATGCGCGTTTCCGGGTGGCGGAAGGACGACGCGATCCTGGCTTCCGTGCCCGGGGCGCTCTCGACGGTGCTTGCCGTCGCGGCCGACCGGAACGCATCCGTCGCCTCCATCGCCATCGTGCAGAACCTGCGCCTCTTCGTGCTGATCGCCCTGCTGCCGAGCCTCGTCGTCCTGACCGGCGGGGGAGGCGATGTCGGGGCGCTGCTCGGGCAGGGGCAGCCGGTGGCCAGCCCGGGCGAGATGGCCTTCGTGCTTCTGGGGGGTCTCGCTGTCGGGGCCGTGTTCAAACGGCTCAAGGTGGCGGCCCCGGTCCTGCTGGGGGCGACGGTGGTGAGCACGGCGAGCCATGCGACCGGGACCGTCTCTGGCGTCATCCCGCCTGTCATCGCGACGGGCGGCCTCGTTCTCATCGGCATCTTCATCGCCGAGCGCTTCCGGGACATTCAGCGCTCGACCCTCAGGAAGAGTCTCATGGCCGGGATCGGCTCCTTCGCCATCGGCATGGGATTGGCAGTCGCCTTCGCCGGGCTCGCCGCGTGGCTCGCCGGCGTGAGCTTTGCCGACGGTCTCGTGGCGTTCGCGCCGGGCGGACTCGAGGCCATGACCGTGCTGGCGCTCATCCTCGGCCTCGATCCGATCTATGTCGGCATCCACCACCTCGTCCGCTTCCTGGGCATCGGCCTCATCCTGCCCTTCCTGATCTCCTGGCTGCAGAAGGGCGACGTACCGACAGGCCGGTGAGCGGTCACGTCCGCTCGCTGCGCAGGCGCTCGACCGCCTCCATGCGCGGCTTCGCCGTGTCCCACAGGCGCTTGGTGACGGCCGCCACCAGAGCCTCCGTCAGCAGGAGCAAGCCGGCCGAGGAATCCCAGTTCGAGGGGGCGGCCACGTGGGCCGGCAGCACGTGGCGAGCCACGCGGGCGATCGGTGACAGCCAGGGATCCGTCAGGAGGACCACGGTCGCGCCCTGCTTGGTGGCCGTCTCGCACAGGGCGATCACGTCCTCCTGGTAGCGGCGGATGTCGAAGGCGACGATCACGTCCCGGCGACCGATTTCGATCATCCGGTCGCGCCAGAGAGCCGGCTGCCCTTCGATGAAGTCCACGTGGCTGCGCACGATGCGCAGATGGCTTTCCGCGTAGCGCGCCAGCGCCCCGGTGAAGCGACCGCCGGTGAGGTGCACCCGCTGGCGTGGATCGCTGAGGAGGGCCACGACCGCATCGAACTCGGCCGGGGCGATGTTTTCCACCGTCGCCTTGAGATTTCCGATCACCGCGTCCGCGAAGGACGCGAGGGCGGGGGCACCCTGGCTCTTGTCGGTGGGGCCGGCCTTGGCGAGCGGGGACAGGAGCTGCGCCTCCAGTTCCTCCCGCAGGTGCTTCTGGAAATCCGGGAAGCCGCCGAAGCCGAGCCGGGTGACGAAGCGCAGCACGGAAGGGGCCGAGATGCCCGCGCGGGCGGCGAATTCCGCCACCGTGTCCAGGCCGGCGAAGGGATAATGGCTCAGGAGCAGGTGGGCCGCGCGCTTCTCGCTCGGCGTGAAGGAGTCCATCTCGTGGCGGATGCGTTCTGCAAGGCTCGGCTGTTCGGACGGGTTTCTACTGGCCCTGCGCATTCCTGAACGATCCACAACCCCGGCTTGACGGCTCGGAAAACCTGTATCAGAAATTTCAAAACAACGAAATCGAGAACGAACGTACCGTAAATTCAAGCGCGGGAGGCCTGTCTGACGCAGGCCTATGGAGGACCGCATGGCGCATGCGAGTCGGATGGCTGCCGCCGCGGGGCCCGAGACAGGGGCTTCAGACCCGGTGGCGCGAATCGAGAATGCGGAGGGCCATTCCCCGATTCTGCTCATCTGCGAGCACGCCTCAAACCATCTTCCGGCCCGCTATGGAACCCTCGGCCTCGGCCCCTCGGAGCTGGAGAGCCACATCGCCTGGGATCCGGGGGCGTTGGGCGTCGCGACGGAATTGTCCCGGCTTCTCGATGCGCCTCTGATCCACGCGACCGTGTCGCGCCTCGTGCTCGATCTCAACCGCCATCCGGCGGCGCCGGACTCCATCACCTCCATGAGCGAGCGCACGGTCGTACCGGGCAATCTCGACCTCGATCCGGAGGAGCGTGCCCGGCGCGTCCGCGAGGTCTACGACGCCTTCCACGATGCGGTCGACGCCTTCGCGGAGGCCCGCAAGGCGGCCGGGCAGGTGAGGGCGGTCGTGTCGATCCATTCCTTCACGCCGGTCTATCGCGACGTTCGGCGCCCCTGGCAGATCGGCCTCATCTTCGACCGGGACGAGCGCTTCGCCTGCATCGTGGAGCGCGGGCTCCGGCATGATGCGGCGCTGAACGTCGGCATGAACCAGCCCTATTCGCCGGCGGACCGGGTGTTCCACACCCTCGAACGCCATGCAGAAAGGCGCGGTCTCGCGCCCCTGATGATCGAAATCCGCAACGACCTGATCTGCACGGAAGACGGACAGGCGTCGTGGGCGAAACGTCTCGCGCCGCTGTTGAGGGAGGGGGCTGGGACGCTCTAACGACGGCCACGGCGCATGAGGTGCCTTGGCTCAGAGGCAGACTATTCTTGGAGGAAGAGTTATGTCAGTCGGACAAGGAAGTCCCGGGGTTCACGCCCCGCCCGCCGGGGCGCAGAACGCTGCCGGCGTCACCTACACGACCGTGGATGAAAGCTATTTCGAGGCGCGGCGTCTCAAGCGCCATGCCCGCGTCTGGTCGCTCTGGGCGCTTGGCGTCGGCGCGGTCATCTCGGGCCATTATTCCGGCTGGAACCTGGGGCTGGCCAACGGCTTCGGCTCGATGTTCTTCGCCACGATCATCATCGCCATCATGTATCTCGGCCTCACCTTCTCCATCGCCGAGATGTCGCCCGCCCTGCCGCATACGGGCGGTGCCTACTCGTTTGCGCGCACGTCCATGGGACCCTGGGCGGGCTACATCACCGGCATCGCCGAGAACATCGAGTTCGTGCTGACGCCGGCCGTGATCGTGTTCTTCATCAGCTCGTACCTGTCGGCGATCTTCGAGACGGCACCCGCGTTCCAGCCGGTGTACTGGATCCTGTGCTATGCCTTGTTCGTCGGACTCAACATCGTCGGCGTCGAGCTGTCGTTCAAGGTCACCGTGACCGTGACGCTGGCGGCCCTGGCGGTGCTGGCCTTCTTCTACGTTTCGGTGCTGTTCTCCGGCCAGTTCGACTTCTCCCGCTGGGCGCTGAACGTCGGTCCCGACGGCGCGGAGCTGCCGAATGGCGGCGGATCGTTCCTGCCCTTGGGCGTGGGCGGCATCCTGGCCTCGCTGCCCTTCGCGGTCTGGCTGTTCCTCGCCATCGAGCAGCTGCCGCTGGCAGCGGAGGAATCGCACGACCCGCAAAGCGACATGCCGAAGGGCATCATTGCCGGCATCCTGACGCTCATCGCTTCGGCCTTCCTCGTGCTGTTCCTCAACACGGGGATCGCGCCGGGCGCGGCGGGCTTGGGCAAGTCGGGCGAGCCGCTGCTCGACGGATTCCGCACGCTGTTCGGGACGGATATCGCGAAGATCCTGGCGGCGATTGCGGTGATCGGGCTCATCGCCTCGTTCCACACCATCATCTTCGCCTTCGGGCGGCAGATCTACTCGCTTTCGCGGGCCGGCTATTTCCCGAGCTTCCTGTCCATCACGCACGGCGAGCGCAAGACGCCGCACGTGGCGCTGATCGCAGGCGCGGTGCTCGGCCTTCTGGTCATGCTGATCATCTGGTTCTCGGTAGGGGCCGAATCCGGCGCGAGCATCATCGGGGGCACGCTGCTCAACATGGCGGTTGCCGGCGCGATGCTGGCCTACTTCATGCAGGGCATGTCCTATGTCGTCCTCAAGCGGAGTTTCCCGAACCTGCACCGGCCCTACAGGAGCCCCCTCGGGGTCGCAGGCGCGGTGATATGCATGGCGATCGCGGCGGTGACGCTCTATTTCCAGCTGACGGACTCCGTGTTCCGGACGGCGGTGATCGGCGTCGCCGTCTACTATGCGGTGATGATGGCCTACTTCCTGGTCCACGGGCGGCACAAGCTCATCCTCTCGCCGGAGGAAGAGTTCGCCATCACCAAGGGCCAAAGCGAATACAAGTCCTATTGATGCCACGGGGCGCGCCTCGGGTGCGCCCCTTCCCCTCTCTTCGTTCAGGTTCCCCGTATGGAAGCTCCCAAGATCAAGACGTCCGCCGAAGCAGCGGCGTATGTGCGCAGCCGCGACCTGCCCTTCGTGAAAGTCGGCATCACCGACGTCGACGGCATCATGCGCGGCAAGTACATGGCCCGGGACAAGTTCGAATCCGCGCTCGAGAAAGGCTTCGGCTTCTGCGACGTGGTGCTGGGCTGGGACTCGAACGATCAGCTCTACGACAACACCACGGTGACCGGATGGCACACGGCCTATCCGGACGCGCCGGTGCGGATCCTGCCCGAGACCATGCGGCTCCTCCCGCTCGAAAACGACCTTCCGTTCTTTCTGGCGGAGTTCGAGGGCTATGCGGAGGAGGCCTGTCCACGCGGCGTGCTGCGGCGCGTCCTGAGGAAGGCTGGGGATATGGGCTTCGCCGTCTCCGCCGCGGCGGAGTTCGAGTTCTTCCTCTTCGAGGAGACGCCCCATTCCGTGCGGGAGAAGAGCTACCGGAACCTGAAAAACATCACGCCGGGCTTCTTCGGCTACTCGCTGCTGCGCGCAGGCGTGCATGCGGAGTTCTACCACGAGCTTCTCGACCTCGCGCGAAAGATGGACTTCGAGATCGAGGGTCTGCATACCGAGACGGGTCCCGGGGTGCTCGAGGCCGCGATCCGCGTCGACGACGCGCTGCGTGCCGCCGACAAGGCGGTCCTGTTCAAGACGTTCACGAAGGTGCTGGCGCAGCGCCGCGGCTGGATGGCGACCTTCATGGCCAAGTGGTCGCGCGACTGGCCCGGCCAGTCGGGCCACCTGCACGTGTCCCTTCAGGACGCCAAGACCGGCAAGGGCACCTTCCACGACGCGAATGCGCCGCACAACATGTCGGACGCCATGCGCTGGTTCGTGGGCGGACAGCAGCAGCTGATGCCCGAGATCCTCGCCATGGTGGCCTGCACGGTGAACAGCTACACACGGCTCATCCCGGGCTTCTGGGCGCCGACCGATTCCGCCTGGGGCGTGGAGAACCGCACCACGGCGCTTCGGGTCATCCCGGGTTCGGAGAAGTCCCAGCGGGTCGAGTACCGGGTCGCGGCGGCCGACATCAATCCCTACATCGCGCTCGCGGCCGCCATCGGATCCGGGCTCTGGGGCATCGAGAACCGGGTCGAGCCGGGCGAGCCCATTAAAGGAAACGCCTACGAGGTGGAGCATCCGAAGGAGCGTGCCCTGCCACGCTCCCTCGGCGAGGCGGCCGAGCGGTTGAAGGCGTCGCAGGCGGCGCGCCAGCTCTTCGGCGATACTTTCGTTGACCATTACGCCGCAACGCGCGAATGGGAGGAGCGTGAGGCCCGCAAGGCCATCACCGACTGGCAGCTCGCCCGCTACTTCGAGATCATTTAAAGCAAGACCATGGCCGATACCGATATCGTCTGCATTTCCCCGATCGACGGGCGCGAGCTCGTTCGTCGCCCCGTCATGTCCGAATCCGCTATCGACGCCGCCGTCAAGGCTGCGCGAGAGGCGCAGCGGGAGTGGCGCCATGTGCCGCTGGCCGAACGGGCCGCGAAGGTCACGGCCTTCCTCGACGCGTTGCTCGCCATGAACCAGGAGGCGGTGCCGGAGCTCGCCCAAATGATGGGGCGGCCGGTGCGCTACGGCGGCGAGTTCCGCGGCGTGGAGGAGCGGGCGCGCTACATGATCCGCATCGCGGAAGAGAGCCTGAAGCCCATTCCGGCCGACGACGAGAAGCCGGGCTTCCGCCGCATGATCAAGCGCGAGCCGGTAGGGCTCGTCCTCGTGATCGCGCCCTGGAACTATCCGTATCTGACGGCCATCAACACCATCGTGCCGGCCCTCATGGCCGGCAATGCGGTGCTGCTGAAGCATGCCACGCAGACCCTGCTCGCGGGCGAGCGCTTCCAGATGGCCATGGACCGGGTCGGAATGCCGAAGGGGCTGTTCCAGAACCTGCATCTCAGCCACGACCAGACCGCCCGAATCCTCGGCGCGGGGCTGGTGGACCATTGCAACTTCACCGGCTCCGTCTCCGGCGGCCGCGCGATCGAGCGGGCGGCGGCAGGTTCCTTCACGTCGCTCGGTCTCGAACTCGGCGGCAAGGATCCGGCCTATGTCCGCGAGGACGCGAACATCGATCATGCCATCGAGAATCTCGTCGATGGCGCGTTCTTCAATTCCGGACAGTGCTGCTGCGGCATCGAGCGCATCTATGTGCACGAGAAGCACTACGAGCGGTTCGTCGAGGGTGCGGTCGACCTCGTGAACAAGTACGTGCTCGGCAACCCGCTGGAGGAGGCGACCACCCTCGGACCGATGGCACACAAGCGCTTCGCCGATCTCGTCCGCCGGCAGAACGCCGAAGCCGTCGCGCAGGGTGCGACGGCGCATATCGACCCCAAGGCCTTCCCGGCGGATGTGGGTGCCACGGCCTATCTGGCGCCGCAGGTGCTGACGAACGTGGATCATTCCATGAGCGTCATGCGCGATGAGAGCTTCGGGCCGACGGTCGGCATCATGAAGGTGAAGGGCGACGAGGAGGCGATCCGCCTCATGAACGATTCACCCTACGGCCTCTCCGCCGCGATCTGGACATCCGACATCGATGCGGCAGAGGTCATCGGCGAGAAGCTCGAGACCGGCACCGTGTTCATGAACCGCTGCGACTATCTCGATCCCGCGCTCGCCTGGACGGGCGTGAAGGATACGGGCCGCGGCGCGAGCCTGTCGCACCTCGCCTACGAGTCGCTCACCCGTCCGAAATCCTACCACCTGCGCCACGCGCTTTGAGCTCAACGATGACCGCTTCTCCCCGCTCCAACTGGAACTACCCCACCGCCATCCGCTTCGGCGCCGGCCGCATCGCGGAACTGGCAGAGGCCTGCCGCACGGCCGGCATGTCGGCGCCGCTGATCGTCACCGATCCCTTCCTCGCAACCCAGCCGATGACCAAGGCAGCCCTCGACCAGCTCACCGCTGCCGGCCTCAAGGCGGCGATCTTCTCGGACATCAAGCCGAACCCGGTGGAGACCAACGTCTACAAGGGGCTCGAAGCCATGCGGGCCGGCGGCCATGACGGCGTCGTGGCCTTCGGGGGCGGCTCCGCGCTCGATGCCGGCAAGGTCATCGCGTTCATGGCCGGCCAGACCCGGCCCATGTGGGACTTCGAGGATATCGGCGACTGGTGGACGCGTGCCGATCCTAAGGGCATCATGCCCATCGTCGCGGTGCCGACCACGGCGGGCACCGGCTCGGAGGTGGGCCGCGCGGGCGTCATCACCCAGGAGGCGACGCACACCAAGAAGGTGATCTTCCATCCGCTCATGATGCCGAAGATCACGATCTGCGATCCGGAGCTGACGGTCGGCATGCCGCCCCACATCACGGCCGGGACGGGACTCGACGCGCTGGCCCATTGCATCGAGGCCTATTGCGCACCGGGCTATCATCCGATGGCGGACGGCATCGCGGTCGAGGGCATCCGCCTCGTGAAGGAGTACCTGCCGCGGGCCTATAAGGACGGCAAGGACATCGAGGCACGTGCCAACATGATGTCCGCCGCCGCCATGGGCGCCACCGCGTTCCAGAAGGGGCTCGGCGCCATTCACGCGCTCTCGCATCCGGCAGGCGCCCTCTACGACACCCATCACGGCCTGACCAACGCGGTCTTCATGCCCTATGTGCTGGTCTACAACCGCGAGGCCATCGAGCGGAAGATCGAGCGGCTTGCGGCCTATATCGGCATCGAGCCGTCGTTCCAGGCCTTCCTCGACTGGGTGCTGCAGCTGCGCCGGGAACTCGGCGTGCCGCACACGCTCGAAGGGCTCAAGATCGACGCCGCCCGCTTCGACGAGATGTCCGCCATGGCGCCCCAGGA
This sequence comes from Microvirga sp., assembly GCA_035645535.1. Classification (GTDB taxonomy): domain Bacteria; phylum Pseudomonadota; class Alphaproteobacteria; order Rhizobiales; family Beijerinckiaceae; genus Microvirga. The sequence goes on along the minus strand of DASQMJ010000049.1, from coordinate 19,783 downwards.
TCCGACGGCCGGCGGCAATCCGGTGCCGATCACCAGGGAAAGCGCCCGCAAGCTCTATGAGGACGCGTTGGCCGGACGGCTCTGATGCGAAGGCCTCCCCGCGGAAAGGGCGTCGCTTTTACGAGCGGCGCCTGTTCTGCTTCTGAAGCCGGTTACGCCGCAGCCTTGGCTTCGGCAGGAGCTTTGCGCTGTGCCCGGAGGGGCTTGAGCGCCTCGGCCCACCGGTACAGCTCGTCGAGCATCGTGGCTGCGGAGGCCTTGTAGATGTCGAGGGGCTTTAGGTTACCTTGCTCGTCCAGGTTCTGGAACACCATCGGCATCGGCACGCCTTCCGGGAGCGGCATCATCTTCAGGCCGGACAGCAGGGGCTTCACGGCCTGCGCTGCCCTGAGGCCGCCGGAAATCCCGCCATAGCTCACGATGCCGGCCGGCGCATAGTTCCACTCGAGCAGGAGAAAGTTGAGCGCGTTCACGAGAGCCGGCGGCGGGCCGGCATTGTACTCGGGAGTGACGAACACGAAGGCGTCCGCCGACTTCACGCTCTCGGCCCAGGCCTTGGTATGGTCGTGCCGGTAGGCCTGCTTCATCGGGTGCTCGGGCTCGTCGAAGATCGGCAGGTTAAAACTCGCCAAGTCGACCAGGACCGGCTCGAACTTGCCATGCTCGGCGGCGAATTCGTTGACCCATTTCGCGATGCCGGGGCCGACACGGCCGGGGCGGGTGCTGGCGATGATGATGTGAAGCTTGAGCGTCATCTCGGTTCCTAAACTTGCCTCGGAGCAAAACGAATATTAAGTTACAGTTCGTAACTGACGCTCATCTGGTAACTTTTCGGACGAGCCGCAAGGAGGCACTTTCTTGACACCCAGGAACATGAATGTGACCGGCGACTGCCGCACTGTGACGGAGATCCTGTCGCGGATCGGGGACAAGTGGAGCATTCAGGTCGTGGTCCAGCTCGGGAGCGGACGCAAGAGATTCAATGAGTTACGCCGCATCATCGGCGACATCTCGCAGCGGATGCTCACCCTGACCCTGCGCGGCCTGGAGCGCGACGGCCTCGTGACGCGCACGGTCTATCCGACCGTTCCGCCGCGGGTGGAATACGAATTGACAGAGCTGGGTTGCTCCCTGCTCATGACTGTCCGGGGCCTGGGTGACTGGGCACGACGGCACCATGACGAGATCATCGAGGCGCGACGCCGCTTCGACGAAGCCGCGGCCCAGGAGGGCGACGGCCGGGACGCGGCCTGAGTCGGCCCTCAAGCGGCCAGCCGGCCCTCCAAAATCTCCCACAGGGCCGGATCACGGAAGGTTTCGATGGTCCGGTCGGCTCCGAGGCGGGCCATCTCGTCCGCCGTCAGGCCGGTCAGCACCCCGAAGGAGAACAGGCCCGCCCCCTTGGCGGCCTTCATGCCCGACGGCGAGTCCTCGAACGCAACGGCTTCATCCGCCGTCAGGCCCAGCCGTTCGAGGGCCGTTAGGTAGGGCAGGGGATCGGGCTTGCCGCGCTCGACCTGCTCGATCGTCACCTTGACGGCAAAGCGCTCGGTCAGACCCAGCACGTCGAGCATATGGGTGGCGTTGAGCGTGGGAGCGTTGGTGACGAGCGCGATGGCGATGCCATGCCCGTCGGCCCAGTCGAGCAGGTCCACGAGGCCCTCCAGCGGCTTCAGGTCGAGGGCGAGGCGCCGGAAGGCGGCTTCCTTCCGGTCGGCGAATTCCTCGTGCTCCTGCACCGAGCGGTGCGGCAGCAGGGAGGCGAAGATCGCCTCGTTGGTCCGGCCGATGATGGAGGAGCGGTAGAGTTCCTCGTCGATGACGATGCCCTCCGGCCCCAGGATCTCGGCGAAGGCTCGCAGATGCGTCGGGTCGCTGTGCACCAGGGTGCCGTCCATGTCGAAAATCAGGGCCTTGAGCATGATCGTTCCGTCGGTCGAAGCTGATGGGCGGCGGATCGCAGAAACCGCCGCGCTTGAGAAGACTCCTGTTGGAATCACACCTTCGCCTTATAGATAATTCGGCAGCCGATAAACTATTACCGAGTGCCGCTGCGTGCCCGTGCCCCTCCATTCCCGTCCGCGCCGCCCTCGGGCTGCACACATGCGGGTAGTCGACAGGCTGAGAGACCTCTACGAAGGCGACACGCCGGAGGCGCATCGCTTCCGCTATGGCCTGCTCGTCTTCGATACGGCAACGATCCTCTTCATCGTCGTCACGTCCTTCCTGCCACGCTTTTCGGTCCTGGAATGGGTGGATATCGTCATCGGCCTGGCGGTTCTGGCCGATTTCTCCGCCCGCCTCGCCATCAGCCGGCACCGCTGGAAGGATCTGGCGCATCCCATCACCTGGGCCGATCTGGCGTCGATCGTGTCGTTCCTGGCTCCCGTCGTCGGGGAGGGGATAGGATTCCTGCGGATCCTGCGCACGGTCCGGCTGCTGCGCACATACCAGTTGCTGGCGCGCCTGCGCGCGGACAGCGCCTTCTTCCGCCGAAACGAGGACCTGATCATCGCGGGGGTCAATCTCGGCGTCTTCATCTTCATCATGACCGGCTTCGTCTATGAAACCCAGCGCCGCATCAATCCGGACATCGGCAACTACGTGGACGCGCTCTACTTCACCATCGCGGCGCTGACGACGACGGGCTTCGGCGATATCACGCTCACCGGCACCTGGGGCCACCTGCTGTCCGTGGTGATCATGATCTTCGGCGTTACCCTGTTCCTGCGCCTCGTTCAGGTGCTGCTGAGGCCCGACAAGGTCCGTCATCCCTGTCCCGTCTGCGGATTGCAGCGGCACGACAGGGACGCGGTTCACTGCAAAGCTTGTGGGACCATCCTCAACATTCCCGACGAGGGTAGCGTCTAGACCATCGCGCGGAAAAGTAGGTCCGTTCTTCCGCCCGGAGCGATGCTTTAGTGCAACGTGTGGTGCTCGACGTTGAGCCGTTCAGGCGTTCGGAACGATGGCGACGCCACGCTGTCGTGCGAGGGAAATCGAGACCTGGGTGTCGGGAGCGATGGGTTCCTTGCGTCCGTATTGGACCACGAACAGCTCCCCGATGGGGCTCTCGACCTCGTACTCGATCTGGGTGCCGAGATAGGAGGCCTTCCTGATCCGGCCCGGGATCGCGTCGGGCTGGGATGCCTGCTCGTCGATGATGATGGCGTCTGGCCGGACGGCGAGCTTGACCGGGCCCTGTTTTGCACCGCGATGGGGCAGATCGATCCGCAGGCGGTCGATCTGGACCCGGGCCTGCGGACCGGCAAGCTCCACGACCGTGCCTGTGAGGATGTTGGCGTCGCCGATGAAGTCGGCTACGAAGAGGTCCGCCGGCTCCTCGTAGAGCTCGCGCGGCGTGCCGGTCTGCGCGATGCGGGCGTTCGACATCACGATGATCCGGTCGGACACGGCGAGCGCCTCCTCCTGGTCGTGGGTCACGTAGGCGACGGTGAGGTTGAGGCTCTGCTGCAGCTCGCGGATGTCCTCGCGCACCCGCCGCCGCAGCTTGGCATCGAGATTGGAGAGCGGCTCGTCGAAGAGCAGCACCTGCGGCTCGAGCACGAGGGCGCGGGCCACGGCCACCCGCTGCTGCTGGCCGCCGGACAGCTCGGAGGGTACGCGCTTCTCAAGGCCCGTGAGGCCGACAAGCGCCAGCTTCTCCATGGCCATGGCGTGCGCATCCTTCTTGGGCATGCCCTGCACCGAAGGTCCGTAGGCGACGTTCTCCAGCACCGACATGTGCGGGAAGAGCGCATAGGACTGGAACACCATGCTTACGTCGCGGTCGGCGGCGGAGAGGTTGGTGACGTCCTGGCCTCCGATGAGGATGCGGCCGGCGCTGGCCATCTCGAGGCCGGCGATCATGCGCAGCGTCGTGGTCTTGCCGCACCCGGAGGGCCCGAGCAGCGTGACCAGCTGGCCCGGCTCGATGGTGAAGGACACGTCATCGACGGCGGTAACGTTGCCGTAGCGCTTCGTCACGTTTCGAAATTCGACCGAGGCGGCCTGCTTCTTGGACGGTGCGGAGCGGATCGACGAAGGGACTGAGGTCATCTGGTTCATGGTGCTGCTTGAACGGCAATAGGGGCGGTGTCGGCCGCGGAGCGGCGGCCGAGGCGCCGCTCGCCCACCGCGAGCTGGATCATGACGATGGCCAGCAGCATGACGAGGATGAGGACGGTGGAATACGCGATTGCGAGGCCGAACTCGCCCGCCTCGACACGGCCGACGATATAGGTGGTCGCCATGTTGTACTCCGCCGTCACGAGGAAGATCACGGCGCTCACCGCGGTCATCGCGCGAACGAAGGAATAGACCAGCGACGCTACCACGGCAGGGCGCAGCAGGGGTAGGACTACCCGGCGCATGGTGGTGGCGGAGCGCGCTCCCAGAGTGAGCGACGCTTCGTCCAGACTCTTGTCGATCTGGCTCAAGGTTGCGATGCCCGAGCGCACGCCCACCGGCATGTTGCGGAACACGAAGCACATCACGAGGATGAAGCCGGTTCCGGTGATCTCGATGGGCGGCACGTTGAAGGCCAGGATGTAAGACACGCCCACCACCGTGCCGGGGATCGCGAAGCTGAGCAGGGTGCCGAACTCGAAGGCGCGCTGGCCGGAGAAGCGCTGGCGCGTCAGCAGATATGCGGTGAGGAGGCCCACAGCTGCCGTCAGCGGAGCCGCCAACGCTGCGACCTTTACGGTGGCAAAGAAGGAATCCCAGGCCGAGCCGGAGAAGTGCAGGCCCCATTCGGTGCGCTCGATCCGGAAGGCCGTCAGGAGATGGTCGAGGGTAGGCGTGTAGTCGCGGCCCATGGAGCGGACGAAGCCGCCGACGACGATGATGGCGTAGACGACCACCGTGAAGAGCGCCCACGGGATTGCCGCGAGATAGGACGCGACCGCCACGCGGCGCGGCAGGGGCAGGGGAATGCCTGCGTCGCCCTTGCCGGTGACGGTGGTGTAGACCTTCTTGCCGAGCCAGGCGTGCTGGAGCCAGAAGGCGCCGAGGGTGAAGGCGAGGAGGATGATGGAAAGCACCGCCGCCCTGCCTTGGTCCTGCTGCGCGCCGACTACGGCGAAGAAGATCTTGGTGGAGAGGACCTCGTAGTTGCCACCGAGCACCAGCGGGTTGCCGAAATCCGCAAGGCTCTCCACGAATCCGAGCAGGAACGCGTTGGCGAGCCCCGGCCGCATGAGCGGGAGGGTGATGGTCAGGAAGGTGGTCCAGCTCTTTGCGCGCAGAGTCTGCGACGCCTCCTCCAGGGTCGGGCTGATGCCCTGCACCACGCCGATGAGAACCAGGAACGCGATGGGAGTGAAGGCGAGAAGCTGCGCGATGAAGATGCCCGGCAGGCCGTAGATCCAGCGCGAGCGCGGAACCTCGAACCACTCCCAAAGCAGGTTGGACAGCGCACCCGAGCGCCCGAAGAGCAGGATGAGGGCGAGGCCGATCACGAAGGGCGGCGTGATGATGGGCAGTACGCTCATCACACGCAGGAGCTTCTTGTAGCGGAAGGCCGTGCGAGTCGCGATGAGCGCGAAGGCCAACCCGAGGGCCGTCGTGCCGAACGCGACGAGAATGCCTAGGAACAAGGTGTTCCAGGCGACGCCGCAGCGCAGGTCGCTCGTGAGACAGTCCAATCCCCAGATCGACCGGTCCATGAACTTCACCACGAACTCGGCCGGCGCGAACTGGCCGTCGTTGTCCGCGAAGGCGCTGGCCAGGATCGTGCTGACGGGGAAGAAGACGAACACGACGATGAGCGCGATTACGACGCCGATGGACGAGGTCACGAAGGCATCGCCCCGGCACCAGCCGCGCGCCGCGAAACCATGGCAGAGAACGATCAGGAAAGACGTCGACGTCAGCGCCGCTCCGTAGCCGATGCCGTCTTGGCGCGGCCCGGGCTCGCCGAACAGGGTCTTCAGGATGTCCCACGTCCAGCCGTTCAGGCCGATGGCGAAGCCCTGGACGATGATGAGCGCCAGGCCGAGGGCGCCGGCCGCGATGAGCCAATTGCTGTCGGACCGCCGCGAGGAGCCGAAGGCCGGGCGCAGGGCGAGGAGAAGCGGCACGAGGATGGGCAGGAGCCACCAGGCACCCTTCAGGCCGCGCGAGAGCCCCGAGCCTCCGACGAAATAGTCGCCGAAGGAGGGAGCGGCTGCTCCGTCGAATCCGTACCAAGGGAGGAAGGCGTAGCCGATCCAGCCCAACACGATCCAGCCGAGGGTGGCCCGTGACATCTCTTCTCCCACCTGAAGCCTGGAGCGGACTTCCCGGAAAGTCCGCTCCAAAGCGATCCGTCTTCCGAAGTATTGCCGGCGAAGCCGAGCCGCTTCGCCGCAAGGCGCACTCGGCGAACTACTTCGGCAGGTTCTTCACCTCGGTATCCCATTTGGACAGGAGGCGCCTGCGCTCCTCCGAGGAGCCGTACTTGGCGAAGTCGAAGTTGATCAGCTTGATCTCGTCGAGCTTCGGCGCCTGCGGCGGAACGGGCGTGTTCTTGTTGGAGGGTACCTGATAGGACTTGGCTTCCGCGCCGAGCTTCTGGGCTGCGGGCGTGAGCGCCCAGTCGTAGAACTTCTTGGCGTTGTCGAGGTTCTTAGCGCCCTTGATGATCGACATGGAGCCGATCTCGTAGCCCGTGCCCTCGCAGGGGGCGACGACCTTCACCGGCGCCTTGTCCACCACCATCGTGACGATGTCGTGCATGAACGCGATGCCGACGGTGGTCTCGCCGAGCGCCGTCGCCTTGGCCGGAGCCGCGCCCGACTTGGTGTACTGATTGACGTTCTTGTGCAGGGACTTGAGATACTCGAAGCCCTTGTCCTCGCCCATCAGCTGGATGATCGTGGCGAGAAGGGTGTAGGCGGTGCCGGAGGAGTTCGGGTCCGCCACCTGCACCTCGTCCTTCAGCTTGGGATCGAGCAGGTCGGCCCAGCACTTCGGCTCGGCGACGCCCTTCGACTTGATCAGATCGGTGTTGTAGCCGAAGCCGAGGGCGCCCGAATAGATGCCGACGGTGCGCTGCTTCGACTGCTCCCACTGGCGCATGGCCCAGTCCTGGAGTTCGCCCATGTTCGGCGACTTGTACTCGACCGTCAGGCCCTCCTCGGCTGCCTGCATGTGGGGATCGCCCGTGCCGCCCCACCAGATGTCGGCGCGCGGATTGGCGGCCTCGGCCTTCACCTGCGCGTAGATCTCGCCGGAGCTCTTGCGGGTCATGGAGACCTTGATGCCCGTCTCGCGCTCGAAGGCGGTGGTCATGGCGCGGCACCATTCCTCCTGGACCGCGCAGTACATGACCAGCGCCCCCTGTGCCTGGGCGGCGCCTGCCGACATGAACGAGAAGGCGGCGGCGGTTCCCGCCAGTATCGTGGCGGCGACGAGGTTTTTCCGACGTTTCATTACTTTTCCTCCCTGGGGACTTCGACATTATATTATTCTTGGCCGGCTAAGCTCCATCCATTGGGCGTGCGGGTCAAGGGTGTTGCCGAAGTTTTGAAGCTGGCTTTTGGGATAATGGCGGCCTCCGAGGCCGTTCGGGGACGAGGCCTCTCCGATCGCTCAGGGCTCCTTCGCGATTCCTGTCGCGGCCATCAGGGTGTCGGCCAGCTCCAGCGTGCAGGCGAGCACGGGATTGCCCTTGCGGAGACCGTCTTTGGCCAGGAAGTCGTTGGTCCACCCGCCGGCCTCCTCGACGATCAGAAGAGCCGCGAGGGCGTCCCAGGAATTGATGTGGAGTTCGCAATAGGCGTCGATGCGCCCGTCCGCCACATAGGCGATGCCCAGGGTGCCGGATCCTGCGCGGCGCACGTTGGCGCCCGCGACCTTCAGGTTCGTCACCAGATCCACGTAGGGGCGATGGGTCAGGCGCGGCGACCAACCGGCCTCCACGGTAGCATGGCGGATATCCGCGAGGCCGCTGGGGCGGATCGGCCGTCCGTCGAGATGGGCGCCCTTGCCGCGCAGGGCGGTGTAGAGCTCTGCCTGCATGACGCTGTAGACCACGCCGATCTCGGTCCGGTTGTCGCGCACGAACGCGATGGAGATCGCGAAATGCGGGATGCCGCGGGCGAAGTTCGCCGTGCCGTCGATGGGGTCCACGACCCACACGTCCCGCTCGAAGGAGCCGCCGCCCTCCTCGCCGAAAAAGGCGTCGTCGGGGAAAAGCTCATGGAGGCGCCTCCTGATGAGGGCCTCGACCTCGGCATCTGTCTCGGTCAGGAAGTCCTGGTGCCCTTTGAAATCCGGAAGCTGCGAGCGCGGCCTCTCGATGAAGCGCTGGCGCGCCAGCACGCCGGCCTCCCGCGCGATGGCGCACGCCGCCGCAAATCTCATGTCCAAACCGCCGTTCGTCATCGCTTCCCCCTCAGGATCCAAATGCCGGTTGTTTCGTTGTCAGGCATTCATGATCGGTTGCTAAGATCGCTGAGGAAACGCCTTCTGCCGGCAAACCCAAGGTCTCCAGAGCGCATGGAATTGATCCTTTATTAGCCGGCTCAAATCAACTAGGCTTCTCGCAATCAAAATAGGAATCCTCACCCTTCTCGAATGCCCAAGGCCCCTAAAGAACAGCTCAGCCAGGTTGCGGCGCTCCCGTTCCGGATCAAGAATGGCAAGGTCGAGGTGCTTCTCGTCACGTCGCGCGAAACCAGGCGCTGGCTGATCCCCAAGGGTTGGCCCATGAAGGGGAAGAAGCCCCACAAGGCCGCCGCGCAGGAGGCGGTCGAGGAGGCGGGCGTCAAGGGCGAAATCAGGCAGAAGCCCCTCGGCCACTACGATTACTGGAAGCGTCGGGCGACCCATTTCGACCTGTGCCGGGTCGACGTCTATCCCCTCGAGGTGTCCAAGCAGCTCCGGTCCTGGCGGGAGAAGGGGCAGCGCGATGCCCGCTGGTTCGACGTGGAGGAGGCGGCCCATCAGGTGCTGGAGCCCGCTCTCGCCGATCTGATCCGGAGCCTCCCCGAACACGTCTGAGCGTCTCCCGACGGGGTAGGCCCCGAAATTTTGAAGCCCCAGGGAACGTAACGCTCCCTTCGAAGTCTTTCCTCTGCGGAAGCGGTGCAGGCCGAAGCTCGGCCCTTCGCGCCCTGTTTTCAGTCGAGGGAGAGGTTCATGAGGGCTCTACGCTGGCACGGAAAGGGCGACATACGGTGCGAAACGGTTCCCGATCCCAAGATCGAGGATCCCCGTGACGCTATCGTCAAGGTCACCAGCTGCGCCATATGCGGCTCCGACCTCCATCTCTACGACCACTTCATACCCGGCATGAAGAAGGGCGACATCATCGGCCACGAGTTCATGGGCGAGGTCGTCGAGGTCGGTCCGGGGGCAAAGAGCGCCCTCAAGGTCGGCGAGCGGGTCGTCGTGCCCTTCACCATCTTCTGCGGCGAGTGCGACCAGTGCCGGCGCGGGAACTACTCGGTCTGCGAGCGCACCAACCGCAACGCCGAACTCGCCGCAACCGCCTTCGGGCACACCACCGCCGGCCTCTTCGGCTACACCCATCTCACCGGCGGCTATCCCGGCGGGCAGGCGGAATACGTCCGGGTGCCTTATGCGGACAAGACCCACATCAAGGTGCCGGACGGGCTCACCGACGAGCAGGTGCTGTTCCTCGGCGACATCTTCCCGACCGGATGGCAGGCGGCGGTCCAGTGCGACATCGAACCGACCGACACGGTCGCCATCTGGGGCGCCGGTCCCGTCGGCCAGATGGCGATCCGCAGCGCGCTTCTCCTCGGCGCCAAGCAGGTGATCGCCATCGACCGCCTGCCGGAGCGCCTCAGCATGGCCAAGGCCGGCGGCGCGATCACGATCAACTTTGACGAGGAGAGCGTGATCGAACGGCTGAACGAACTCACGGGCGGCAAGGGGCCGGAGAAATGCATCGACGCGGTAGGCCTGGAGGCGCACGTGTCCATGAAGCACCCGGACACGATCATCGACCGCGCCAAGCAGGCCGTGATGATGGAATCGGACCGGCCGCACGTCCTGCGCGAGATGATCTATGTCTGCCGGCCCGCCGGCACGCTGTCGATCCCCGGCGTCTATGGCGGCCTCGTCGACAAGATCCCGTTCGGCGCCGTCATGAACAAGGGCCTGACCATCCGCACGGGGCAGACCCACGTTAACCGCTGGACAGACGATCTTCTGCGCCGCATCCAGGAAGGGCAGATCGATCCGTCCTTCGTCATCACCCATACGGTCGGCCTCGAGCAGGGGCCCGAGATGTACGAAACCTTCCGGGACAAGAAGGACGGCTGCATCAAGGTCGTTCTCAAGCCGTAATCGAGGTGCTGTCATGACCCATCATCGGGAACACCGGTCGCAGAACCGTCAATCGCGCCAGTCGGCGGATGCGCTCGCGCGGGGGCTCGGGTGGTTCAGCATCGCCCTAGGGGCCGTCGAGGTGTTCGGCGGCAGGAGCGTCGCCCGCTGGCTCGGCATGGAGCAGCACGAGAGGCTGATCCGCGCCTATGGCGTACGCGAGATCGCGACGGGCATCGGCATTCTCGCGTCCCGGGACCCGACGCCGTGGATCTGGGGCCGCATCGCCGGCGACGCGCTCGACCTCGCGACGCTCGGCAAGGGCCTGACCGATCCGAACGCCGAGCGCGACAATGTCGGCATCGCCGTCGGGGCAGTGGCGGGCGTGACGGTGCTCGACGTGATCTGCGCCAATGCCCTGACGGGCCAGCCGCAGCAGGCACGCCAGCTGCGCTGGGACTACAGCGACCGCAGCGGCCTGCCGCGCCCGGCGGAGCAGATGCGCGGCGCGGCGAGCGACTTCCAGGTGCCCCGCGACATGCGCACGCCGGAAGCCCTGCGCCCCTACAAGCAGCCGCAGGAGCCGGGCTACCCGCAGCCGTCCATGTAGATTAGCATCCCTGCATGACGAAGCAGGTTTTCACCATCGGCTACGAGGGAGCGGAGATCGACCGCTTCCTCGAGGTTCTGGAGGATGCGGGTGTCGCGACCTTGGCGGATGTGCGCGCGGTGGCGGGCTCGCGCAAGCGCGATTTCTCCAAGTCCAACCTCCGCGACGCGCTGGCGGCCCGGGATATCGGCTACGAGCATTTCCGGTCGCTCGGCACCCCGAAGGAGGGCCGTCAGGCCGCGCGGGCAGGCGACGGCGCCCTGATGCGGCGCATCTATTGTCACGAGATATTGGACACGCAGGCCGGCCAGGAAGCCTTCGAGGATCTGACAGCCCTCGCGGGGAGCCGTCCGATCTGTCTCCTCTGCTTCGAGCGCGACCCGGCCAATTGCCATCGGCGCATCCTGGCGGAGCGCCTCGCGACGCGCGGCTGGAAGATTGTCGATCTTACCGTTCCATGACATGAGTTCGCTCGGCGGGGCCGCGGATTCCGTGCCCGAAAGGCGGAGAGTTTGAACCATGGATGGGATCGTCACGGCCGTCAGCTGCAGCGCCTCTCACGCGTTCAGCAAGCCGAACCGGGACGCCATTCGCCTCCTCGCCGGCTTCGGTGTCGAAGGTGACGCCCATGCTGGCCCGACGGTCAAGCACCGCTCGCGCGTGGCGAAGGATCCGCATCAGCCCAATCTGCGACAGGTCCACCTGATCCACGCCGAGCTCCACGAGGAATTGACGACTGCCGGCTTCACGGTTGAGGCCGGCGATATGGGCGAGAACGTCACCACCCGGGGCATCGATCTTCTGGCCTTGCCGGAAGGGACGCGCCTGCATCTGGGCGGCGACGCCGTGATCGAAGTGACGGGCCTGCGCAATCCGTGCGTTCAGATCGACCGCTTCCGCAAAGGCATGATGAAAGCCGTTCTCGGCCGTGACGCGGACGGAAACCTCGTCCGCAAGGCAGGCGTCATGGCCGTGGTGCTGGAAGGCGGGACGGTGCGGCCCGGCGACCGGATCCGGGTCGAGCTGCCGTCCGGGCGGCATCGGCCGCTTCGATGCGTGTGATCGACGGTTGCCAAACATCGCCGAATATTGTACGTGTCAGGGCTAGGTCGATTTTCCACGAGGGAGGAGTGCATGGCCTTCATGTGCGCGCTGAACATCCCTCCCGCATCCAAGCTCTAGGCTGGATTTCGCGGGACCGCCGGGTCCTGCCTGTACGACCTTTCACCGTTCAAATACGGGCGACGGTCGACGCCTTCTGAAGGCGTCCTGCATGTCGCTCCTCTATGCTCCAGGAGAGGCTCGCCTTCGTGCAGCCTGCTCATGTCATGACTCGAGAGACCAAGGGCGGGGATTCGACCCGCGACGTGTTGCGCTTCACTTTCCGGCACTGGCGCGGGCATCCGGGCTATGTGGCGCTCATCGTGGCGACCATGATGATCTCCACGCTCGCCGACGTGTTCATGCCGGTCTTCGCCGGGCGGCTGGTGGACGCCATCGCGGCCGGCGCGGCCGACCGTGGCGCCGCGCTGAACGCGGCCCTATGGGCCTTCGCGTTCATGACCGGGCTCGGCTTCGTGACCATCGTCATGCGCCATCTGGCCTTTTACGGCATCGTCGAGCTGACGCTGCGCGTCATGAGCAGCGTGGCCCGGGATGCCTTCGCGCGCGTGCAGCGCTTCTCGACGGACTGGCACGCCAACAGCTTCGCGGGCTCCACCGTCCGCAAGATCACCCGTGGCATGTGGGCGCTCGACCTGATGCACGACACGCTGCTCCTGGCGCTGCTTCCCTCGCTCGTGGTGCTGGTGGGTTCGATGGTGGTGCTCGGTCTGCATTGGCCGGTCATGGGCCTCGTGATCGCCGTGGGCACGGTGGCCTACATCGTCATGACGGTGCTGCTTGCGACCCGCTACGTGGCGCCCGCCGCGCGGCTGGCGAATTCCTGGGATACCAGAGTCGGCGGCACGCTGGCCGATGCCATGAGCTGCAACGCGGTCGTGAAGGCCTTCGGGGCCGAGGAGCGCGAGGACATGCGTCTCGCACGCGTCCTGGACAAGTGGCAGAGCCGGACCCGGCGCGTGTGGCAGCGGGGCACGAACAGCGGCACGGTGCAGTACATCGCGCTGCTCGGCATCCGCGCGGCCATCATCGGCACCGCGCTGTGGCTGTGGTGGAACGGGCAGGCGACGCCGGGCGACCTAGCCTATGTGCTCACGACCTATTTCGTGATCCACGGCTACCTGCGCGACGTGGGCATGCACATCAACAATCTGCGCCGCTCGGTAAACGACATGGAGGAACTCGTGGAAATCCATCGCGAGCCGGTGGGCGTGGTCGACAGGCCGGACGCGCGGCCGATTCGCATCTCGCGCGGCGAGATCGCCTTCGAGCACGTGGATTTCCACTATGCCGGACATGCGACGCCGCTCTACCGCGATCTGTCGCTCACGATCCGCGCAGGCGAGCGCGTCGGACTCGTGGGGCCGTCGGGATCGGGCAAGACGACCCTCGTCAAGCTGATCCAGCGTCTCTACGACCTGAGCGGAGGGCGGATCCGTATCGACGGGCAGGACATCGCGGAGGCGCGGCAATCCTCCCTGCGCGCGCAGATCGCCATCGTGCAGCAGGAGCCGATCCTGTTCCACCGCACGCTCGCCGAGAACATCGCCTATGCGCGTCCCGGCGCCGGCATGGCCGAGATCGAGCGCGCGGCGCGTCTCGCCAATGCGCACGACTTCATCATGCGCCTGCCGAAGGGCTACGGCACCCTCGTGGGTGAGCGCGGCGTGAAGCTGTCAGGCGGCGAGCGTCAGCGGGTGGCCATCGCGCGCGCCTTCCTGGCCGATGCGCCGATTCTCATCCTCGACGAGGCGACCTCGGCTCTCGACTCGGAATCGGAGGTGCTGATCCAGCAGGCGATGGAGCGGCTCATGGAAGGGCGCACCTCCATCGTGATCGCGCACCGCCTCTCCACCGTGCGGGCGCTCGACCGGATCCTGGTCTTCGAAAAGGGCCAGATCGTCGAGGAGGGTTCACACGAGAGCCTCTATCGCAAGGGTGGCCTCTACCGCCGCCTCTGCGATCACCAGGGGCTCGATTTCACGCGGAGCGAGAGGCCCGGCCTCGCAGCCGAGTGATTGCGTGCGCATGAGGCTCCCGTTCCGGCCGCGGGAGCCTCTTACGCGCCTGCCGACCCGGCTGCTGACGGGAGCAGGCGGTCCTCGAGGTGCCTGAGCGCCCGACCGGCGATCCATGCCGCCGGCCGCGAAGGAGCCGTGGCAGGACCGCACGACTGGTTCCGTGGTCTGCAAATTGGTCTCGTCTTCGGCCAGCCCTGTGAAGCCCCCCGGCATGAGGAAGCCGGAGGGCCTGCCGGCAGGCCCTCCGGCGACGCCAGGGACAGGCGCGGCATGTCCGAGTCAGGAATCGGAGTCTGGACAACCACCCGGAGGGTCCATAAATCAGCCCCATGTTCACACCGACAGCTCTTCCCGCGTCCGGCAGCAAGCAGGACCTTTATGCGTCTCTCGCCCAGCAGCTTTCCGGGCTGCTCCATGGCGAGCCGGATGCCATCGCCAATGCGGCCAACATGTCGGCCCTGCTCTACGATCTCCTGCCCGACCTCAACTGGGCGGGATTCTACTTCATGCGCGGGGGCGAACTCGTCCTCGGCCCGTTCCAGGGCAAGGTGGCCTGCGTCCGCATTCCGGTGGGGCGCGGGGTCTGCGGCACGGCCGTGGAGCGCCGGACCTCGGTCGTCGTTCCCGACGTCCACGCCTTCCCGGGACACATCGCCTGCGACAGCGCCTCCCGGTCGGAACTCGTGGTTCCGCTCATCAAGGACGGCAGGGTGCTCGGCGTCCTCGACCTGGACAGCCCGCGTCCCGCCCGCTTCGACGAGGATGACCGCGAGGGCTGCGAGCGGCTGGTCCGGATCTACCTCGAGGCATCCGACTGCCCGACGGCTTGATCGGTCCGGGAAAGGCCGCTCCGCCCGACCTTCCTAGGAGGAGGTCAGGCATGCTACTGATGCGTCCAGGTCCGGGAATGAGCCCGGATCTTTGGAAGCCGTCATGGATGGGCGATGCAGCGCTCGGGGAAAAAGCCGCTCCTCTGGTCCCTGCAGGCCCTTGTGGCGCTTGTCTTCACCCTCATTGTGCTGGCGATCTCCGGTGCCCTGATCGGGTTCAACCATCGGCAGCTGACTGAACTCACGTTCCGCGATGCGGAAGAGGACTTCCGGCGGATTTCCAACAGCATCCGGGATGAAATCGCCGGCAGCCTGCAGGTTGCCGGAGCGGTGCTCGACACCGCCTCCCTCACGGTGGATCTCGATCTTCCTCCCGAGCGGCTGGCATCCGTTCTCATCCCCGTGCTCAAGGATCTCGACCGGGTTCTGCCCGCCGCCACGGGAATATTCGTCGGTCGTGGCGACGGCAGCCATGTGGTGGTGCAGATCATCCATGAGGTCCTCCCGCCGGAGGTCGGCGCGGTTCCGGAGGGAGCCGCCTATGCGGTGAGGATCGTCGAGCCGGCCGCCGAGGGTCCGATGGAGCGCTGGATCGTGACCGACGACCAGGGCAGGGAAATCCGGCTCATTCCTCCGCAGCGAACCACCTTCGATCCGCGCAAGCGGCCCTGGTACGCGCCGAGCCTGGCGAGCACGGGCACCGTGCTGACGCCGCCCTACCGCTTCGCCAGCGTCCCGGAGGCGGGGATTACCCTGGCGCGTGAGGCGCAGAGAAGCCCCGGCACGGTCTTCGGCATCGACATGACGCTCGCCAGCCTCGACCAGTATCTCGAAAGGCTGCGCTTCCCCCCGGAATTGGAGCTCCTGGTCTTCGACGCGTCGGGGACGCTGATCGCGCATCCGCGCGGCGGCTCGTACCGGCTGATCCGTCAGGCGGACCAAGCCGGCAGGCTCCTGAGCGTGGACGATCTAGGTTCGCCGCTGCTCAGCGGGATGTACCGTGCCTACCGGGAGGCTCCGGCCAGCCAGGGGCGGAGCGCGTCGTTCTCCGTAGAGGGCGAAAACTATTTCGGCCGGACCGAGCGGGTGGGAAGCGGGTTCGACGACCTGTTCATCGGCTTGGCCATTCCCTACGAGACCATGATGGGACCGGCCGAGCGGATCCGCACCGGACTTCTCGTCGTCTCCGCCGGGTCGGTCGCGATGGCCCTGCTGATCGTGCTACTGGCTTCCCGCCGCCTCGTGAGGCCGCTACGCACCGCGGCGGAGGACATCCGCCGTATCATGAAGTTCGAGTTCGGGCACGTGCGCCGGGCGCAGTCGAGCGTGGTCGAGGTGCAGGAGCTGTCCCGTGCCATCGACACGCTGGAGATCGCCCTGAGCAACTTCATGCGCTACGTGCCGAACGCGCTGGCACGGGGCATCATCGGGCGCAGGTTCTCGTCGGATCTCGGCGGAAAGCGCCAGCCGGTCACGGTCCTTTTCACGGACGTCGCCGGTTTCACCACCATGGCGGAGGCGCTCGACCCCGAGGAGGTCATGGCCAAGACGTCCCGCTACTTCAACGAGATCGGCGGCGAGCTCGTGCGCTCGGGCGCGACCATCGACAAGTATATCGGCGACAGCATCATGGCGTTCTGGAACGCCCCGGAGGAGCGGGAGGAGCACGTGGCCCTGGCCTGTCTCGGCGCCCTACGCGCGGCCCGGCGCCTCGACCGGCTCAACGGAGAGTTCGTCGCCGAGGGCGGCGTGCCCATGCCGACGCGCTTCGGGCTCCACACGGGCGAGGCGGTGATCGGCAACGTCGGCTCCGTCGACCGCATCAACTACACGGCCCTCGGCCACACGGTGAACATGGCCTCGCGGCTGGAGAAGCTGAACAAGCGCTACGGCACGACGATCCTCGTCAGCGACGACGTCCGCAGGGCTGCCGGCGACGGCTACGTCTTCCGCTTCGTGGACGAGGCCTTGCCCGAGGGCGCGCATCGCCCCATCGTCGTTCACGAGCTGCTCGGCGCCGCCGCGTCCGACGAGCCGGAGCTGGCGCCCCCGGCCGAGCAGCTGTCGACCCTGGGCGATTGGCAGGAGGCCTGTGCCAGCTACGAGGCGGGCGACTGGCAGGAGGCCTGCGGCAGGCTCGAGAGGCTGATCGCCGCGGCCCCCGGGGACCGCCTCTTCCAGCTGTATCTCAACCGGTGCCGTGCTAAGCTCGATGCACCTCAAGCCACGTGAGGTTCCCGGGCAGGGCTTCAGCCGTGCCTCCGTCGGGCGCGCCGGCAGCGGGCATTCTCCCCATCCACGATCCTTTCAGACCATGGCCTCCTACATCGACTGCTATTACAGCCGGACGCTCGCCACGACCGAGACCTATCCGCGGGCCGAGGGCCGCCTCAAGGCCGATGTGTGCATTGTGGGCGGCGGGCTCGCCGGGCTGACGGCGGCCTTGAGGCTGGCGCGCGGCGGCAGGTCCGTCGTCCTCCTGGAGGCGCAGCGCATCGCCTGGGGCGCATCGGGCCGCAACGGCGGCTTCGTCTCGGCCGGATATGCGACGGGACTGGATGCGATCGAGCGGCGGGTGGGGAAGGAGCACGCGACGACGCTCTACAGGCTGTCGATCGAGGGCGTCGACATCGTCCGCGCCCACATCGCAGACCTCGGCATCGAGAAGGCCCAGCCGGTGCCAGGCATCGCGAAGGCGCTTCGCTACGACTCGAAGGGGGCGCTGCGTGCCTCCCGCGACAGGCTGGAGGGGGAATTCGGCCTCAAGCTGCGCTACCTGCCGCGCGATGAGGTGCGGGCGATGTTCGTCTCGCCCAAGTACCACGAGGCGGTCCTCGACGAGGACGCCTTCCACTTTCACCCCTTGAACTATGGCCGTGCGCTGGCACGGGAGGCGGCACGGCTGGGAGCGGCGATCCATGAAGGCTCGGCCGTGATCTCGGCGGATCTCGACGCCCCGTGCAAGATCGTTCGCACGGAGCGCGCGGAGATCGAGGCCGGGCACGTGCTGTTCACGACGGGCGGCTATACGGGCGCGGTCCTGCCGGCCTTGAGGAAGGCGTTCCTGCCGATTGCGACCTACGTCCTGCTGACCGAGGCCGCGCCCGATCTGGTACGAGGCGCGATCCGCACCTCGGCGGCGGTCCTCGACGACCGCAGGGCAGGGGACTATTACCGCCTCGTCGATGAGGGGAGCCGAATCCTCTGGGGCGGGCGCATCACCACGCGGACTACGGATCCCCGTGACATTGCGGCCCTGCTGAGGCGTGAGATGGTGAGCACCTATCCGCAGCTCGGGGGGCTGAAGGTCGAGGTGGCGTGGTCGGGCCTCATGTCCTATGCGCGCCACCTGATGCCGCAGATCGGGCGGCTGAAGCCGGGAGTGTGGTTCTGCACCGCCTTCGGCGGCCACGGCATGAACACCACGGCCATTGGCGGGACGGTGATCGCCGAGAGCATCATGGGTGAGACCGACCGCTACCGCCTGTTCGCCCCCTTCGGCCTCGCGTGGAACGGGGGCGTCTTCGGCCGCGCCGCCGCTCAGCTGACCTATTGGAGTTACCAGGCCGCCGACGCGGCCCGGGAGTTCCGCTCCCGCTGAGGTCCCGGGGCAGCCTGACCTCAGCCGCCTATGGTCCCTGCAATCGTGCCGAAACGCCGTGTCTCGCACGAGCAGGAATCGCCCTGCGACAGGGGCTCGTCGATCCAGCAGACGGCCTCGGGCGTCACGCAGGTCGCACCCTGCTGCAGATCGGCCCTGGTGCGCTCGTAGGCGCGAAGGCGATGCTCGCGGAAATACGTGCGCTCCATGGACTGGAACCGAGTCTGCAGTTCCTCCTGGCCGATCGCCGGTTCAGGGTCGGCCGCAAGAGCCGCCGAGAACGATCCAACGAGTACAAAGAAGCCGGCCGCGAGGAATGATCGCATCAACATCTCCCAATTCGAATCTCAAGAGCAGACGAGGAGATTGTCTCTCATCCTTCCCTAACGGAATGCAACCCTGCCGGGGTCAGATCGCCGGCAGGGGAAGCCGCATCTCCTCGGCTTCAGGGAACGTAACCTGCGCTGGTGGCTTGCTAAAGAACGATCATCGAGGACAGTCATCATGATTGAACGCCATATGTCGGGAACCTCCCGGCCGGACAATCCGCCACCCCAGCAGCCCGATGGGCCCGGCCCATTGCCTGAACTTCCGAACCTCGATCCGGTGCCTGAGGACGGGGGCCCGGCCGATCACAAGGGTCCGTCCCCGGACGACGTGCCCTACGTGCCGCCTCCGGGCACGCAATGACGGGGTTGACGGCCATGTCGGACATACCCTCGCCGAACGAGCCCCAGCCGGACATTCCTTCCCCGCAAGGACCGGACGTTCCTGCGCCGCCGCAGCCCGATATCCCGGCACCTGCGCCCGAACCCGGCCTGCGACCTCCGGAGCCATCCGAGCCACCGGGCGACGACGTGCCAAAGGTAGGCTAGGCACCTGCCTTTGTCTTCGGCGCCCATTGCTTTCCGTCGACGGAGATTCGGAGCGGGACGTGCCTCGCGGCAAAGAACCCGATGAGGCCGAGCGAAGCATTCGTCGACTCTCTGCTCATGCAGACGCCGTCGAGGCGGCAAGCGACCGTGCGCCGTATCTTTCCGGATCAATTGCGGATGCCTTGTGCACGCGCCCTTTAACTTTACGTTGTGGAAATGATGTTCTGATGCTTGAGACGTAGGCCGGGCGCGCTAAGCAGGTGGTCCTGGCTGCCAGTTCGCAGTTTATGGAAAGGAGAGCCCTGTGGCCAAGACCGCAACGAAGACCACGACCAGCAAAGCACCGGCCCGCAAGGCCACAGCGTCCAAGGCGACTGCCAAGGCGGCGCCGAAAGCTACGAAGTCTGTCGCCAAAGCTGCAGCACCCAAACGTGCGGCGTCCA
>DASQMJ010000048.1:0-1759 GCA_035645535.1 Microvirga sp. | reverse complement strand
CGATGGCGGCGAAGACGGCAAGCTGGAAGGCGAGCGCCGTCCAGGGTCCCCAGGCCTCGACCAGCGAGATCCGCGGCAGGCTCGGCAGTGCCGTCCACCAGTGCAGGTGTGCCGCGCCGATGGCCGAGCCGGCGATGAAGGCCGCGAGCGTGATCAGCATGCGTGTCGAGCCGCCGCCGACCGTGTAGAGGGTGCCCGAGGCGCAGCCGCCGCCGAGTTGCATCCCGATGCCGAAGATGAAGGCGCCGAAGACCACCGAAATCCCGGCCGGCGACACGAGGCCGGCGACCGGCTGGCCGAAGAGGGATCCGGCGGCGAGCACGGGGAAGAACAGGGTGGACGCGATGGCGAGCATCACCATCTGGGCCCGCAGGCCCTCGCCGCGACGGTCCGCGATGAAGACGCGCCAGGCGGAGGTGAAGCCGAAGGCCGCGTGATAGAGCACAAGCCCCAGGGCGGCGCCCAGGATGTAAAGGGCTGCCTGCTTCGGGTTGACGATGGTGCCGATGAGGGCGGCACCACCGAGGATGCCGACGGCGGCCGCGAGGGAGGTCGGGGCATTGATGCCCGACGCGGTCCGGGCCCCGAGGGGGCCGGACGAAGCCAGTGCTGAGCTCGACATGGGGACGTTCCTTGCCTGCTGCACGCTCCGGAGATTCTGACGCAGGCCATCAGGTCCGGGATCGACGTCTAAAATGTGATCTCCGATAAAATACGTCAAGAATTACGATTTAATTTATATTATCATTTTTCAGGTGTGATTTAACGGTTGCGGGCAGCGCACCGAACCTCCATCTCCCGTTCGGCGGTTGGCCCGCCAAGGCTAGAATCGACAGGACCCGACCCAATGACCATCAAGCCCGATGTCCTCGCCGCGATCGGCGGAACGCCGCTGATCAAGCTCCGCCGTGCGTCGGAGCTGACCGGATGCACCATTCTCGGCAAGGCCGAATTCATGAACCCCGGGCAGTCGGTGAAGGACCGGGCGGCCCTCTTCATCGCTCAGGACGCCATGAAACGCGGCGAGCTGCGGCCGGGCGGGGTCATCGTGGAGGGCACCGCTGGCAACACCGGCATCGGCCTTGCGCTCGTCGGCAACGCGCTGGGCTTCCGTACGATCATCGTGATCCCGGAGACGCAGAGCCAGGAAAAGAAGGATATGCTCCGCCTCGCCGGTGCGGAGCTGATCGAGGTCCCGGCGGTCCCTTATGCCAACCCGAACAACTACGTGAAGGTCTCCGGCCGACTGGCCGAGCGCCTGGCGGCCTCGGAGCCGAACGGCGCGATCTGGGCGAACCAGTTCGACAATGTGGCCAACCGGCAGGGCCATATCGAGACCACCGGTCCCGAGATCTGGGAGCAGACCGGCGGTCAGGTCGACGGGTTCATCTGTGCGGTGGGCACCGGCGGCACGCTGGCCGGCGTCGGCATGGCCCTGAAGGAGCGCAACCCGAACGTCGTCATCGGGCTCGCGGATCCGATGGGTGCGGCACTCTACAGCTACTACACGGGCGGCGAGCTGAAGGCGACGGGCTCCTCCATCACCGAGGGCATCGGGCAGGGCCGCATCACGGCTAATCTCGAAGGCGCTCCCATCGACGTGGCGTTCCAGATCCCGGACGAGGAGGCGCTGCCGGTGATCTTCGAACTGTTGGAGCACGAGGGTCTCTGCCTCGGCGGCTCGTCGGGCATCAACGTGGCCGGCGCGATCCGGCTGGCGAAGCATCTGGGCCCCGGCCACACCATCGTGACGGTGCTG
>DASQMJ010000047.1:0-7883 GCA_035645535.1 Microvirga sp. | reverse complement strand
CGATCGTATTCCCGCTGCCCTTTGCAGGGTTTGTCTTTCGCTTTGAGTTCGTCCGGGTCTCCCGGAAACCTGCGAACGACCATAAGCCGCCCGCGCTGACGTCCGAGTTCGTCGAGTCGATGCGGCGGCAGTTCAGCGCGCGCATTCTGCGAGACATTGGTATCGACAGAAGTCGGTCGGACTGATGCCGAAGGTGTTGTCATGCCTCGGCTCGCCGCATCGGCGGTCCCTCCCCGCTTCCATGGAGCGCGCGGTGCTGCACCCGGCACCGCGTGCCCGTGTCGAGATGGTCATGCGCTGGCCACTCGGCCGTTTTGCTTCAGGAAGCCCTCGGGCGCACGAGCATTCATCGCTTGCTATGCGGATGGCGGGACGGGCGCCGTCGCTCCGCTCGAACAAATTGACAGAGTTTCTGCTGCCACTTAGGTGGATCCTACCTTACGGCGACAGGACCCCAAGACATGGAATTTTTACGTTCCGTCAGATTTCTATCGATTCCAGGCTACGTTAAGTGGCTGCTCATCAGCCTATTAGTGGCAATTGGAGTGCTCAATACAGCACTGTTTACTTGGGGAATCCTTGACGCCAACCGGGAAAGTTGGGTCGAGGCGAGCTTGGGTCTTCTCGGGGTCGTGCTACCGCTCTTCATGCTTACCGTCGTCATCGCGAAATCGGATGTCGGATCCGAAGCGGTGACACGAAATACCGAGAATGTGCTTTTGACGGTCATTCCTGAAGTACTCTATAGAATTCTCGAAAGAGAGAATAAGTTCTTCAAGCCCGAGAAGAAAAAGAAGCTCGAACAGCCCCCGCCTTCTCCGGTCAAAGTGCTGGTCAATCTCGTCAAAGGTGAATGCTATTCCGATTATATAATTGGAGTACCTTGGAACAAGGGAGCGGATCCTTGCTATAAGCTGATCATCATGAGGCTCGAGATAAATGTCAGAAGGATCAACTTCAACATGTATGTCTCGGAAGATGTCCTCCCGCAGAAAAGCGACCGGAGCGCCTACCCTGACGGCACAATATTGTTGGAGGCCTTCTCTCACACGATCGGTGGCGCAGCACTTTCCGAGGCAGGAGGAGGCGGCGAGCCGAACGCGCAAGAGAAACGCCAAAGCGGCTTCACTTTCAACAAGTCGCTCCTGCCCAAAAGGTTGGGCGGTCGCCGGTTCTATTGGTTCGTCGGCACGAAGAGCGTCAGTAACGACTTTCTGTGGGATCCGGCTGAAAAGCTGTTCTTCGCGCAAGACCTCGTCATCATGCTTCGAGCCTTCCTCGATGAGAGCCCCGAATTTTTCCTGGAAGTCGGCATGGATGAATGGAACGACGATAATGTTCTGAACATCGCCAAAGCTCCGGCTCGGAGACAGGCAAAGGGTCAGGCACAGTACGCTCTGGTCCAGTAAAGGACATCTCCAGGCCCTGGAATATGGATCCCCGTCCCGCACTTCGTGCGCCGGGGATCACAGCCTGGAGCGCCACCGTTGTCGTTTCCGGCCGGAGCGAAGCGCACGGGACGGGATCCACTCACCCCCGCAGGGCCTGCAGCACCTTCGCGCCGGGACGGCCGCGCGGCTGGAGGCCGATCCGGCGCTCCACGTCCTTGATGGCCTCGCGGGTCTTAGCACCGATCTTGCCATCCACCTCGCCGACGTCGTAGCCGCGCGAAAGCAGCAGGCTCTGCAGCTCCTTGCGCTGGGCGCGGGAGAGGGGCGGGTCGTCGGTCGGCCACGCGGTGCGGATGCCCGGCAGGCCTTTGAGCCGATCGCCGAGGAGCGCGATGGCGAGGCCGTAGGACTCGGCGGCGTTGTAGGAGTAGAGCGCGTCGAAGTTCTTGGTCACCACAAAGGCCGGGCCGTTCACGCCGGCCGGAATGAGGATACCGGCCGCGTAATTCCCCGAGAGCGGGCGCCCGTCGATGCGGGTGACGCCCATGGCGGCCCAGGAGGTGAGCGGCCGCTTGCTTCGGCGACCGGCGAGCTTGGGATCGAAACCGGCCGGCAGGCGGACCTCGTAGCCCCAGGGGATGCTGTTGTTCCAGCCGGCGCGCTTCAGGAAGTTCGCCGTGGAGGCGACCGCGTCGGGCACGGAGTTCACCACGTCACGGCGGTTGTCGCCATCCCCGTCGACCGCGAGACGCTGGAAGGTGGAGGGCATGAACTGGGTATGGCCGAAGGCCCCGGCCCAGGAGCCGCGCAGGGAGGCCGGGTCGATGTCGCCGTCCTGCACGATCTTGAGGGTCGCCATCAGCTCGCCGGTGAAATACTCGCGCCGGCGCGGCGCATAGCAGGCGAGCGTCGAAAGCGACTGCACGAGGGGGCGGTCGCCGAAATTCTTGCCGAAATCGGACTCGACGCCCCACACGCCGGCGATGACGTGGCGGTCGACACCGAAGCGGGCCTCCGCATTGGCGAGCGCCCTGCCCCACTGGCGCATGGCGGCCATGCCGTCCTCCACGCGCTGCTCGTCCACGAGGGCCGCCAGATAGTCCCAGATCTCGGTCTTGAACTCCGGCTGGCTCTGCATGAGCTCGAGGATCTTGAAGTCCGGCGCGATGCCGCGGGTCGCGGCATCGAACGCCCGGGACGAGATGCCCTTGGCGGCGGCCTGGGCCCGCAGGCCCGACAGGCAGGAATTGAAGTCGGCCTGGGCGGATGCCGGCATCGCGGCAGCCAGCCCGGCGAAAGCGAGAATCGCGGGTGCGGTAAAGCGGATCATGCCCCCCAATGTGCGGGCAATTTGGTTAATATATGGAAACCAGACAGGGCGGCGGGCACCGCAGCATGACCCGGCGCTTCACAAGGTTGTCATCCCCGGCACCGTGCCTCACTGTCCGCCCCGGCGATCAGCGGGAGCGGGAGGGGATCGGCCGCGTCCCGGAAGATCAGGCCCAGGGGCGCTCGGCCAGCTTCTTTTCGTAGGAATCGATCTTCGGCGCCTTCTCCATGGTCAGGCCGATGCCGTCGAGGCCGTTGAGCAGGCAGTGCTTGCGGAACGGGTCGATGTCGAACTTGACCGAACCACCGTCGGGACCGCGGATCTCCTGGTTCTCCAGGTCGACGGTCAGCGTCGCGTTGGCGCCGCGCTCGGCATCGTCGAAGAGCTTCTCCAGGTCTTCCGGGCTCACCTTGATCGGCAAGATGCCGTTCTGGAAGCAGTTGTTGTAGAAGATGTCCGCGAAGCTCGTGGAGATCACGCAGCGGATGCCGAAGTCGAGCAGCGCCCAGGGAGCGTGCTCGCGGGACGAACCGCAGCCGAAATTGTCGCCGGCGACGAGAATCTTGGCGTTGCGATAGGCGGGCTGATTGAGGACGAAGTCCGGGTTCTCCGATCCGTCCTCGCGGTAGCGCATCTCGGAGAACAGGCCCTTGCCGAGGCCGGTGCGCTTGATCGTCTTCAGGTACTGCTTCGGAATGATCATATCGGTGTCGATATTGATGATCCGCAGCGGCGCCGCGACGCTCTCCAGCACAGTGAACTTTTCCATGGCCTCGTCTTCCCGAAAGCGGCCTTCTGCCGCCGTAGGGGAGCCTCATAGCAAAAGGCCGCCGGGACGCCTAGGCCAACGAACGTCGCGGAGCGGGACGGCACGTCCGCTGCGGCTGTCCGAGCGCGGCGTCTTCGGCCGATATCTAACGTTATGATGTATGTAGTAATAACGAAAGTCTTACGTGCAATTAGTGTAAAATCTTACGTGCAATTAGTGTAAAATTAAGAACAACTTCCCATAGAATTGCTCCCGTGCCCCAGGGGAAGCCATGAGTTTCGCGTTGCCTGCCCGTCGTTCGAGCGCCGAGGCGCTTCTGTCCGCGCTCGACCATTCCTTCGCGATCGTCGAATTCGCCATGGATGGCACGGTTCTCGACGCGAACGAGACCTTCCAGTCCATGGCGGAATACTCCGCCGCCGAGATCCGGGGCATGCCGCACCGGACGCTTGCCGCGGGATCGGAGGGCCCGGTCGATGCGGATGGGCCCCTCTGGACTGCCCTCGAGCGGGGCGAACGGCGGACGGGCGATTTCCGGATGCTGGGCGGAAGCGGGCAAACGCTCTGGATCCGCGGTACCTATACGCCGATCATCGACCGCCGCGGCAGGCCGGCCCGGGTCGTCCTGATCGGCATGGACGTGACTGCCGAGAGGCTCCGCAGCGCCGAGGCCGAGGCTCAGGCCGCCGCCGTCCGGCGCACCATGGCGGTGGCGCAGTTCGGCCTCGACGGAACGGTGCTCGACGCCAACGACGCGTTCCTCGACGCCCTGGGCTATCGGCTCGACGAGGTCCAGGGACAGCAGCACTGGAACTTCGTGACGCCCTGCAGGGCCCAGAGCGCCGCCTACGAGGAGTTCTGGACAGCTCTGAGGAACGGCAGGCATCAGGCGGCAGACCACCCGCTCCTGGGCAAGGGCGGACGGGAGGTCTGGCTCGACGGCTCCTACAGCCCGGTCACGGACGGGAGCGGCCGGTCCCTCAAGATCGTGATGCAGGCCGTCGATCTCACGGCCGCGAAGCGGATCGCGCTCGATCTCGGCGGCCAGATCGCGGCGCTCGACCGGCTGCAGGGGATCGTCCATTTCGACCTGTCGGGCGAAATCCTGGACGCGAACGCGAACTTCCTCGACGCCATGGGATACCGGCTCGAGGAGGTCAAAGGGCAGCACCACTTCATGTTCGTCGAGGACGCCTACGCGATCACCGACGGATACAAGGATTTCTGGGAGCGGCTCAGGGCGGGCGAGCATTTCGCCGCCGTCTACCAGCTCGTCGGCAAGGGCGGCCGCGAGGTCTGGTTCAAGGCTTCCTACGACCCGATCCTCGATGCGCACGGACGGCCTTACAAGGTGGTGCTCCACGCGACCGACGTCACCGCCTGCATGACGATCCGCTCCCGCGCCATCGACACCGCCGAGCAGGCCCTCGGCAACATCTGGACGGCCTCCGCCGTCGCCGAGGAGGTGATCGCCGCCATCGAGGGCATCGGGGAAACCATCGAACGTTCCAAGATCGCCGTTGACGGGATCCACCGTCAGGCCCAGGCAGCCGACCGGGCGAAGGGGCAGCTGCGGGAATCCACCCATGCCATGGACGACGTGATCCAGCTCATCGCCAGGATCTCGCAGCAGATCAACCTTCTGGCGCTCAACGCCACCATCGAGGCGGCGCGGGCGGGCGAGGCCGGCAGGGGCTTCGCTGTGGTCGCGACCGAGGTGAAGAACCTCGCCAGCCAGGCCCATTCGGCGACGGTTCGGATCTCCGAGCAGATCGCCGCCATGCAGGCCGCCTCCGACGAGGTCATCGGCAGCCTCGGGTCGGTCGGACAGGTGATCGGGGAGGTCCAGGGCCTCGTGTCCGAGGCCGCCGGGGCCATCGCGGGTCAGGGGGCTATGACCCGGAGCGTCGCCGACCGCATGCAGGATGCGGCCGACAAGGTGGCGTCCATCAACCGCAGCCTCGACGACTGGATCGTGGGCCTCGAGGAGCGCCGGCGCAATCCCCGCATCCGCACCTTCCGGAAGGCACGGATCGTCGTCGACGGTCGGGCGGACGCCGTCCCGTGCATCCTGAGGGACATTTCGGCCACGGGCGCCCGCATCGAGATCAGCGACGACGTCGATCTGCCCGAACGCTTCAGGTTCGCCATTTCGGGCGAGCGGGGCGACCGGATATGCTCTATCGTTCGTCGGTCGAACGACACGGTCAGCGTGAGGTTCATCCAGGCCGAGGCACCTCACGGCGGGCCACATGATCGCAGCTTAGCCTTGGCGGGGACCTGATACGATGTCGTCGATCCTGAAGCTGAATCCGACCCGGCCTCTCCGGTATGCCCGCACGGGCCTGGCCGCCCTGACCCTCGGGCTGGCGCTGGTGCCGGCCCCGGCTCCGGCCCAGGAGGCTCCCGCCCGGCCGCAGCCCCGAACCGAAGCCGCCGCAGCGGACGCCACCAAGGCCCGGATGGTGGTCGTGGAGTGGCGGATCAAGAAGGGCCGCGAAGCCGAGTTCCTGGAATACTGGTCCACCCGCTCCACCATTCCCGACCGCTCGGGCCTCATCGGCGAATTCCTCAACCGGGTCGAGGACCGCGGGCAATATCCCTGGATGGTATGGGAGTTCGACCCGCGCTGGACCACCTTCATCAATGTCGGGTTCTGGCGCGAGGGAGCCGACTTCCAGGAGCAGATCGGCCGCTTCATCGACAACTCGAGGCCGCCGATGGATTTCGAGGCCGACCGCCGCCGCCGCGTCTTCATGGCGCCCGAACGCTGGCGCATCGGCGAGACACCCTTCCCGGCCGCCGATCACCCGGCCGTGCGCTGAGCGGTCAGAACAAGGGACGCTTCCGCGGCGGAGTTTTTGTCCGCGCGTGAAGCCGACGGAGCCACCATGGACCAGATGCTTCTCTTCGGGCTCTTTGCCGCCACGATGCTCGTCGCCTGGCGCGGGCACCGCATCCTGGCCCTATGGCTCTTCGGCCTGACTCTGGTTCTCTCCATTGCCGACTACCTGCATCACGCGACCGACGCGCTGCCGCTGTCGTTCTAGGACCTGCCACGATGACGACACCGCGCCTCACCGTCACCCTCAATGCGCTCGCGCTCTATGCGGTGGCGCTGCTCCTCGTCGCGGCCTTCGGGCTGCAGGTCGTGCTGCGGGAGCTGCCCTGCCCCCTTTGCCTCCTGCAGCGGGTCGCCTTCGCGGCGCTCGCGGTGGGGCCGGTCCTGAACCTCCGCTTCGGCCCGCGGCCCAGCCACTACGCGGTCTCGCTGCTGGCCGCCGTCCTGGGCGCGGTCTTCGCCATGCGCCAGGTTCTGCTGCACATCGCACCCGGCGACCCCGGCTACGGCTCGGCGATCCTCGGCTATCACTACTACACCTGGGCCCTTGTGTGCTTCGCGGCTGCCATCGTGCTGATCGCCCTGGTCCTCCTGTTCGACCGGCAGTTCGAGGGCGCCGGCTCCCCGCCGCCCCTGACCCTGTTCGAGAAGGCCGCCGTCTGGCTCGTGATCGGCATCACGGCCGCGAACGCGGTCGCGGTTTTCGTGGAGTGCGGCCCGAGCGTTTGCCCCGACGATCCGGTGACCTACTGGATGTTCTCATGAGCTCTCACGAGGCCTGACGGCCGTCGAGTGGCCGATGCCGCCGGACAAAAGAATCCTCGGAACCGACCCGTCGCGCACGAGGCGGAAAGCCTGCTCCGCCGTGTGCAGCACGGCATTGCCGGCCCAGACGATGCAGTCGATCCCCTGTTCCGCCAAGCGCCGGCAGCCCCGGGGTGACATCGTCCAGCGCCAGGTAGGCCGCGACCTCGTTGAGGGCCGCGACGTCGGCGAGATCGGCCGCCTCCCGGACGGTTTCGGGAAGTGTCATGATCGCAGGCCCTATCCCGCCGCCGCCTCGATGGCCTCCATGTCCTCGTCCGAGAGGCCGAAATGGTGGCCGATTTCGTGAACGAGCACGTGGGTCACGAGGGAGCCGAGGCTTTCCTCGTGCTCGGCCCAAAAGTCCAGGATGGGGCGGCGGTAGAGCCAGACCATGTTGGGGAACTGGCCGGTCTGCATCATGGCGCCGCCCTGGGCGAGGCCGATGCCGCGGAAGAGGCCGAGCAGGTCGAAGGGCGTCTCGCACCCCATTTCCTGCATCGTCTCGTCGTCCGGGAAATCCTCGACCTTGATGACGACGCCCTCGCAGAGCCGGCGGAATTCCTCCGGCAGGCGCCCGTAGGCCTCGTGTGCGAGGGCCTCGAGGTCGGCCAGGGAGGGGGCATGGAGGTTCGCCCAGTCGGTCGCTTTCATGTCGCTCATCGGGTCACAGGATGCGCAGTTGCACGAGAAGCCATAGGGCAAGCACGATCACGCCGACAAGGGACAGCGCCCGGCCGATGCGCC
>DASQMJ010000046.1:0-24410 GCA_035645535.1 Microvirga sp. | reverse complement strand
ACCGAGTTGTCGTTGTTGTCATGCCAGCCGTAGCCGGCGTTCACGCCGACGTAGAAGCCGGTCCAGGTGAAGACGGGAACCGCCGCCACGACCGGAGCCGGCGGAGCCGCCCGGACCGGAAGATCCGCCGCCGACGCAGCGCCGGCAAACCCGAAAAGGGCAACACTGGCGAGAAGAAGTTTCTTCATGTTTTACATTCCTATCAATGTCCTGGCCAATCTAAGCCGGGAGACGTCCCGGCCGAGTCAGACGACGAGTCCTTTATAGAGCGAGAGCCTCATGAGATCTGTGACATGGCAACCACAGCGCGCGGGTGGCACTGTGGCAGCATTGTGGCGGTTGAGTGCGTGCTATTCCCCTTTGGCATCGCTTGGCCTCATAACGCGCAGCTCGGCTTTTTGTTCGACGGCCGTGCTGAAAAATGTTCTTTTCGAGGCAGGCGCCTTCCGTCTTGAAACGAGATAGCATCGATGAACACCGACATCCGGCACGCCGCACTGGTGACGGGCGGAGCCCGTCGCATCGGCCGTCACATTGTCGAGCGCCTAGGACAAGAAGGCTACGCGGTCGCGATCCACTGCAACCGATCCACGGAACAGGCCGAGGATGCGGCGCGGCGGATCCGATCCGGGGGCGGACAAGCGGCTGTCGTGCAGGCGGACCTCGCCGATCCCGCGGCCGTCGGCAGGCTCGTCGAGGACGCGGCCCGCGCGCTCGGACCGCTGACGCTCCTCGTCAACAATGCCTCCGAATTCGAGCCCGACGAGGTCGGCAGCCTCTCCCATGCCCGCTGGGACCGGCACTTCGCCGTCAACCTCCGTGCGCCGGCCTTCCTGGCGCAGGATTTCGCCCGCCAGCTGCCCGCCGACCGGGAGGGCTGCATCGTCAACATCGTCGACCAGCGGGTATGGAAGCCGACGCCGCAGTTCTTCTCCTACACGCTCACCAAGGCGGCCCTATTCTCGGCGACGCGCACGATGTCCCAGGCGCTCGCGCCGCGGATCCGCGTCAATGCCGTCGGGCCCGGCCCGACGCTGGCCAACGAGCGGCAGGCGGACGAGGATTTCGACCGGCAGAGCAAGGCCGTCCTGCTCGGGCGCGGGAGCACGCCGGACGAGATCGCCGACGCGGTGCTCTATCTGGCGCGGGCGCGCAGCGTCACCGGCCAGATGATCGCCGTGGACGGCGGCCAGCACCTGGCCTGGGAAACCCCCGACGTCGCCGGAATCAGGGAGTGAACGCGATGGCCGAGATCAGGCGGCCGTAATCCGGCTCGCCCCGGTGGGTCGTGCGCCGGTAGCTGAAGAAGCGCTCCTCGTCCGCATAGGTGCACAGGCCCAGATTGGCGAACTCGCCGATTCCGGCGGCTTCCAGGCGCATTCCGATATAGCCGGGGAGGTCGAACATGGTGTGACCCGGGCGCTCGCTCGGCCCGAAGAAGCGTTCGTTGTTCGGATCGAGGCCGGTCAGGTTGGCGACGAATTCGGGTCCGACTTCGTAATGCGCTTGGCTGATAGTCGGCCCGAGCACGGCCACGATCTTCTCGCGGCGGGCGCCCAACCGCTCCATTGCCTCGATGGTGGATTCGAGAATTCCGTTCGCGGCGCCGCGCCAGCCCGCATGGGCCGCCCCGATGACGCCCACATGGGGATCGGCGAACAGGACGGGGCCGCAATCCGCCGTGGTGATGCCAAGCGCCAGCCCCGGAACCGCGGTCGCCATGCCGTCGGCCCGCGGGCGATCGCCGTTCCATGGCCCCTGGACGATCACCGCATCCGCGGAATGGACCTGGTGCACGCTGATCAGCGCCTCGGGCGCGAGGCCCAACTCCTCGGTCATGCGGCGACGATTCTCCGCCACCTTCGCCGGATCGTCCGAGGAACCGAGGCCGCCGTTGAGGGAGGCGTAGATTCCCTCCGACACGCCGCCGCGGCGGGTGAAGAAGGCATGATGCAGGTTGGGATAGGCGGCGAGTTCGGGGGCTTCGATGAACATGGCTTCCGTTCAGGCCGAGATGGGGGAATGGGAGGGCAGTCCGGGCACGGCTTCGATGTCATTATGGGTTAGGGCCAAAACTTTAAAGAGCTCCCCCATGCCTTTGGGGCCGCGCTCGGTCAGGCGCGCCAGCGCCCGGTCGATGCCGGCGGCCTGCGCGGGCGTTGCCTTCTGCCTGAGGCTTGCGGCGCGCGCCTCGATCCCGAGCGCCAGGAGAAAGTCGGCCTGCGTGCCCGTGCCGTGGACCCGCAGCCCGTTCTCCGACCCGACCCGGGCGAGCCGCCGGAAGTCCACATGCGTGGTCAGGTCCGCCTCTCCGGGCTCGGAGAGGGGGTCGACATAGGCATGGTGCTTGACCGCCTGCAGGGTGTCGCCGAAGGCCGGGCCCCAGTAGCCGTAGTCGATGAGGAGTGCCGCGCCCGTGTCGCGTGCGAGCCGCTGCGCGAGATGCCCGGTCAGAGCGATGGAGGCTGCGGGCCATTCGAGCACGTCGCCGAGGCGGACCGGGGCCCGCATGTCTCGTGCCGGCTCCGCCCGCAGGCCGAAGATCAGCCGGTCGCCTTCCAGGCCGACGAGGCGTTCGCACCATCCGCGCTCGGTGGCCACGAACTGGCGGACCGGCAGGGCATCGAAAAACTCATTGGCGACGAGGAGCGTGGGACCCGGTGGCACGTCCTCGAGCCGGTCGTGCCATTCGATCCGGCAGCCGGAGGCGGATAGGGCGGCCCGCTGCCGCTCGCGCAAGGAAGGGCTCGTCTCGACCAGATGAACCGTGACGGCGGAGCGGAACTCCGGCAGGAGCCTCGCGGCGCGCAGGAGGTCGCCCATGAGCGTCCCGCGTCCAGGGCCGAGCTCGATCAGACGGCACGGATCGGGGCGCCCCATCCCGTTCCAGACCTCGAGCATCCACAGGCCGATCAACTCGCCGAACATTTGGCTGATTTCGGGCGAGGTCGTGAAGTCGCCTGCTGCGCCGAGGGGATCGCGGGTGGCATAGTAGTGCCGCAGGCACAGGTCCATGTAGCGCTCGACCGTGATCGGCCCCTCGAGGGCTATAAGGCCGCGCAGATAATCGACGAGCGGCTTCACGCGGGCTCCGGCCTCGGGGTCGGCCGAGTGTACCCACGCGCCGCCATCCAGATGAAGACGGCGCCGACCACCGCCATTGGAAGCGACAGCAGCATGCCCATGGTGATGCCGCCGCCGAGTGCCTGCACCGAGGAGCCGAACAGGAATCCGAGCTGCTCGTCCGGCTCCCGGAAGAATTCGCAGACGATCCGGGCGGCCGCGTAGCCGAGCACGAAGATGCCGCCGAGAAGGCCCGGGCGGCGGAATCCGAAGCGGCGCACCGCCCACATCATCACGAGGAAGAGCACCAGGCCCTCGCCGAAGGCCTCGTAGAGCTGGCTCGGATGGCGCGGCACGGGCCCGGCGTGGGGGAAAACCACCGCATAGGGGAAGTCTGGCGCCGGACGCCCCCACAATTCGCCGTTGATGAAGTTGGCGATGCGCCCGAAGAACAGCCCGATCGGCGTGACGACGGCCGCCATGTCGAGCATCGCCAGGGGATTGAGGTGGCGGGACCGGGAGAACAGCACGATGGCCAGGACCGCTCCCGCGAACCCGCCATGGAACGACATGCCGCCGCGCCAGACCGCGAAGATCTCCAGGGGCTGGGCCAGATAGGCGCCCAGGTTGTAGAACAGCACATAGCCGAGACGCCCGCCGAGCACGACGCCGAGGGCGACCCAGACGATCAGGTCGTCGATGTCCACAGGCTTCGGCTGCCGTAGGACCGGCCAGTATTCCGCCTTGGCGGCCAGGCGCCTGGCATAGAACCAGCCCCCCAGCAGCCCCGCCACATAGGCCAGCGCATACCAGCGGATCGCGAAGGGGCCGATGCTGATCGCGACCGGGTCGATGAGGGGGAAGGAGAGGGCAGGAAGAGCCATCGGCACGCCTTGGATCGAAAACGCCGCCCATTGGACCCGTGGGGGGCGTATCGTCAACCCTGTTGCAGTTTGATGCGAATAGGCCCACATGGGAGAAAGTCTTCTCCGACCGATACGGACCCGCCATGACCCAATCCTCCAATCGGATCTTCGACGAACTCGCCCGCCTCGCCACCGACGCGGCCGGCGCCGCCCAGGGAGTCCGGCGCGAGGTCGAGACCGTGGTCAGGTCCCAGATCGAACGCCTGGTCAAGGACATGGACGTGGCCACCCGCGAGGAGGTGGAGGTCCTGCGCGACATGGTCGTCGCGGCCCGGGAGGAGAACGAGCGCCTGGAAGCCCGTATCAAGGCTCTCGAAGCCAGGCTGGGTCAGGCCGGATCGGTCGCGCCTTCGGCCCAGGCTTGACGGAACCCGACCGCGCTACCTCCTCTGGAGGAGCCGACCGTTGTGGACAGGTCATACCGACGCATTGTGGCCAAGGCCAAAATCTAAGACTGTCGATTCATGAGCTGATTCGTGGTTGGGGCGGATAAGTTGTCGAATACCAAACGTATTCGGCAACATTGAATCTGGCTTATCCCTGAATCTACGTAATGCTATTGCCTGAATATGTTCCGATATTCAGCGTCCGAGCCGCTTGGATCGATATGTCGCAACTTCACTTCGAAATTGACCGCATGGAACATCCGCTCGATGTGGTCGAGCGACTGGCGTCCTTGCGTCAGTGGATCTTCGATCGCGCGGCGGCGGACGAGATGTCCGTCTCCGTCTCGGGCCAATGGGCCGACTATCACGTCGCCTTCACCTGGATCGAGGACGTGGAGGCCCTGCACGTGGCCTGCGCCTTCGACCTCAAGGTTCCGGAGCGGCGGCGGCAGGAGGTCCTGCAGCTCATCTCCCGCATCAACGAGCAACTCTGGGTCGGACATTTCGATCTCTGGAGCTCGGAGAACGTGGTGATGTTCCGGCATGCGCTTCTGCTGGCAGGCGGCGCGGATCCGACCCACGGCCAGTGCGAGACCATGCTGCGGGTGGCCGTGGAGGCATGCGAGCGCTACTTCCAGGCCTTCCAGTTCGTCATCTGGGCCGGCAAGAACGCGCGCGAGGCCCTCGACAGCGTCCTGTTCGAAACGGAAGGCGAGGCCTGATCGCGGCCTCGACACGTCGCGGCCGGGATGGCCAAAGCGTCGGACCCAAAAGTGAGCCTGCACTTTTGGTACGAATCCGATGCTTTCCCTTTGGATGAGAGCATCGTCTGAGCGGAAAACCGGATCCACTTTTCCGCACGATGCTCTAGAGTGCGGCCCTCCGCTACCAATCCCGCCAGGTTCCCATGCCCATCGCCCAGCATCTGCCCTCGTCCCTCGTCCTCGTCGGAGCCGGAAAGATGGGAGGCTCCATGCTGGAGGGATGGCTGGCGGTCGGGATGAAGCCGGCCGGCGTCACCGTCGTCGATCCGCGGCCTTCCGAGGAGATGACGCGCCTGTGCGCGGATCGCGGCATCGCCCTCAACCCGAGCAGCCCCTCCGCTCCCGAAGTGCTGGTGCTCGCCATCAAGCCGCAGATGCTGGATGCGGCCGCGCCCGGCGTGAGCGGGCTTGTCGGGCCCAACACCCTCATCGTGTCGATCCTCGCCGGCAAGACCATCGGCGACCTGCGCGGCCGCCTGCCGGCTGCCGGCGCCGTCGTGCGCGCCATGCCGAACCTGCCGGCGAGCGTCGGACGCGGCGCGACAGGAGCCGCCGCGAGCCCCGAGGTGACCGAGGCGCAGCGCCTGATGGCGGACGCCCTCCTGCGCAGCAACGGCATCGTCGAATGGTTGCCGTCCGAGGACCTCATCGATGCCGTGACGGCGGTGTCGGGCTCCGGCCCGGCCTATGTGTTCCACCTTGTGGAATGCCTCGCAGAAGCGGGCGCCGCGGCCGGTCTGCCGGCCGACCTCGCGGAGCGCCTCGCGCGGGCGACCGTGACGGGGGCGGGCGAACTCCTGTTCCGGAGCGATCTGCCGCCGGCAACCCTCCGCCAGAACGTCACCTCGCCCGGTGGCACGACCGCTGCCGCCCTGGAAGTTCTGATGGCCGACCCGAACGGCCTAAAAGGCCTCATGCGCGAGGCCGTGGCTGCGGCAAAGCGGCGGGCGCAGGAACTCGCGGGCTGACGGCCATGTTCATGGCGGCGCGAGCGCCTACATAAGTCCCCAGCTTGAAGTTCAGGAGGATGCCATGCCGGCGGAAGCTTCGCCCAACAAGCGACAAGCGATTGTCGACGCCCTGATGGATCTCGCGTCCCGGCGGGCCTGGAATGACATTGAGATCACCGACATCGCCCAGGCGGCCAACGTCTCCCTGGCCGAGTTCCGTGATCTCTTTCCTTCGAAGGGCGCGGTGCTGGGTGCGCTCTCGCGCCAGATCGACAAGCAGGTGCTTGAGGGAACGACCGACGACCTCGCCGGCGAGCCGGCGCGGGAGCGCGTCTTCGACGTGATGATGCGCCGCTTCGATGCGCTGGAGCCCTACAAGGAGGCCCTGCGCCGGATCTTCAAGGACCTGCGCTACGATCCCGCGTCCCTCGCGGCGCTCAACCAGGTTTCGCTCAACTCGCAGCGCTTCATGCTCGCGGCGGCGGGCATCTCGACGGAGGGGCCGCTCGGTGCCTTGAAGCTGCAGGGCGCGGTCCTCGTCTACGCCAACACCATGCGCACATGGCTCGAGGACGACGATCCGACGCTGGCCCGGACGATGGCGCGGCTCGACCGCGAGCTGCGCCGGGGCGAGCGCATCCTGGAGCAGGCGGAGGACGTGCGCCGTCTCACGGCGCCGCTCCGGGCCATCGGCCGCGCCCTGCTGGAAGGCCGTAGGCCTTCGCGGCGGCAGAGTCGGCGCCAAGAGGAGGGCGAGGCGGAGAATCCCGCGGCCGCGATCTGAGCGGTGCGGCAAAAGGGGGCACCATGGATCAGACAGTCTCGAAGCCGGCGCAGATCACGTTCGACGACTTCCTCAAGGTCGATATCCGGGTCGGGAAGATCGTCGCGGCCGAAGCCTTTCCGGAGGCGCGCAAGCCGGCCTTCAAGCTCACGATCGATTTCGGGCCCGAGATCGGCATCAAGCGCTCGTCGGCGCAGATCACCGTGAACCACTCGCTCGAAAGCCTCATTGGCCAGCAGGTGCTGGCGGTGGTGAACTTCCCGCCGCGCCAGATCGGTCCCTTCCGGTCCGAGGTGCTCACCCTCGGGGTGCCGGACGAGAATGGCGACGTGATGCTGATCAGGCCCGACCGAGACGTGCCGGTCGGCGGGCGGCTCTACTGATCAGGCCGGCAGCCTGACGGTCGCGCGCAGGCCGCCGAGCGGGCTGTCGCCGAGGGTGATGTCACCGCCATGGGAGCGGGCGATGTCGCGGGCGATGGCGAGGCCGAGACCTGAACCGCCTTCATCCTGGTTGCGCGCTTCGTCGAGGCGCACGAAGGGTTTGAACACTTCTTCGCGCAGCTCGGGCGGAATGCCTGGTCCGTCATCGTCCACGTGCAGCACGAGCCAGCGCGTCTCGTGGTTGGCGGAGATCTCGATCCTGTCCCCGTGGCGCGCCGCGTTGGCCACGAGGTTGAAGAGCAGGCGCCGGAACGCGTCCGGCCTCACTGTAATGATCGGGTCGCCGATGATGTCGAGAGACAACGTGTGTCCCTGGCGCTCGGCGTCTGACTGGATTTCCTGCAGCAGCACGCGAAGATCGGTCTCCACGGCCTGCTCGCCCGCGTCGCCGCGCGCGAAGGCCAGATAGCCTTCCAGCATCCGGCTCATCTCGTCCACGTCGCGCTTGAGGTCCTCGACCTCCGGCGTCTGGTCGAGGAAGACGAGCGAGAGCTTGAAGCGGGTGAGGATGGTGCGCAGGTCGTGGCTCACGCCGTTCAGCATCGTGGTGCGCTGCTCCATGCTGCGCTCGATGCGGCGCTTCATCTCCAGGAAGGCATGGCCCGCCTGCCGCACCTCGCGCGCGCCGCGCGGGCGGAACTCGATCTCGCGCCCCTTGCCGAGCGCCTCCGCCGCCTCCGACAGGCGCAGGATCGGCCGGATCTGGTTGCGCAGGAACAGGATCGCGATGCCGAGCAGCACGAAGGACGAGCCCGCCATCCAGACCAGGAAGATGTGCGAATTCGACGCGTAGGCCTGGCTGCGTCGCGCGAGCACGCGCATCACGTTGTTTTGGTCGAGCTTCACGCGGATTTCCACATAGTTCGACCGCCCGACCGTGTCGATCCAGTAGGGGCGGTCCACTTTGCGGCGCAGCTCGTCCGACAGGGTCTCGTCGAGGATCGAGAAGAAGGGCTTCGGCCCCGGCGGCGGCAGGTCCGTGTCGTGCAGGATGTCCACGTCGAGCTGGAGCCGCTCCGACGCGATGCGCGACAGGGTCGTCGCGTCCCGGTCCTGGGGATAGCTCTCGTAGATGTCGATGAGCGCCGCGATGTCGGAGGTGACCGCCGAGGACAGGCGGCGCGTGACGAGCTCCCAGTGCCGTTCCATGAAGGCATAGGCGACGATGGATTGCAGCAGCACGACGGGTGCGATGATGATGATCAGGGAGCGGGCATAGAGCCCCTTCGGCAGGTATCTGCCGAGCCAGCGCGCGACCCAGTCGAGGGGCGAATGCTTGAGGGCCGCGCTGAGCTTCATCGGTCGACGACGAGGCGGTAGCCGATGCCGCGCACGGTCTGGAGGAAGAGGGGATTGGCCGGGTCCGCCTCGATCTTGCGGCGAAGCCTGTTGATCTGTACGTCCACCGTGCGCTCGTTGGCGGCAGCCCCGCTGCCGGCGAGCTCCTCGCGCGGGACGTGGTCGCCGGCCCGCGTGCCCAGGATCGTCAGGATCTCACGCTCCCGCTCCGTGATGCGGATGACCTCGTCCTCGCGCCGCAGCTCGCCCCGGTCGAGGCGGAACGAGAAGGGGCCGAAATGAATGGTTTCGGGAACTTCGCCGTTGCCGTTCGTGGCCGCCGGGACGGCGCGCTTGAGGATGTTCCCTAAGCGCAGGAGCAGCTCCCGCGGCTCGAAGGGCTTGGGCAGATAATCGTCGGCGCCGATCTCGAGCCCGGTCACCCGGTCGGCCGTGTCGGCGCGGGCGGTCAGCATCAGGATCGGGACCTCTGAGACCTGCCGCAGGCTCCGGGCATAGTCGAAGCCGCTCTCGCCGGGCATCATCACGTCGAGCACGAGGGCGTCGAAGACGAGGTTCTCGGTCTTCGCCCGGGCCTCGGCGGCGCTCGCAGCGGTGGTCACGCGGTAGCCGGATTCCGTCAGGAAGCGCGCCAGGAGGTCGCGCAGGCGGCGGTCGTCGTCCACCACGAGCACGTGGGGGGCGTGGTCTGGAATGTCGATGCGCGTCGGTTCCATAGGCTTCGGCGGGTTTGATCCGGCTCCTGCCTTATCAGCTTTTTCCGCCTCCGAATACGAGGCGCTCGACATGGGCGCGGTCGTCGGGGTCGATGAGGCTGAGGAGATAGGCGCTCAAGTGGCGCCGGGCGTCCGGGTCGAGATCGGCCAGGGCCCGCATGATCCGCCGCGTCTGAAGCTTGGCCATCTTCACCGCCAGATCATGGCCGCTGGCCGTGGTGTAGAGAAGCCGCTGCCGCCGGTCCGAGGTGCCTGTCCGGCTCTCGATGAAGTCC
Organism: Microvirga sp.; assembly: GCA_035645535.1. GTDB lineage: Bacteria > Pseudomonadota > Alphaproteobacteria > Rhizobiales > Beijerinckiaceae > Microvirga. The sequence continues at coordinate 14,804 of DASQMJ010000046.1, read as the reverse complement.
TTCTCGATCAGCTCCTTCAGGACCCGGTTGAGGCTCTGCTTGGTGATGCGCAGGATGTCGAGGAGCTCGGCGATCGTCAGGCCTGGATTCCGGTCGACGAAATGCAGGACGCGGTGATGAGCCCGGCCGAAGCCGTACTCGGTCAGGATCCGGTCCGGATCGCTGACGAAGTCGCGATAGGCGAAGAAGAACAGCTCGATGAGGTCGTAGGCCGGCGACTCGGCGAGGATATCCTTGCCGGGCTGCCGGGGCGTCAGAGCCGGGATCGCTTCAGGCACCATCCTTATCCTTTTAAGTCAGCCTTGTTGACATATCTCAGGCCGATTGTTACTCGTCAAGGCGCTTTCGCGAAACGAACGAACCCAAACCGCGCGGAAGCACATCGGAAATTTCGCGATCCCGACGAGCCGTAACGGTCGGACTGCAAGGAGATGAACAATGTCCGCGACCCCCTTCGATCAACGTGACGGATGGATCTGGTACGACGGACAGCTCGTACCCTGGAAGGAGGCGCAGCTCCACGTTCTCTCCCACGGCCTGCACTACGGGTCCAGCGTCTTCGAGGGCGAGCGCGCCTACGGGGGGGAGATCTTCAAGTCCGCCGAGCATTCGGAGCGGTTGAAGAAATCGGCCGAGATCCTCGACTTCGAGATTCCCTACACGGTGGCCGAGATCGATGCCGCCAAGCGCCTCGTCCTGGAGAAGAACGGCCAGACCGACGCCTATCTGCGGCCCGTCGCGTGGCGCGGCTCGGAGATGATGGGCGTGGCGGCTCAGGCCAACAGGATCCACCTGGCCATCGCCAGCTGGGAATGGCCGAGCTACTTCGACCCGGCTCAGAAGATGAAGGGCATCCGCATCGACATGGCCGAATACCGTCGGCCCGATCCGGCCACCGCCCCCTCGGCCGCCAAGGCAGCGGGCCTCTACATGATCTGCACCATCTCGAAGCATCGGGCGGAGCGGAAGGGTTATGCGGATGCGCTGATGCTCGACTGGCAGGGCCGGGTGGCGGAGTGCACCGGGGCGAATGTGTTCTTCATCCGCGACGGCGTCGTCCATACCCCCATCGCCGACTGCTTCCTCGACGGCATCACGCGCCGGACGGTGATCGACCTCGCCAAGCGCCGCGGTTTCGAGGTTCAGGAGCGGCGGATCATGCCGGAGGAGCTTTCCAGCTTCAACGAGTGCTTCATCACCGGAACCGCCGCCGAGGTGACGCCGGTCTCGGAGATCGGGCCCTACACCTACAAGCCCGGCAACATGACGAAGACCCTGATGGAAGACTACTCGGCCGAGGTGCAGCCCAAGAAGGCCAAGGCGGCCTGATCGGTCCCGTTCTTTCAGTCGGCACGGAGGACTTCAGAAGTCCTCCGCGTCGGGAATCCGGTTGAAGGCGATCTTCGCTCCCGCGTAGCCGCCCGGAATGGTGGTCCATGGCCCCCAATGCAGGAGCGTTCGCCGGTATCCGGCGTTCATCTGGTCGGCCAGGAGCGAGAGATATTCCAGCCGGCGCTTGAGCCGCGCTTCGGCCGTGTGACCGAACAGGTCCCCCTCGATATCCTTCAGCCGCACGAGATCGTGCAGCGTGACGTGGACGCTGCGATGGGTCGTGCGCGGCGGCAGCTCTCGCTCCGCATGGTTGAAGAGGCGGGCCAAGCAGGCGAGTAGGGAAGGATCGTCCCAGGTCGGCTGAAGGCGTTCCTCCGCATGCCAGCCCGCGCTTTTCCGGTCGGTCAGCCACAGCGCCAGCGCCCGCGCGGCGAAGCCGGCGCGTCGCATTCGGTTGGCGGCCTTCGCAAGGAGAACACGGGCGCAGGCATAGGCGCCGCCGAGATGGCGCCAATCCGCCGGGAGAACCCGCCCGTGGCCGAACATCCGACGTTGGGTCTCAGGCCGAGCGACGGTGTAGCCGTGCAGTCCCATCCAGAGCCGCTCCCCCTCGACGCTGCCCCAGAGGCGACGCATCTCCTTGGGCTGGAGGCGCCACAGGGCCGCCATGTCCCGGATCCCCGCCTTCGCGAGGCGGGCCGCATTGCCCTTGGCGATGCCCGGGACGTCCTCCAGGGGAAGGGAGAGGAGGCGGCCCGGAAGGTCGTTCGGATGAAGGGCGACGAGCCCGTCCGGCTTCTCCATCTCGGCTGCGATCTTGGCGAGAAGCTCGTTGGGACCCAATCCCACGGAGCAGGTGAGGGACGGGCCGATCCTCTCTGCGACGACGGCCTTCACCCGTCTGCCGAGGGCGAGGGCGTCGGCCTGCTCGGAGGGCGTGAGGGCGCAGACCATCTCGTCGATGGAGCAGACCGCCTTCACGGGGAGCACCGTTCCAACGGTTCCGACGATGGCACGGTGCAACTCGACGTAGCGCTCGTGCCGGGCCGTCACCAGCACGAGACCGGGGCAGAGCCGCCGGGCCTCTCGGACGAAGGTGCCCCGCTTGAGCCCGAGGGCCTTCGCCTCCCGGCTCACCGCGATGAGGCCGGTATGCTCCGAATCCACGGGGATCACGCCGACCGGCCTGCCGCGCAGATGCGGCTGGAAATGCTGCTCGGCACTGGCGAAGAACGAGTCGAAATCGAGATAGAGCCGCTCCAGGCCCTGGGGCTTGCGCATCGTCCGTCTGCCTTTTCCCGCAACGAACGAAACAAGAACATAGGCCTAGGGGCGAGTCGAGGCGCTTTCCTGTGGATAACGGGGATGGCTGAATCCCGCCGAGATAATTTTCTTCTTTGAGGTCATGCATTCTGACCCCGTTGTTCCTGTAGGCGAACAGGTGGCGAACAATTCGAGATCTCCCGCGGAGACGCCTGAATTGCGGATAGGCTTTCGTGCGGGAGAATTCGTGGCCAGGGCAGGGAATTCTTGGCCAGGGCACGGGTAGAAGTGTCAGCGGTCGGAACCTCGCTCGGGAGCAGCGTTTTAGCCGTAATATCCGATTGTGCTGGCAGGCCCCTTTCGCAGGGGCTCGAGCCTCACCACATAGGGTGCAGGAGCATTTGGCTCCAAGGGATGAACGAAACGATGATGAGACTCTCCTCTCGCCGAAGCCGCATCATGATCGCCCTGGCGGCCGCCCTGGTCTTCGCTGGTAGCGCGGCGGAGGCTCGCGTCGGCCGGGGAGGGGGCAGCTTCGGCTCGCGCGGCGCGCGCACCTGGAACGCCCCGCCGAGCACGAACACGGCTCCGGGCACGGCTTCGCCGATCCAGCGGTCGCAGATTCCGAACCAGGGTCCGACGGTGAACCGTCCGGGCATGCCCGCTCCCAACGTCGCCCAGCCGCGCCGCTTCGGCTTCGGCACTGGCCTCATGGCCGGCCTCTTCGGTGCCGGTCTCTTCGGCCTGCTCATGGGCAACGGCTTCTTCGGCGGCCTAGCCGGGCTGGGATCGTTCCTGGGGCTCCTGCTGCAGATCGGCCTGATCGTGCTCCTGGTGCGCTTCGCCATGAACTGGTTCCGCCGCCGGCAGCCGGCCTATCAGGGCGCTGGCGAGGGCTATGCCCGCTCCATGCCGGGTGGCACACCCTACGGCGGCCCGCAGCCGCAGGGCCCGAGCGGCCTGGGGAGCGGCCTCGGCGGCGCTCTCGGCGGCAGGGGCGCGGGGCCGCGGCCTCGTCCCGGCGTGCGTGACGAGATCGGCATCGGCGAGCGCGACTTCGCGGCCTTCGAGCAGTCGCTGATGGAAGTCCAGGAGGCCTATTCCCAGGGCGACGTCGCCAAGCTGTGGACGCTCGCGACGCCCGAGATGGCCGGCTACATCCAGGAGGAGTTGAACGACAACGCCTCGCGCGGCCTGCACAACACCGTGTCCGACGTGCACCTGCTCCAGGGCGACCTGGCGGAGGCCTGGCGGGAGGGCAGCGCGGACTACGCCACCGTGGCCATGCGCTACTCGCTGGTCGACGTCATGACCGAGAAGGCCACCGGCCGTGTGGTGGAAGGCGATCCGACGAAGCCCGTGGAAGCGACGGAGATCTGGACGTTCCGCCGCGACCAGGGCGGCCCGTGGAAGCTCTCGGCGATCCAGCAGGGCTGACGAAGCCATCATCCAAAAGACGAAGCGGCCGGAGGATCCGGCCGCTTTTTTATTGGTCGCCTAACGGCAGGGCTATTCGGCCGCCATGCGGCGTCCTGAATGTGTGCCCTCCTGCACCTCCTCGATGATCTTGGCCACGAAGGCGTCGAGGTCGCCGGGATTGCGGCTGGTAATGAGACCCTTGTCGGTCACGACCGTCTCGTCCCGCCACTCGCCGCCGGCATTGATGACGTCCGTCTTGATCGAATGGTAGGAGGTGCACTTCCTGCCCCGGATCACGCCGGCCTCGATGAGGAGCCAGGGCGCGTGGCAGATGGCCGCGACCGTCTTTCCCGACGAGTAGAAGGCGCGGATGATCTCGATCGCTTTCGGCTCCACGCGCAGCTTGTCCGGGTTGATCTGACCGCCGGGGAGCACCAGCGCGTCGTAATCCGCCGGGTTCACGTCCTCGATGTCCTTGTCGACCGAGACGGTCTTGCCCCAGTCCGTCTCATCCCAGCCGTAAATCTTGCCGGATTTCATACGCGATTTCGGGGCCGCGACCTCGACCGTCGCTCCGGCCTCCGAGAGCCTCTCCTGGGGAACCATCAGCTCCGACTGCTCGAAGCCGTCCGTGGCCATGATCAGGATCCTGGCCTGTTTGATGTCAGGCATGACGCTCTCCTTCGTTTGCGGGAATGCCCTTGGAACGGGTCAGCGCCCGGAGAGTTCCGGGCAGCGGCGGTGCCGGAACCCTCCCATCCCGGGTCTGTTGACCCGGAAACGGTTCACGCGAACGAAGGAGTAGCGCATGGTCAACCCTCGCAATCCCACGGGCGAGCCGCTGCCCGGCGGCAACATACCCAGCGAGGTGCCTCCGGGTCGAGTTCCGGACGAGCCGCCGGATACCGGTCCGACCGGCCCACGGACGCCCTATCCGGTCAACGATCCCGGCATCACCGATCCGAAAGGCCCCGGTTCCGAGCCCGATTACCTTCCGGGCAACCCGACGGATCCCGGCACGCGGTACTGAGGGACAGCCTCGGCCGCGCTAATTCCGCAGGGCACCCCTCAAGGCTGAGGAGCGGAATCGGCGACCGGCGGCGGTTCGGGAGCCTGCTCCCCCAGCAACCGCCGCAGGTCTTCGCTCAGGCTGCCGACAGGGATCGCCTTGTATTCGGAAACGATGATGCATTTGTTCTCGATGCTTGCCATCACGACCGCGGACGCGGACGGACGATTGTCGTCAGGCTGAACGCTGACGGGGCTCCGTCTTGCCTCGGACAGTTCGATATTGTCCCTGTCGAGGGCGATCACGTACCAGACGCTCCCGCTTTTCGCCGCCTCCACGAGGGTGCGGATTCTCTGCTTCGTCTCGTTGAGGGTCTTGCGCCGCTCCTCGATGGATTCGCCGCGCGTGAAGGCAAGATTGGGAGGCGTGTCTCCGCTCTTGCCGTAAGGATGGACGAAGTTGAGCGTCATTCTCAGGGTGTCGACCTCGACATCCTTCACGGGTAGGGCGGTGGCTTCCCTGCGTCCTTGAACGAAGTCGCGCACCGCCACGTCGCATGACTTGAATTCGTCCTGCTCCGCCGGGCTAGGCTGGCTCGGCTGGGCTCGCTCAGCCGGGGGACGTCTGGCGCGGGTCGCTCCCTCGGCACCTGTGGCCGATGCAAAGATGCATGCGATCGCCATTGCAAGAAATCGGACCATGGCCGCAGCCTCCCCGGTCGGGAAGAACGCCGCAGGCCTGACGGGACCCGCGCGGCGTAGAAGCATATGATACACCTTGCGATGGGCGGCGTGGTATAAATCCTACGGATATGCGGACGGCTCCGTGGCATCTGCCGGAGCGCTGCACGACCGCTCTCGGTCGATCCTCAGTGGCAGGTTTCAAATCTCCAGGATCGCGTAGGGTCTGCCGTTCGGCTTCTCGATGTGGCGGGCGACGTTGTAGACCGGCTGTCCGCCGGGTGTGCGCCCTTCGAAGCGCCCGCGATGGGCATGTCCGTGCACGATGGCGCTGACCTTGAAGCGGTCGATGGTCTCCGCAAGGCGCGATGAACCGAGGAAGGGATAGATCTCGAGCGGCTCGCTCTCGATGGTGTCGGTGACGGGCGCATAGTGAAGGATGACCATCGTACGCTTCGCCCGCACGTGCCGCATGGCATTCTCGAGGCGCAGCGTTTCGTTCATGGCCTCGCCCACGAACTGCTTGATCGCCGGCTCACCGAAGGAGCCGAGCATCCGCCGTCCGAAGCCGCCCGCGAAACCTTTCACGCCCACGAACCCGACGCCGTCGATTTCGACGGATTGTCCGTCGAGCACCCTCATGCCCGCATCTCGCAGGATGCGCGTGACCTCCTCGTGCGCACCGCACTCGTAATCGTGATTGCCGAGGACGCCGATCACCGGGATCGAGCAGGCCTTGAGGTCCTGAGCCAGCAGCTCGGCTTCCTTCGGCTTGCCGAGATCCGTCAGGTCTCCGGCGAGCACCAGGACGTCCGCTTCCTTGGAAATCTCTCCGAAAAGGTCGCGATAGGTTTCCGCGGTGTCCTCTCGAACGTGAAGGTCGCCGATCGCCGCCACCTTCATTGGAGTATTGGGAGTATTCGCTTCAGTCATTCCGCCATTCACCTTCGCCGCCTACGTCGGCGAAGCCCCACTCCTTCACGTCGATTTCGTAATCCACTCGGGAGAACATCCGCCCCCGGCAGACCTTCATCTGCGGCGGCGGAAGGTCGAGCTGCTTCGAGAGCCGGTCGAGAAGTTCGTCCATGACCCAGCGGGGCACGTTGTCCCGCTCGGTGGGATAGATCCAGCGGAAGTTCAGGAGGTGCATCAGCAGCACCTCCCAGTGGACCTCCATGTAGGCCAGCAGCCGGTGCCAGTCGATTTCGTTGTGCGCCTTGAGGATGGTGTGGGCCACGTCGGCGCCGTCGTAGCGGTGGCGCAGCTGGATGAAGCATTTGGACCAGACGAGCTCCGTCGGCCCCACGATCTTCACGGGAATGCCGAACACTTCGATCTGGCGGGCGCCCTCGAACCACTGGTCGCCGATGGGCATGGTGCCGTTGGAGGAAGCGAAGATGACGTCGAAGAAGTACTGGCCCTTGTAGACCTTCCCGAGCCAGCGGTCGTCCTCGATCTCCACCGCATAGCCGAGGTTCTTGAAATGCGAGAGGACGCGGGTGTAGTCGCCGGCCTTGCAGAAGATGTCGAGATCCTTCGTCTGGCGCGTAATGCCCGTGTAGGCGGACAAGGCATATGTGCCGGCCAGGAGATAGGGCAGACCGAGCTGGTTGAGCTCCCGCAAGGCCTCGGCATAGAAGGATTCCGACTCCGGGTGGGTCAGCGTCGGTTCCGCCTTGGCGCTGAAGATCGGAACGCCCGGATGTTCCGTGGGTGCGAAATCTGGATCCTTGATCGTCATCAGCCTCGTCCGAAGCGCGGCAAGTATGCCCGCGTTCGACAACCGTATGGCCGTGGCGAAGTTCCTTGAGACCGGATCGGCTCCGGAAAACCCGCCCCTCAATGCCCGCCGAGGGACTGGCGGATGTCTCGCGGGCTGTTGAGGATCTCAAGGAGGCTGTTGGCGATATGGCGCGCCTCGTCGTCCTTGAGGCGCAGCATGAAGGGAGGCAGAAGGCCGGCCTGGAGCGCGACGACAGCCATCCCGTGCTCGTCCATGCCGATGTCGATGGATGGAGACGTGACGTCGACCAGCTCCTCCTGCTCCTCTCCCTCTTCCCCGGCGCTTTCGCCGATGGCCATCAGGAGCTGGCTCAGGGCCTTGACGAGAGAGCGCGCCGCCTGCGGGTCCATGACCACGGCGGTGGATTGGTCGCCCTTCTGGAACGCGAGCTGGATGTTGTCGCCTTCGAGCGTGACGGAAATGCCTGCCATGTGGTCCTCATCCTCCCGGCCAGATATGGGGTTGCAGGCCGGTGAGGGAAAGGCAAGGACTTTCGGCCCCGTCCACAAGCCTGTCCACGGGCCGGGAAGGGGGGCACCCAGGCCTTCACCGGAAGGCCTGGGCTCTTCTCCTGCCGTTAGGTAGTGGACGAACTCGTGGACCGCCGGCGGGTCGTGCCCATCTCGCCCGTGCCTCCCGCCGCGGGATCCGTACCCGCGCCCGAGAGCATGCTGCCGGCGATGCCGGCATCCGCCTGCTGCTGGACGCGCAGGTTGTTCTGCACATGGGTGACGCCGGACACGGATTCGGCGATATCCTCCGCGTGGCGCTTCTCGAACCGGCTGTTGACGGTGCCGCTCAGGGTCACCTCGCGATTGGACACGGTGACCTCGATGTCGGATGCATCGATATGGGGATCGTCCGTGAGGCGGTCGCTGACGTCGTCGCGGATGCGCTCGTCGGAACGCTGATAGCCCTTCGGTCCTCGGCCCCGGTGGGATTCGGCGCGACGGACATCCATGTCACGGCGACGGTCGGCGTCCTCGTCCCCGAACCAGGAGCGGACCTCGTCCCCGGCCCGTTCGAAGAAGCCGCGCTCCTCGCTGTAGTCCCGAGAGCCGCGGCCGAAATGGCCCTGCTCGTAGCGGTCGCTTTCGCGGCCGTATCCTTCACGGCCATACGAGGAGCCGTATCCGAAGGATCCGCGGTCGCGCCCGAACTGATCCATGCCTGAGGATGATCTGCCCGAGCGGCGGTCCTCGCCCATCACGTCGCGCCAGTCGCGCGCGGATCCCCCCGTTCCGTAGCCGGCGGAGTCGCCGTAGTCCCGTTCAGGTCCCGCATCCTGGCCGCGCCCGCGACCGTAGCCGGCGCTCTCGTTGCCGAAGCCGCGGCGGGCGATATAGCCCTCGTCGCTTCCGTAGTCGGACCCATACCGGCTGCGTCCATAGCGGCCTTCGTCCCTATCGCGCCAGTCGGCATCCTGGTCGCGGTAGCGCTCCCGCTCATAGCGATAACGATCGTTGGCCATGAGTTCACTCCTCGCTGGTCGTGGAAGAGAAGCGGCCATGCTCGTGCTGGCGAGGCCGCCCGGACCAACGTGACGGCGACAAGGAGGGTTCCTGTTCCAGCCTTCCAGAGGAGGGGCCCGGTGCCTTTTTCGCGGCCTCGCTTGAACGGTCGCGCCTTCCCGGCATTGAGCCTTCGCGGCAGCGATCCCGTGCCGCTCAGATGCGGATCCGACACCACATGGCACATGGCATAGAGAACTTGAGCGACGAGTCGCTCGCAGTCTTCGCCTTTGCGGCTTATCACCAACTGGCGAGCGGGCAGACCGTGCGGAGCGTGGTTCAGCGCGACGGGGCGGGACACAAGGCCAGCGATGCGGCCGTTGCCGAGCTCAGCGGGCGTGGGCTGATCCAGGCCGACGGGGACGAGATCCGCTTCACGCGCGAGGGCGAGGAAGCGTTGCAGTCGATGATCGGCCGGATCAGAAACCCTTGAGGCGCCGATGCGGGGCAGGGCCCGTGCCTTGCCTTTTGACGGCCCGTCGCCTACTTAAATCTCATCGACATTTGGCCGGACGACTGGGCTACTTCGCTTTGGCACTGCCGGGCGCACGTTGCTTCTCTCTACCAATATCGACTGACGGGCGGCCTCCGCCCACGTGCAAACGACAGTGAAAGGATTTCCCATGGAAACGGGAACCGTGAAGTGGTACAACGAAACCAAAGGCTATGGCTTCATTCAGCCCGACAACGGCGGCAAGGACATCTTCGTCCATGCGACCGCCTTGGAGCGGGCTGGCATGCGTGGCCTGAGGGAAGGTCAGAAGCTCTCCTACGAGCTCCAGACCGACCAGCGCACCGGCCGCACCTCTGCAGTAAACCTGCAGAACGCGTAAGGTTTGATGCTCGAGGGCGTGCTCGTCACGCCCTCCCACGTATCGGCCGTTCCGGTTCTGGGGCGGCTTTTTTTATTGAGAGACGAAAGGCTTTGCATGGCAAAGGAAGAGCTCATCACGTTCGAAGGTCTCGTGACCGAAATCCTGCCCGACGCGCGCTATCGCGTGCAGCTCGATAACGGGCACGAGGTCATTGCCTATACGGCCGGCAAGATGAAGAAGAACCGCATCAAGACCCTGGCCGGCGATCGTGTGACCGTGGAGATGTCGCCCTATGACCTCGAGAAGGGCCGGCTCATCTTCCGCCACAAGGACTCGAATGCTCCGACCGGCCCGCGTCCGCCGCAGCGCGGCGGCCAGCAGTTCCGGCGGCGCTGACCTGGAGCATCGGACCCAAGGGTGGTCTCCACTTTTTGGATCCTTCCGATGTCCTTCTGGTGAGCGCATCGTCGGCGCGGACCTTCGGTTCCGCACGATGCGCTAAGCCGCCGCTGCCGCAACAGACTGGAGCCGCTTCCACGGGGGTAGAACGACTCTCTCTTCCGTGGTGTGGAATGGTCCGGACGGTGTCGGCCGTCCCGCAAGGGCCTAGGCGACCGCCTGCACCACCGAGAGGGTGACGCGGTCGGGGCCGATATCCTCGTCCATGTCCGTGAGGTGCATCAACTCGGCGAGCCGGTTCCGCGCGCGGTTCACCCGGCTCTTGATGGTCCCGACGGCGCAGCCGCAGATCTCGGCCGCCTGCTCGTAGGAGAAGCCCGAAGCCCCCACGAGAAGCAGCGCCTCGCGCTGGTCGTGGGGCAGGCGCGCCAGGGCCTTCTGCAGGTCCTCGAAATCGAGATGTGGCATCTGATCCGGCTGAACGGAGAGGGTGGCGGCATATTTGCCGTCCGCATCCTCCACCTCGCGTCGGCGCTTGCGGTATTCGGAATGAAACAGGTTGCGCAGGATGGTGAAGAGCCAGGCCTGCATGTTCGTGCCGGGCTGGAAGCGGTGGATGTTGGAGATCGCGCGCATCAGCGTCTCCTGCACGAGATCGTCCGCGCGGTCGACGTTGTTGGTGAGCGAGATCGCAAAAGCGCGGAGGTTCGGCGTCGCCTTGAGTATGGAATCCCGAAGGTTGACGTCGATACTCATGACTGCTTCTTCTCCGGCGGCCTTTGATCGAGGCGATTGATGATTTCGATGAAACGTTCCGGGACCGGCTGCTCGCCGAGGGCGAGCGCCTCGTAGAACTGGCGAAGCCGCTGGCCGAGCTGGGCCTGGACGGATCGGGTGAGCGCCGGGGTTTTTTCGAGGCCTGGGACCGGATCTGGATCGAGGTGGGACATTTTCGGGGGACTCTTACTTGCCATTGGGTCTTCCTGATCCATTGGGCTCACGACCTTTCTTCGGGGTCGCATTCATGGCGGCACCCAATCGCCATCGGTTCAACGTCCGGGCTGCGCCGATGTTCCCGCGCGGGACGGGCGCATGCGGGTGGGAGTCGGGAACTTAATCCTTACCGCCAAGTTGCTCTTGAGAGACAACTTTGTAACGGAGTTCCGCAAGGAACCCGTCACTGGAAGGATTGCGCAGCCATGAGTACCATTCTTCTCATCATCGTCATTCTGCTCCTGATCGGCGCCGTGCCCGCTTGGCCCTACAGCCGCGGCTGGGGATATGGCCCGAGCGGCATTCTGGGCGTCATTCTGCTCATCCTTATCGTGCTCCTGCTGATGGGCAGGCTCTGAGGCGAAGCCGGGCAAAAAGAAAGCGCCCGGTCGGGCGCTTTTGGAGGTTTTCGGCCGTGGGGGCAGAAAGGCCGAAGTTGCATGTAAACGCTGCGGAACGGCCTAAGTTCCGCACGCCGGCGAAAATTTCTGGTTTTTTCAGGCAACATTGTCACTTGCCCTAACGGCACCAAATCAGATACTGACAGGCTCCCATGGGGCAGAAATGGGCTGAAGGGTCGCGGACACGGTCGCTTTTGACGAAAGACCGGACGCGGCCCTTTCTTATGGACGGATCTAGCGGAAGGTTTCCTATTTCCGCTCGATGAGGCCGCTCGAAAAAAGAAAGCGCCCCGGAGGGCGCTTTAAAGTTGTTCGGCCATAGGGGCAGAAGGGCCGAAGTGCCCATCAACGTGCTGGCCGATACAAGGTTCCTTACAGGACAAAAAATTCTTCGTACCCTCCCTGAATCGGGGATGTCGCAAGGATATAACGCACAGTAAAACAGACTCGCTCACGGGGGCAGAGTGAGCCGAAGGTCGTGGATACGGTCACCCATAAGGACCGGCCGCGACCTTTTTCTTATCCGGCCGACTGTCCCGGGCGAATGCCAGATTGCCCATCGCCGGGCCACATGTAATCCTTCCGCAACGGCACTTTAGCAGAAGGCTGACGGGGGCGGAGAATGCGGACAATTCTGGCGGCCGTGCTGGCCGTGTGCAGCCTGCTGGCGCCGGCCGGCGCGCACGCGAAGATCGTTCTCGACAAGGTGGTAATCTTCAGCCGTCATGGGGTGCGCCCGCCGACGGACCAGAAGGCCCTCGATCCGCTCTCCCTCGACCCGTGGCCCGCTTGGCCCGTGCCGGACGGGAATCTCACACCCCACGGGGCCACGGCCGCCATCCTGATGGGCCTCAACTACCGCATCCTCTATCTCGGGCCGGGCTTCCTGGAGCCCAGCTCCTGCCCGGGCTCGGGCGAGCTCTTCGCCTTCGCCGACAAGGTTGAGCGCACGAGGGCGACCGCGGACGCCATCCTGTCCGGCATGTTCCCGGGCTGCGGCCTCCAGGCCGGTTCCGACCCTAAGACGGCCGACGCCCTGTTCCACCCGGTGAAGGCCGGCATCGCGCCCCTCGACGACGAAGCCGCGAAGGCGCAGGTGCTCGCCGCCATGGGCGGCAGCCTGGAGGCCGCCAAGGCCCGCTACGCGCCGGATTTCGCCAATCTTGCAAAGGTTCTGCACGGGCCCGACCGGGAGACCTGCGCCAAGGAGGGGCTCGGCAAGGTCTGCCGGCTGATTGACCTGACCTGGAGCATCGACACGGACAAGAGCAAGGGCCGGGATCTCAGCATCAAGGGGCCGCTGGAGATGGCCTCGACCGTGGCGGAGGTGATCCGACTCGAATATTCGGGCGGCCTGCCGGCCGACAAGGTGGGCTGGGGCCGGGTGAAGAATGCCGAGGACGTGAAGACCCTGCTCGCCCTGCACAAGGCGCAGTACGACGTCACCCTCCGCACGCCCTACATGGCGAAGCGCAACGCCTCCCAGCTCCTCAACCAGATCGCCCTCGCCCTGAAGGAGGGTACGGACTTGGAGACGGCCGGCGAGGCCGGGCCGCCCCCGGCGAAGCTCGTGCTGCTCGTCGGCCACGACACGAACATCGCTCCCATGCAGGCGGCGCTCGGCGTGAGCTGGAGCCTCGCGGGCTATCCGGAGAATGACACGCCGCCGGGCGGCGCCCTCGTGTTCGAGCGCCTGCGCGACACCGGGACGGGCGAGCGTTACGTGCGCCTCGTCTACACGGCCCAGACCATGGACCAGATCCGCAACCTCACCCCGCCAAGCCGGGAGGCGGCGCCCGAACGCGCCGTCCTGGCGCTCCCGGGCTGCCCGCCGGCGGAGGTGCCGGACACCTGCCGCCTAAAGGACTTCGTGGAGATCGTGGGGTCCCGCATCGACAGGACAGCCCTGGCGCCGCTCTCGTGGCGCTGACGGGGCTGTCAGCCGCGCCCGGCTTCTCGTTCGATTACACCCGCGCGCGTTCGAAAGCGCAACCATCGCAGTGCGATCAGGACGATGACGGCCATGATCGAGGAGAAGGCCGCAAGCGGCCACGCGGTGTCGCCTTGCAACCGGATCACGGCCAGCGTTCCGCCGATGCTCACGAGGAGACTCTACACACAGAAGTGCAGCGCCACTGCTGATCCGGCGATGTCCCCGAACTTTTCCAGGGCTCCGTTCGCCGTTACCGACACGGTGAAGACAATGCCGATCGCCATTGCCCACATCGGGGCAACGAACGTCCACAGTGAGGGAGCGCCGAAGACCTGGCCGATGATCAGGAGCATTGCTCCCAGAAGCAACATCATCATGCCTCGCATGAGGCTGCCGGAGTTTCCCCACTGGGCAACGAACCGGTTGGCGAAGCGCGTTGTGATGACCATCACGAGTGCCACCGTTGCAAATGCGAAACTGAATTCCAGCTCAGCGTATCCGGCCCTGTCGATGAGGACGCGGGGGGCGGTCGAGAAGAACACGAAGAATGTCCCCATGGCGGCACTGAATCCGAGCGTTTAGGTCCAGAATGCAGGGCTGCGGAGAATCGGCAGGACCGAGCGGCGGGGCGTGACGGCTGCCGTCGGCCGGGTTTCGTGCCAGCGAAGCAACGCATGCAGGGTTGCCAGAACGGCAAGAGTGCCCAGCGTGACGAAGATCGAACGCCATCCGAGCCCGTCCGCGAGAAGTGCCCCGGTAATCGGGCCCAACGCAGGTACAAAGGCGAGCATCGTGCTGAACAGGCTGTAGATGACCACCCCCTCCGGGCGCTCTGCATACACGTCGCGGACGGTGGCGAAGGTGGCCACCAAGGCAGCCGAAGCCCCCACTGCCTGCAAGAAGCGAAGAGCGACGAAGGGAATGGCGGTCGAGGATGCGGCAAGACAGAACGATGCTGTCGCGAACAGGATCGCACCGCTGATGAGGACTGGCCGCCGCCCGACGCGATCGGAGATCGGTCCGAAGATGATTTGGCCAAGGCCGAGCATCACCATGTAGAGGCTCAGCGTCAGCTGCACGACGGCCGGACTGGTGCCGAGAATGCCGGGCATGGCCGGAACGACGGGGAGATAGATATCCATCGCCAGCGAAGCGAGAATATCGAAGGGTGCCATCAGCAGAAGCGCTGTCGGCAGGGAATGGACCCATACAGGGTGCTTTGGAGACATGATGAGGCATCCGCTCAAATGAGGCACATTTGGCGGC
>DASQMJ010000045.1:0-3497 GCA_035645535.1 Microvirga sp. | reverse complement strand
CATGAGGTCGAAGGCGGTGTTGATCTCGTCGAGCGGCATCTTGTGGGTGATCAGGTCGTCGATGTTGATCTTGCCCTCCATGTACCAGTCGACGATCTTCGGCACGTCCGTGCGCCCGCGCGCGCCGCCGAAGGCCGTGCCTTTCCAGACGCGGCCGGTGACGAGCTGGAACGGGCGGGTGGCGATTTCCTTGCCGGCCTCCGCCACGCCGATGATGATGCTCTCGCCCCAGCCGCGGTGGCAGCATTCGAGCGCCTGGCGCATCACGTCCGTGTTGCCGGTGGCGTCGAATGAGAAGTCCGCGCCGCCGCCCGTGAGGTCGACGATCGCCTGCACGACCTTGTCGTTGCCGACCTCCTTCGGGTTGATGAAGTCGGTCATGCCGAATTTTTCGGCCATTGCGCGCTTGGCTGGGTTGATGTCGACGCCGATGATCCTGTCGGCGCCCACCATGCGGGCGCCCTGAATTACGTTGAGGCCGATTCCCCCTAAGCCGAACACCACCACGTTCGCGCCCGGCCAAACTTTAGCGGTGTAGATCACGGCCCCGATGCCTGTGGTGACGCCGCAGCCGATGTAGCAGATCTTGTCGAAGGGCGCGTCCTCGCGGACCTTGGCGAGCGCGATCTCCGGCAGCACCGTGAAGTTGGCGAAGGTCGAGCAGCCCATGTAATGGAACACGGTCTCGCCGTCGCACCGGAAGCGGCTCGTGCCGTCAGGCATCAGGCCCTGCCCCTGCGTGGCGCGGATGGCGGTGCAGAGATTGGTGCGGCGGGAGAGGCAGGATTTGCAGTTGCGGCACTCGGGCGTGTAGAGCGGGATCACGTGGTCGCCGGGCTTCAGGGTCGTGACGCCTGCGCCGACCTCGCGCACGATGCCGGCACCCTCGTGGCCGAGGATCGCCGGGAACCTGCCTTCGGAGTCGAGCCCCGACAGGGTATAAGCGTCCGTGTGGCAGACGCCCGTCGCCATCACCTCCACCAGCACCTCGCCGGGCTTGGGCCCCTCGATGCGGATGGTCTCGATGGTGAGCGGCTTGCCCGCTTCCCACGCCACGGCGGCCCTGGTTTCCATGATGATGCCTCTTCAGTGCGATTTCGGTGCCCGGACTATGTGAACCGGGAGCATGCAAGGTCAATAGACCGCACCTCCAGCCATGAGGGGTTCAAACGGGAGGGGCCCGGCTATATGTGCTGTGTGCATAACGTGAGGGCCACCCAGTGTCAGACATCCGCGCTGCCATCATCCCCGTGACGCCGTTCCAGCAGAACTGCACGCTCCTCTGGAACGATCGGACCAAGAAAGGCGCCGTGATCGATCCCGGCGGCGATCTCGACCGCATCCGCCAGGCCATCGCCGAGACCGGCGTCACGGTGGAGAAGATCCTTCTCACCCATGGGCACATCGACCATGCGGGCGGCGCGGCGGAGCTGAAGGAGGAACTCGGCGTGAGCATTGAGGGGCCGCACGAGGCGGACCGCTTCCTGCTCGACCGCCTGCCCGAAACGGGGCGCGGCTACGGCATCACGGATGCGCGGGCAGTCACGCCAGACCGCTGGCTTAGTGAGGGCGACACCGTTACGGTCGGCGATCTCACCCTCGACGTGCTGCATTGCCCCGGCCACTCGCCCGGCAGCGTCGTGCTCGTGGCCGGACCGCAGCGTTTCGCCATCGTGGGAGACGTGCTCTTTCAAGGCTCCGTCGGCCGCACGGATCTGCCCGGCGGCGACGGCAAGGCACTGATCCGCTCCATCAAGGACAAGCTGCTGCCGCTCGGCGACGACGTCGCCTTCATCTGCGGCCACGGCCCCACGAGCACCATTGGCCAGGAGCGGCGGACGAATCCGTTCCTCCAGGGCGAAGGAGTGTTCTAAGACGCAGATAAAAGCGGCCGGGGCTGCCCCTCCCCAGGCCGCTCGAAAGGCTGCCGCGACGAACGCGTTACTCGGCAGCCTGGATCAGAACCGCGCCCTTCAGGCCCATGCGGTCGGCGACGCCGAGGCCGTAGGCCTTGTCGGCGAGGTAGAAGTGCACGATCTGGCGCTTCACGATCTCCATCGGCACGCCCTGCATCGCCTCGGCGATGTTGTCCATGAGGCGCTCCTGCTCGTCCGGCGTCATCAACCGGAACAGGTCACCGGGCTGCTTGTAGTCGTCGTTGCCGGCGCGGTGGTCGTAGCGGTCCGCATCGCCCGAGATCTTGAGCGGCGGCTCGGCGGCGCGGCGGTCTTCGACCGGGCCCCCGAAGGAGTTCGGCTCGTAATAGGCATCACCCCGATTCGGAATGTCGAACAGCATCGCGCCATCCGCATGGTAGTGATGCACCGGGCAGCGCGGCC
Source organism: Microvirga sp. (assembly GCA_035645535.1). Classification (GTDB taxonomy): domain Bacteria; phylum Pseudomonadota; class Alphaproteobacteria; order Rhizobiales; family Beijerinckiaceae; genus Microvirga. The sequence continues at coordinate 1,158 of DASQMJ010000045.1, read as the reverse complement.
GGTTCACCGGCAGCATCTCGTAGTGAGTGCCGACGCGGTAGCGGTGCGCATCCGCATAGGCGAAGATCCGGCCCTGCAGCATCTTGTCCGGCGAGAAGCCGATGCCCGGCACAATATTCGACGGCGAGAACGAGGATTGCTCGACCTCCGCGAAATAGTGCTGCGCATTCCGGTTGAGCTCGAGGATGCCGACCTCGATCAGCGGGTAATCCGCGTGCGGCCACACCTTGGTGACGTCGAACGGATTGTAGGGGGTCTTCTCCGCATCGGTCTCCGGCATGATCTGCACGCAGAACTTCCAGCGCGGGAAGTCGCCCTTCTCGATAGCCTCGTAGAGATCGCGCTGGGCGCTCTCGCGGTCCTTGGCGATGACCGCCTCGGCCTCGCGATTGGTCCAGTTCTTGATGCCCTGCATCGACTTGAAGTGGAACTTGACCCAGAAGCGCTCATTCGCCTCGTTGATGAACGAGTAGGTGTGCGAGCCGAAGCCGTGCATGAAGCGATAGCCCTGCGGCAGGCCGCGATCCGAGAACAGGATCGTCACCTGGTGCAGGCTCTCGGGGCTGAGCGACCAGAAGTCCCACATGGCCGTGGCCGAGCGCAGGTTGGTGGCCGGATGGCGCTTCTGCGTGCGGATGAAGTCGGGGAACTTCACCGGGTCGCGGACGAAGAACACCGGTGTGTTGTTGCCGACGATGTCCCAGTTGCCCTCTTCCGTGTAGATCTTCAGGGCGAAGCCGCGCACGTCGCGCTCCGCATCCGCCGCACCGCGCTCGCCGGCGACCGTGGAGAAGCGCAGGAACACCTCGGTCTGCTTGCCGACTTCCGAGAAGACCTTCGCCTTCGAGTACTTGGTGATGTCGTTGGTGATGGTCAGCGTGCCGTAGGCGGCTGAGCCCTTGGCGTGCACGACGCGCTCCGGGATGCGCTCCCGGTTCTGATGCGCGAGCTTCTCGATGAGTTGGTAATCCTGGAGCAGCAGCGGGCCGCGCGGGCCGGCCGAGATGCTGTTCTGGTTGTCCGGGATCGGCGCACCGGCCGTCGTGGTCAAGGTCGTGCGTTGGGTCATGGTCCTCTCCAAAGGTTGTTTGGAACATGCCTAAACAGCCCGATCAGGTCCAATCGCTTTGCATGCAGCCGACGATAAGGATACCTTAT
>DASQMJ010000044.1:0-90241 GCA_035645535.1 Microvirga sp. | reverse complement strand
GGCACGGCCTTCGGCGGCGCGCGCGGGCGCACGGACGTGCCGAAGATCGTCGACTGGTACATGGAGGGCAAGATCAACATCGACGACCTGATCACCCACAAGATGCCGCTCGACGAGATCAACACCGCCTTCGACCTCATGCACGAGGGCAAGTCGATCCGCTCGGTCATCGTGTACTGATCGGGAGCCGGGACCGTGAGCCTCGAGGTCGTCTCCCAGTCGCGCTGCTTTGGCGGCACGCAGTTCGTCTATCGCCACGCATCCCGTGAGACCGGCACGGCGATGCGCGTGGCGGTCTACGTTCCGCCCCAAGCGGAACACGGCAAGGTTCCGGCCGTCTGGTTCCTGTCGGGGCTGACCTGCACGGAGGAGAACTTCACCGTGAAGGCGGGCGCGCAGCGCATTGCCGCGGAACTCGGCCTGATCCTGATCACGCCCGATACCAGCCCCCGCGGCGATGGAGTGCCGGATGACCCGGAAGGAGCCTACGACTTCGGCCTCGGGGCGGGCTTCTACGTGGATGCGACCGAGGCGCCCTGGTCGAAGAACTACCGGATGCGCTCCTACATCGAGCACGAGCTGCCGGCGATCGTCGCCGAGCATATCCCGGCCGACATGAGCCGCCAGGGCATCGCCGGCCATTCCATGGGCGGGCATGGGGCCATCACCATCGGCTTACGCAACCCCGGCCGCTTCGCAGCGGTCTCGGCCTTCGCGCCCATCGCGTCTCCCCTGAACTGCCCCTGGGGCGAGAAGGCGCTGACCGGCTATCTCGGGCCAGACCGAGCGGCTTGGCGGGAATACGATTCCTGCGCCCTCATCGCGGACGGCGCGCGCCTGCCCGACCTCCTGGTGGATCAAGGCACCGCCGACGGCTTCCTCGAAAGCCAGCTCAAGCCCCATCTCCTGGAGGAGGCCTGCGCCCGGGCCGGCATGGCCCTGACCCTGCGCCGGCAGGAAGGCTACGACCATTCCTACTTCTTCATCGCGACCTTCATGGAGGATCACCTGCGCTGGCACGCCGAGAGGCTGGGCGTTTAAGAACTCATTGGAGGTATCCGGGTTCGGATGGGTTCGGTTTTCCGCTTGCGTCGCAAGGTGTTCCGGCGCACCGCGCAAAGGTGACGCAGAGGAATAGATGCTTCTGGAATGATAGAGCATAGCTCTTTTCGCCTAAACAGGCTAAGAGAACGGCTCGCCCTGCGAATCTTTTCAGAAGACCGACCATGGAACAAACCCGCGAGCCCATCCTCACCCCCAATGCCGGCCAGCTTGTCGGCAAGGCCGTCGACATGACCAAGGCCGCCCTCGCATCGGAGGCCGGCAAGGCCGCGCTCCGGACGGTCATCACCAAGGGCCCGGACGGCCTGATGCAGCATCTGGCCCAGGCGGCCCAGAAGCATGCGCCGGACCCGATCACCCAGGCCCGCCTCATGCTGGCGGAGCAGAGCCAGAACTTCGACGTCATGCGCGGCGCGATCGGGCAGATCGGGCAGTCCCTCGCGGAACTGAACGAGACGGAGGCCGGCCGGCAGGCGCAACCGCCGCACGTGGTCGCTCTTCTCAACGCCCAGGCCGAGGCCATCCAGGGTCTGACCCTCCTGGTTCTGAAAGGACAGCAGGTCCAGGCGGAGCTGATCAACGCGGTCGACGCCCAGGCGCGCCAGCCGGCCACCAATGGCATGCCGAAATGGATCTACTACGCCATGGGCGCCATGATGGTCTGGAGCCTGATCACCATGGTTTTCTCGTCCATCTTCTAAGCTTGAAAAAGCTTGGGCTTATTTGCCCATTCGCGCGCTTTCCCTTTAGATTTCATGGATTCGTGGGGACAGGTCCATGTTCGACGCCAAGAAACTCCTGGATGCTCTCGGAACGCCGGCGACGCCGCCCGCGCCAGCTCCGGCCGCTCCTGCACCGGCTCCGGAAGCTTCCAAGCCCGCCGAGGCCAAGCCGAGCAGCGCTGCCCAGGCCTTCGGGGCCGGTACCCTGCTGAGCGAGCTGATCGGCCTCGCCAACCGGCCCTCGCCTCCCCCGGCCCCCGAGCAGGGGGCCCAGCCGGCCGCAGCCGAGAGTGAGGAGACCCCGCCGCCGCAGCCGAAGCCTGCCGCCAAGGCGCCTCCGCCGGCCGATCTGACCGATCTCCTCCTCGGCAAGGCCCAGGAATTCCTGAAGACGCCGCAGGGCAACGCCGCCATGAACGCGGTGGTAGTCGGCCTCACCAAGGCCGTGGTGAATTCGGAGGCCGGACGCAAGCTCACGGCCCAGGCCAAGTCCAAGGGCACGGCCCTGTTCAACCGGCTCCTCAACAAGGGCGCAGAGACACCGGTCATCGACGCCTCGGCGATGCCGGTCGTTGCCGCCCCCGAACCCGCAGCCCTTCCTGCGCCCGCGACCGCGCCTGCCGACAGCGGCGAGACGGCCCTCCTGGTCATGCGCGCCATGATCGCCGCGGCCGCCGCCGACGGGCGGATCGACCAGGACGAGCGCGAGCGGATTCTCGGCACGCTGACGCGGGCAGGTATTGACGGCGAAGGCGTGGCGGTGATCGAGGCCGAGCTCGACCGGCCGGCCAGCGCCGCCGAGCTGGCCGCAGCCGCGAAGACGCCCGAGCAGGCCGTGCAGGTCTATACGGCGGCCCGGCGCATCATCACCCCGAACACCGTAGAGGAGCGGGTGTTCCTGGCCCATCTCTCGGCGGCCCTCGGCCTCGATCCCAAGGTGGTGGCCCGGATCGACGCCCTTGCGTCCGGGGCCATCAAAGCCTGAGGGGAACCGCCCCTCAGCGCGCCTCGAACAGCTTCGGGTGGCGGATCCGCAGGGCCTGAGCGAGGCTCAGGGTCTTCAGGTCGCCGATCTCGTTGCGGTCGAGCATTCGGGCGAGTTCCTCGCAGCCGATTTCGAGCACCTCGATATCCTCGTCCTCCTCGGCGAGACCGCCTCCCTCGCCGACCCGGTCCGCGGCCGAGTAGGGGGCTAGGAAAAGGTGTATCATCTCGGTCATGGCGCCGGGCGACGACCAGGCGCTCACGACCGGCTCGACCGCGCCGAGCCGCAGGCCGGCCTCCTCCATGCCTTCGCGGATGGCGCATTCCTGCGGATCTCCCTCCTCCACGAGCCCGGCAATGGCTTCGAGCAAGGCCTGCTGCCCGTGCCGGTGCAGGACGGGAACGCGGAACTGGCGGACGAGAATGACCGTGCGACGCTCACGATCATAAGGGAGCACGGCCGCCGCATCCCCGGCCTCCAGGATCTCACGGTCCATCGTGTCACCATCGGGCTTCTGGACCGTGAACCCGAGAATTTTCCGCCAGCCCTCGAAGAGGGGCGCAACCCTGGTGATCCGATAGCCTGCCACGATCCGCTCGCTCCTGTTCCACACGCTGTCTGAAGCCTAACCGCCAGGTTCTGCGTTGTCAGCGCACGGACCATGATGGAGTGAGCTGGAGTGGAGGACCTGATCGAAGCCGTCAAGGAGCGCCAAGCCATCCTGTTTGCCGGCGCCGGCGTATCCATGACCGTGGGCCTGCCTTCCTGGCGCACCCTGGTGGAGCACATCGCGACGGAACTCGGCATCGACCTGGAGGACATGCCCGAAGGCGACATCAACCATCTTACCCTGGCGGAGTTCTATAGGCTCAGGCAGGGCAGCATCGGGCCGCTGCGCAGCTGGATGGACCGGAACTGGACCATCCCCGAGAAGGCGCTGAAAGCCTCCAAGGTGCACGAGCTGATCTGCCGCCTCGACTTTCCCATCATCTACACGACGAATTTCGACCGCAACCTGGAGACCGCCTTCGAGCTGCACGGCAAGGAATTCGTGAAGATCGTCAACGCCAAGGACATCGCCCGCATTCGGGACGGCACGACGCAGATCGTGAAATATCATGGCGACTTCGACGACGACGAATCCATCGTCATCGCGGAAACGGATTATCTTGACCGCCTCTCCTTCGAGTCGCCGCTCGACATCAAGTTCCGGTCCGACGCACTCGGCAAGACAATCCTGTTCATTGGCTACAGCATGACGGACCTGAACATCCGCTTCCTGCTGCATCGGCTCTGGCGGACATGGGCCGACTCGGGGTTCGAACGCAACAGGCCGCAATCCTACGTGTTCATGCTGCGCCCGAACCTGATCGAGGAGGCGGTGCTGGGGCAATGGGGCCTGAGGGTGCTGACCGAAAGGGAATGTCCGCCGGAGCAGGCGCTCGAGGCCTTTCTCACGAAGCTCGCCAAGGCGGCCAGCGCGAAATGAGCGAGACCTGCACACAGCTCATGCGAATGTGAAGGCGCGCGCATATCGAATTTTTAGTTTTGTCCGCTAAACCGTAGCAAACTCAACAGATTCGCCGAACCTTGTAACGGCGTGCCGGAAACGGCCGCGCTGAACCCGTATGGGGCGTGGGCGTTCTGTCTCATGCATGGACAAGAGTGAAACGATGAAGATCCTGGGACGAAACACGACGATCGATTTCTGGCGCGGGCTCGTGCTCGTCATCATCTTCGTGAACCACATCCCGGGGAACCTGCTCGAGCATCTAACGCCGCGCAATTTCGGCCTTTCGGACGCGGCCGAAGCCTTCATCTTCATTTCCGGCCTGTCGGTGGCGCTCGTCTATTATCCGCGTATCCCGCGCGGCGACATTCTCGGTGTGGTCAAGCGCTGCCTGCGGCGCTCGTTCGAGCTCTATCGCATGCACCTGATCATGACGGCGGCCGCCATCGCGCTGTTCTCGATCGGATACGAGCTCAGCGAGGATATTGGGCTGATCGAGGCCGACGGTCGCAACATGGTGTTCGGCGAGACGGCCAAGGGCGTGACCGGCATCCTCCTGCTCGGGCACCAGCTCGGCTATTTCAATATTCTGCCGCTCTATATCGCTCTCATGCTCTGGGCGCCGGTCGCCCTCGTGCTGGCGCGCGTTCATGTGATTCTCATGCTGGCGGTCTCCGCCGCAATCTACATCTTTGCCCGTGTAGGCATCCTGACACTGCCGAGCTGGCCCGAACCCGGAACTTGGTTCTTCAATCCCTTCGCCTGGCAGTTCCTCTTCACGATCGGCATCGCGACCGGCATCCTCTTCATGGGCAAGCCGATGCCCTACAACCGTCAAGCGACAGGCGCCGCATTCCTGGTGCTGGTCGCCTCCATGGCGATCGTGAGGGACGGCTTCGGACTCGTCCCCGGCCTGCGCGACTCTCTCTTCGTACCTCTCGACATGGGCAAGTCCGACCTCGGGCTGGGACGGCTCGTCCACTTCCTGGCCCTTGCCTATTTCCTCACCCAGCTGAGCATCGGCAATGTCCTGAAGAGGACTCTCATCGGGCCCGACATGATGCGCCTGGGACGGAACGGGCTCATGATCTTCGCCGTTGGATCCCTGTTGAGCGCGCTCGGTCAGGTCATCATGACGCTGGCCGCCGTGAAATCGTCCGCTAGCCCGCAGATCATCGGCATGGTATTCACCATCGTCGGCATCTTCGGTCTCCTGGCTCTCGCGCGCTATCTCGAATGGAACAAGGTCAGCTCCGCCCCCCCGCAGAAGGGTGGGGCAGAAAATCTCGGTTTGTCCTCCGCCTCACCGGGGCGGGTCTCGCCTTAAGCTTCAGCATTCTAAACCCGCAGACGTCCGCCTTCGCGAACGGCAGCGCCTGCGGCACCAGCCAGGGCATCTTCACGGCCCGGGGCGCCATCGGCTCCATCAAGGCCAAGCTCGCCCGGCATGAAACCGTCCGCATCCTGGCGATTGGCTCCTCCTCGACGGAGGGGATCGGCGCTTCCTCGCCGGACCATTCCTATCCGGCCCAACTCGAGGACGATCTGGAGGCGCGCTGGAAGGAGAACGTCACGGTCGTGAATGCCGGCCGGGGCGGCGAGACGGCGATCCAGACCATCGAGCGGCTGGAGGCGATCCTGAAGGCGGAGCCCTTCGATCTCGTGATCTGGCAAGTCGGCACCAACGACGCCGTGAACGGGGTCGACGAGGAGCGCTTCCGCGCCCTGCTGGACCGGGGCGTCTCGGCCGCCCAGAGGACCGGCACTCCCGTGATCCTTCTGGACCAGCAATATTTCCCGACCATCAGGGACCTCGCGCGCTACGAGCGCTTCGTGAACACCGTCGGCCGGGTCGGCGACGCCCGCAAGGTGTCGGTCTTCTCCCGCTATGCCCTCATGAAGGATTGGAGCAGCCACTCCCCAGGCGAGCTTCGCGCCATGCTGGCGGCCGACGGCTTCCACATGAGCGACCGGGGCTATGATTGCTTGGCCGGCGGAGTGGCGGACGCGATCCAGAAGCTGACCGCCCAGCCTGTCGCCGGGTCCCAGGCGACGATCGTGGCCACCTCGCGGGACCGTTAACAGCGCAGCAAGGCCCCGGTGCCATCGTGTCGCCCCGAGGGCCTGCCATGAGAGCCGGCCGCTTGCTGCTTTCGAAGGTGACCATGGCCGAAGCCACAAACCGACGCCGCCTCTCCGTCCGGGATGTCCTGACCGACGGCCGCATTGCCCTGATGCTGCCGCTTGGCTTCTCGTCCGGCCTGCCCTTTCTACTGGTCTTCAGCACCCTGTCGGCCTGGCTGCGCGAGGCGGGCATCTCCCGCACCGAGATCGGCATGCTGAGCTGGGTGGCGCTCGCGTACTCGTTCAAGTTCCTCTGGGCGCCCATCGTCGACCGCTACGATGTACCGGTCCTGGCCCGGATCCTCGGCAGGCGGCGCGGCTGGATGGCCCTGTCGCAGATCGGCGTGGCGCTGGGCTTGACGGGCATCGCGTCGAGCGACCCGCAGACGAGCCTCACCTTCGCCATCGTGTCGGCGGTCCTCGTCGCCTTCGCGTCCGCCACTCAGGACGTGGTGGTCGACGGCTGGCGCATCGACGCCGCCGCGACGGAGCGCCAGGGCATGATGGCCGCCTCCTACCAGCTCGGCTATCGCCTCGCCCTCATCTGCGCCGGGGCGGGAGCCCTCTACATCGCGGAGTTCGTCAACTGGCGCAGCGCCTATCTGGCCATGGCGGCGCTGATGAGCGTCGGCCTCGTCGGGACCCTGCTGGCGCCGCGTCTCGACCAGGGCGCGACGCGCGAGCGCCCGTCGCTCGCCGCCGCCATCGTCGAGCCGCTGACCGACCTCTTCCGGCGCAAGGGTCCGATCCTCATCCCGATCCTGGTCCTCATCGCCTGCTTCCGCCTGCCCGACTTCGTGGCCGGCGTGATGGCGAACCCGCTCTACATCGACCTCGGCTTCTCCAAGGCCGACATCGCCAACGTGTCGAAACTCTACGGCGTCTGGGTCGGCATCGTCGGGGCCTTCGCAGGCGGCTTGGCGCTGACCCGCCTCGGCCTGTGGTGGACGCTCCTCATCGGCGCCTTCATCGCGGCCGCCTCGAACCTGATGTTCGCCTGGTTGGCGTCGGGAAACGCCACCGTTTTGGGCCTGACCTTGACCATCAGCGCCGACAACTTCGCGGCGGGCTTCGCGGGCTCCGCCCTCATCGCCTACATGTCGGGCCTGTGCTCCCCCAGCTTCGCGGCCACGCAATACGCCCTGCTCAGCTCCCTCTACGCCCTTCCGGGCAAGCTCATCGGCGGCGCCTCCGGCGCGGTGGTGGACGCCTATGGCTATCCGCTCCTCTTCACCGCCACGGCCAGCATCGGCATCCCGCTCGTGATCCTGTGCTTCGTGGTGCGGCGGGATACGCTAAAGACGGCGCGGGAGAAGGAAGCTGCCGAGGACGAAGCTGCCACGGCTCCCGCCGCAACGGCGGGAGCCCGCGCCTGAACGGCTACACCCAGCCGCCGTCCACCAGGTAGGTCTGTGCCGACATGGCGCTCGAATCGTCCGAGCCGAGGAAGAGGGCAAAATTGGCGACGTCCTGCGGCACGAGGCGGCGCTTCACGCATTGGCGGCGCATCAGCTCCTCCTCGCCCTCCGGCGTGAGCCACATGTCGATCTGGCGCTGGGTCATGATCCAGCCCGGCACGATGCAGTTGACCCGGATGTTGCGGTCGCCGAGTTCGCGGGCGAGCGCCCGGGTGAGGCCCACGACCGCTGATTTCGCGGTCTTGTAGGCGGCGAACGCGTCGTTGCTCACCATGTAGCTCGTCGATCCCATGTTGATGACCGAGCCGCCGCCCGCCTTCTCCATGTCGGGCAGAACGGCCTGCGTGGCGAAGAACTGATGATCCAGATTGGTGGCGAAGCGCTCGCGCCAGTATTCCGGCGTGACCTGGTCGATGGTGTGCCGGTCGTCCCGGGCGGCGTTGTTGACGAGGATCGTGATGGGTCCCAGGGCCTCGCTGGCGCGCTTGATCGCCGCCTGAAGGGCCTGGATGTCGCGCACGTCGTTGTGCTCGAAATGCACCCGCTCGCCGAGATCCTTCGCCAGCGCCTCGCCGGCCTCCGCGTTGTAGTCGAGCACGGCGACCTTGCTCCCCTGGGCATGGAAACTCCGGGCGATGCTCTCGCCGATGCCGCTGGCTCCGCCCGTGATGAGGACGGTCTTGCCTTTAAGGGAGCCGTAAGTCGTTTGAGTCATGAAATCTCGCTTTCTTCGATACTCTCGGTCAGCTCGCGCCCGGACCCGGAACTGCACCGGGCGGGCATTTGCCGAGGATGATCATCCCTAAAACCTCGTCTTGGGTGACGTCCGTCACGTTGGCCGAGCCGACCAGCTTGCCGTTCTTCATCACGCTGACCCTGTCGGCCAAGCCGAACACGTCGTGGATGTCGTGACTGATGAGGAAGATGCCGATGCCTTCCCTCTTGAGCTGCAGCACGAGGTCGGCCACCTGCTGCGTCTCGGCCGGTCCGAGCGCCGCCGTCGGCTCGTCCATGATCAGGACGCGGGCGTTGAAGTAGATCGCGCGGGCGATCGCCACCGACTGGCGCTGGCCGCCGGACAGGGCCTTCACGGGCTCCTTGAAGCGGCGGAAATGCGGGTTGAGGCGGGCCATCACCTTGCGCGTCTCCGCCTCCATGGTGGCATCGTCGAGGGTGCCGTAGGGGGTGAGCACCTCGCGGCCGAGAAAGATATTGCCGGCGGCGTCGATGTTGTCGGCGAGCGCGAGGGTCTGGTAGATCGTCTCGATCCCGTAGCGCTTGGCATCGCGCGGGCTCGCGATGTCGGCCTTCTCGCCGTTCACGTAGATCTCGCCCGCATCCGGCCGGTAGGCGCCGGACAGGATCTTGATGAGGGTCGACTTGCCGGCGCCGTTGTGGCCGAGAAGGCCCACCACCTCGCCGGGCCGGAGGTCGACCGAGACACCGTCGACCGCCTTGATGCCGCCGAACGCGATGGAGATGTCGCGCATCTCCACGAGGGGCGTCGTGCCGTTCGTGTGCATAACGCTCTCCCTCACTTGATGCGCCGGCGATAGAGGCTGTCCACGAAGACGGCCAGCACCAGCACGGCTCCGACGACGATGTTCTGGAGCGGCGTGTCGACCCCGAGCAGCACCATGCCCGACTGCAGGGACTGCATGACGAGGGCGCCCAGCATGGCGCCCGCGATGGTGCCGATGCCGCCCGCGAGCGACGTGCCGCCGATCACGGCGGACGCGATGACGTAGAGTTCGTCAAGGGTGCCGGCCGCGTTGGTGGCGGCGTTGAGGCGCGCCGTCGCGATGCAGGCGGAGATGCCGCAAAGGACGCCCATGAGGCCGAAGACCTTCATGAGAGTCCAGCGGGTGTTGATGCCGGACAACTCCGCCGCCTCCGGGTTGCCGCCGATGGCGAAGACGTAGCGCCCGAAGCGCCGTCGCCGGGCCAGGAATGTCATCACGAGCCCGACCGCGATGGCGATCAGCACCGGAAGCGCGATCCCGTGCGGGATGAATAATCCGCCGTCCGGCCAGGAAATGCCGTTCGCCTCCGCCCAGCGCCGGGCCGTGCCGACGGGAAGCGGGTAGGCATTCGCGATGGCGGCCGCCGCGAGAACCGCCCCGCAGGCAAAGGCCGCGATCACCGCGTCACCCCAGCCGGGTCGGACCGGGAAGCCGAAGCGGATGCGCCGGCGGCGCGCGAGACCGAGCGCCACGACGATGAGGCCGCACGCGATGGCGGCGATCACCCATGTGGCGGTGGCGCCGAGCGCGCCCTCTACGCCGCCGCCTAGGGCCTTGAAGCGGGTGTCCATCGGGGCGACCGTCTGGCCGGTGGTCACCCACCAGGCCGCGCCGCGCCAGACGAGAAGGCCGCCGAGCGTCACGATGAAGGACGGGATGGCTAGGTAGGCGATGAGCCAGCCCTGGAAGAGGCCGATGGCTCCGCCGATCAGCACCGCCGCCAGCACCGCGATGGGAGCCGTGAGCCAGTGATCGAAGCCGAGCCAGGCTGGCAGCCACTGCACCTGCAGCACGCCGATGATCATGCCGACGACGCCGAGAATCGCCCCAACCGACAGATCGATGTTGCGCGTGACGATGACCAGCACCATGCCGGTCGACATGACCGCGATGGAGGCGGTCTGGACCGATAGGTTCCACAGGTTGCGCGGCGTGAGAAAAAGGCCGCCCGAGAGGATGTCGAACCCGATCCAGATCGCCGCAAGCGCCGCCAGCATGCCAAGCATGCGGACATCGATCTCGAGCTTCGACAGGAATGAGCCGGGGGCGGCGTGAGGCGGTGCGGTCGTGGCAGCGGGTGCAGTCATGGCTTCACACTGAACGGTGTCATCCTGAGGCTGAGCGAAGCGGGGGAAGGAATCCGTCCCCGGCGAGGTGCCGATGGATCCCTTCCCGTCCGGCAGCTGTCGCCGCCCCCGGCCGGGATGGCACGGAGGCGGATTCGAGGCTCTGCGTCAGTTGCAGACCTTCACGGAGCCTGGCTTCACGCCCTGACAGACCACGTCCTTGGTGACCCAGCCGGCATCGATGACCACGTTCAGGTTGTCCTTGGTGATCGCAACCGGCCTGAGGAACAGGGCGGTCATGTTCTGCTTCTTCGGGCCCTGGTTCCAGGTCGTGGCGCCCTGGATCTCGCCGAGCTTCTTGCCGCCTGCGAGCTGGATCGCGATTTCGGCTGCGTTGCGGCCGAGTTCGCGCGCATCCTTGAACACCGAGACGGTCTGGGTGCCGAGCGCGACGCGGTTGAGCGCCGCCTTGTCGGCATCCTGGCCGGAGACCGGCACCGAGCCTGCGAGGCCCTGCGCCGCCAGCGCCGCGATGGCGCCGCCCGCGGTACCGTCATTGGCGGCCACCACCGCATCGACCTTGTTGTTGTTCTTGGTCAGGAACTGCTCCATGTTCCGCTGCGCGTTCGCGGGCAGCCAGCCGTCCGTATAGGCCTCGCCCACGTTCTTGATCTTGCCGGCATCGATGGCGGGCTTGAGCACCTCCATCGCGCCCTGGAACAGGAAGTTGGCGTTCGGGTCCGAACCCGAGCCCTTGATGAAGACGTAGTTGCCCTCGGGCTTCACCTTGAACACCTCGCGGGCCTGCAGGCGGCCGACCTCCACATTGTCGAAGGTGAGATAGAAGGCCTGCGGGATTTCGATGAGGCGGTCGTAGCCCACGACAGGAATGCCCTCGGCCACAGCCTTCTCGACCGCCGGGCGGACGGCGTCCGCATCCTGCGCCAGGATGATCAGGGCGTTGGCCCCGCGGGCGATCAGGCTCTCGATGTCGGTGAGCTGCTTGGCGGGGGACGACTGGGCGTCGGCCGACACATAGGTGCCGCCGGCCTTCTCGACGGCGGCCTTGATGGCGGCCTCGTCGGTCTTCCAACGCTCCTCCTGGAAGTTCGACCAGCTGACGCCGATCACGGGGCCCTTGCCCTGTGCAAGGGCGGCAGTCGCCGACAGCGTCAGCGCGGCGAGACTGATGAATACGTGCTTCTTCGATACCATGGGTTCCTCCTGGGCGGCGTTCCTCGTGAGCCAGCTTGTGCGGCAGCCCTCAGCCGAGCGTCGGGCACGGCTCAGGCACTGCCGATTTTTATTCAGGCCGGAAAATAATTATCCCGCTTCCCGGCTACTTCAAGCCGAAAGCGTCTCACTCCTTGGTCGTATACTCCCTAGTCGAGGAGTTGTTTTATTCATCACTTGAATAAATAGAGAGCCATGGCCTTGAATCCTCTCACCCCCCGCGAAACGGCCCGGCGCCGGCTGCTCGACACCCTGCGCCGGGAGGGTCCCATGGCGCGGGTCGAGCTCGGCCAGCAGCTCGGCATGAGCCCTGCGAGCGTCTCCGATCTTACGGCGAGCCTCGTGGACGAGGGCATCCTGGTGGCGGAGGACAGCGGCGAGACGGGCTCCGGCCTGCTGCGCGGCCGGCCTAAGGTCCGCCTGTTCTTCGCCGACACCCTCGGGTCCGTGATCGGCGTCTGGACCGGGTTCAACCGGATCGAGCTGCGGCTCGTCGACAGCGCGGGCCGCAATCGCGCCAGCCGCCACATCGAGCGCCCGCTCCGAAACCTGGGAGCGGACGAGTTCATGGACGTGCTGGCGGAGACGATCACGGCCTTCGCCCGCGACACCGGCACCCAGAACGTGAAGGCGGTCGGCCTCGCGTGCCAGGGCTACGTGGACACCCGGGACGGGGTCGTGGCGTGGAGCCCGGTCCTGGGGGTGCGCGACCTGCCCCTCGCGTCGGGCCTGAGCCAGCGGCTCGACCGCCCGGTGCTGATCGAGAACGACGCCAGCGCCATGGCGTTCGCCATCGCCCAGCGGGACCCCGAACTCCGGTCCGGGCGCACCGCCTGCCTCATGGTGGGCGACGGCGTGGGCCTGGGCTTCCTCATCCAGGGCGAACTCTATCGCGGGGCGCGGTTCGGCGGCAGCGAGTTCGGCCATGTACGCCTGCGCCGAAGCGGTCCGCAGTGCCGCTGCGGCGGACGCGGCTGCATCGAGGCGTATCTCGCCGACTACGCCCTGTACCGGGACGCGCAGCTCATCGACCACCGCCCGGCTCCGACCGTGCTGCTTCCGGGCGAGGACGCCATGACCGACATCGTCGCGCAGGCGCGCGACGGCGATACCGCCCTCGCGAACCTTTTCCGCGAGGCCGGCGAGGTCCTCGGCGACGCCGTCGGCATCCTGATCCAGACCCTGGAGCCCGACCATGTCGTGATCTGCGGGCCCGGCACCCGGGCCATGGACCTTCTGCGCCCATCGTTCGAGACATCGCTCGAATCGCAGACGATTCCCGAGCTCAGAGCACTCGCCACCGTCCAAGTGGTGGAATCCTCCATGGATCTCCTGACCGAGGGCGTGGTCATGCAGGCCCTGCGCGAGCTGGATCTCGACCTGGCGCGCCTGAGGGCTGCATAAGCGTCCGGCGGCCGTAGCCATCGGGACCGGAAAACATTATCTGTTGCGGGATCGCTTCCTCACGAACGAGACCCATGGCCTCCTCCCGTCCCGTCCAAGCCGGCGACCACGTCTTCCTCGTCGATGGCTCGTCCTTCATCTTCAGGGCCTACTTCCAGTCCATGAATCAGGACTCGAAGTACAATTCCCGCATCTCGGACGGGATGCCCACGGGAGCCGTGCGCCTGTTCGTGTCCAAGCTCCTGCAGTTCGTGCGCGATGGTGCGGCGGGCCTCATGCCCACCCATCTCGCCATCGTGCTCGACAAGTCCGAGGGCTCCTTCCGCAAGGAGCTCTACGAGGACTACAAGGGCCACCGCCCGGATCCGCCCGACGACCTCAGGGTCCAGATGCCGATCATGCGCGAGGCCATCCGCGCCTTCGGCCTGGAGCCCATCGAGCAGGAGCGCTACGAGGCCGACGACCTCATCGCGACTTATGCCGTGCAGGCGGCGGCCCGGGGCGCGGACGTGCTCATCGTGTCCTCTGACAAGGACCTGATGCAGCTCGTCGGGCCGCGCGTGTGCTTCTACGACTTCGAATCGGGCCAGAAGGGCAAGCCGGGCTACCGGCCCGAGCGGAACCTCGACGAGGCTGCCGTCACGGAGCGCTGGGAGGGCATACCGCCCTCTAAGATCGGCGACGTGCTGGCCCTCATGGGCGACACCTCCGACAACGTGCCGGGCGTGCCCGGCATCGGGCTGAAGACCGCCGCCCAGCTCATCAAGGAATTCGGCGACCTCGAGACGCTCCTTGCCCGCGCCTCCGAGATCAAGCAGCCCAAGCGCCGCGAGACCCTGATCAACAACGCCGAGGCCGCGCGGCTGTCGAAGAAGCTCGTCACCCTCGACTGCGAGGCGCCGCTGCCCGTGTCGCTCGACGACCTGCGCCTGCCGGAGCCCGACCCCAAGACCCTCGTGGGCTTCCTGAAGGCCATGGAGTTCAACTCCCTGACCCGGCGGGTGGCCGATCTCTACGACGTGGATCCGACTGCCATCGAGCCGGATCCGCGCCTCATGCCGGGCGGCGAGGCGATCCGCTGGGAGCGACTGGGCGGACCGGCCCCCGTTGAGGGCGAGGTTCCGTTCGAGGGCGGCGCTGCCGTCGTGGGCGAGGTCGACCCCTTCGCAGGCCTCGACCTGCCGGACATTGCGCGGCGCAAGCCGGTCGAAGGCCTCGGCACGCCCTCGCAGCTCGCCGCCAAGCGCGCGACGGAAGCCGCCTCACAGGGGATCGACGTGAACTCCTACGAGACCGTCACCAGCCTGGAACGCCTGAAGGAGTGGGTCGCGGAGGCCCGCGAGCAGGGCTACGTGGCCGTCGACACGGAGACGAGCGCGCTCGACGCGAACCTCGCAGATCTCGTCGGGTTCTCCCTCGCCCTGGCGCCGGGCCGCGCCTGCTATGTGCCGCTCCTGCACCGGGGCGACTCGGATCTCTTCGGGGGCGGTCTCGTGCCCGGCCAGATCCCGATCACCGACGCCCTCGACGCGATTCGGCCGATGCTGGAGGATCCGTCGGTCCTCAAGATCGGCCAGAACCTGAAATACGACTGGATCGTCTTCAAGCGCCACAACATCGAGCTGCGCTCCTTCGACGACACGATGCTGATCTCCTACGTGCTCGACGCCGGCAAGGGCTCGCACGGCATGGACGAGCTCTCGCGCCGCCATCTGGGCCATGCGCCGATCAGCTTCACGGACGTGGCCGGCACCGGCCGCAACAAGCTGAGCTTCGACAGGATCGAGATCGCGAAGGCGACCGCCTACGCGGCCGAGGACGCGGACGTGACCTTGCGCCTGTGGCAGCTGCTCAAGCCGCGCCTCGCCTCCGAGCATCGAGCCACCGTGTACGAGACCCTGGAGCGGCCCCTCGTGGACGTCATCGCCCGCATGGAGATGCGCGGCATCCTGGTCGACCGGCAGATCCTGAGCCGCCTCTCAGGCGACTTCGCCCAGAGCCTCGCCCGGCTCGAGGACGAGATCCATGAGATGGCGGGCGAGAAGTTCGCCCTTGGAAGCCCGAAGCAGATCGGCGACATCCTGTTCGGCAAGATGGGCCTTCCCGGCGCGAAGAAGACCCCGTCCGGCCAGTGGGCGACGCCCGCGACGCTCCTGGACGAATTGGCCCAGGCCGGCCACGAGCTGCCGGCGAAGATCCTGGAATGGCGCCAGCTCGCCAAGCTGAAATCGACCTACACGGACACCCTGCAGGAGCACATGCACCCCGACACGAAGCGGGTGCACACCTCGTTCTCGCTCGCTGCGACCACGACGGGGCGGCTCTCCTCGTCCGACCCGAACCTGCAGAACATCCCGATCCGCACGGAGGCCGGCCGCAAGATCCGGCAGGCCTTCGTGGCGCCGCCCGGCCACAAGATCATCTCGGCCGACTACAGCCAGATCGAGCTGCGCATCCTCGCGCATATGGCCGACATCCCGCAGCTGCAGGAGGCCTTTGCGAAGGGCCAGGACATTCACGCGGCGACCGCCTCCGCCATGTTCGGCGTGCCCCTCGACCAGATGAATCCGGACCTGCGCCGCCAGGCCAAGACCATCAATTTCGGCATCATCTACGGCATCTCGGCCTTCGGCCTCGCGGTGCGCCTCGGCATCCCGAACGCCGACGCCGCTGCGTTCATCAAGCAGTATTTCGAGCGCTTCCCGGGCATCCGCACCTATATCGACGAGACCAAGAGGGCCTGCCGCGAAAAGGGCTACGTGACGACCCTGTTCGGCCGCGTCTGCCATTACCCGCAGATCAAGTCGGGCAACCCGTCCGAGCGCGCCGCTGTGGAGCGCCAGGCGATCAACGCCCCGATCCAGGGCTCGGCCGCCGACATCATCCGCCGCGCCATGGCCCGGATGGAGGACGCGCTCCAGGCCGAGCGCCTCTCCGCCCGCATGCTGCTGCAGGTGCACGACGAGCTGGTCTTCGAGGTTCCGGACGAGGAGGTCGACGCGACCCTGCCGGTAATCTCCCGCGTGATGACCGAAGCGCCGTTCCCGGCCGTGTCCCTGAAGGTGCCGCTCGCGGTGGAAGCGCGCGCGGCGCAGAACTGGGACGAGGCGCACTAGCGGTCCGACAGCATGGGATCGAGCAACGGTTTCCCCGATCTGCTGATAAGGCCTGCTGTCGCGGACGATGCGCCCGCCCTGTTCGAATTTGTCTCGGGGTTGATCGAAGATCACGTCCCTGGGCAAGTCCCCTGGACATCGGCTGAGCGCCTGAGGGAGGATGGTTTCGGCGCCGATCCTCTCTTCGAAGCCCTCATTGCAGAGCGTGACGGGGTACCTGTCGGCTTCGTGTCGTTCTTTCGCGGGTACGCGGGCTGGCGCGGCAAGCCTATTGGAATTGTCCATGCGCTGTATGTCCTGCCGTCAGAACGCCGCGCGGGAGCAGCCCGCGCGCTGATGGCTGCCGTTGCACGGGTGGCCCAGCAACGGAAATGGGCAAGGATCGAGCTTTTTGTCGAGGAAGGCCGACCCGCCATTCATTTCTATAATGCGATCGGGATGCATGACCTTCACCACAGGCATCTGCGTCTTGAAGGCGCTGCACTTGCAGCGCTCGCCCAGGAAAGGTAGCAGTGTTCGCAAGATAACGACCACTGCTTGTGCGCTGCCTTCTTCCACTCCTTCCTCGTCCTGTTCTTCGCTTACGAGACGGATATGGCCATCCGCGCCCCTGCGTGTGCGACGGCGGCGGATCTCGACAGCTGGTGCCTGCCGCTCGGATGGGAGGGACCGTTTTCGGACTATTGGGCCAACCGATCGCGTCCCAATGCAATCATTGGAGCTTCACTTAATCGAGGTGCAGGGCTCCTGGCTTTCGGGATCGGCATGGTCGCCTCCATGCGGCCGGCGTTCGCCGGCAGCCGGATCGAGATGATTTTGCAGATACAGGCCCTACTTCTGCTGGCGCTTACCCTAAAATCGTTGGTGCTCAACGATCCGTCGTGATCCTCATCGATGGATGCGGTCCAGGCGAAGCGTGAGGAACGCCCATGCCCTACGAACTCTACTACTGGCCCTCGATCCAGGGACGCGGCGAGTTCGTGCGGCTCGTGCTGGAGGAGGCGGGTGCGGATTACGTGGACGTGGCGCGGGGGCCGGACGGCATCGCCGCCATGATGCGGATGATGGAGGAGGCGGCGCATCCGCCCTTCGCGCCGCCCTTCCTCAAAGATGGCGATCTCGTCATCGGACAGACCTCCGCGATCCTGCTCTATCTCGGGGCGCGGCATAACCTTGCTCCGAAAGATCCCGCCGGTGGCCTGTGGACGCAGCAGATCCAGCTCACGCTCGCCGATTTCGTGGCGGAGGCGCACGACACGCATCATCCGATCAGCGTGAACCTCTATTATGAGGACCAGACCGAGGAGGCCCGGCGCCGCGCAGCGGATTTCCGCGACAGCCGCATCCCGAAGTTCCTCGCCTGGTTCGAAGGCATCCTCGCCCGTAACCCGGCCGGCGACCGGCACCTGGTCGGAGCATCCCTCACCTACGCAGACCTGTCCCTGTTCCAGGTGGTGGAGGGCTTGTCGTACGCCTTCCCGAAGGCCACGGCACGCGCCCTGAAGGATGCGCCCCGCGTCGCGACCCTGCACGCGGCAGTGGCCGAGCGGCCGAGGATCAAGGCTTATCTCAGGAGCTCGCGCCGCATCCCCTTCAACGAGGAGGGGCTCTTCCGGCGCTATCCGGAACTCGACGGCTGACGTTCCCAAAGGCAACGATCGTTTAACGGTGGCAGCCTAAGCTGTGCGACCGATGCCTGACCTCGCGCACCATGAAGACGCCATGAAGGCTGCCGCATCATGGGATCGTGAGGACTGACGGCGATTCGCCCGCCGCAATGAATGCGCCAGGAGCCGACCGATGAAGGACGACACCGAAACCGTTGCGACGCGCCTGTGGCGCGACCGGGTGCAGATCCGGGAGCAGGAGCGGGACGATGCCCTGGCCCGTGCCCGCGTAGCCGAGGAGAAGGTAGCGATCCTCATGGCCGAGAACGACCGGCTCTCCGCCGAAATCGCCCGCCTTCGCGCCCAGCTCGCTCCCGATGCGGAGCTTGCCCGTGACGAGACCATGCAGCAGATGCAGGCCCTCAAAGGTGCCCTTCTGCCCCTGCTCGCAGAGCAGACGGCTCGGCACCTGAATTCGTAATTCACTCAGGCCGCGACGCAGCTCATCGCCTCGTTGAGGCATTGCACCTCGGCGCTGCCGCCGGCGCGCGCCACGAGGGTGCAGCCCTTCGGCACCTCGCGCCAGCCCCGCTCCTTGCTGTCGATGGGCTCGGACACCACCAGCAGACCGCCCTTCTCCTCACGGTAATAGAGGGTCGGCGGCTTGCCGTCGCAGGCCCAGCGGTAGGCCCAGAGGCTCTCGCCGTCGGTGACGGCGGCGGTGAAGCGCAGGGGCTCGTCGATGCCGGCCTCGTCCATGAGGCCGCGGATCGCCTTCAGGGTCCGAGCCATGGCGGCGATCGGCTCGTCCGTCAGGCCGTTGGCCAGCGCCGCCAGGAAGATCGCCTCCGAATCCGTGGTGCCGACGCGCTTTTCGTAGAGTTCGTCCGGGATCATGGCCTCGAGCCGGCGCTTGATCCGGCCGTAGCCGCCGATCTGGCCGTTGTGCATGAAGAGATGCCGTCCGTGGGCGAAGGGATGGCAGTTCGCGCGCGTCGTCGAGGTGCCGGTGGAGGCGCGCACATGGGCGAAGAAGAGGCCGGAGCGGACCTGGTCGCACAGGCTCCTCAGGTTCTCGTCCGACCAGGCCGGGCGGACCTCCCGGTAGACCCCCGGCTCGGGCCGCTCCCCGTACCAGCCGATACCGAACCCGTCGCCGTTGGTGCCCGTCTTGGCCTCGACCGCGTGCAGGGACTGATGCACCAGCGAATGGGCCGGGGCGCAGACGAGATCGGCGAGGAAGATCGGCTCCCCCCGGTAGGCGAGAAAGCGGCACATCGGTCATCCACCCCCTGGGCGTCTCGGCGCCCTCGTGCAACCTTGTTTTACAATCCTCCGGTCATGGTGAACAGCCGGTTAACGATCCGGCGGTTGCGGCCTCGCTTCGCTGCCCCTAAAGCTTGTCGCAAACTATGAAAACCAGACCGATCAGACGCGGGGAAATCGAACACATGTTTCGCGCTTTCAGCCTGGCGCTCAGCGCCGTCCTGCTCCTCTTGCCCGAGGCGGCCTCTGCGGCGGAGCTGGACGGACGCACCCTCGGCGTCGCCTGGGCTCTGCCCTTTATGGGCATTCTTCTCTCCATTGCGCTGTTTCCGCTCGTGGCCCCGCACGTGTGGGAACACCATCACGGCAAGATCGCGGCCCTCTGGGGCGTGCTCGTCCTGGTGCCGATGGCGCTGATCCTCGGCCCCACGACGGCGCTGCACGCACTCGTGCATACGGCACTCCTCGAATACATCCCGTTCATCCTGCTGCTGCTCGCCCTCTTCACGGTGGCCGGCGGCATCCTGGTGCGCGGCAACATCCACGGCGCGCCGGTGACGAACACGGTGCTGCTCGCCATCGGGACTGTGCTGGCGAGCTTCATCGGCACCACCGGTGCCTCCATGGTGATGATCAGGCCCGTGATGCGCGCCAACGACGACCGGCTGCACAATGTGCACGTGATCGTGTTCTTCATCTTCCTGGTGTCGAACATCGGCGGCTCGCTCACGCCGCTCGGCGATCCACCGCTCTTCCTGGGCTTCCTGCGCGGCGTCGACTTCTTCTGGACGACCACGCATCTCCTTGCCGAGACGATTTTCGCCGGCATCCTGCTGCTGGCCGTGTTCTTCGTCTTCGACGCCTATCTCTATCGCAAGGAAGGACGGATCAAGCCAGACCCGACGCCCGACCTGCCCGTTCGGATCACGGGCGGCATCAACTTCGTGCTGATCTTCGTCATCATCGGCGCCATCCTCATGAGCGCCACGGTCGACCTCGGCCGCGTGAGCGTGCTCGGCACTGAGGTCGAACTCGCCAATGCGCTGCGCGACGCCATCATGGTGGTGGTCACGGCCGTGTCCCTGGCGCTGACGCCGAAGGAGAACCGGGCCGAGAACGGCTTCAACTGGGGTCCCATCGAGGAGGTGGCAAAGCTCTTCGCCGGCATCTTCATCACCATCATCCCGGTGCTCGCCATGCTGAAGGCCGGCAGCGAGGGCGTGTTCGCGCCGCTGGTGGCGCTGGTGTCGAACCCGGACAGCAGCCCCAACAACGCCGCCTATTTCTGGCTCACGGGCGGCCTCTCGTCGTTCCTGGACAACGCCCCGACCTATCTGGTCTTCTTCGAACTCGCCGGCGGCGACCCGCAGCACCTGATGACCGACATGGCCCTGACGCTCGCGGCGATCTCGGCCGGCGCCGTGTTCATGGGGGCGAACTCCTATATCGGCAACGCCCCGAACTTCATGGTCTACGCCATCGCCCGCCAGGGTGGCGTCAAGATGCCGAGCTTCTTCGGCTATCTCGTCTGGTCGGGCGCGATCCTGGTCCCGACCTTCGTGCTGATGACGCTGCTGTTCTTCAGGGGTTAGACCTCGAGCCTGTCCGCCACGTCCTCCGCAAGCGACAGGCACGAGGTCAGGCCGGGGCTCTCGATTCCGAACATCTGGACGAGGCCAGGCAGCCCATGCTCGGCCGGGCCGTCGATCATGAAGTCGGCGGCCTTCTGGCCGGGGCCGGTGAGCTTTGGGCGGATGCCGGAATAATCCGGCACGAGGGCGCCGTCCGGCAGGCCGGGCCAGTAGCGGCGGATGGAGGCGTAGAAGCTCTCCGCCCGCCTAGGGTCGACCTCGTAAGCCTCCCGGTCGATCCATTCCACGTCCGGCCCGAAGCGCATGCGCCCGTTGAGGTCGAGGGTCACGTGGGTGCCGAGGCCCCCGTCGACGGGCGCCGGATAGATCAGACGCGAAAAGGCGGGCTTGCCGAGGCAGCCGAAGTAGTTGCCCTTGGCGAGGACGAGGGGCGGCACCCGGTCCTGCGGGTACCCTTCCGTAGCCCGGGCGAGGCCTTGGGCGCCCAGGCCCGCGGCGTTGACCACCGCGTCGAAGGCGAGCGTATCGGGCTCCGCGCCTCCAATCCGCGCGTCCCAGCCGTCTTTCGTTCGCGCGATGCCCTCGACAGGTGTGTTGAAGGCGATCACGCCGCCCGCATCCTCGAGATCGCCCTGCAGGGCCAGCATCAGCGCATGGCTGTCGACGATACCGGTCTCGCGGGAGAGCACCGCGCCGGTGCAGAAGAGATGGGGCTCCAGATCCTTCGCCTCTTCGGCCGTCAGGAAGGACAATCCCTCCACGCCGTTGACGGTGCCCTGCTGATAGATGCCCTCGATCTTGGCCTGCTCCAGCTCGTTCGTGGCCACGATGAGCTTGCCGCACTTGGAATAGGGCACCCCGTGGCTGTCGCAGAAGGCGTAGAGCAGGCGCCGCCCGTTCACGCAGTGACGGGCCCTCAAGGAATCCGTCGGGTAGTACATGCCGGCATGGATCACCTCGCTGTTGCGCGAGGACACCCCATTGCCGATTCCGCCGGTCGCCTCGGCGACGACTACCCCGTGACCCCGCAGGGCGAGGGCGCGCGCGACTGCAAGCCCGACGACGCCGGCTCCGATGATCAAAACTTCCATGGTCAATGCTCGTGAGAAGCCCACGCCGGGGTCATATGATCGAACGACATCGCGCTCGCAACATTCGCAACAGAAGGGATGGGCAGGCCGGAGCCTATTCCGACGGCCGCAGGTCGCGCGCGTCGATCTGCTCAACCGACCCGGGGCGGCCCGTGTCGCCGAAGGACAGGACGTTGCCTTCCGGCATGAGGCTGTCGACCGCAAGGCTGCCCTGTAGAAGTAGCCTCCGGCCCCGGTACGAGAGCGGGCGCTCGGTCGCATAGGCGATCTGGCTGCGGACCTTGCCGGCCCCGTCCAGGACGAGGATGCGGTTGTGGCCCCGCGGTGCAACCGCTCCAGGGACGATTTCGCGCAGGTCGAGAACCGCCATGGCGGCTCGCGTCAGCCGCAAGGTGCAGACATAGCTGAGATGAGCCACCCTCGGGGCCGGATCGAGGATGCCCTGGCGCCTGAGAAGCCCTTCGGCTCTGGCCCGGCCGTGCTCCAGCGCTCCGACCAGCGTGCCGGCCATGGTCTGGGTGGTCGATCCACCCAGAAGCGCCGACACGCTGCCGATGATCCACGCCCACGCGATCAGGCGGGCGCGGCAGCCGTTCTTCACTTTAAGGTCAGGCCGCGATCGACATCTGCGGCGCGGCGGCCCGGACGTCCTCGTCCACATGGCCCTCGAACCGCTTGAAGTTCTCCTTGAACATGTCGACGAGGCGCTTGGCCGTCTCCGCGAAGGCCGCCTTGTCCTGCCAGGTCTTGACAGGATACAGGATATGCGGCTCGACGCCTGGCACCGAGGTCGGCACGGCGAAGCCGAAGTAGGGATCGCGGCGGAAATCGGCGCGGGAGAGCGACCCGTCGAGGGCTGCCGTCAGCAGGCGGCGCGTGACGCGGATCGGCATGCGCCGGCCGACACCGAACTTGCCGCCGGTCCAACCGGTGTTGACGAGCCAGCAATCGACCGAGTGCTTCGCGATGAGGTCGCGCAGCAGATTGCCGTAGACGGACGGATGGCGCGGCATGAAGGGCGCGCCGAAGCAGGTGGAGAAGGTCGCCTCCGGGTCCTTGACGCCCTTCTCCGTGCCGGCAACCTTGGCGGTGTAGCCGGACAGGAAGTGGTACATGGCCTCCGCAGGCGTGAGCTTGGCGATGGGAGGCAGGACGCCGAAGGCGTCGCAGGTGAGCATCACGATGTTCTTCGGGATGCCGGCGCGGCCCGTCGAACTGGCGTTTGGAATGAACTCCAGCGGATAGGCACCACGGGTGTTCTCGGTCTTCGAGGCGTCGTCGAAATTCGGGATGCGGGTGATGGGGTCGACCACCACGTTCTCCAGCACCGTGCCGAAGCGCTCGGTGGTGGCGTAGATCTCGGGCTCCGCCTCGCGGGACAGGCGGATCATCTTGGCGTAGCAGCCGCCCTCGAAGTTGAAGACGCCGTTCGGGCCCCAGCCGTGCTCGTCGTCGCCGAGCAGGATCCGGTTCGGATCGGCCGAGAGGGTCGTCTTGCCGGTGCCAGACAGCCCGAAGAACAGGGCGACGTCATTGTCGCGCCCCACATTGGCCGAACAGTGCATGGGCATGATGTTCTGCGGGGGCAGAACGTAGTTGAGATAGGTGAAGACCGACTTCTTCATCTCGCCCGCATAGGACGTGCCGCCGATCAGCACGATTCGGCGCGCGAAATCGATGGCGATCACCGTCTCCGAGCGGCAGCCGTGACGCGCCGGATCGGCCTTGAAGGACGGCAGGTCGATAATGGTGAGATCCGGCACAAAATCCTTCAGCTCGCCCCGGTCGGGACGGATGAGGAGGTTGCGGATGAAGAGAGAGTGCCAGGCGTATTCCGTGAAGACCCGTGCCTTGACCCGGTAGGCCGGCTCGGCCCCGCCGTAGAGGTCCTGGGCGAACAGCTCCTTGCCCTCGGCATGGGCCATGAAATCCTCGAGCAGGGTTTCGAAATGGCCGGGCGTGATGGCGCCGTTGTTGTCCCACCAGACGGAATCTTCGGTCGCGCCGTCGCGCACGACGAACTTGTCCTTGGGGGAGCGGCCGGTATGGACGCCCGTCTCCGCCAGCAGTGCCCCACCTTGGATCAGCCTCGTCTCTCCACGGATCAGGGACTGCTCGTAGAGCATGGGCGCATCGAGGTTCCAATAGACCCGTTTGAGATTGCGGAAGCCGGAGGCCTCGGCCCCCTTGGCGCTGTTGAACACACCGATAGTTTCCACGGAAGACTTCTCCTGATCGCGGCCACCGAGCGGCCCTGTTTCCTGCCCAGAAATGGCGCTATACTGTTCTTGTTCAAGCGGCGCCGTCTGACCCTAAAGCCTTACCGCCTATACGGCGATGGTGGGATCAGCCGGAGCCACGGTCAACTGAGGACGTTCCATCGCATTCTATTTTTGCCCAAGCTAGGCCGTTTTTGGGCAGGGGAGCCGGTTTTTCGCAGTTTTTCCAAGGCTTTCAATCCTCCGACGACCAGGATTTTCCCAAAAGCCGGGAATCTTCCGGTTCGGGCCGGGCCCACGACATTTTTCGGGGCCGTTCATCTCCGGTTGGGACGGAAGGGTTAGCCTCCGGTCCGTCCGGGCCACTGGCGATCCCACGCCGGGATCATATTTATGCCATGAGAAAGGCGCAGTTGGGCACGTTTTGACGCCTCCGGCGTTGTCGCACCAGAAGCCGGTCAGAACATGCCGAAAGCGGCCTTCGCGTTTAACAAGGAAGAGTTCATGCCAACGATCGCCCTTGTCGATGACGATCGCAACATCCTGACATCCGTCTCCATCGCCCTGGAGGCGGAAGGCTATCGCATTCAGACCTACACGGACGGGGCCTCCGCCCTGGACGGCCTGAAGCATGCCCCTCCGGATCTTGCCATCTTCGACATCAAGATGCCGCGCATGGATGGCATGGAGCTTCTGCGCCGCCTGCGTCAGAAATCGGATCTGCCCGTGATCTTCCTGACCTCCAAGGACGAGGAGATCGACGAACTCTTCGGCCTGAAAATGGGCGCCGACGACTTCATCCGGAAGCCGTTCTCGCAACGCCTGCTCGTGGAGCGGGTCAAGGCGGTCCTGCGCCGCTTCGCCCCGAAGGACCAGACGGCCCCGCGGGAGACGGATGCCAAGGCGCTCGAGCGCGGGCAGCTCAAGATGGATCCGGAGCGGCATGCCTGTACCTGGAAGGGCGAGCCGGTCACCCTGACGGTCACCGAGTTCCTGATCCTGCAGGCGCTCGCCACGCGCCCGGGCGTGGTGAAGAGCCGCAACGCCCTGATGGACGCGGCTTACGACGACCAGGTGTATGTGGACGACCGCACCATCGACAGCCACATCAAGCGCCTGCGCAAGAAGTTCAAGATGGTTGACCCCAATTTCGAAATGATCGAGACCCTCTACGGCGTCGGCTATCGCTTCAAGGAAGCCTGACGCCCGAGGCGTCATGAATGACTGGCATGAAGGCTGACCCCATCCCCGCCGAGGCTGCGGCCGAGGAGCCGCCGGCCCCCCGCGGGGTCCTTGCGCAGCTCCGGCAGCTCGGCCGGATGCTCGTGCAGCGCGCGTCGTCGAGCCTGACGCGACGGATCGTCGTGCTCAACCTCGCCGGCCTCGTGGCGCTGCTGGTCGGCTTCCTCTACCTCAACCAGTTCCGCGAGGGCCTGATCGAGGCGCGGGTCCAGAGCCTCCTGATCCAGGGCGAGATCATCGCCGGCGCCATCGCTAGCTCCGCGACGGTGGACACCAACACCATCGCCATCGACCCGGACAAGCTCCTGCAGATGCAGGCCGGCGAGACGGGCTTCAGCGACGAGAATCAGTCCTCCCTCGAGTTCTCGATCAATCCCGAGCGGGTGGCCCCCCTGCTGCGGCGCCTGATCACGCCCACCCGAACCCGCGCGCGCGTGTTCGACCGGGAAGGCTTCCTCCTGCTCGATTCCCGCACGTTCTATTCCCGCGGCGACATCCTGCGCCTCGACCTGCCGCCGGTGGCGACCCCCGAGGACACCACGAGCTTCATCGAGCGGACCTGGAATTCCCTGCGCAACCTCTTCCGGCGCAAGCGGCGCCCCGTCCAGGAGGAGGCGGGACCGGTTAACGGCAAGTCCCTGCCCGAGGTGCAGCAGGCCTTCACCGGCAAGCAGTGGAGCGAGGTGCGCGTGAACAACCGGGGCGAGACCATCGTGTCGGTGGCGGTTCCGATTCAGCGTTTTCGGACTGTGCAGGGCGTCCTGCTGCTCTCGACTCAGGAAGGCGACATCGACGCGATCATCGCGTCGGAGCGCTTCGCCCTGCTCCAGGTCTTCCTGGTGGCGGCCGCCGTGATGATCGTGCTGTCCCTGTTCCTGGCCGGCGCCATTGCCGGGCCGGTGCGACGCCTCGCGGAGGCGGCCGAGCGGGTGCGCTGGGGCACCAAGTCACGCCAGGAGATCCCGGACTTCACCGCCCGCGCCGACGAGATCGGCCACCTCTCGGGGGCGCTCCGCGACATGACGAAGGCGCTCTACAACCGCATCGACGCCATCGAGAGCTTCGCGGCGGACGTGGCGCACGAGCTGAAGAACCCCCTCACCTCCCTGAGAAGCGCGGTGGAAACCCTGCCGCTCGCCCGCAACGACGATTCCCGCCAGCGCCTCATGGCCATCATCCAGCACGACGTGCGGCGCCTCGACCGCCTGATCAGCGACATTTCGGACGCCTCGCGCCTCGATGCGGAGCTGGCCCGCGCCGATGCCGAGCCCCTCGACATGGCCCAGCTCCTCGACGCGGTGGTGTCGATCGCCAACGAACGCCGGCGCGAGGGCGATCCTCTCATCGCCCTGAAGGTCGAGCCGCACCCGAAGGGCCGCGACGCTTTCCGGGTCCTCGGCCACGACAGCCGCCTGAGCCAGGTCTTCAACAACCTTATCGACAACGCCCGCTCCTTCTCGCCCGAGGACCAGCCCGTTCGCATCACCCTGCGGCGGCGCAAGGCGGACGTGGAGATCGTCGTGGAGGACAGCGGCCCGGGCATCGAGCCCCATGCCCTCGACCGGATTTTCGAGCGCTTCTACACGGACCGGCCGGAGCAGGGCTTCGGCCAGAACTCGGGGCTCGGCCTGTCCATCTCGCGTCAGATCGTGGAGGCTCATCGCGGGAGCATCCGGGCCGAGAACCAGCTCGGCCCTCCGGACGAGACCGGGGAGCCGCGCCGGCTCGGCGCCCGCTTCATCATCCGCCTGCCGGTCGCGACCCAGAAGGGATGATCCTTCCTTGAACGACGCCGCGACGATCCATGCCTGCTGCGTGGTGGTGGGGGAAGACGGGCTCCTCATCCGCGGCGCGTCGGGAGCCGGCAAATCGTCGCTCGCGCGCGAGATCCTGTTCCACGCCGGCCGGGCCGGCCTGTTCTGCCGCTTAGTCAGCGACGACCGCACCCGGCTGCGGCCGCAGCACGGCCGCCTCGTCGCCTCCCCCGTGGAGCCGATCTCCGGCTGCATCGAGGTCCGTGGGGTCGGCATCGTCCGGCAGCCCTTCGAGCCCGCCGCCGTGATCCGCCTCGTCGTCGACCTTTCGGAGGACGACCCGCCGCGCCATCCGGAGGAGCAGGACGGGCACGTCGACCTCTGCGGCGTCATGGTGCCTCGCCTTCGGGTCCGGACGGGCGCATTTTCGGCCGATATTGCTCTTGCGCGCCTGAGTGGTGTTTACGACACGGTCATGACACTGTGATGAACTTTTCGTCTCACGGCTCTTGCGCTAGGCTTCGCAGTGCACAAAATAGCGGCTCCGCTCTCATGGAGCGTTCGGACCAGTAACAATATGATAGGAATGGTGCTCGTCACCCACGGGCAGCTCGCGACGGAGTTCAAGGCCGCGTTGGAGCATGTGGTGGGGCCTCAAGAGCAGCTCGAAACGATCACGATCGGCCCCGACGACGACATGGAGACGCGGCGCAAGGACATCATGGCCGCCGTATGCCGGGTCAATACGGGCCAGGGCGTGGTCGTCCTCACCGACATGTTCGGGGGCACCCCTTCGAACCTGGCGCTGTCCTGCATGAACGGCAAGTCGGTGGAGGTCGTCGCCGGCATCAACCTGCCGATGCTGATCAAGCTCGCGAGCGTCCGGGACGAGGAATCCCTGGCCGAGGCCGTCTCCCACGCCCAGGAGGCCGGCCGCAAGTACATCAACGTCGCCTCGCGCGTCCTCTCGGGAAAATAGCTCTATGCAGCGCGCCGACGACGAAGACTGCCCGCCGGCGCCGGTTCCCGACGGAGCCCAGGTCCGGGAGATCCGGATCATCAACCGCCGCGGCCTTCATGCCCGCGCCTCGGCCAAGTTCGTCCAGACCGTGGAGCGCTTCGACTCCGACGTCACCGTGACCCGCTGCGGCGAGACCGTCGGCGGGCGCTCGATCATGGGCCTCCTGACCCTCGCGGCCGCCCAGGGCACCTCCATCACGGTCACCGCCAAGGGCCCGGACGCGACCGAATGCCTCCAGGCCATCGACGACCTCCTGGCCAACAGGTTCGGCGAGGACGAGTAGTCCCGCCGACATATAAAGACATCTTTATATCTTGATTGCCTCTTGCGGCGGTCTCTGGTAGACACGGCCCCAATCCACCAGACGCAGAGAGACATCATGAGCCAAGCCGCCCTGAAGAGCGCGAACGACGCGCACGATTACGTCGTCAAGGACATCGGCCTTGCCGAGTTCGGCCGCAAGGAGATCTCCATCGCCGAGACCGAGATGCCCGGCCTCATGGCCGTGCGCGAGGAATACGGCCCAAAGCAGCCCCTGAAGGGCGCTCGCATTGCCGGCTCGCTCCACATGACCATCCAGACGGCGGTCCTGATCGAGACCCTCAAGGCGCTCGGCGCCGACATCCGCTGGGTGTCGTGCAACATCTACTCCACCCAGGACCATGCCGCCGCGGCGATCGCGGCCGCCGGCATCCCGGTCTTCGCCTACAAGGGCGAGAGCCTCGAGGAATATTGGGACTTCACCGCCAAGCTGTTCGACTGGCACGGCGGCGGCGTTCCGAACATGATCCTGGACGACGGCGGCGACGCCACCATGCTGGTCCACCTCGGCGTGCGCGCCGAGCAGGGTGACGTGGCCTTCCTTGAGAAGCCCGGCTCCGAGGAGGAGGAGATCCTCTTCGCGCTCATCAAGCGCCTCCTGAACGAGAAGCCGAAGGGCTGGTTCGGCGAGGTCGCGGCCTCGATCCGCGGCGTCTCGGAGGAGACCACCACGGGTGTGCACCGGCTCTACATCATGGCCAAGGAGGGCAAGCTCCTCTTCCCGGCCATCAACGTCAACGACTCGGTCACCAAGTCCAAGTTCGACAACCTCTACGGCTGCCGCGAGTCGCTCGTCGACGGCATCCGCCGCGGCACGGACGTGATGATGGCCGGCAAGGTCGCGATGGTCGCCGGCTTCGGCGACGTGGGCAAGGGCTCGGCCGCCTCCCTGCGCCAGGCCGGCTGCCGCGTGCTCGTGTCCGAGGTCGATCCGATCTGCGCACTCCAGGCCGCCATGGAGGGCTATGAAGTCACGACCATGGAGGACGCGGCTCCCCGCGCCGACATCTTCGTCACCGCCACCGGCAACAAGGACGTCATCACCATCGAGCACATGCGGGCCATGAAGGACCGGGCCATCGTGTGCAACATCGGCCACTTCGACAACGAGATCCAGGTCGCGGCTCTCAAGAACCTCAAGTGGACCAACATCAAGCCGCAGGTGGACGAGATCGAGTTCCCCGACGGGCACCGCATCATCCTGCTCTCCGAAGGCCGCCTCGTGAACCTCGGCAACGCCATGGGCCACCCGTCCTTCGTGATGTCGGCCTCCTTCACCAACCAGACCCTCGCCCAGATCGAGCTCTGGACCAATCCGGGCAAGTACGAGCGCAAGGTCTACACCCTGCCCAAGCACCTGGACGAGAAGGTCGCGATGCTTCACCTCGAGAAGATCGGCGTGAAGCTCACCAAGCTCTCCAAGGAGCAGGCGGAGTACATCGGCGTGTCCGAGAAGGGCCCGTTCAAGCCGGACCACTACCGCTACTGAGCTTCCGGCAATCCCGACCCCAGAAAAGCCCGGCACTGCCGGGCTTTTTTCTTGGGCCGCCCGCTCGAATCGAGGGCGATTGCCGATAGCAAAGGGCATTCCGCAAGGGTAGTGGCCGATTGTCCACAGTTTCTCCAAAGGAAGCTTAAGCGGACCTTAACCCTCTTCCTGGCTGACTCACGGGTGGTCTATTGTGAACACGAATCGGCCGGCTCAGCGGGTTGTCCGGGCCGTGCCGCAGTTCCGTTCATGCGTATAGAAGACCGCCCTGCGGCATCCTCTCGCCGTGCCGCAGCCAGGATGATTTTGGCCCGCTCCAGGGCCGCGAACGATTGGGAAGGACCGCGCGGCATGGCCGGGCAAGGGGAATGGGAGCGCCACGAGCGCGGTGACGGCCCGAGGGGCGATCTCGTCGCCACGGCCCGCGCGCCCTTGGCCCTGGCCTTCCTCGCCGGCGTCTCCTGGCCTGCGCTCGCCGCCGACGTGACGGCGCCGCTGGTCGAGAAAGCCACGGACCTCCTCGACCTCCTGAACAGCTTCGATCTCCACAATGCCGGCTATCTCGGCCTGTTCCTCGGCCTCGTGGCCTTCTCCACCACCACGTCCCTGATGCTCCTGCGCGAGCAGCGGCGCAACGCCCGGCGGGAGCGCAGCCTTCTGGCGGAGCTCGCGAGCCTGCGCGGCGCCGACGACCTCGCCACCCTGCTCATGGGTTCCGAGCGCCAGCTCCTCGTCAGCTGGCAGGGCCGCGACGGCGAGCCCCGCTTCGAGGGCGATCCCTCCATCGTGGCCGAAGGCTCCACCGCCAGGCGGGCGCTGGCCTTCGGCGCCTGGCTCGCGCCGAGCGACGCGGCGGCCGTGGACGGCGCGCTGGAGCAGCTCAGACAGCGGGGCGAGAGCTTCCGGCTGACGGCCCGCACCCTCTCGGGCCGCTTCATCGACGTGGAGGGCCGCACGATCGGCGGACGGGCGATCCTGCGCCTGCGCGACATCACCGGCGACCGGGCCGAGCTGCTGATGGCCCGGTCCGAGCTCCTGGCCGCCCGCACCGACCTGCGCTCCATGACGACGCTCCTCGACGCCGTCGCCTATCCGCTCTGGATCCGCGACGGGGAGGAGCGGCTGATCTGGGCCAACCAAGCCTACCTGATGGCCGTGGAAGCCGCCGACATCGAGGATGCGGCCGGCCGTTCGCTCGAGCTGCTCGACCGCCAGACGCGCGAGGAGGCGAGCCGCCAACGCAAGACCGGTGCCACCTTCTCGGCCCGCGTGACGGCTGTGGTGGCGGGGCAGCGCTCCGTGCTCGACGTGG
Source organism: Microvirga sp. (assembly GCA_035645535.1). Lineage (GTDB taxonomy): Bacteria > Pseudomonadota > Alphaproteobacteria > Rhizobiales > Beijerinckiaceae > Microvirga. Next base: position 58,944 of record DASQMJ010000044.1, on the reverse strand, counting down.
TGGAGCGCCCGACCGCGGGCGGCAGCGCCGGCATCGCGGTCGACGTGTCGGAGCTGGAGGCGGTCCGCACCGACCTGCAGCGGCAGATGGCCGCCCATGTGCGCACCCTCGATCAGCTGCCGACCGCGGTGGCGATCTTCGACGGGTCGCAGCGCCTCATCTTCAGCAACGCCGCCTACCAGCAGCTCTGGGGCCTCGATCCCGCCTTCCTCGAATCGCGTCCGCTGGACAGCGAGGTGCTCGACCGTCTCCGTGCAGCCCGCAAGCTCCCTGAGCAGGCGGATTTCCGCGCCTGGAAGGCGGACTTCCTCTCGGGCTACCGCTCCGTCGAGCCGCAGGAGCTCTGGTGGCACCTGCCCGACCGCCGGACGCTGCGCGTGGTCATCAACCCGAACCCGCAGGGCGGCGTGACGTATCTCTTCGACGACGTGAGCGAACGCTTCCAGCTCGAGAGCCAGGTCAACGCCCTCACCCGCGTGCAGAGCGAAACCCTCGACACCCTCAAGGAAGGCGTCGCCGTGTTCGGCTCGGACGGACGCCTCAAGCTGCACAACCGTGCCTTCGCGGACATGTGGAACCTGCCCCCCGACCTGCCGGCGGAACACCCTCACATCGATACCGTCATCAAGACCTGCCGCATGCTCGCCCCGCAGGAGGAGCCCTGGATCGAGATCCGCGGCGCGGTTGCCGGCCTTGCCGACATGCGCATGGGCCTGACCTGCCGCATGGAGCGGCGCGACGGTTCGGCGCTCGACTGCACGGCGCAGCCGTTGCCCGACGGTGCGACGCTTCTCACCTTCATCGACGTGACCGCGAGCGTGAGCGTCGAGCGGGCGCTCACCGAGCGCAACGAGGCGCTGGAGCGCGCCTCGCGCCTGCGCGACGAGTTCGTGCACCACGTGTCCTACGAGCTACGCTCGCCGCTCACCACCATCATCGGCTTCACGCATCTGCTCAGTGACGAGACCGCCGGCTCCCTCAACCCGCGCCAGCGCGACTATGCGGACCACATCGAGCGCTCGTCGAAATCGCTGCTGGCGATCCTCAACGACATTCTCGACCTCGCGTCCATCGACACCGGCTCTCTCGAGCTGATCCCGGAGATCGTCGACATCCGCTCGACCATCGAGGCGGCGCTTCGCGGTCTGGAGGACCGGCTGAGCGAGTCCTCGCTCCACGTGGTCATCGACGCGCCGGACGACATCGGCTCCTTCGTGGCCGACGGCAAGCGCATCCGGCAGATCCTGTTCAACCTCCTGTCCAACGCAGTCGGCTTCTCGGGCCCGGGGCAGACGATCACGGTGCGCGCCCGCAAGCAGGGCGGCGAGGTGATCTTCGAGGTGAAGGACCAGGGCCGCGGCATGCCGCCAGAGGTGAAGGCGCGCATCTTCGAGCGTTTCGAGAGCCACACGTTGGGAACGCGCCACCGCGGGGTGGGCCTGGGGCTTTCCATCGTGCGCTCCTTCGTGGAGCTGCACGGCGGCCGCATCGACGTGGCTTCCGCTCCCGGGGTCGGCACCACCGTCACATGCATCTTCCCGAACGAGCGGCAGGAATCGCCATCGGATGGTCGATCGGTGCATAATGCGGTACCACCGATCGCTGCCGAATAGAGGATCAGCGATGGTGAACGGATTGCCACTCATGCCCGAGGACGACGTCGCACAGGCCCTCTGGGAGATGACGCTTCCCGACCACGAAGCGACGGAACGCCTCGCGCGGGTTCTCACCGACGAATTGCGCGCGGGCGACCTCGTGACCCTTTCGGGCGGCCTCGGCGCCGGCAAGACCACCATGGCGAGGGCCCTCATCCGCAGCCTCGCCGGCGACCCGGAGCTGGAGGTCCCGAGCCCCACCTTCACCCTGATGCAGGTCTATGACGGGCGGAAATTCCCGGTCGTACACGCGGACTTCTACCGCCTGTCGGGCAGCGACGAGCTCGTCGAGCTCGGATGGGACGAGACGACCGAGAACGCCGTCGCCTTGGTCGAGTGGCCGGAGCGGGCGGAGGACGCCCTCAAGGACGACCGGCTCGACATCCGGCTCGACCTCGCGCCGGGCGGAGGCCGCATCGCGCGGCTGACGGCCTACGGCATCTTCGAGGCGCGGCTCATGCGTCTGAAGGCATTCCACGGTCTCGTGGAGCGCTGCGGCTGGGCGGATGCGGTGCGCCGGCCCATGCCGAGCGACGCATCGGTGATCCGCTCCTACGAGCGTCTCATGAAGCCCGACGGCTCGACCGCGCTCCTGATGATTTCGCCGCCGCGCCCCGTCGGGCCTCCGGTGCGCCGCGGCCGGCCCTACACGACGATCGCGAAGCTCGCCGAGACGGTCCATGCCTTCGTGGCCATGGACAAGGGCCTGCGGTCCTTGGGCTTCAGCGCGCCGCGCATCTACGGGGAGGATCTCGAGGCTGGGCTTCTCCTCATCGAGGATCTCGGCTCGCAGGCCTTCGTCGACGAGAACGGCCCGATCCCGGAGCGCTACCTCGAGGCGACGCGGCTCCTCGTGAGGCTTCACGGCATGAACCTGCCGCCCGTGCTGCCGGTGGCGAACGGGGTCGAGCACCCCATTCCGCCCTACGACCTCGAGGCGCTGCTGATCGAGGTGGAGCTGCTGGCGGACTGGTACGTGCCGCATATCATCGGCAGCCTGCTGTCCGGCTCGGCCCGGGCGGAATTCGTCAACCTCTGGACCGACGCCCTCTCCGAGGTCCTGGCGGGTCCGACCACCTGGGTGCTGCGCGACTACCATTCGCCGAACCTGATCTGGCTGCCGGAGCGAGAGGGCCTCGCCCGAGTCGGCCTGATCGACTTCCAGGACGCGGTGCTGGGCTCGCCCGCCTACGACGTGGCGTCCCTGCTGCAGGATGCGCGCGTGACCGTGTCGGCCGATCTCGAGCTCCGGCTCATCGGTCTCTATGCCCGCGAGCGCCGGGCGGCCGATCCGCATTTCGATGTCGCCGCCTTCGCCCGCGCCTACGCGATCATGGGCGCGCAGCGCGCCACCAAGATCCTCGGCATCTTCGCCCGCCTCGACCGGCGCGATGGCAAGCCGCACTACCTCAGGCACCTGCCGCGGATCGAGACCTACCTCATGCGCAACCTTGCCCACCCATCCTTGAGCAAGCTCAAGGTCTGGTACGAGAGCTACCTGCCGCGGCTCATTCCCCTCGAAGACTCTCCTCCTTCCCCTTAAGCGGAAAGCCTCACGTCCTTGTCCCCGCGTCCGCCGAAATCCGCTATCGTCCTCGCCGCTGGGCTGGGCAAGCGCATGCTGCCGATCACCGCCACGATGCCCAAGCCCCTGGTGAAGGTCGGCGGCCGCAGCCTGATCGACTTCGCCCTCGACAAGCTGCACGAGGCCGGCATCGAGACCGTCGTGGTGAACGTGCACCACTTCGCCGACATGCTCGAGGGCCATTTACGCACACGCAAATTGCCGCACATCGTGGTGTCCGACGAGCGCGACGAGGTGCTGGAAACCGGCGGCGGCGTGAAGAAGGCGCTGCCCCTCCTGGGGCCGGATCCGTTCATCACCTTCAACTCCGATTCGATCTGGGTCGAGGGCAGGGAGCCGAATTTGCAGCGGCTCGTGGCGGCCTGGAATCCGGACCGCATGGACATCCTGATGCTCGTGGCGCCTTTGTCCACAAGCGTCGGCTACGAGGGACGGGGCGATTTCCGCATGGGCCCGGAGGGGCGCCTGCACCGCCGCGAGGGCGACGAGACGGTCCCCTTCGTCTATGCGGGCGTCGCCATCGTGAAGCCGGAGCTGGCCGCTCAGGACACGCCCGACGGCCCGTTCTCGGCCAACCTGTTCTACGACCGGGCCATCGCGAGGGGCCGGCTCTACGGCTTGCAGCTGGACGGTCAGTGGCTGCATGTTGGTGAACCGCAGGCGATCCCTGTGGCGGAAAGATGCCTTGCCGCCAGCCTGCGGTGAGGGTTTTCGGTGTCGCGTCATACGGCCAACGTCTTTTCCATCCCGCCGGGTTGCGCCTTCCTGCCGACCCTCGTGGATGCATTGATCGATGGCCGCCTTGTCGGTCCCCTGGCGGACGATCCCGCGGCGCTCGCCGACGTTACGATCTACGTTCCAACCCGCCGCGCCTCCCGCGCGCTGATCGCCCTCCTGGCGGAGCGCGGCGGCGGCAGGGCACAGCTGCTGCCGCGCATCGTGCCCCTGGGCGAGACCGACGAGGCCGAATTCGAGCTGACGGGTCTCGAAGGCACGCCGCTTGAGGAGGCCGCTTCCCTCAAGCCGCCGATCCCGCCCCTGGAGCGTCGCCTCATCCTGACCCGGCTCGTGCAGCGCTGGTCGGCGCAAGTGGACCGCAGCCTGCTGCAGCTCGGACCCGGCGTCCCCTTCATGGTGCCGGCCTCCCCGGCCGACGCGGTTGGGCTCGCGGGCGATCTCGAGACCCTGATGGACGCCTTCACCACCGAAGGCATCGACTGGCACGCGCTGGAACTCGCGGTCGACACCGATTTCTCCGAATATTTCCGCATCACCCGCCACTTCGTGCAGATCGCCAGCGAGAACTGGCCCAAGATCCTGGCCGAGCGCCAGGCGAGCGATCCCGCCCACCGGCGCGTCGCCCTCATCGAGGCCGAAGCGCGGCGGCTCCAGCGGGAGCGTCCCGCTAACCCGATCATCGTCGCAGGCTCAACGGGCTCGGTGCCGGCCACCGCCAACCTCATGGCCGCCATCGCCCGCCTGCCGCGGGGGGCCGTGGTGCTGCCCGGGCTCGACACCGATCTCGACGAAGAAAGCTGGGCCACCATCGGGGGCGTCGGCGACGACGAGACCGATCCGGTGCACGGCCACCCGCAGGCGAATTTGCGCCGCCTCGTCGACCGGCACCTGCGCGTGAACCGCGCCGACGTGACGCTCCTGGGCGACGTGCCGGAGCAGGCGCGCGCACGCAACCACGTGCTGTCGGAGGCCCTGCGGCCCGCCGACACCACCGATCGCTGGTCCCTGATCCCGCCGGAAGAGCGCGTCACCATGAGCGAGCGGGGATGCGCCGGCATCGCCATCGTTGAGGCCGCGGACGAGCGCGAGGAGGCGCTGTCCATCGCCATCGCCCTGCGCGAGACCATCGCCCACCCGGACCGCACGGCGGCCCTGATCACGCCCGACCGGGCGCTCGCGACACGCGTCAGCGCCGAACTTGCCCGCTGGGGACTGGAGGTGGAGGACTCCGCCGGCATCCCGCTATCCGACACGCCCGCGGGGCGCCTGGCGCGGCTCGCCGCGGAAGCGGCGGCCGACGACCTGCGGCCGATCCGGCTGCTGGCACTTCTCGCCCATTCGCTGGTGAGGCTCGGGATGCCGCGCGCGAGCGTGGAGCGGGCCGCGAGCGTGCTCGAAATCGGCGTGCTGCGCGGCCCCGCGCCGGCGCAAGGCATCGAGGGCATCCGCACGGCTCTGGCGACCCGTCGCGCGGAGAAGAACCACCGCACGCCTCGCCCCCGGGCCCGCCTGACCGACGCGGACTGGGACCTCGCCGACGAGCTGCTGCAGCGTTTGGGCGTAGCCTTCGACGGCTTCACGCCCGCCGCCCATGGCGAGGGCCGCCTCGACCTGATGGCGCTGACGGAGGAGCACCGCCGCACCTTCGACCTGCTGATCGCGCTTCCTGACGACGAGGGCGAAATCATCGATTCCGATTCGTCGCTGGAAGCGGTGGCGGCGCTGTTCGACGACCTGGCGCATTCCGACATCCGCGAGGAGGAAGGGCATCCGCTCGAAGGCCGCTTCGTCGATTATCCCACTTTCTTCACCGCGCTCGCCAAGCAGCGCACTTTGAGCCCCTCGCCACGCTCGACCCATCGCCGCCTCAAGATCCTCGGCCTCCTGGAGGCGCGCCTCCTGACGGTGGACCGGGTGGTCCTCGGCGGGCTCGACGAGGGGACTTGGCCGCCGCGCACGGTGACGGACGCCTTCCTCAACCGGCCCATGCGCGCCCGCGTGGGCCTTGCGCCGCCGGAGCGGCGCATCGGCCAGACGGCGCACGACTTCGTGCAGGCGCTCGGCACCCACGACGTGGTGATCACCCGCGCGCACAAGCGCGACGGCTCGCCCATGGTGCCTTCCCGCTTCCTGCAGCGCCTGAAGGCCTTCACCGGCAAGGAGGTGTGGGCGGAGATGACGAAGGCCGGCGAGCGCTACCGCCGCCTCGCGCGCCACCTCGACACGCCGGAGCCCGCGCCGCCCCTCGCCCGCCCGCGGCCGAAGCCCGATCCGGCCCTGTTCCCGCGCAGCCTCAGCGTCACCGAAATCGAGACGCTGGTGCGAGACCCCTATTCGATCTTCGCGCGTCACATCCTCAAGCTCGACGCCCTCGACCCCATCGCGGCCGGTCCGAGCGCCGCGGATCGCGGCACCATCATCCACGATGTGCTCGGAGGCTTCGCGGAAGCCTATCCGAAGGCGTTGCCCGCGCACGCGCTCGAAGACCTGCTCTCGCGTGGAACGGAAGCCTTTGCGGAAATCGCCGAGGCCTATCCCGAACTCTACGCGGAATGGTGGCCGCGCTTCACGCGCCTTGCGACGGAATTCGTCGTGTGGGAACAGGCACGCCGGCCGGACCTGGTCGAGGTGTATGCCGAGCGCTCCGGCGCGCTGACGATCCCACTCGCTGAGGGCAGGGTGTTCACCTTGCGCGCCCGCGCCGACCGGATCGAGCAACGCCGCGACGGCGGCTTCACCATCATCGACTTCAAGACCGGCCAGCCACCGGGCGTACGGGAGGTCTATGCGGGGTTCTCGCCGCAGCTGACCCTGGAAGCCGTGATGCTGATGAAGGGCGCCTTCAGGGGATTGCCGGCCGCGAAGGAAACGCCGGACCTCGTCTACATCCACACCACCGGCGGGCGCGAGCCGATCAAGCCGCGGGAGATCAAGCCGGGACGCGGCGAGGAACGCTCCGTGCCCGAGATCGTGGAGGAGCACCGCCGCCGGTTCGAGGGCCTGATCGCCCGCTATGCCAAGGGCGAAGCGGCTTACGTATCGCGTCCGTTCCCCAAATATGCGCGCCGCTTCTCCGAATACGATCACCTGGCACGGGTGAAGGAATGGTCGCTCGCGAGCGCCGGCGGGGGCGAGGGCTTCGAATGAGCCATGATCTCGTCATCCCGGACTACACCCGCGAGGCGCAGCGCCGCGCCGCCAATCCGCGCGCGTCCGCCTGGGTGTCGGCCAATGCGGGCGCGGGCAAGACCAAGGTGCTCACCGACCGGGTCGTGCGCCTGCTGCTCGCGGGTTCGCCGCCGGGCCGCATCCTCTGCCTCACCTTCACCAAGGCGGCTGCCGCGAACATGGCGATCCGCGTCTTCGAGCGGCTGGGGCGCTGGGTGACGCTCGACGAGGAAAGCCTGATCTCGGAGCTGACGGAGCTCGAAGGCGAGCGCCCGACCCGCCGGCAGATCAGGCTCGCCCGCACCCTCTTCGCCCGCGCGGTGGAGACCCCCGGCGGGCTGAAGATCGACACCATCCACGCCTTCTGCGAACGGCTTTTGCACCTCGTGCCGTTCGAGGCGAACGTGCCGGCCCGCTTCGCTGTGCTCGACGAGAGCCAGACCGACGAGATGCTGGCGCAGGCCATGGCGAACGTGCTGGCGGATGCGTCGAGCGGCAGCTATCCGGACCTCGCCGAGGCGCTCGACCTCGTGAGCGTGGAGGCGGCCGGCGAGGCGCTGTCCTCGGCGCTCAACGCCGCCATGCGCTGCAAGCCCTTCCTGCACCGCGTCGACGGTCCCGCGCTGCTGCGCAAAGAGCTTGGGCTTGAGCCCGATGAGAGCATCGAGACCATCGAGCGGCTCATGCTCGAAGGCGGCATCAAGCCGGAAAGCTGGCCCGCCATCGCCCAGGAGCTCATGGCCGGCAAAGCCACCGACCAGGAGCGCGCCGCCTCCTTCATTGCGGCATCGGAAGCCGGAAATCCCGACGAGAAGCTCGCGCATTACCTCGCGGTCTTCCTCAAGGAGTCCGACTGGACGCCCCGCGCCGAGTCCCGGCTCGTCACCAAGTCCGTCGATCCGGCCCTGAAGGAAAAGCTGCTCGACGAGCAGCAGCGCATCTGGCGGCTCGTCGAGAAACGCAAGGCCGCGCGCGCCTTCGAACGCACCACCGCCCTGTTCACCCTCGCGGCCGAGATCGCGCGCCGCGTAGAGGAGGCCAAGGCGCGGCTCGGCGCCCTCGACTTCCAGGACCTCATCGACAAGACGCTGGCGCTCCTCTCGCGCGGCGACGCGGCGTGGGTGCTCTACAAGCTCGATCGCGGCATCGACCACGTGCTCATCGACGAGGCGCAGGACACCAACCCCGAGCAGTGGGAGATCCTGCGCAAGATCACCGAGGACTTCACCGCCGGCCACGGGGCGCAGGGCAACCGCGTGCGCACGCTCTTCGCGGTGGGCGATCCCAAGCAGTCGATCTACGGCTTCCAGGGCGCCGCCCCACAGGAATTCGAATCGAGCCGGCAGGCCTGGTGGCGCAAGGTGAGCGCGGCGGAGCTGCCCTTCGAGGACGTGCGCCTCACGGTCTCATTCCGCTCCGCCAAGGCCGTTCTTTCGGCGGTGGATGCCACCTTCGCGGTCGACCGGCACTTCAAGGGCCTGTCCTTCGAGGACAAAGCCGTCGGCACCGTGCACGAGAGCGCCCGCCCGCACGCACCGGGGCTCGTGGAGCTGTGGCCCACGGAGACCCCCGCCGACGAGGAGGAGCCCGAGGCCTGGGTGCTGCCGGTGGACCAGCCCGAGCAGCAATCCCCGCCCGTCGTGGTCGCGCGGCGCATCGCGCAGGCGGTGAAGTGCTGGACCACCAAGGGCGACGAGACGGGCCGCGTCTGGAAGGCGGGCGACGTGCTCGTGCTGGTGAGGAAGCGCGGCGCCGCCTTCGAGGCGGTGATCCGAGCGCTGAAGGAGGCAGGCGTGCCGGTGGCCGGCGCGGACCGGCTCAACATCGGCGAGCACATCGCCGTGCTCGATCTGGTGGCGGCGGGCCGGGCCGCGCTCCTGCCCGAGGACGACCTGACGCTCGCGACGGCGCTCAAATCGCCCCTCGTTGGGCTCACCGACGACGACCTGATCCGCATTGCGGCCTACCGGGCGGACGACGAATCCCTGCTGGCGGCCCTCGAACGCCACGCGGAAGCGGGCGATGCCGCTGCCCGACGCGGCCTGGAGGCCCTCCGCGCCTGGCAGGATCTGGCTCGCGACCGCGGACCCTTCGGGTTCTTCGCCACGCTGCTCGGCCCCCGCGGCGGGCGCTCCCAGCTCGTGGCGCGGCTCGGCAGCGAGGCGGGCGACGCCATCGATGCCTTCCTGTGCTTCGCCCACCAGTCGGAATCGACCGAGACGCCCTCTCTCACGGTCTTCCTCAACCGCTTCGAATCCGCCTCCCACACCATCAAGCGCGACCTCGATTCCGTAAACAACGAGGTGCGGGTGATGACCGTGCACGGAGCCAAGGGCCTGGAAGCCCCCATCGTAATCCTCATCGACGGCTGCGAGGTGCTGGGGCGCGATCCGCCACTCCTGCAGTTGCCGACGAAATTCGGCGAGACGGTTCCCGTCTGGTCGCCCGGCAAGTCTCACGATTGCGACGTGATGGCCCAGGCCCGCGAGAACTTGCACGCCAAGGGCCTGGAGGAGCACAACCGCCTCCTCTACGTGGCCATGACCCGCGCCAAGGACCGGCTTGTGATCGCCCCCTATCTCACGGGCCGCAAGGATTCGCCGCAGGAGGCCTGGTGCGAGATGATCCGGCACGGGCTGGTCGAGAAGGCCGGCGGCTTGGAGCTGGCGCAAGCGCCCTACGGCCCTATCGAGGTCTGGCGCGACGGCTCGGCCCTCGCCCGCCCCTCCGTCGAGGCCGCCCTCATCCCGCTCGAGCCTATCGAGGTACCGGACTGGCTCCACCTGCCGGTCCGACCGGAGCCGGAACCGGAGCCGCCGATCCGGCCGTCCAGCGCGCTCGGCGCGGCGGAGCGGCTGGCCCGACCCGGCGACGGGCCCTATGCGCCCGACGCGCGCCTGCGCGGCACCTTGGTCCACGCCCTGCTGGAGCGGCTGCCGAATCTGCCCGCCGAGCGCCGGGAGGCCATGGCGCAGGCCTACGTCAAGGCCCGCGCCCCGCGGCTGAGCCCGGAACTGCGCGGGGCGGTGGTGGCCAATGCCCTGGGTGTGCTGGGCCATGCGGACCTCGCACCCCTGTTCGGCGCCAACTCCCGAGCGGAAGCCCCCATCGCCGGGCGCGTCGAGACTCCGGCCGGGGAGATCATGGTGTCGGGCCAGATCGACCGGCTGGCGATCTCAGGCAACGAGGTGCTGGTGGCCGACTTCAAGACCACGGCCCGCCCGCCCGGACCGGGGCGGGAGCCGCCCCGGTCATACGTGACCCAGCTCGCCCTCTACCGGTCTCTCTTGCGGGAGATCTATCCGGGCCGGCGAGTCCGCGCCTTCCTGGTCTGGACCTCCGGGCCGGTGATCCACGAGCTCAGGGAACCCGATCTGGACTCGGCCCTTACCCTCATCAAAGCCGTGTGAGGGAAGAGACCCCTTGCTTGATTCCCCGAACGGCCGTTCTTAACTAGGCCTTATCGTTGAGCGGCTCGGATGTGAGTCGTGCTCACAACTACAAAGGTGACACAATGGCGACCGTTAAGGTGACCGATGCGAGCTTCCCGCAGGACGTCCTGAACTCCTCCGAGCCCGTCGTGGTCGATTTCTGGGCCGAGTGGTGCGGTCCCTGCCGCATGATCGGTCCGGCCCTCGAGGAAATTTCCAACGAGATGGCCGGCAAGGTGAAGATCGCTAAAATCAACGTGGACGAGAACCCGCAGGTCGCCTCCCAGTACGGCATCCGCTCGATCCCGGCCCTGATGATGTTCAAGGGCGGTCAGGTGGTGGCCCAGAAGATCGGCGCCGCCCCCAAGGGCGACCTCGCCAAGTGGATCCAGGCCTCGGCCTGAAACCTTCCGCAATGGGAATTCGAAGGGGCCGGAAGGCCCCTTTTTCGTGACTGTACGATACTCTCTTCCCTCTCCTGCACGGGCGCGGGGGTGAAGGGTGGAAAAGCTTTGCGATCTAATTTGGGAATGCAGCGCATCGGAATTGCCGATGCTTATCCCCTCCCTCAAAGAGGAGGCGTTCTTGCATCGTCGCAAGCACACCTTGGCGTTCTCGCGGGTCGTCCCTGCATGGCTGCACCCCTATCTTGCGGGCTCGATAGGAACAGGAGGGCACCATGAAGCTGACCGGGATCCATCACCTCACCGCCGTCACGGCGGATGCCGCCGGCAACCATGCCTTCTACACCCAGGCGCTCGGCCTGCGTCTCGTGAAGAAGACGGTGAACCAGGACGACGTCTCGGCCTATCACCTTTTCTACGCCGACGGCTTCGCATCTCCCGGCACGGACATCACGTTCTTCGACTGGCCGGTCCCGCGTGAGCGGCGCGGCACGCACAGCATCGTCAACACAGGCCTCCGGGTGAACGGCGAAAAGACCCTGCAATGGTGGAAGGAGAGGTTCGACTCGTTGCACATTCCACACCAGGGCATCGTCGAGCGCGACGGGCGCCAGTGGCTCTCCTTCGAGGATCCGGAAGGTCAGCGCCTCGCGCTGGTGGACGATGGCGGACAGGGCGAAGAGGCCCATCCGTGGGAGCGCAGCCCCGTCCCGCCTGAGCATCAGATCCGGGGCCTCGGGCCGATCACCATCAGCGTGCCGCGCCTCGACCGCACGGCGGCGGTGCTGACCACCGGGATGGACATGCGTTCCGCGCGGGAATACCGCTCCGGGGACACCTCGGTTCATGTGTTCGAGATGGGCGAGGGTGGACCCTCGGCCGAACTTCACGTGGCGGTGGAGCCGCATCTCCCCCCGGCACAGCCGGGCGCGGGCGGCGTGCATCACGTGGCGTTCCGCACGCCGAACGACGAGACTTACCGGGAATGCGCGGAGCGCCTGCGGGCCATCCGGGCGCCGTCGAGCGGGCCCATCGACCGCTACTACTTCAAGAGCCTCTATTTCCGAGAGCCGAACGGCATCCTGTTCGAAATCGCCACGGACGGGCCGGGCTTCGCTACCGACGAGCCCCTGGGCAGCCTCGGCGAGCGCCTGGCCCTGCCACCCTTCCTAGAGCCGCGCCGGGCCGAGATCGAGGCAGGGCTCAAGCCGCTGTAGGGGCGGCCCTTGGATCCTGGCCTGCCAGGATGCCCTCGACGATGTCGACCACCTCGGCCGCCTCCCGCACCGTCGCGAGGCGGCTTTTCCGCCCTGCCAGCAACTTGGCGAAGTCGGCGATCTGATGCGCGTCGGCGCGGGCCGGCTCGATGTTTCCGCCCGAATGGGTGAGCCTGTACCACTCGCTCATCACCGCGACGTCCTTAGAGCCCTTCACTTCGAAGCGGTTGAACTCCTCCGCCTCGCCCCCGACGGCTGCGTCGATGGTCATCCGGGCCGTGGGGAATAGCAGGGACGCACGCATCCGCGTCTCGCTGCCATTGGGGCCGCGCTCGACCTCCGCCTCGGCGATCTTGCCCAGCCCGAACAGGCGCCCTGCCAGGAAAACGAAATGGGAGACGACCTCCCGGGTGAAGCCGCCCTGCTCGGGACCGGCAAGCCAGCCAACGGCGCCCTGCTGCCAGCCGCGCGGCCAAGTACGGAACCTCAGGGTGAGATGGGCCGAGAGGTCGTCACCGAGGGTGCCGGTCTCGACCAGTTCTTTCAGCCGCACGGCGGCGGGCGCCGTCGCGAAGGGAAAGTTCACCGCCGCCGGCACCCCGGCACGCTCCACCGCCTCCAGGCAGCGGCGCGCGCTCGCCGGATCGGCCGTGAGGGGCTTCTCGCAGAACACGGCCTTGCCGGCTTCGGCCACCTGCCGGACCAGGTTCTCATGGGTTGCCGGCGGCGTGGCGATGTAGACGCAGTCCAGCGCCGGGTCGGCGAGCAGGGCCTCGACGCTCGCCGCCCGTTTCACGTCGGCCTCCACGGCGGCGGGATCGTAGCCGGCCACGATGCGAAAATCCGGACTGGCCCTGAGGCCGGCGATGAATCGCCGGCCCATGACGCCGAGACCGATGATGCCGATGCCGTACATGACCGACCGAAGCCTCCCTGCCGTAACGGGATTTCTATAGCGGTTCGCCGGGGGCGGGGCGAGAGGCCGGAAAGGATTTGGAAACCTGGATTGTGTATCGGCGGACGCTTCCGGCTTGCCGGTCAGGCAGCGAACCTGCTGATGTTGCTTGACCTAGGGTCAGTTTACGGTCAGGACGGCTTGTCCGTACCGAAGCAGGAAGAGCCATGCGCATCGCCAGATCCCTCGCCCTCATCCCGTTCCTCGCGGTCGGTTCGGCGGTTGCTCCTACCCATGCGGCGGATCTCTTCTTCAACCAGGCGCCCGTGACGTCCTCGAGCTGGATCGCCACCATCAAGGGCAATCTGCGGGTGGGGCCATCCTATCCGGGTGCGGACGATTTCAGCGCCTTCGGCTTTCCGTCGGTGAGCTTCCGCCGGGCCGGAACCCCGGAGCGGTTCAGCGCCCCCGACGACGGCCTGAGCTTCTCGTTCCTCGAGGAATCGGCCGTGCGCGTCGGCGTGGTCGGCCGCTTCCAGGGCGGACGCTACTACAAGGACAACCGCCGCCTCTTCGGTCTGGACAAGATCGACTGGGCCGTCGAGCCCGGCGTGTTCGTGGAGTACTGGCCCGTCGAGTTCCTGCGCGCCCGAGCCGAGCTGCGGCGCGGCTTCGGCGGACACGAGGGCTTCGTGGCCGATCTCGGCCTCGACGTGGTGCAGAGATTCGGCGCTTTCACCGTCTCGGTCGGCCCGCGCCTGTCGCTCGGCGACAGCGAGTTCACCAGGACCTATTTCGGCGTGACGCCCTTCGAGGCGGCGGTGAACGGCCAAGTGACGCCTTATCGCCCGTCCGGCGGCCTCACCTCCGTCGGAGTGACCGCGGGCCTGACCTATGTCTGGTCGCCGCAATGGTCGACCACCGCCTTTGCGACCTACAAGCGCCTCGTGGGCGACGCCGCCGACAGCCCGATCGTGAAGCGCTTCGGCGACGAGAACCAGTTCGGCCTCGGACTGACAGTCTCCTATTCCTTCGATACGGGCTTCACGGGCTTCTGAAGATGGCCTAAACGCGGGGCCGACGCAATCCGGCCGCCCGGGGTCCGCACCGAGAAGTCATGTCATCTGAACTCACCGCAGCCCTGCGAAGCTGGGCCAGGGGTTTCTCGCCTGCTGCATTTCCCTATGGCCGCTTCCTGCTCGCCCTGCTGATCGGCGGCCTCGGCGGCTGGATCTTCCTGCGCCTCGGCCTGCCGCTGCCGTGGATGCTCGGCTCCATGACGGCCTGCACCCTCGCGGCCCTCCTTCGCGCCCCGATCGCTGCGCCCGCCACCATCCGGCCGCCGATGACCATGGTGATCGGCGTGATGCTGGGAGCGGGCTTCACTCCGCACGTGATGGAGAGTGCCGTGCATTGGCTGCCCATCATCCTCGGGCTGGCGGGCTTCGTCGTCGTCAGCGGCGCCGCCTGCGTCATCTATTTCCGCCGCGTCGCGGGCTTCGACATGCCCACTGCCTATTTCTCCGGCATGCCCGGCGGCTTGGTCGAGATGGTGGTCGTCGGCGAGGACAAGGGCGGCGATGCCCGCACCATCGCGCTCGTGCACTCGGCCCGCATCCTCCTCGTGGTGCTCACCCTGCCGTTCCTGATCTGGCTCGCGACCGGCGTCGCCGTCGGGGCTCGGCCGCAATTCGGCGTGTCCATCGTCGACACGCCCTGGGCCGACGAGTTCTGGCTTCTCGGGACAGCCCTGGCCGGCGGCCTCGCCGGGTATCTCCTGCGCCTGCCGGCACGGCTCCTTCTCGGACCCATGTTGGTCAGCGCGGCCGTGCACGTTCTCGGGATCACGCGCTTCGTGCCGGCGGTGGAGATCGTAACCGCCGCCCAGCTCGTGCTCGGCACCACCATCGGCTGCCGCTTCGCCGGCCTCCTGCCGCACGAGATCCTGCGCATCCTGGTGCTGTCGCTCGGCTCCACCGTGATCCTGCTGGCGATCACCTTCGCGTTCGCGGCCGGCGTGAGTCGCGTCTCCTCCTACGACGAGGTAACGCTGCTGCTCGCCTATTCGCCCGGAGGCCTTGCGGAGATGAGCCTCGTGGCGCTCTCGCTCGGCATCGAGGTCGCCTTCGTGGCGGCGCACCACATCATCCGCGTGTTCCTCGTCATGATCGGAGCCGCGCCGGTCTTCGCCCTGGTGCGGCGGCGCAAACAGGCCTGAATCGCACTGTCCGAGTCGAAAAGGCGGAGATCTGAAGAGCCGGTCTCCGCCTCGCAGATGGATGGGTCGGGATTACAGGCTCGCCTTGAGGCCGACCGACAGCATGAGAGTGCTGATGTCGCCGCCAGCGCCGGGCTCCGGCGTCTTCACCACCACGCCCTGGGCACGGTCGATCATGAGAGACCCGCCCTTCGCCTCGAAGAAGTTTTGGTACTCCGCCCGTCCGGTCAGGGAGATGCTGTCCGTCAGCGCGTACTCGGCCCCGAGCGTCACGCCAACCATCCAGTTGGGACTGAAGCGCTCCTTGAACACGATATCCCGAAGATTGTGATGGTCCTTGTCGCTGGACATCACGAAGGGGCTGGTGATGAACTCCGCAGTGACCTTTAAAGGGCCCGAGGCATAGCTGGCGCCGACGCCCAGATAGGGCGTGTGCCACCACTGCTGATAGGCGATGCCGAGTCTGTCGGGAAAGAACCCCGTCGCCGTGCGGAAGCTGCCGTCGCGCCCAGGATAGATGTAATGGCCGCCATAGGCGTTCATCTTGAACGTCATGAAACGGTAGCCGGCCAGGGCGCTCAGCTCGAAGGGCCCGGCCTGATAGAACCGGGCCGCAGTTCCGAGGTCGATCTGATAGCCCTTCGCGAGGCGGGTATCCTCCGAATGCGACCAGTTCGTCCAGCTGTCGAAGCCGAGATAGCCGGCCAGCCAGTCGTAATCGTCCATGGCATTGTCGGACCCCACGATCGTCCAGCCGTTGGCTCGGAGTGAAAGCCAATCCCAGGGCTGGTAGGTCAGGCGGCCGCCGACGATGGCCGCATGGTCGATCTGCCAGTTCAGCTGGCTCACCAAGGACCCGTCACCAGGAACACGATAAACGTATTCGCGCGCCAGACCGGTCAGGTAGCCGCCATAGATCTCTGCCGAGAAGAGTCTGCTCGAAGCCGGGACCGGAAGAGGAGCCGAGCGTATCGCGAGATCGGCCGCGTGGCCCTGAGTGGATGAAACAGCCAGGGTAGCGGCCACCAACATGCTGCCGGCGAGGGCGGGGAACACATTAACTGACTTCATCGCGGCACGGTCTCCAGGAGGCAGGGCTTGCCCGTCCAAACTATCCGTGTCGCTTAGAGCCTATTCCGTTAGGTAATGCTGTGATGGGCCTGCCACACTTGAGACATAATCCGCCGAAGGCGCAAAGGCCCCTTAAGATGTGCCTGCTCCCATCCTGGAGCGGCCGATCAGGCCAGCCGCCGTGAAGCCGCCGTCCACCGAGAGCGTCTGCCCGGTCACGAAGCCCGATTGCGTGCCGTCGAGGAGGTAAAGCGCGGCGGAGGCGATGTCGGAAGGTGTGCCGTAGCGGCCCTGCGGCACGGTCGCCAGCCATTCGGCCCGGATCTCTTCCGTGTGCACCTCGCGCACGAGGGGCGTATCGATGGGACCGGGCGCGACGGCGTTGACGCGGATGCCCGAAGGCGCGAGCTCCACCGCCATCACCTGTGTCATGGTGATCACGCCGCCCTTCGAGGCCCCATAGGCGACGCGGCCCACATTGCCGCGAAGGCCGGACACGGACGCGATGTTCACGATGGCGCCCGCGCCGCGCCCGCTCATGTGCTTGGCGACCTCACGGGACACCACGAAGCTTCCGACGAGGTTGACGTCGAGGATCCTGCGGAAGAGGTCGGCGCTGGTCTCGAGCGCGGGGAGGTCCCGCGCGATGCCGGCCGAATTGACGAGGCCGGTGATCGGCCCGAACTCCGCCTCGCAGCGTGCCACCGCCTGCACCACGGCGGCTTCGTCCGCGACGTCCAGCGGCTCGAAGCGGACGCGCCCGCCCGCCTGCGCGAGAGCTGCCCGGCCCCGGTCGAGGCTCGCCTCGTCGCGGTCGGCCACGATTGCGCGCCAGCCCTTCTCGAGCACCGCCTCGACGACCGCGAGTCCTATGCCCGAGGCGCCGCCCGTGACGAGGATCGTTTCCTGCATCGACATCCCTTCCATCGGCTGTTTGGAGCGCCACCATGCCGGTCAAGCCGAGGCCTCGACGGGCTGCTCGATCGGGAGGCATCCCCTCGTCTCAAGCTCTTCGCGGATCGTCTTCTTCGTGATCTTGCCGTAGGCCGATTTCGGCAGGGCGTCCCAAAAGAACACGCGCTTCGGCAGCTTGTAGCGGGCAATCCTGCCGTCAAGCCAGGCGAGGAGCTCACGCTCGTTGAGCATCGCGCCGGGCCGCAGGGCGCACACGGCGACGCCGACCTCGCCCCAGGTCCTGTCGGGAACCCCCAGCACCGCGACCTCGGCGATGGCCGGATGGGTGAGGATCTTCTCCTCGATTTCGCGCGGATAGACGTTCGAACCGCCCGAGATGTACATGTCCGAGGCGCGCCCGGTGATGTACACGAAGCCCTCCTGGTCCATATGGCCGAGATCGCCGGTCCTGAACCAGCCGTCCCGGAAGGCTTTCGCGTTGGCATCCGGGTTGTTGTAGTAGCCCGCGAAGACCGCCGGCCCGCAGACGCAGATCTCCCCGGTCGCGCCCGGCGGCACCTCGCGTCCCTCGTCGTCCTGGATCGACACCTGCATGCCGGTGCGCTCGTAGCCGCAGGTTCCCACCTTCACGCCGGGACCGTCCTCGGGCTCGTGGAGCGCGGCAGGGAGCACGGTGATGTTGCCGGTCACCTCGCCGAGGCCGAAATACTGCACCAGCACCTTCCCGAGCTTCTTCAGGGCGTGCTTCTGGTCCTCCCGGTACATGGGCGCGCCGGCATAGATCACGTAGCGCAGCGACGAGTGATCGTGCGCGTCGACCGAAGGGTGCTCCGTCAGCAGCTTCACGATGGTCGGAACGGTGAAGAGGTTCGTGATGCGCCACCGCTCCACCAGCCTCCAGGCCTCGTCCACGTCGAAGCGCTCGCTCGACAGCAGCACCGTCTTGGCCGCGCGCGCTACCTGCACGAGCTGGTGCACACCCGCGCCGTGGGAGAGCGGTGCGACCACGAGCGAAGCGTCCCGGTTCGTGGTGCCCGGCATCAGGTCGCAGAGATGGTTCGTGATCACGAAGGCCATTTGGCCATGGGTCAGGACAGCGGCCTTGGGCCGGCCCGTCGTGCCCGACGTGAAGAAGAACCAGCACGGATCGTCGTGCTCCACCGCTGCCGTCGGGGCGGACTGCCCCGCGTGACGTTCGACCAGTTCGTCGTAGTCCTCGCCGAAATCGGACCGTCCGATGGAAATCACGAACCGGATGTCCGGCGCCGCCTCGCGGACGGTCGCGGCATGGTCGGGAAAGTCGCAGTGGCAGATCATGGCGCAGGCACCGCTCGCCTGCGCCAGATAGGCGACCTCGTCCGGAGTCTGGCGAAAATTCGTCGGCACCCATACGGCGCCGAGCCGGAAGCAGGCGAACATCGACTCGAACATCTGGTTGCAGTTCTTCGACTGCACCAGCACGCGGTCGCTCTTGCGGATCCCCTTCGCGGCGAGCGCCGCCGCCATGGCGTCGACCCGGGCATCGAGATCGGCCCAGGTCCAGGTACGCTCGCCCCAGACGAATCCGGTTTCCGGGCCATGCCGACGCGCGGCCTGGCGCAGGAAATGGGACAGGTTCATGACCCGCTTCGATACAGGCGTGACGCTGCCGTGCGGAGGAGGAAGGGTGCCGATCATGGGGTTAGTTCCGAAAACGCGTGGCGATGGAAGGTGGAAAGCACGGTCAGCTCCCGGCAGGCAGGAACATCTTGCGAAGCTTGCCCTCGATGCGCTCGACCTCCGCCTTCAGGTGGCGGACGAGTTCCGGCTGCCGCTCCGCGCTCATGCGGCTGTCGATGGCCGCGAGGCTGAGGGCGCCTGCGATGCGCCCGTCCGGGAACATGATCGCGGCACCGAGACCCCAGGAGCCCGCGACGATGCGCCCGGGATTCAGGGCGTAGCCCTGCCGACGGGTTCTGGCGACGTCCTCCCGGATCTGCTCGACCGGGTAATAGGCATAGTGGGTGTCGAGAACCTTCCGGTTCTCCGCGAGCACGCGCTCCACCTCCGCGTCGTCGAGGGCTGCCAGCATGGCAAGCGAGCCAGCCCCGATCCCGAGCGGATGCTGGTTCCCGGCCTGCAGGGCATGGGTGCGCACAGGGTAAGTGCCTTCCTCCCGGTGCAGGCAGACGGCGTAGTTCCCACGCCTCACGGACAGGAAGCTCGTGTCCATGGTGACGTCGGAGAGATCGCGCAGGCTCTCCATGGAAAGCTCGACCAGACCATGGCGTCGGGACGCAAGGGTGCCGAGCACGTAGGCTTCCTCACCCAAATAATATCGTCGCGTGCGCTCCTCCTGCTCGACAAGGCCCGCCCGCATCAGGGCGAGGAGCAACCGTCGCGCGGTCGGCTTGTTGAGGCCGCTCTCCTCGACGATGTCGCTTAGCTGCGCGCCGCGCTCGGCCTCGCGCCCAACGAGGGCCAGCAGGCGCAGTGCCCTGTCCACGCTCTGGGACCCTGACAGGTCTCCGGTCGACAAGGGAGCATCATCCATGGTGCTGATCCGTCGAAGGTCCATGATATGGACCTCTGTCCTCGGGCATCGTCATCGTCTCACAGGCTAAATTGCTTCCCCCCGTGTTGCAATGACTTGTAAGACGTGTATCTTTTCCACCATCCTTTACGAAACAACGATCCACAAAGTGGACCTGCCGCGCAGCGTTGTTGCCGGCGTCGGAGAAGCGGGAGGAAACGACATGAGTGCCGAGGGAACCGGGATGAGGCCCTCTCGATGTCCGCAGGCAGTATCCGGTCCATCGAGCGGAACGTGAAATCCCGCGTCGGATCCTGGTCCGGCGATTCGTGAGCAGCAGGACGCGTCGCTGGAACGCGGCAGCGTGATCTGGACATGGAGAGCAACATGGCTGCCGCCAGCGACACCGTCGCCCCTCTGTCGAATGCCGAAGCGATCGCCGCCCCGCGCGTCGGCGCCCTGCTGATCCGGCCGATCGAAGCGGTATCGGCGCTGCTTCTCTCCGTCATCATCATCCTGCTTCTGGCCGGCGTGGCGTCCCGCTACGTGTTCTCCTATCCGGTGGTCTGGATCGACGAGGCGGCGTCGATCTCGTTCCTGTGGCTCGCCATGCTGGGCTCCGCCATCGCCATCGACCGGAACGAGCATCTGAGATTGACCCTCTTCACCGGGATGTTTCCCAAGAAGGTGCAGGGATTCATCCAGACCTTCGGCCTCGTCCTCACGGCGACCTTCCTGCTCGTCATGCTCCAGCCGGCGGTCGAATACGTGATGGAGGAATGGTACGTCACGTCGGCGGCTCTCAACATTCCAAACAGCTTCCGGGTCTCGGCCATCGCCTTCGGCATCTTCGCCATGCTGGGCTTCATCGCGTCGCAAGCGGTGAAGACCTCGACGATGCGCGACCTCGCCATATCAATTGCGCTCGTCGCCGCCATCATTGGGGCGCTCTGGCTCCTCTCGCCCGCGCTGCTCAGGCTCGGCAACGTCAACATCCTCATCTTCCTCGTGGGGGTCGTGGCCCTGTGCCTTGTGATGGGCGTGCCGATCGCGTTCTGCTTCGGGATCGGGACCCTTGCGTTCCTGGCCTTCAGCACGCGGGTGCCGATCTTCGTCATGATCGGCCGCATGGACGAGGGCATGTCGAGCATCATCCTGCTGTCGGTGCCGGTCTTCGTGTTCCTCGGCTGTATCCTCGACGCGACCGGCATGGGCAAAGCCATCGTCGATTTCCTCGCGTCCCTCCTGGGCCATGTGCGCGCCGGCATGTCCTACGTGCTGCTCGGGTCGCTGTTCCTCGTCTCCGGCATCTCCGGCTCCAAGGTGTCGGACATGGCGACCGTCGCGCCGGCCCTCTTCCCGGAGATGAAGCGGCGCGGGCACAAGCCGCGGGAGATGATCGCGCTCCTGGCCACCGGGGCCGCCATGGCCGATACGGTCCCGCCCAGCATCGTACTGATCGTCCTGGGCTCCGTGGCGGGGGTGTCCATCGCGGGCCTGTTCACGAGCGGCTTCGTGGTCGCCATGGTGCTGCTCGCGGTGCTTGCCGCGCTCGCCCGCATGAAGGCATCCGGCGAGCGCCTGGGCAACGTGCGCCGCGCGCCCTTCCAGACCATGTGGCGCACCATGCTCATCGCCGCGCCGGCGCTGGTGCTGCCGTTCATCATCCGCAGCGCGGTCGGAGGCGGCATCGCGACGGCCACGGAGGTCTCGACCATCGCGGTCCTCTACGCCCTCGTCATCGGCATCTTCCTCTATGGCGGCATCGGCCTGCGCAAGTTCTACGACATGCTGGTGGAGACGGCGGCGCTGAGCGGCGCGATCCTGCTGATCCTCGGCACGGCGCTCGCCATGGCCTGGGCGCTCACCCAGACCGGCTTCGCCCAGCAGCTCGCGACCTTCATGGCCGGCCTGCCCGGCGGCTGGATCATCTTCATGGCCGTGACCATCGTGGTCTTCCTGATCCTCGGCTGCGTGCTCGAGGGACTGCCCGCCATCGTGCTCATGGCGCCCCTCATGTTCCCGATCGCCAAGAATCTCGGCATCAACGACATCCACTATTCGATGGTGGTCGTGACCGCGATGAACATCGGCCTGATGGCACCGCCCATCGGCATCGGCTTCTACATCGCCTGCAAGATCGGCAACGTCTCGCCCGATGAAGCCATGGGGGCAATCTGGCCCTACATCCTGGCCCTGCTCGTCGGTCTCGTACTGATCGCCGCGATTCCGGGCATATCGACCGCCTTCCTGTGATGCGGAATCCCGCCTAAAGTCGTCTCACACAACAGCCACGAGGGAGAGAAACATGATCATTTCACGCCGGACCCTGCTGCAGGGCACCGCCTCCGCCGCCCTGGTCGGCAGCTTCGGAGTGCGGGCCCAATCGGCCGAGTTCACGTACAAATACGCGAACAACCTGCCGGTCACGCACCCGATGAACCTGCGCGCGAAGGAGGCGGCCGACAGGATCAAGCAGGAAACTGGCGGACGGGTCGAGATTCAGATTTTCCCCAACAATCAGCTCGGCTCCGACACCGACATGCTGAGCCAGGTCCGCTCGGGCGGCGTGGAGTTCTTCACCCTGTCGCCGTTGATCCTTTCGACCCTGGTGCCCAACGCCTCCATCAGCGGTATCGGCTTCGCCTTCCCGAACTACGACGCCGTCTGGAAAGCCATGGACGGCGAGCTCGGCGCCTATGTGCGCGGCCAGATCGCCAAGGTGAACCTCGTCGTGATGGACAAGATCTGGGACAATGGCTTCCGGCAGATCACGAGCTCGAACAAGCCCATCCAGACCCCCGACGACCTGAAGGGCTTCAAGATCCGGGTGCCGGTCAGCCCGCTCTGGACCTCCATGTTCACGGCCTTCGGCTCGGCGCCCGCGAGCATCAACTTCGCGGAGGTCTACACCGCGCTGCAGACGAAGGTGGTCGACGGCCAAGAGAACCCGCTCGCCATCATCTCGACCGCGAAGCTCTACGAGGTGCAGAAATTCGTCTCCATGACCAACCACATGTGGGACGGGTTCTGGTTCCTGGCCAACCGCCGCGCCTGGGAGCGGCTGCCGGAGGACCTGCGCGCCATCGTGGCCAAGAACCTCAACGCCGCTGCCGTCGATGAGCGCGCGGACGTGGCGAAGCTGAACGCCAGCGTGAAGGACGACCTCGTGTCTAAGGGCATGCAGTTCAACGATCCGGACCCGGCCCTCTTCCGCGAGGCGCTGCGCAAGGCCGGCTTCTACGCCGAATGGAAGAAGAAGTACGGCGACGAGGCCTGGGCCATTCTCGAAAAGGCAGTGGGCACCAGCCTGAGCTGATCCACAGGGCCATTGTCACCTTTGCGGCCGGTGGATTCCGCCGGTCGCTTGTCCAGACACACAACATCCGATGAACCGCGGGCGCTTCCCGCGGCATGCGCGACTGTGCCGGATGGGATGCCGGAGACTTTCATGGTCGACCGTCTGAAGGGAAAAGCGGCCGTTGTCTTCGGAGCTGGCTCCTCGGGGCCCGGCTGGGGCAACGGCAAGGCCGCCGCGGTAGCATACGCCCGGGAGGGGGCCAGGGTTGCCTGCGTCGACCTCGTTAGGGAGGCGGCCGAGGAAACCGCGTCCATCATCGGGAAGGAAGGCGGCGAGGCCGTCGCGGTCGCGGCGGACGTCACCGACGCGGCCTCGGTCGAGAGCGCGGTCGCGCAGGCCGTCGAGGCGTTCGGGCGCATCGACATCCTGCACAACAACGTGGGCGTGACCCATATGGGCGGCCCGGTCGAGCTGGCCGAGGAGCAGTTCGAGGCGGCTCTGAAGCTGAACATCGGTCCGGTCTACCGCACGGCGAAGGCCGCGATCCCGCACATGCTGCGGCAGGGCGGCGGCGCCATCGTCAACATCTCGTCCCTCGCGGCGATCCGGTGGACGGGCTATCCCTACTTCGCCTACTACGCCACCAAGGCGGCGGTGAACCAGGCAACGGTGGCGCTCGCCATGCAATATGCGCGGCAGGGAATTCGGGCCAACTGCATCATGCCGGGCCTCATCGATACGCCGCTGATCTACCGGCAGATCTCCGGACAATACGCTTCCGTGGAGGAGATGGTGGCGGCGCGCAACGCCGCCGTTCCCATGGGCCGGATGGGAACGGCCTGGGACGTCGCCAACGCGGCGGTGTTCCTCGCGTCCGACGAGGCGCGGTTCATCACCGGCGTATGCCTTCCCGTCGACGGCGGGCAGAGCTGCGCCGTCTCCGAGTTTCGCTGAGGGATCGGGTTCGATGGCATTTGCGACCACGAGCGACGGGGTGCGGCTCTACTACGAATCCGCCGGGAAGGGCACGCCGATCGTGTTCGTGCACGAATTCGGCGGCAACCACTGGAGCTGGAAGCCGCAGGTGGGCTACTTCGCCCGCAGACACGAATGCATCACATTCGCGGCCCGCGGCTATCTGCCGTCGGACGTGCCCGAGGACGTGGAGAAGTACTCCCAGTCCCGCGCGGCCGACGACATCGTCGACGTGATGGATGCGGCCGGAATCGAGCACGCCCACCTGGTGGGTCTCTCCATGGGGGCCTTCGCCTGCCTGCACGCCGCCCTGCGCCACCCCGAACGCATCCGGTCGGCCGTCGTGGCGGGGGCGGGCTACGGATCGGAGCGGGAGCACCAGGAATTCTTCCGCCGCAACTCCGAGCAGGTGGCGCGGGCCTTCGAGGAGCGCGGCGCCCGCGCCTTCGCGCCCGTCTACGGCGAGAGCGCTTCGCGGGTCCAGTTCCAGCAGAAAGATCCGCGGGGCTGGCAGCTCTTCGTGGACCGTATGGCGCAGCATTCCGACAGGGGCGCCGCCAACACCATGCGCGGCGTACAGATGCGGCGGCCCTCGCTCTACGATCTGGAGACGGAGCTTTCGTCTCTCCAGGTACCGCTGCTCGTGGTGGCGGGGGACGAGGACGATCATACGATCCGGCCAGGCATCTTCCTGAAGCGGACGGTGCCGCGCTCCGGCCTTGCCGTGTTCCCGAAGTCCGGCCACACCCTGAACCTCGAGGAGCCGGCGCTGTTCAACCGCCTCGTGGCCGAATTCCTCGCGCAGGTTGAGGCTGGGCGGTGGGGACCACGGGATCCCCGGGCCGACCCGAAGCAGATCATGCGCGCGGACTAGGAGCACGGGAGCGGGCGGAGAACCGACCATGAGGCACATTCATCACCCAGGCCCCGCAGCCCCGGAGCGCACCGTCGCCGTGCCGGGATCGGCGGTTCCGCTCCGCTTCGTGCTGGAGCCCGGGCGGACGGTCGACGAGGCCGTCGCGGAAGGCATGAAAGTATCCGGCTGCGTCGGAGGCTTCGTGGCGTTCCGGGGCGGCCGCTGCGAGCCGTTCCGATACGTGATGCCAGCTGCCTCCTCCGATCCGCGCTATGTCGCTTGGTACAGCGAAACCTTCGAGCCGGCCGGATCCGTGAATGTCACGCGCGCCTGCGCCATGGTGGGCGTGCGCGACGGAAAGCCTTTTCTTCATTGCCACGGCATCTGGGACACGGGCGAGGGCTCGCGGGCCGGCCACATGCTCGCCCCGCTCACGGTTGTGGCGGAGCCCATCCCGGTCGACGGCATCGGCTTCCGGGACGCCACCTTCGAGGCCATCCCCGACCCGGAGACGAACTTCACCCTATTCGAGCCGGTTCGAGCGGACGGGAACGCTGATGCGCCTGGCGCCCGCATGCTGCTCGCCAAGGTGCGCCCCAATCAGGACATCAGCACCGCCATCGAGGCGATCTGCTCACAGCATGGGATTACTGCGGCTAATGTCCACGGGATCGGCAGCCTGAACGAGGTGCGCTTCACCGATGGAACCTACGTGAAATCCCATGCGACCGAGGTCCTGATCCGGAAAGGCAGCGTCGAGAGTTCAGGCGGTCGTCCCCGCGCGCGGCTCGACATCGACGTGGTCGATATCGGCGGGAAGATCTCCTCGGGCGAGCTGGTCCATGGCGACAACCCGGTCTGCGTCACCTTCGAGCTGGTGATCGAGCCGGCAGGGCGCTGAGGTCGCGCGGCGTGGAGCCGGTTCAGGGATCGGCGAGCGCCCCGCGGATGCCGTCGAGAAGGGCGCTGTCCTCCAGCGGCTTCTCCAGCACTTCCCGGAAGCCCGAGCGCAGCGCGCGTTCCCGCAGGTCCGCGGTCGCCTTGGAGGTGATCAGGATGGCAGGCAGATCCACATGGCGCCCGCGCAGCCGGTTCACGAGATCGATCCCGTTCACGCCCGGCATGGCGTAGTCCACGACGAGGCAACCCTCCGCAGGCAGGTCCTCGGCCGCAAGCAGCTGGTCGCCGCCCTCGAAAAGGCGGACGTTCAGGCCCTCGAGTTCGAGAGCGAACTTCAATGACTGCCGGACCGCGTCATCGTCGTCCACGACGATGACCGGTCCCGGAACCGTGATCATGGCGGGCCCTGCCGTTGCCTTTCCCGGGATGTGCTCCACCCGTCGGACCGATGGAACGATATGCCCAGGGAAAAGTTTCGCCGCCTATTCAGGAATATCCCTTATGGACCTGTATGGCGCCCGTTGGCGCGGACTTCCGCGAGGAGCGCCATGCGCACGAGTTCGGAGAGGCTCCCAGCCTCCATCTTGGCCATGACGTTGGCCCGGTAGATCTCGACGGTGCGCGGGCTGATGCCGAGATCGTAGGCGATCACCTTGTTGGCCTTGCCGGCCACGAGACCATCCAGAACCTGGCGCTCGCGCTCGGACAGGGATTGGATCCGGCTCATCACCTGTGCAGACTGGGCCGCTTCGTGGGCTTGCTGTCCCTGCCGGTCGAGGGCGGCGTGGACGGCGGCGAGGAAGAGTTCGTCGTCGAACGGCTTCTCGATGAAGTCGACCGCACCCTCCTTCATGGCTTCCACGGCCATGGGCACATCGGCATGGCCGGTTATGACGATCACCGGCAGGTCGAAGCCCCGCGACCTGAGCCGCCGGAGGAATTCGATGCCGTCGATACCCGGCATGCGCACGTCCGTCACCACGCAGCCGGCAGTGGCTTCCCTGACGCTGTCAAGGAAGGCCGAAGCGGATTCGTGAAGCCGGACGGACAGGCCGTCGGAGGCGAGCAGGAACGACAGGGACTGCCGGACCGCCAGGTCATCGTCGACCACGTGCACGACCGCCTCATTGGGCATTTGCCAATTCCTCCTGATCGACATTTCGTAGAGTGAACCTGAACATGGTACCCTGGCCCGGCTTCGACTCCACCGAGATCTTGCCGCCATGGGACTCGATGATCGTGCGGCAGATGGACAGGCCGACCCCCATGCCGTGCTTCTTCGTGGTCACGAAGGGTTGGAAGAGCTGATCCGCGATCTCCGGCGCGATGCCGGTTCCGGTGTCGGCGACGGAGATCGCCACCAAGCCCTCGCGGGGCCGTGCCTGCGTGGCGACCACGAGCTCGCGACGGGGCGCATCCTGCATGGCCTCGATCGCGTTGCGGACCAGGTTGAGCAGGACCTGCTGGATCTGGATGCGGTCGGCCAGGACAAGCTGCGCGTTGGGATCCAGGCGAAAGATCACGCGCACGCCCTTCTCCTTGGCGCCGACGAGCGCCAGGGCGCTCGCCTCCTCGATGAGCTTCGGCAGGTTTTCGATGTGGCGCTCGCTCTCGCCGCGGGCCACGAACTCGCGCAGGTGCCGGATCACCTGGCCTGCCCGCAGGGCCTGCTCCGCCGCCTGGTTCACCGCGTCGCGCAGCATGGGCACCTGGTCGCCTTCGAGGCGCTCCAGGATGCGCCGGCATCCCTTGAGATAGTTGGCGATGGCCGTCAGCGGCTGGTTGATCTCGTGGGCCAGTGTCGAGGCCATCTCGCCCAGCGCCGTGAACCGCGACATGTGCACGAGCTCGGACTGGAGTTCCTGCAGCCGGGTCTCCGTCTTCTGGCGCTCGGTGAGATCGCGCACGAAGCCGGTGAAGTAGCGCATCCCGCCCGAATGCATCTCGCCGACGGCGAGTTCCATCGGGAAGGTGGAGCCGTCCTTGCGCTGACCCACCACCACGCGCCCTATGCCGATGATGCGGCGTTCTCCGGTCGCGAGATAGCGATGCATATAGCCGTCGTGCTGGCTTCGGTAGGGCTCCGGCATGAGGATGCTGACGTTCTGGCCGATCACCTCCTCCGGCGCGTATCCGAACTGTCGCGTGGCCGCCGTGCTGAAGGACTGAATCCGCGCCTCTTCGTCGATGACGATCATCGCGTCCGGCACGGTCTCCAGGATCGAGCGCAGATGCGCTTCCCGGGCCTTGAGGGTCTCTTCCGCCGCAACGCGCTCGGTGACGTCCCGGATGACCTTCGCGAAGCCCTGGATCTCGTCGGACTTGTCCCGGAGGGGCGTGACGGTGACGTTCGCCACGTAGCTGGAGCCGTCCTTGCGCAGCCGCAGGCCCTGCTCCTCGTAGCGGCCGGTCTCGCGCACGATGGCGAGTTCCCGCTCCGGCCGGCCCTCGGCGATGTATTCCGGCGGATAGAAGATCGAGAAATGCTGTCCCAGCACCTCGTCCTCTCGCCAGCCGCTGATGTGCTCGGCGCCCGCGTTCCAGCTGGTGATCCGGCCGTCCAGGTCCACGACCACGAGGGCAATGTCGGTGATGGCGTCGATCAAAAGCTCTGCGGTGACGGAAGATGCGCGGAGGCGCTCACGTGCTTCGGATGCGTGATTCAAACATCTCTCCGGCAGCTTGCCACGAACGCCTTCATATAGGCGCATCGGCCGGGAAAGCCAAATGCACCCATGCGTCAGCGCCCGGGGGAACCGCCGGTCCGTCAGGCTCGCTCAGACGCTCTCGCGCTTGCCCGGCATGAGGCTCCGGGCCTGGGTCACGTCCTCGGCCCCGCGGGACGATACGCTGCTCCACCTGCTCGGTTGCACGATCGAGCTGGTGGGAGGTCGCTCCCGCAAACAGAGGCAGCCCCGCCGCGCAGCGAAAAAGTCCGGGCTTGCGCCCCGACTTTCCCTTGGCATCTAAAATCAGTGACCGCCGGTCGATTTTGCCGACTTCTCCGGATTGTGGTCCTTGAACACCGTGGGGTTCTCAGGCCCTTCCACCTGGAGGATGCCGGCCAGACCGCGCTCGACCCGGCTCAGGGCGTGATCGACGAGGATGTAGTTGCCGGGCACCTCGAGCTTGAAGTCCACCACGCTGGCGCCCCCGGGAGGCGTCGTGATCGTCTGGACATCCTTGAGCGGATCGGTGGTCAGCGAGCCCATGGTGTAGACCTTGTCGAAGATTTCCCCGGTCACGTGGAACGACGAGGTGTAGTTGGGGCCGCCCACGCCGAAGTAGACCCGCACCGTCTCGCCCACCTTCGCCTTGAGCGGGTTCTTCTTCAGGGCTTCCGTGGTGCCGTTGAAGATGACTCGGGCCTTTCGCTGACGAGCTTGTCGTAGCTCTCCTCCGCGTGCCCTTGGTGCCGAAGGCCTGCTCCGTGTAGATCTCGCCCTGCATCACATAGAACTCGCGGTCGACCTTCGGCAGGCCTTCCTCGGGCTCCACCAGGATCATCCCGTACATGCCGTTGGCGATGTGCTGGGCGAGCATGGGGGTGGCGCAGTGATAGACGTAGAGGCCGGGGTTGAGCGCCTTGAATTCGAAGCCGCGGCTTTCGCCGGGAGCTGCTTCGTGGCCTTGGCGCCGCCGCCCGGGCCGGTCACCGCGTGAAAGTCGACATTGTGCATCACCATGCTGCCGTCATGGTTCTTGCGCTTGACCTCGACGGTATCGCCCACCTTAACCCGGATGAACGGGCCCGGCACCTTCTTGTTGAAGGTCCAGTAGTGATAGGCGGTGCCGTCGGCAAGCTGGCCCGTGACCTCGACGGTCTCCAGATCGACCTTGATCCGCTGCGGGCCGCGCTTGCCGATCGGGCCTGGAAGATCGGTGGGATCGCGCACCACATTCACCGGGGCGTCCGGCGTGCCATTGACGGCGGCGTGGCTATGGGCCTGTCCGTCGCCGTCGCGGCGGCGAGCTTCTCCTGCGCACCGGCTGCCATCGGCTGAGCGAGCAGGGCCGCGGCGCTCAGGACAAGAACGGCAGCGGTCGCAAACAGCGGCCGGCGTCCCGGGAATGTCATGGCCTTCATCTTCGTCTCCATCGTGGGATCGCCTGGCGGATCGTCTTGGTCCGTCATCGGATGAAGGCTTTCTGCTATGAGCCACCGGCCCCTTGTTTGTGGAACCGCAAACAAGAATGCGCCAGTCGAACAATTATTCGGAGTTGTTCTTAGATTGATCCAAATCAATATTTGCCGCGTCCGCCGCGCCGGTCGGATCGGTTTGAGCGAAGTCAAAGATCGCTTCGCGCTGCCCCTGTAGACATGCCGTCTGAATGTCCATGGCGGCCGCGGCAGCAACCCGCCTGCCGCCGCAGAGAGGGCTCCATGAGAGAAGATCTGAGAGAGAGATACGGCGAGGAGCGCCTCCCCCGCTACACGAGCTATCCGACCGCGCCGCAATTCTCCGATGCCATCGGGCACGGGGCCTACGGGCAGTGGCTTTCGGCCCTGCCGGCCGAGACGACCGCCTCCCTCTACCTTCACGTCCCGTTCTGCCGCTCCATGTGCTGGTATTGCGGTTGCCACACCGCCATCACGCAGCGGGACGCGCCCATCGTCGATTATCTGGGCGTCCTGCGCCGCGAGATCGGGCTGGTGGCGGATCGCCTGACCGGCCCCCTTCCCGTGCGCCATGTGCATTTCGGCGGCGGCACGCCCACCATCATGGATCCCGCCGAGTTTCTCGGCCTCGTCGAGTTGATGCGTAGCCGCTTCCGTCTCGACGGCGGAACCGAAGTCGCGGTCGAGATCGATCCCCGTACCCTGACCCGAGCCATGACGGCGGCTCTCGGAGAGGCGGGCGTCACCCGCGCCAGTCTCGGCGTCCAGAGCTTCGATCCCGTGGTGCAACGAGCCATCAACCGCGTCCAGAGCTTCGAGCAGACCGCCCGGGCCACGGAAGGCCTGCGGTCCGCAGGCGTGCGCGGCATCAACTTCGACCTGATCTACGGGCTCCCGCACCAGACTGTCGAATCCTGCGTCGACACGGTACGCAGGAGTATCGAGCTTCGCCCGGAGCGGCTCTCCGTCTTCGGCTACGCCCATGTACCGAGCTTCAAGAAGCACCAGCGCAAGATCGACGAGGCGGAATTGCCCGACGGTGCAGCGCGCTATGCGCAGGCCGAGGCCATCGCCGAGGCGCTGGTGGCCGCGGGATATCGCCGGATCGGCCTCGATCATTATGCGCTGCCAGAGGATTCCATGGTTCAGGCGCAGGTCGACGGGGTCCTGCACCGCAACTTCCAGGGCTATACCACCGACCCGAGCGACGTGCTGATCGGCTTCGGTGCCTCGGCCATCGGCCGCCTCACGCAAGGCTATGCCCAGAACGAGGTCGTGACCGGGCACTATGCGGAGCGCGTGCAGACGGGAGAGCTCGCCACCGCGAAGGGCTATGCCCTCACGGCGGACGACCGCCTCAGGGCCGACCTGATCGAGCGGGTGATGTGCGACTTCCGCGTCGACGTGCAGGAGGTTTGCAGCCGCCACGGCACCGCGCCGGAGACTATCCTACAATCAATCCCGCGCCTTCGGATGCTGGAGCAGGACGGCGTGATCAGGCTCGACGGGACCGTGCTTTCGGTGAACGAGGACACGCGCTTCCTCGTCAGGAGCGTCGCATCCGCCTTCGACGCCTATCTCGGCGCTTCCGGCCGAACCCACAGCCGCGCCGTGTGAGCGGCGCAGGTCCGGACCGGGCCTGTTCAATTTCGGATCGTGATCTAGCGGACGAGCTGCCGGTAGATCGCCGTAAGCGCCGAAGGGAGCTTCGCCGCGTGGCCGACGATGGCGTAGCCGCCGCGGCCGAAGAGGGTCGGGAAGTACGACTGCGCCTCCTTGTCGACGGTGACGCCGAACACGGTCACTCCCTCGCGGCGCGCCTCCAGCACGGCGCGGCGCGTATCCTCGATGCCGAAGCGGCCCTCGTAGTGGTCGATGTCGTTGGGCTTGCCGTCGGTCAGCACCAGCAGAAGCCGCTGCCGGCTCGGACGCTCGGCGAGCTTTGCCGTCGCATGGCGGATGCCGGCGCCGATCCTCGTGTAGGAACCGGGCTTCAGGGCCGAGATACGCCTTATGACGGCGTCGTTCATCGGCTCGTCGAAATCCTTCACGGTTTCGACCCGCACCCATGAGCGGCGCCGGGACGTGAAGGTCACGATCGAATGGGAGTCTCCGCAGGCGGCGAGGCCGTGGGCGAGCACAAGAAGCGCCTCCTCCACATCGAGCACGCGCCTGTCGTCGATCCAGGCATCCGTCGATAGCGAGACGTCGACCAGAAGGGTCACGGCGAGGTCGTGCGCGGTCCGGCGGCTGGCGAGATGGACGCGGTCCGAACCGCAGCCGCCGGACCGCAGATCGCTCTGCGCCCGCACCAGCGCGTCCACGTCGATCTCCTGTCCGTCGGCTTGTGCCCGCAGCACCTCGTCCTTCGGCCGCAGCGCCTCGAACCGGCGGCGCACGCGGCGGATGCGGCGTCACGCCTCCGCGTCCGGTTCCCAGGCTTGTCCCTGTTCCGAAGCCCGCGCCGCGAGCACCCGGCAGTAGCTCGCCAGGTAGGTCCGGCGGGTGTGGTCCAATTCCGGATAGGTGAGTTCCGCCGTCAGGGGAATTCCTGAGTGAGTTCGTGAGGCACGTGAGACATGAGGTTGCTCCTTCGGAAGCGACCCTGCCCCAGGGACCGGGCAGGCTCTTTGACGGAGGTCAAATTGCCAAGCCTTCGCCGCGCTCGTGGCCCTCAGGCGGGACGGGATGCCTTGGGCGGAAGCGGGAACAGGGTGACGAACCGCTCCGCGAGGGCACGATCCCCTTCGATCTGCAGCACTCCCGCCGCCTCCATGGCGTCGAGGGGCTGGCCGCCATAGACGCCGCCCGCGATGGCCGGCGCCGTGCCGGTCAAGACCAGGTCGACTCCGTTCAGGGGCGCGCGGGAGATCTCGATCCGGCCGCCGGCGAGGCGGGCCAGGAAGGTGTCCTCGCCGACGCGGAAGCCGATCCGCGCATCCAGGTCCTTCGCCCGCTTCGCATCGAACATGGTGCGCATCGACAGCATCAGGGACACGGCGCTGAACGGCAGGCTCGGATCGTGCGCAGGCGAGCGCGCGGCCCAGCGGCCCAGCGCCTGGAAGATCGGCTCGCTCTCGTAGCCCCATTCCGTCAGCTCGTAGACCTGGGTGGCGGCCGGGGGCGGCAGCCGGCGGCGCACCAGGATGCCGGCCGCCTCCAGTCCCTCCAGGCGCTGGGTCAGGACGTTCGCGCTGATGCCCGGCAGGCTCGCGCGCAGGTCGCTGAACCGCCTCGGCCCCAGCATCAGCTCGCGCATGACGAGGAGGGCCCAGCGCTCGCCGACGAGATCGAGCGCGTGCGCCGTCGCGCAGGCGTCGTCGTAATGGCGGCGGCGGGCGGCTTCCGATGACTCAGTTATTTTTTCTAACTTCATAGTTGCTTTTTATAACTTTTTGGGGAATCAATGTCAAACCACCACAGGGGAAACGACCATGTCCAAGCTGATCTTCGTGAATCTTCCCGTCGCCGACCTCGACCGCGCCGTCGCCTTCTACGAGGCCGTGGGGGCGGTGAAGAACGAGCAGTTCACCGACCACACCGCCGCCTGCATGGTCTTCTCCGAGACCATCCACGTGATGCTGCTCACCCACGACAAGTTCCGCCAGTTCACCCCGAAGCCGATCGCCGACGCCAAGGCCGCCACCGAAGTGTTGATCTGCATGTCGGCGGAGAGCCGCGACGCGGTGGACGCGACGGTCGACAAGGCCGGCGCCGCCGGCGGCCGGATCGACCCCGGCCCCAAGCAGGATTACGGCTTCATGTACGGCCGCAGCTTCGAGGATCTCGACGGACACATCTTCGAGGTGATGTGGATGGACGTGGAGGCCGCCAAGCACGCCATGGCCGACATGGCGACGGCCTGAGTGCGCCATGACGAGGGAGGAGACAATGTCCAGGATCATCCCCTGCCTGTGGTTCGACGGAAGGGCCGAAGAGGCCGCACGCTTCTACGTCTCGCTGCTTCCGGACTCGCGGGTCGACGCCGTCCTGCCGTACAGCGTCGATTTGCCCGGTGGAAAGCCCGGCGACGTGATGTCGGTGGAGTTCACCCTTGCGGGCGCGCGCTACATGGCCCTGAACGGCGGGCCCGCATTCCGGTTCACCCCGGCGATCTCGCTCTTCGTCCCCTGCGCCGATCAGGCGGAGGTCGACCGGCTGTGGGATGCCTTGTCCGACGGCGGCGCGCCGCAGCAATGCGGCTGGGTGACGGACCGCTACGGCGTCTCCTGGCAGGTCGTGCCGAAGGCCCTCGGCGAGATGCTCAAGGACAAGGATCCGGCGAGGGTCCGCCGCGTCACGGAAGCGATGCTGCAGATGGTCAAGCTCGACATCGGTACGCTGGAAAGGGCCTACCGGGGCGCATCGGCGGCGTAAGCCTCCCTACCCGCTCTTCGGATGCCCTGTCGATCCGACGGCATCGGTCGAACTGCCGACTACCCGACTCGCTTGAACCACCTGCCGATGGCTGCGCCGACGACGAACAGAGTTGCGCCGCTCGCCGCGCCAAGTGTCAGCTCGACCACGATGTGGGTGGAGACGTCTTCCGGGATCCGGTCCAGGAGCGCGTGTTGAAAGTGATGCAGGGATACGAGGGCACTGCCGACGACGCCTCCCAGTTTTGCATCGCCCCACAGGTGCCCGAATGAACAGTTCTTTTCCATGTCTTCCGGCTCAGACGAGTCCATACTGTACCATATCGCCTCCCCTTCGGCTCGGAAGCGGTGCATTCGGATGAGTTGCGCTCGATCTTCCGAAGCATGAGAAAGGCGCCAGAGCGTCCTGTCTCTGGCGCCTCATTGGGTCGAGCGCCCCGGGTCTGGTATGGGGCTGCTCTGCAGGTCGTGCTCCTGCCGCCCCGTTTGGAAGTCTGACGCTAAATGGCCCGAAACCGCGGGTTCCCGGCAGAAAGCCTTGACCCGAACTGCCGAAACCATTGACCTTCTCGGGGGTGTTTGGCCGATAAGACCGACTCTGCCGAACGCCGGTTGTAACGAGGTCGGAGAATCTCCGACCCAATCTCGGGTTGGGGCATTCATCGGCGTCGCCTCCGTCATCGGAGGGCACGAACACTTGGTTCAGGCGGCAGCCGGCACCTCGTCGAGGAAACCGACCACGCTGGCGAGACGGCCGTTCTCAAGCGTGGCGAAGTCGGTACCTTTGATGAGACTGTCACTGCCCTCTTGGCCAAGCTGCCAGGAGAAGCGCACCTGGTTGCCGTAGCCGTCGGCCGTCCCGATGAGGCTGAACCGGAAGCCGGGGAATCGGCTGTGCACGCCTTCGATCAAGGCATCGATCTGATCATAACCCTGCCCCTGCATGAGAGGATCTTGGTAGGTGCCGGTTTCAGTCCAGAGGTCGGCCATCAGGGCCCTGCGGCGTTGCGGCTTGGTCTCGTTCCAGAGATCGATGTAGCGGTGTGCGATCCTTGCGGTGTCGAGCATGGGAAATCTCCTTGTGTCTGGCTGGGTCGGTTGATGGGTAGCGTGCAACCTGGTGGCTTTTGGATACCGAATGTCTGCGCCCTCACGGGGCACAGGCCTCAGCGATCGAGAGGCTGTTCTCGTAGAGGCGGTGCCGGGTGATACGGCCGTTCTCGACAGTGAGGTGCAGCGCGAGCGGCCCTTCGAAGGACTTTCCCGTCGCGTGCACGGTTCCCGATACGTGCCCCATCAGGACCGCGTGGGTGCCGTCGACGAGGAAGGTATCGACGGAGGCGCGGGCGTCCTCGGGCACGGTGTACTCCATCAGCTCCGCGAACTGGGCGGCGCATTCGGTGGCGGTGGACCGCGGGCGGATCCAGCGGGCGGCAGGGTTCTCGGCAAGCACCCAGTCGACCTCGTCAGCGAAGAGGGCGACGAGCCGCTCGGAGTCCCCGGCCAGCCGGGCGGCAAGGAACTCCTGCACGACGGCACGGGTGGCGTCGGCGACGGATCGTGCGATGTTGGCGGTGGACGTGGCGGTCATGGAGCTCTCCTCGAACTTGCGGCCGGATTCTGGCTGCGCCGTTGATGGGCTTGATCCTGCCTGAGGGGAGAGCGAGCGGTCGATTACCCCCAAGGTAATGGGGAGACAAACAGCGACTGACGGCACAGCCCGTGCGTTGAGTTCGTGCGCGCGCTGGCGGCGGCTACGGCGCCGGACCGCGCTTCTTCCAGCCGATTGCCCAAGGACTCGATGCCGGAGCCGCCGCAGTCAGGGTCCGCCGGAAGGCAAATAGGCCCGCCTCCGTCGCGGAGGGCGGGCCTATTTGAAACTTCGGCAGGTCGGCTTGGGTCGCTCGGGCAGCAGACAACCAAGCGCGCACTGACGGGAGAGTCGGGCTTCAAGACCGGGGGACAACACCCCTGCCTTAAACGTCCAGGTTCGCCACCGAGAGCGCGTTCTCCTGGATGAACTCGCGGCGGGGCTCCACCACGTCGCCCATGAGCTTGACGAACAGGTCGTCGGCGTCGGTTGTGTCCTTCACCTTCACTTGCAGGAGCGAGCGCACGTCACGGTCGAGCGTCGTCTCCCAGAGCTGCTGGGCCGTCATTTCGCCGAGACCCTTGTAGCGCTGGAGCTGGAGACCCTTGCGGCCGCTGGCGAGCACTGCGGTGAACAGGCTGACGGGACCGTCGATCTGCATCTCGTCGTTCTTGCGCGCCAGCATGGCGGGTTTCGCGTAGACGTCCTGCAGGGAGCCGGCGCGTTCGTCGAGCTTCTTGGCCTCCTGGCTGGCGATGAGCGCCTGATCGAGAACGGCCACTTGGCGGACGCCGCGCACGGTGCGGGAGAAGACGTAGCCGCCCTCGCGCACCTCGCCGGTCCAGCCGCGCTCGAGCTCTTCGGAGATCGCGTCGAGGCGCTGGGCGATATAGGCCGCGGCCGCAGGACCACGCTCCGGATCCTCCGCCACGTCGGGACGCAGCGCGCCCGCGATGGCCGCCTGCTCCACGGCCTTGCGATCATAGCGGGTGTGCAGGCTCGACAGAACCTGGCGCACGAGGCGGGCTTCGTCGATCAGGCCCTTCAGCTGATCGCCGTGGAATTCGAGGCCGGATTCCAGGCGCAGGGATGCATTCTCGATTCCGGCGTCGATGAGGAAGTCTTCGAGCGCCCGCTCGTCCTTCAGGTAGATCGCCTGCTTGCCGCGGGTCGCCTTATAGAGCGGCGGCTGCGCGATGTAGAGGTGCCCGCGCTCGATCAGCTCCGGCATCTGCCGGAAGAAGAACGTCAGCAGCAGGGTGCGGATGTGAGAGCCGTCCACGTCCGCGTCCGTCATGATGATGATGCGGTGGTAGCGCAGCTTGTCGGGGTTGAACTCCTCGCGGCCGATGCCGGTGCCGAGCGCGGTGATCAGCGTGCCGATCTCCTGGCTCGACAGCATCTTGTCGAAGCGCGCGCGCTCCACGTTGAGGATCTTTCCGCGCAAGGGGAGCACCGCCTGGAACGCGCGGTCGCGGCCCTGCTTGGCCGAGCCGCCGGCCGAGTCGCCCTCGACCAGAAGCAGCTCGCATTTCGACGGATCGCGCTCCTGGCAATCGGCGAGCTTGCCGGGGAGTGACGCAATGTCGAGCGCTCCTTTACGGCGGGTGAGCTCGCGGGCCTTGCGGGCGGCCTCACGGGCGGCGGCGGCCTCGACCACCTTGCCGACAAGGGTCCGCGCTTCCTGCGGATGCTCCTCGAGCCAGTGGTTAAGCGCTTCGTTGACCACGTTCTCCACGGCCGGACGCACCTCGGACGAGACGAGCTTGT
The DNA here is from genome assembly GCA_035645535.1 of Microvirga sp. GTDB lineage: Bacteria > Pseudomonadota > Alphaproteobacteria > Rhizobiales > Beijerinckiaceae > Microvirga. Next base: position 21,246 of record DASQMJ010000044.1, on the reverse strand, counting down.
CCTTGGTCTGAGACGAGAACTTGGGATCGGGCACCTTCACGGATACGACGGCCGTCAGGCCCTCGCGGCAGTCGTCGCCGGTGAGGGAGACCTTCTCCTTCTTGGTCATGCCGGAGGAATCCGCATAGCCGGTGACCTGACGGGTCAGGGCCGCGCGGAAGCCCGCGAGGTGCGTGCCGCCATCCCGCTGCGGAATGTTGTTGGTGAAGCACAGCACGCTCTCGTGGTAGGAATCGTTCCACCACAGGGCCACCTCGACGCCGATGCCGTCCTTCTCGGAGCGGATCATGATCGGCTGCTGGATCAGCGGGGTCTTGGCGCGGTCGAGATAGCGCACGAAGGCCTCGACGCCACCCTCGTACATCAGCTCCTCGCGCTTGTGCTCCGCATGGCGCTTGTCGGTGAGGATGATGCGTACGCCGGAATTGAGAAAGGCGAGCTCGCGCAGGCGGTGCTCGAGCGTATCGTAGTCGAACTCCACCATGGTGAAGGTCTCAGGGCTGGGCAGGAAGGTCACTTCCGTGCCGCGCTTGCCGGGCGCATCGCCCACAACCGCGAGCGGCGCCACCGCGTCGCCATGGCGGAACTCCATGAAGTGCTCCTTGCCGTTGCGGTAGATGCGCAGGCGCAGCCAGGTCGAGAGGGCGTTCACGACCGACACGCCGACGCCGTGCAGGCCGCCGGAGACCTTATAGGAGTTCTGGTCGAACTTACCGCCCGCGTGCAGCTGGGTCATGATGACCTCGGCCGCCGAGACGCCTTCGCCCGGATGGATGTCGGTCGGGATGCCGCGGCCGTTGTCGGTGACCGTCACGGACCCGTCGGCGTTGAGCGTGACCGTGACCTCGGTCGCGTGACCGGCGAGCGCTTCGTCGATGGCGTTGTCCACCACCTCGTAGACCATGTGATGCAGGCCCGAGCCGTCATCGGTATCGCCGATATACATGCCGGGCCGCTTGCGCACCGCATCGAGGCCCTTCAGGACCTTGATCGATTCCGCGCCATAGGCATCGGCATTCACGTTGATTGCGGGTTCGGCCATTTGGGATCCTTCACGGCGCGCCGGGAAAGGAGGCATGCGCGCCCGGTTTGATTCGTCAGATCAGTTATTTAGTGGCTCGGGATTGAAATTTCACCCCCGCGCGCATACGCGCGCGTGAAAAGTGCGAAAGAATCCACTAGATCCTCATTCGCTTGAGGTTTCTCGCCCTCGAATGCGCCAAAGACTCCTTGCGAACAGCAGGGAGAAGACCAAGGCGAACGTGCCCCAGATCACGCCGGCCTGTTCGAGCAGGACGCCGTTTTCCGTATCGTAACAACGGCCAAGCTCGTTGAAGCAGCCACGCCAGCGCCAGTAACGATCGTAGAAGGCGAAGGCGCTGAGCAGCGCGAGTCCGCTCCAAAGAACGGGTCGGATGAACTTCATCCGCTCAGCGGGAGGCTATCGCAGCGGCAGCCCCGGCCATCACGGTCCCGGTGGTCCGGTTGAGGATCCGGATCGACCTCGGGCTGGTGAAGAGCCGCCGCGCCCGGGCCGCGAGGACGATATAGGCGGCGAACACGACAGCCAGGACCGTCAGGGTGGCGGCGACGAGTTCCGCATAGCCCAGCACCGTGATCCGGGTAAGATCCAGAAGGGTTGGCAGGAGCGCCAGATAGAACACCATCACCTTCGGGTTGCCCATGGTCACGGCGAGGCCCGCCAGGAAGAGCTTGGCCGGATGCTCGGCGGCCCGGTTGACCTCCACCTCCTGGGCGGCCGCGGGCGCCGTCCAGAGCTTGTAGGCGATGTAGAGCAGGTAGGCTGCACCTGCGTATTTCACCACCAGGAAGACGCCATGGAAGGCCTGCGCCAGGGCCGCCAAGCCCGCGATCGCGAAGGTGAGCCAGACCACGTCGCCGATGGCGAGGCCCGCACTGAAGGCGGCCGCCCCCTGCGTGCCCCGCCCCAGCACCCGGGCCACGATGGCGGCGATTCCCGGCCCCGGCGATGCGGCGGCGATGAAAAGCGCGGTGGCGAAGACCAGAAGGCCGGCGAGATCCATGTTTCAAAGCCCGAGGGCCGCGAAGAGCGGCGTTGCGGTCCAGAATACGACATGGGTGGCCATATGCGCCAGCATGGCGTGCTCCAGGGTGCGGGAGGCGTAGAGCCAGCCGTAAAGGAGCCCCAGGGCGCCGTTGAGGGCGACGGTCCGCAGGATCAGGACCGTATCGGGCTGGGTCATGCCCACGAGGGCGGGGAGGTGGCCCGCCGCGAAGGCGAGGCTCGCCAGCACGATGGCGAGCCAGACGAGCCATGGGGGCCGCCGGCCGCGCAGCAATTTCATCCCGAGCCAGAGGAGCAGGGTCATCAGCCCGAAGCGGATCATGAGCTCCTCGGCGACCCCGCCGTAGAGCAGCGCCATGACGCGCCCGGGGAGAGTCACGTCGTCGAGGCGCGGGATCCCCGTGAAGGAGGCTGGAGAGAGCCGCCGCAGGACGAGATCGGCCGCCGCCGCCACCGCGGCGGCGAGAGCCGCCAGGAAAAGGGCTTGGCCCCAGCCTCCCCCGTCCGCCCGCAGCGCCTGCCCACGGCTTCGCCGCAGGAGCAGCGAGACGAGGCCGGTCCTCTCCGCGAGCGCGATTCCGACGGCGACTGCGGCGAAAAGCAGGAGGCTCGGCTGAAGCAGCAGGATGGCCGCCAGCGCCCGGTCCGAAAGCGGCGGCGTACCGGGCAGATGCTGGATGTGCTCGATGGCCGGCCCGAGAGAGGGGATCAGCGACAGGATGCCGAGAAGCCCGAGGCCGCCGAAGACCAGAAGGGGACGGAGGAACGTCATGCGTCGGCCAGGGACTCGACCCTGCCCGGCGTCACCTGCAGGAGGTCGGCGCGGCCCGCAAGCTCGGCGAAGAGGCCCGGATCGGCGCCGGTCATCCAGACCTGTCCGCCCAGTGCCTCCAGGGCCTCGAACAGGCCGGCCCGGCGGCGGGGGTCGAGATGGGCCGCCACCTCGTCGAGGAGCACGAAGGGCGCGATGCCGCTCATGTTGGCCACGAGGCGCGCATGGGCCAGCACGAGGCCGATGAGCAGGGCCTTCTGCTCGCCTGTGGAGGCGGTGTTCGCCGGGATGTCCTTCGGCCCGTGCCGGACGAGCAGGTCGGACGCCTGGGGGCCGACCAGGGTGCGGCCGGCGGCGCGGTCGCGGGCGCGCCCGTCGCGCAGGATCGCCCGGTAGCGGTCCTCGGCGTCCACCGCCGGCAGGGTCGCCACGAGGGCATCGATCTCGCCCTCAAGGCCGATCGTGGCGAACGGGAAGGGCGAGGAATCCTCGCGGGTCTCCTGGATCATGGCGGCGAGCCGCCCCACGGTCTCCTGTCGGGCCGCCGCCACCGCGATGGCGAGCTCCGCGACCTCGCGCTCCAGGGCGTCGAGCCAGAGGCGGTCGTCGGGGTTTTCCTCCAGCACGCGGTTGCGGGAGCGAAGCGCCCGTTCGAGGGCGTTCACCCGTGCGCCGTGCTCCGCGTCGACCGCCAGCACGAGCCGGTCGAGGAAGCGGCGGCGGTCGCCGGCGGGGCCGCGGAAGAGAGCGTCGAGATCGGGCGTCAGCCAGACGATGCGCAGGTGCTCGGCGAAGGCGGACGGCGAGGAGGCCGCCATGCCGTCGATCCGGCAGATGCGGGACGAGCGGGCGGCCTCGCCCTGGAGTTCCAGCCCCGTCCCGAGCCTATGCTCCCCGTAGGGCGTATCGAGAGCGACCGAGACCGCGAAGGAGCCGGACCCGCCCTGGCGCGCCATGTCGGCGAGTTCGGCCCGCCGCAGGCCACGTCCGGGCATGAAGAGGGAGATCGCCTCGAGGATGTTGGTCTTGCCCGCCCCGTTCTCGCCCACCAGCGCCACGAGGGGGCGCGACACGGCGAGGTCCAGGTTCGCGTAGGTGCGGAAATCCTGGAGGATCAGGCGGACGATGCGAGACTGGCTGAGGGGGGCGGAGGACATGTCGGATCTCGGCCCCCTCTTTCCGGGAGGCGGGCCGAAAGATCAAGCGGTCTTGTCCCCTCTCCTCGAGAAGGAAGGGCAGAAGGTGCGCTCAGACCCGCATCGGCATCAGGACGTAGAGCGCGGAAGCGCCCTCGCGGTCCTGCACCACCGTGGGCGAGCCGGGATCGGCGAGCTTGAACAGGGCGGTGTCGCCGTCGAGCTGGGCCGTGATGTCGAGGAGGTAGCGGGCGTTGAAGCCGATATCGATCGGGGCCGCGTCGTAATCGACCTCGATCTCCTCGGTGGCGCTGCCGGAATCCGGATTGTTGACGGTGAGGGTCAGGCGGCCGTCGTTCAGCGCCAGCTTCACGGCGCGGCCCCGCTCCGACGAGATGGTGGAGACCCGGTCGACCGCCTTGGCGAAGTCGCTGCGCTCGACCACGAGCAGCTTGTCGTTCCCGCTCGGGATGACGCGCTGGTAGTCCGGGAAGGTGCCGTCGATGAGCTTGGAGGTGAGCACGACGCCGTCGAAGGTGAGGCGCACCTTGGCGGAGGAGAGCTCGATGGTGATGGTTTCGGATCCGTCCTCGACCAGCTTGACGATTTCGGCCACCGCCTTGCGCGGCACGATCACGCCCGGCATGCCCTCGGAGCCGGCGGGCGCCGGCATCTCGACCCGGGCGAGACGGTGCCCGTCGGTCGCGACAGCGCGCAGCATGGTGGTGCCGCCCACGTCCAGGGTGTGGAGGAAGATGCCATTCAGGTAGTAGCGCGTCTCCTCGGTGGAGATCGCGAACTGGGTCTTCTCGATCAGGCGCTTGAGGTCGGCGGCCCCGAGGGTGAAGCGGTGCGGCAGTTCGCCGGCGGCGAGGTCCGGGAAGTCGCTTTCGGGCAGGGCCTGGAGCATGAAGCGCGAGCGGCCCGAGCGGATCTGCATCTGGCCGGTGTCCCCGGTCATCTCGAGGGAGACCTGGGCGCCGTCCGGCAGCTTGCGGACGATGTCGTAGATCATGTAGGCCGGGACCGTGGTGGAGCCGGCGTCGGTGATGTCGGCCGGGATCGTCTCCGTCACCTCGATGTCGAGGTCCGTCGCCTTCAGGCGCAGGGTTCCGTCCTCCGCGCGCAGGAGAACGTTGGACAGGATCGGAATCGTGTTGCGCCGCTCCACGACGCGATGCACATGCCCGAGCGCCTTCAGAAGGGCGGCGCGCTCAACAGTCACTCTCATAGTCCCAACACCCGTTTTCGTTGGAATTCTTGGCTCGACCGTCGGCAGACGGGAAAGCGGGGCGGCAAGAGTGGCGGGTGTCGTGCCAGAAAGCAAGGCCGCGCCTCGCCTTCCTCAACAACCCGCCGAGGAGAAGCTTACTCCTGAAGCATGCGCTTGAGGAGTTCGACCTCGTCGGAGAGGGCGTTGTCCTCGCCGAGCGCCTTCTCGATCTTGCGCACCGCGTGGAGCACGGTGGTGTGGTCGCGGCCGCCGAAGCGGCGGCCGATCTCGGGCAGGGACCGCAAGGTGAGCACCTTGGACAGGTACATGGCGATCTGGCGCGGACGCACCACGGCGGCGGTGCGGCGCTCCGACAGGATGTCCGAGCGGGAGACGTTGTAGCGGGAGGCCACCAGCTTCTGGATGTCCTCGATCTTGACCCGCTTCGGCTCACGGTTGCGCACCAGGTCGCGGATGGCGGCTTCCGCCGTCTCCAGGGTGATGGGCGAGCCCGTCAGCGTCGCGTGGGCCAGGAGCCGGTTGACGGCGCCCTCAAGGTCGCGCCCGTTCGCCGTGATGGCGCGGGCCACGTACTGGATGACGCTGGGGCCGACCTCGAAGGTCGGATGGATGGCCTTCAGAGCCTCGATGCGGGTGGTGAGGATCGAGGCGCGCAGGGCCTCGTCCAGGGGGCCGACCTCGACCACGAGGCCGCCGGCGAGGCGGGAGCGCACGCGTTCGTCGAGGCTCTCCAGATCCGCCGGCGGGCGGTCCGCCGCGACGACGATCTGCCGGCCGGCGTCGATGAGGGAGTTCAGGGTATGGCCGAATTCCTGCTGGATCTGCTTGCCCTGGATGAACTGCACGTCGTCGATGACGAGCAGGTCGATGCCGCGCAGGCGCTCCTTGAAGGCGAGCGAGGTCTGGGCCTTGAGCGACGCCACGAAGCCATACATGAAGCGGTCGGCGGTCAGGTAGATCACCCGCCGGCCCTGCGAGCGCACCGCATGGCCGATGGCGTGCAGGAGGTGCGTCTTGCCGAGGCCCACGCCCGCATGGAGATAGAGCGGGTTGTAGATGATCTGCCCGTTCTGGGACTGGGCGACCCGGTCGGCGGCCGCATGGGCCAGGGCGTTGGAGCGCCCGATGATGAAGCTCTCGAAGGTCAGGCGCGGATCGAGCGGGGCGCCGCCCAGATCGGAGGCGTCGCCGCGGGGCTCGGGCGCAGGCGCCAAGAGGGGCTTGGCCTCGCCCGCGGGGCTCGTCCCGGTGGAGGATCCCGCCGCCGTTGGGCGGGGCGGCTCGCTGGGGCGCCGCGCGGGCGCGGGCTCGCGGCCCAGCGTCGAGCGCACGCCGATGGTGATGCGCTCCACTTCGGGCGCCTCGGCCCGATAGACGGACAGTACCCGGTCGGAATAGTGGGACTCGATCCAGCTCTTCAGGAAGCGGGTCGGGACGGTCAGATAGGCGCAGCCGTCAACCACCGCATCGAGCTCCAGCCTTCCGAACCAGCTCGCGAAGATGTCCTCACCCAGCTCTGCCCTGAGGCGGCGCTTGACCCGCGCCCATACGTCCGAAGCCGTCTGTTCCGCCGAAGGTTGGACACCGCTTTCGTCCGGTGCGGAAAAGGTGCGGTGATCTTCACTGCGCTGCATCAATATCCCCTCCATGAGGTCTCCAGATACGCGGTCGACCTCAACGCCACAGCCCGTTCTGCACGCCGGGGACACAGGTATCCCACAGGTGGCCAAACGTGGCGCCCCCAATTGTACTAAAGATTATCGGTTACTCTTGAAGACGAGACAGCTCCAAACGGCTATCTCCTGGGCACCCTCTCAAGTCGTTCCAAATGAACCCTGGGCGAGGGACAGACCTTCTCTTGCTTTTTAGACGTGTGAAACAACGCCCTGTCCTCGTGTGTGAGCTCTATACGTCGGTACTTGAGTGGATGACTTCGCGGCGGACCGTCGAAGTGGATTGACCTTACACAGGGGGTGAAGGGGCTGCAACACGGACAAGTGAACGGCGCCAGCACCCGGCCCGCCCCGGCGGGTCCACAGGTCCGTCCACAGCTTTTCACCCGGAGCCATAAAGTCCTGACTCTTCAACTGATTCACTGTTCGGTCACAGCTTGTCCGCGGTCGTGCGAAAAGAGTTTTCGCGCAACGTTGATTCATGTTCGATTCGGGAGGCATCGGGGGCGGATAAGGATGCTTCGCGAAGCTTTGCCTGCTAACTTATTGGCCAAGCTCGTTTTTTCGTGCGCGGTTTTCATTCCTTGCCGGTCGCGGCTCACCCCGCGAACGGCGCCCGGAGTCAAGGGCTTATGTGGATAAAATCGAGGCTCATCGGCTGGGCGGAATCCATGAAAAAACCCGGCCTTTCAGCCGGGTCTAATCCGTCGTGATAGGAGCTGCGGAGAGGCCGCGTCTCAGGCGCTGAGCGCCTTGATGCGGTGCGCGAGGCGCGACACCTTCCGGGAGGCGGTGTTGCTGTGGACGATGCCCTTCTGGGCGGCGCGCATGATCTCCGGCTCGGCGGCGCGGAGAGCCGCGACGGCCTCGGTCTGGTTGCCGGAGGCGATCGCCTCCTCGACCTTGCGGATGAAGGTGCGCATGCGGCTGCGGCGCGAGCGGTTGATCGCGGTGCGCTTCGCGATCTTGCGGGTCATCTTCTTGGCCGACACGGTGTTGGCCATGGCCTAACCTCGTTCTCTAAAATCCGATGCACGAGCCTGGCTTGCAAGAGCTCCGCGGCGATCGGTTGATTGCATGGAAACCGAAGAGCCCGCGGATCGCGCGGGCTCGTGTGTGGCCGGCTTATAGCCGCGGGACGGCTCAACGTCAACGCCGGCCGCCGTTTGCGCGTCAAAAAAGCGCTTCGAGGGCCCGACGCCAGGGATTGGCCGGGTCAAGGAGGAGCCTGAGGGCCATCAGGCCCGACACCGCGACCAGCAACGGGCGGATGATCCGGCTGCCGAGCCGCATGGCCAGCCGCGAGCCGATCTGGGCGCCCAGGAGCGCCGTTCCGGCCATGACGAGGCCCACCGGCCAGACCACGGCCCCGGTCGCCGCATAGAGCAGGAGGCTGCCGAGGTTGCTGGCGAAATTGAGCAGCTTGGTATGGGCCGTCGCCCGTACGACCCCGTAGCCGAGGAGCGTCACGAAGGCCAGCATGTAGAAGGAGCCGGCGCCGGGGCCGAAGATCCCATCGTAGAAGCCGATGGCCACCGGCGCCGTCAGGCCGAAGGCGAGGGCCGTCATCCTGGCGTGGGCGTCGGCGTCCTTGATCCGCGGCGACAGGGCGAAATAGACCGCGATGACGATCAGGAGGACCGGGATCAGCACCTCGAGCACCGTGCGCGGCAGGAACCGGACGCAGAGCGCCCCGGCAACCCCGCTGGCGAAGGAGATCAGGGCGTAGCGCCAAGCCGAGCGCCATCCGATCATGCCCTTGCGGCCAAACGTGTAGGTGGCGGAGGCGGCTCCGAACACGCCCTGGACCTTGTTGGTGGCGATCGCCTGCGCCGGGGTCAGGCCCGCGAGCATGAGGGCTGGCACCGTGAGCAGGCCTCCGCCCCCCGCGATGGCGTCCACGAACCCGGCGAAGAACGAGACCGCGGCCAGGACCGCAATCATGTCGAGGCCGATGTCGCCCACCGGTCAGCGGTCTTTGAACTGGGGCGCACGCTTCTCGACGAAGGCCGCCATGCCTTCCTTCTGGTCGGCGGTGGCGAACATCGCGTGGAAGACTCGCCGCTCGAAGCGGATGCCCTCCGCCATTCCCATTTCGTCGGCCCGGTTGATGCTCTCCTTGGTCATCATGGCGATGGGCAGCGACATGGATGCGATGGTCTCGGCGGTCTTGAGCGCCTCCGTCAGCAGGTCCGCCGCCGGGACGACGCGGGCGACGAGACCGGAGCGCTCCGCCTCCTCGGCTCCCATCATGCGGCCCGTGAGGCACATCTCCATGGCCTTCGCCCGGCCGATCAGGCGGGTCAGGCGCTGCGTGCCGCCCATGCCTGGCATGACGCCGAGCTTGATCTCCGGCTGGCCGAACTTGGCCGTGTCGGCTGCGATGATGAAGTCGCACATCATGGCGAACTCGCAGCCACCCCCCAGGGCGAAGCCCGCCACCGCGGCGATCATGGGCTTGCGCCGGTTCGCCACCCGGTCCCAGCCGACGAAGAAGTCGTCCATATAGGTCTGCGGATAGCCGAGGTTCGCCATTTCCTTGATGTCGGCGCCGGCCGCGAAGGCCTTCTCGGAGCCGGTGACGACGATGCAGCCGACGTTCGGATCCTCCTCGAAGGCGTCCAGCGCCCGGTTCACCTCGCCCAGCAGGGTCGAGTTGAGGGCATTCAGGGCCTTGGGCCGGTTGAGGGTGATGAGCCCGACCTTGCCGCGGGTCTCGACGAGAATCGTTTCATAGGCCATGCGCCACCTCCTCAATGGGAGGCACACCGGTAGGCGAGGCCGTTGGGCTCGGCAAGAGGGAAATCGCGGGATCGGCCGCGTCGTCGGCAGCCGGCGCGGCCGGGAGCCTCAGGAGGCAACGACCCGGCGGTAGAGGTGCCAGGTGGCATGCCCCAGAACCGGCAGCACCACCGCGAGGCCGAAGAAGAGCGGCAGGAATCCGAGCACGAGCGCACCTGCCACGATCAGGCCCCACAGGGCCATGGTTCCCGGATTGGCCGCGACCGCCCGGATCGAGGTGCGCACCGCGGCGGCGGCGCTCACGTCCCGGTCGAGCAGCATCGGGAAGGACACCACGCTGATGGCGAGCACCACGGCGCTGAACACGACGCCCAGGAGATTGCCCGCGAGGATGAGGGCCCAGCCCCGGCCGGTGGTGAGAACCTCGTGAAGGAACCCGGACACGGAGACAGGCGTGTAGGTCCCGAACGTCGCCCTGTAGAGGAGCTGGGCCGTGATGAGCCAAGTCACGAAGACCACCAGCAGCAGGACGCCCAGCGCCACGATGGAACCGATGGCCGGCGAGCGCAGGATCCGGGCGGCATGGCTCAAGGTGAATTCATGTCCCGCCTCGCGCAGGCGGCTGATCTCGTAGAGTCCGATGGCCGCGAACGGCCCCACCAGGGCGAAGCCCGACATGATGGGGAACAGGAGCGGCAGCACGTCGGAGCCGAAGATCAGGCGGGCCAGGACGAGGCCGAGGACCGGATAGATGAGGACGATGAAGAAGGCATGGGTCGGCATGGCCTTGAAGTCCTCGATCCCGGCGACCAGGGCATCCCGGAGATCGGCGGGGCCGATGCAGCGCACGAGGGGTTCGTCCAGCGTCCGGCCGACGCTGTGTAGGGCGTTGATCTTCGCCATGGGCCTTACCTCCCGAACAGGCGTTCAAGCGGTCACGATGCCCTTCAAGTCATGCAGTGCGCCCATGCCCCCTTAAGGCCGCCGATAACCCGGAGCCGCAACCTGCAAACGACCCGACGAGTGTACGCCCTTAAGGCAAGGCTGTCATTTCTGGCATTGGGGGCAGTAGAAGGTGGAGCGTCCCGACTGGACGAGCCGGGCGACCGTGCCGGTGCAGCCCGGCGTCACGCAGGGATCGCCCTCCCGGTCGTAGACCCGGAAGGAGTGCTGGAAATAGCCCAGCGAACCGTCGACCTGCGCGTGGTCGCGCAGGGTCGAGCCGCCCGCTTCGACCGCCTCGGCCAGCACGTCGCGGATGATCCCGGCGAGGCGGTGCGCCGTCTCGGTCGGCTCTCCCTTCTGCGTCGCCAGTGACCCGGCCGGAGCCTCCGGGTGGAGTCCCGCCCGGAACAGGGCCTCGCACACATAGATGTTGCCGAGCCCGGCGATGAGGCGCTGGTCGAGCAGGGCCGCCTTGAGGGGTGTGCGCCTGCCGGCGAAGAGCCGCGCGATCGCCTCGCCCGAAAGCTCGTTGCCCAGGGGCTCGATCCCCATGCCCTTGAAGTGCCGGCAGGTCTCGATCTCCGACCGGGGCACCAAGTCCATGAAGCCGAACCGGCGAGCATCGTTGTAGGTGACGGTGGTGCCGTTCGAGAGGCCGAAGACCACGTGGTCGTGGGCGCCTAAAGACCCGTGCTCGTGGTGGAACTCCCCCGGCATCACGGTCTGACCGCCCTTGGTGACGAGGAAGCGGCCCGACATGCCGAGATGCATGACCAGGACCTCGCCGGAGGAGAGGTCCGCCAGGAGGTATTTGGCCCGGCGTCCGAGGGAGGTCACCTCCTGCCCCTCCAGGCGTTCCGTGAAGCGCTCGGGGAACGGGAATCGCAGGTCGACCCGGCGCTGGGCCACCTTGGTGAAGCGGGCTCCCACCATGGCGGGCTCGAGGCCGCGGCGGACGGTTTCGACTTCAGGCAGTTCGGGCATCAACCATCTCTTCGGTTCCGGCGCCTCCTTACATAGCCTTCCGGGCGCGCTTCCGCTATGGATCGCCACAAGCAGGGATGAAAGGTGCTTCGAGACCATGACCGACGAGAAGACCCATTTCGGGTTCCAATCCGTGCCGCTCAGCGAGAAGCAGGGGCGCGTCAACGAGGTCTTCCACTCGGTCGCCGGCCGCTACGATCTCATGAACGACCTCATGTCGGCGGGCCTCCACCGCCTGTGGAAGAGCGCCCTGGTCACGACCCTGCGGCCTCCGAAGGACCGGCCGTTCCGGCATCTCGACGTGGCCGGCGGCACCGGCGACGTGGCCTTCCGCATCCTCGACACGGGCGGGCCGCAGACCCACGTGACCGTCCTCGACATCAACGGCGAGATGCTCAAGGTGGGACGCGAGCGGGCCGGCCGGCGTTACGACGGCCGCATCGACTTCGTCGAGGCCAATGCGGAGGCGCTGCCCTTCGAGCCGAAGAGCTTCGATGCCTACACCATCGCGTTCGGCATCCGAAACGTGCCGCGCATCGACGTGGCCCTGCGCGAGGCGCATCGGGTGCTCAAGCCCGGCGGGCGCTTCCTGTGCCTGGAATTCTCGAAGGTGGACGTGCCCGGCCTCGACCGGATCTACGACGCCTATTCGTTCAACGTGATCCCGCGGCTCGGGCAGGCCGTGACGGGGGATGCGGAATCCTACCAGTACCTGGTGGAATCGATCCGGCGCTTCCCGCCGCCCGCCGCCTTCGCGCGCATGATCGAGGAGGCGGGATTCCGGCGGGTCACCTACCGGACCTACACGGCGGGCGTCGTGGCCATCCATTCCGGCTGGAAGATCTGACGTGATCGGAAGCCTCGTCCACCTCGCCCGAAACGCCCGCGCCGGCTACGTTCTGGCCCGCGAGGGCGCACTGGCGCTCGTCGACCCGAACGTGCTGCCGCCCGCCGGCCGCGCGGCCCTGCGGCTCGCGCGGCTGATCGAACGGCGCGGGGCCGGGGACGGGGCGGCGCGCCTCTCAAAGGCCCTGACCCGGCTGGGCCCGTCCTACGTGAAATTCGGCCAGTTCCTGGCGACCCGCCCCGACATCGTCGGCGTCGCGGCCGCCCGGGATCTCGAGCGCCTGCAGGACCGGATGCCGCCCTTCCCGCGGGCCGAGGCCGTCCGCATGATCAAAATCGCGCTCGGCCGGCCCATCGACCAGCTGTTCCTGGAGTTCAGCGAGCCCATCGCGGCCGCCTCCATCGCCCAGGTCCACAAGGCCCGCATCAGGACACAGGAGGGCGAGGAGACCGTCGCCGTGAAGGTGGTGCGGCCCGGCGTGCGCGAAGGCTTCGCCCGCGACCTCCAGGCCATGCGTGCGGCGGCGCGGCTTTTCGAGCGCCTGGTGCCCGATGCACGCCGCCTGAAGCCGATGGAGATCGTCGAGACCCTCGCCCGCTCCGTGGCGGTCGAGATGGACCTGCGCCTCGAGGCGGCGGCCGTGTCGGAACTCGCCGAGAACACCAGGGACGACCCGGATTTCCGGGTGCCGAAGCCCGAATGGGACCTCACGGCCCGCGACGTGCTCACCACCACCTGGATCGACGGCATCCGCCTCAATGATCTGGCGGCGATCGAGGCTGCCGGGTTCGACCGGGTGGCCCTGGCCCGCGCGGTGATCCAGTCCTTCCTGCGCCACGCGATCCGCGACGGCTTCTTCCATGCGGACATGCATCCGGGCAACCTCTTCGTGGATGCGGCCGGGCGCCTCGTCGCCGTCGATTTCGGCATTATGGGCCGGCTCGGCATGAAGGAGCGGCGCTTCCTGGCCGAGATCCTGCTCGGCTTCATCCGCCGCGACTACCAGCGGGTCGCGGAGGTGCATTTCGAGGCCGGCTACGTGCCGCCGCACCACTCGGTGCAGGATTTCGCCCAGGCCATCCGGGCCATCGGCGAGCCGATCCACGACCGGCGCGCCGACGAGATCTCGATGGCGAAGCTGCTCACCCTGCTCTTCGAGATCACGGCCCTGTTCGACATGGCGACCCGCATCGAGCTCGTCATGCTGCAGAAGACCATGGTGGTGGTGGAGGGCGTCGCCCGAAACCTCGACCCGAAGCTGGACATGTGGACCACGGCCGAGCCGGTGGTGCGCGAATGGATCGAGCGCCATCTCGGCCCCTTGGGGCGCATCGAGCAGGCCGGCAACGGCCTGTGGACCCTCGCCGGCGTGGTCGGCGACCTGCCGGAAATTGCGCTTCGAGCCGAGCGCGTCCTCAACCAGCTCGAGGACCTGACCGCCAAGGGCGTCTCCCTGGAACGGGAGAGCATCGCGGCCATCGGGCGGGCGGAGGCCCGCGGGCAGCGCTGGGGCACGGCCGCCTTGTGGATCATCGCGGTGTCGCTGATGATCATCCTGTTCGAGAGGTTGTGACGATGACGCTCCGGGACAAGCGGATTCTCCTGGTCATCGGCGGCGGGATCGCGGCCTACAAGTCCCTTGACCTGATCCGCCGCCTACGCGAGCGCGGGGCTTCCGTGCGCTGCATCATGACGGCGGGCGCGCAGGAATTCGTCACCCCCCTCGCGGCCTCCGCGATCTCCGGTCAGCGCACGCACACGGACCTGTTCGACCGGGAGGACGAGGCGGATATCGGCCATATTCGGCTGGCCCGGGACGCGGACGCGGTCGTTGTCGCGCCCGCCACCGCCAACCTGATGGCCAAGATGGCCGGCGGCCACGCGGACGACCTCGCCTCCACGGTGCTGCTCGCCACGACGCTGCCGATTCTCATCGCGCCCGCCATGAACGTGCGCATGTGGCTGCATCCGGCGACCCAGCGCAACGTGGCGACGCTTCAGGCCGACGGCGTCCGCGTGGTCGGGCCGAACGAAGGCGCCATGGCGGAGGCGGAAACCGGCCCCGGCCGCATGTCCGAGCCCCTGGAGATCGTGGCGGCCGTCGAAAAGCTTCTGGCGCCGTCGGGGCCCCTCGCCGGCAAGCACGTGATCGTCACCTCCGGCCCGACCCACGAGCCCATCGACCCGGTGCGCTACATCGCCAACCGCTCCTCCGGGAAGCAGGGCCACGCCATTGCGCGGGCGGTCGCCGAGGCGGGCGCCCGCGTGACGCTCGTGTCCGGGCCCGTCAACCTGCCGGATCCGGCAGGCGTCACCACCGTGCACGTGGAGAGCGCCCGCGACATGCTCGCCGCCGTCGAGGCAGCCCTGCCCGCCGATATCGGCATCTTCGCGGCCGCCGTGGCCGACTGGCGCGTGGCCAATGCGGGCGGCCAGAAGATCAAGAAGGACGGCGGCAGGCTGCCCGAACTGGCGCTTGCGGAGAACCCGGACATTCTCGCCACCATCGCCCGCCGCAACGAGGGCCGGCCGCCCCTCATGGTGGGCTTCGCGGCCGAGACCGAGAACGTGATCGAGCATGCCCGGCAGAAGCTCGCCCGGAAGGGCTGCGACCTGATCGTGGCCAACGACGTCTCCACCGCCACCGGCGTGATGGGCGGCGACCGGAACACGGTGTATCTCGTGAGCCCGTCCGGCGTCGAGACCTGGCCGACCCTGGACAAGACGGAAGTGGCCCGCAGGCTGGTGGAGCGCCTCGGCGCCTGGCAGGGAGGCGGCAAGGCATGAGCCATCCGCTTCGCATCCGGCGCCTGCCCCACAACCGGGATCTGCCGCTGCCGCGCTACGAGACGGCCGGGGCCGCCGGCATGGATCTCCTCGCCGCCAATCCCGAGGATGCGCCCATCGTCCTGGCGCCGTCGCAGCGGGCACTGATCCCGACAGGGCTCGTGATCCAGCTCGAACCCGGCTACGAGGCGCAGGTGCGCCCCCGCTCCGGCCTCGCGCTGAAGCACGGGGTGACGGTGCTCAACGCGCCGGGCACCGTCGATGCCGATTACCGCGGCGAGGTGCAGGTGCTCCTCGTCAATCTGGGCCAGGAGCCCTTCACGGTCATCCGCGGCATGCGCATCGCCCAGATGGTGGTGGCGCCGGTCACCACCGTGGAGCCGGTGGAGGTGGAGGTCGTGGACGAGACGGAGCGCGCCGCGGCGGGCTTCGGCTCGACCGGGCTGGTGGGGGCTGGCCGATGAACCTCCTCTCGCGCCGTTCCCTGCTGGCCATCGCGGCCGTGACCGACATCGCCCTCTACGCCCGCCCGATGCCGGTCTCCGCCAAGGCGCTCGCCGCGCGGCACAATCTGCCGCCGCGCCATCTGGAGCCGATCCTCCAGGCCCTCGTCCGCCACGGCATCCTCAAAGGCGTGCGCGGCCCGCGCGGCGGCTACGAGCTCGCCCGGGAGCGGCGCCGGATCACCGCCGGCGACATCGTCCGCATCGCCGCCGCGGTCCTGGACGACGAGGCTTCAGCGCCGCGGCCGGAATCGCGGCTCGCCGAAGCCGTCGTCGAGCCGCTGGTCCGGCGCGGAACCGAAGCCTTCCTGGCGGAATTGGATCGGGTGACCGTAGAGGACCTCTGCATCCAGGCGCAGGCGGAGGCGGCGGTCGAGCAGGTGCCGCACGTGGATTTCACCATATAGAATGTAAAATTTCTCAATTATCGACAATCTTCGCAAAAAGGCATAAAGATCTCCTGCTTTCATGGAGGATCTCATGGCCGACACTCTCGACAAGTCCGCCGACGCCGGCACCAAGCCCGGCCGCGGCCGCATCTACGGCTCCATCACGGAGACCATCGGCGACACCCCCCTCGTGCGTCTGAACCGGCTGCCCAAGGAGCACGGAGTCGACGCGGAGATCCTGGTGAAGCTGGAGTTCTTCAACCCGATCTCCAGCGTGAAGGACCGCATCGGCGTCAGCATGATCGAGGCCATGGAGCGGGAGGGCCGCATCAGGCCCGGCGACACCCTCGTCGAGCCGACCTCCGGCAACACCGGCATCGCGCTCGCCTTCGTGGCGGCGGCCCGCGGCTACCGGCTGATCCTGGTCATGCCGGAGACCATGTCGATCGAGCGCCGCAAGATGCTGGCCTATCTCGGCGCGGAACTCGTCCTCACCCCCGGCCCCCAGGGCATGAAGGGCGCCATCGCCCGGGCCGAGGAACTGCTGCAGGAGATCCCGAACTCCATCATGCCGCAGCAGTTCAAGAACCCGGCCAACCCGGAGATCCATCGCCGCACGACCGCCGAGGAGATCTGGAACGACACCAACGGCCAGCTCGACGCCTTCGTGGCCGGCGTCGGCACCGGCGGCACCATCACGGGCGTGGGCCAGGTGATCAAGCCCCGTCTGCCGAGCATGAAGATTTTTGCCGTGGAGCCGGAGGATTCCCCCGTCCTGTCCGGCGGCCAGCCCGGCCCGCACAAGATCCAGGGCATCGGCGCCGGCTTCGTGCCGGACGTGCTCGACCGCTCCGTCATCGACGGCGTGGTGACCGTGGGCAATCAGACCGCCTTCGACATGGCGCGCCGGCTCTCGAAGCTGGAGGGCATTCCCGGCGGCATCTCCACCGGTGCCAACGTGGCGGCAGCGCTCGAGATCGCGGGCCGGCCCGAGTTCAAGGGCAAGCGCATCGTCACGGTCGCGCCCTCCTTCGCGGAGCGCTACATTTCGAGCGCGCTGTTCGAGGGGCTCTGAGCCTCGTCTCCCGCGTCGGCAATCAAGGCGGCTCCGGCCGCCTTTTTCTTTGCCTGCAAGCTTTTCCCAAGCGTGACCAGAACCTCTCACGGCGCGCCGTGTTCTCCCTGCAAGCGAAGTGCAAGGAGTTCGTCATGCCGGAGAGACACGCCCCCCATTCGTTGAAGGACCAGAGCGCGGACCAGATCCGCAACGAGCAGCGTGGCGGCAACGACAGTCCCGTCGATCCCAACCACGAAGCCGGCCCCGAAGGTAACGCCACCATGCGCCGGGTTTGGAGCGAGCCCGGCGGCGAGGCCTACAACTATCGCCAGGGCCTCACGGGCCAGACCAGCAAGGCCGGGTCCGACGGCCATGACGAGCTGACCGCTGCCGAGACGCCCGAGACCACGAGGCATCTTAGCGATGCGAGCCTCGGCCCCGACGACAAGGATGCGACCGCCGAAGCCATCGAGCGGGCGACGGCCGTCAACGGCAAGGACAAGGGCTGAGTCCATGCCCAGGAAGAACGACAACATCGTCGGTCGCAGCGAAGGCCCCATCGTAGGCGGCGGCCATCAGACGCCCCAGCAGGCCGACATCGTGAAGCAGGAGGGCGGCGGGCTCACAGACGACAAGCGCAGCGCCATGGCGGCGGAACGCTCGCAGCTTCCCGGCAATCCGGCGATCGGAGGATCGTCCGGCGGACATTCCGACCAGATGGGATCCCGCGGCGCCGAGGACGATCGCAAGGTCGCCGGCGGGCACTACCGGGCCGAGAAAGATCGAGACGCCAGATAGGAGAGCCCCATGGGCAATGCAGGCTACGGCAACCACACCCAAGACATCGGCTCCGACCGACCCGGCAAGGCGGGTCGCACGACCCCGCCGCAGGAGCAGGGTCAGAAGGGTCAGCCCGACGAAACCCCTCCGGCCGGTCCCCATGCGGACCCGTCCCTGACCAATCCCGACGCGACCCCGGGGGCCGGAACCCTCACGCCTCCCGGCGAGCATGACGACGTGGATTCCACGAGCGGCTGACGCCGTATCAGGAGAGTACGATGACAGGACACAAGCCCTCGGACCCGAAGGTTCCGACGGAGAAGCCCGACCCGAAGGCGGCGGGCCGCAAGCCCGAGGCCGGCGGGGAAGACCGTCCCGGGTTCGACCTCGGCGGCGCCTCGGGCGACAGCACCACCGGCGTCGGCTCGAACACCGTGCCGGGCGGTCCGCGCAGCAGCGCCGCCAGCGGCACCAACGCAAGCGGTCGTGCGGCCGGCTTCACGGACCCGAGCGGCTCTCGCTCCCTCGGCAACGAGGGCGATGCCGGCTCGGATTCCGGCAGCGGCCCACCGGACGGCTCCGGCAGCGCTTCCTGATCACGAGAGGATGAAGCATGTCTCAGACCGACAGCAAGAAACAGAACCAGGCCACCGAAGAGGACATCAGCGCCCCGCGCCTGACTCCGCAGGGTCGCGAGAATCCGAACGCCTCCGGCGAGGACTCGACCGACCCCATGGGCGAGGGCGCCAAGAAGGGGCAGGGCAGCAAGGCCGAGGGATAGCCCTTCCGTCCGTCATTCCGGGACTGCCCTTCAGGCGAGGCCCGATGACGGCGGGAACAAAAAGGCCGCCCGTGAGGGCGGCCTTCTTTCGTTCTCCCGAGGCGAACATCAAGCGCTCAGCGCTTCCTTCTGCTTCTCGGCGCGCTTGCGCTCGTTCGGGTCGAGGATCGCCTTGCGGATGCGGATCGACTTCGGCGTCACCTCGACGAGTTCGTCGTCCTGGATCCAGGCCAGCGAGCGCTCCAGCGTCATGCGGATGGGCGGTGTCAGGCGCACCGCCTCGTCCTTGGAGGTGGTGCGGATGTTGGTGAGCTTCTTGCCCTTCAGCACGTTCACCTCGAGGTCGTTCTCGCGGTTGTGCTCGCCGATGATCATGCCCTGATAGACCTTCCAGCCGGGCTCGATCATCATCGGACCGCGATCTTCGAGGTTCCACAGGGCGTAAGCCACGGCCTCGCCGGAATCGTTGGAGATCAGCACGCCGTTGCGCCGTCCCGCGATCTCGCCCTTGTAGGGCTCGTACGCGTGGAACAGGCGGTTCATGATCGCGGTGCCGCGGGTATCGGTCAGCAGTTCGCTCTGGTAGCCGATGAGGCCGCGGGTCGGGGCGTAGAACACGAGGCGCTGGCGATTGCCGCCGGAGGGGCGCATCTCGACCATCTCGGCCCGGCGCTCCGACATCTTCTGCACCACGACGCCGGAGAACTCCTCGTCCACGTCGATGACCACTTCCTCGACCGGCTCGAGAAGCTGGCCGTTCTCGTCCTTCTCGAACACCACGCGGGGACGGGACACGGCGAGCTCGAAGCCCTCGCGGCGCATGGTCTCGATCAGGATCGCGAGCTGCAGCTCGCCGCGGCCGGACACATAGAACGAGTCCTTGTCGGCGGCTTCCTCGATCTTCAGCGTGACGTTGCCTTCCGCTTCCTTGAACAGGCGGTCGCGGATCATGCGGCTCGTCACCTTGTCGCCCTCGGTGCCCGCGAGCGGGCTGTCATTGACGATGAACGACATGGTCACGGTGGGCGGGTCGATGGGCTGGGCCTGGATCGGAATGTCGTTCTCGGGCGCGCAGAAGGTGTCGGCTACCGAGCCCTTCACCAGGCCCGCGATGGACACGATGTCGCCCGCCTCGCCGACCTCGATGGGCTGGCGCTCCAGGCCGCGGAAGGCCAGGATCTTGGACACGCGGCCGGTCTCGACCACCTTGCCCTCGCGGTCGAGCACCTTGATGGTCTGGTTCGGCCTCACCGAGCCGGAGCTGATGCGGCCCGTGACGATGCGGCCCAGGAAGGGGTTGGCTTCCAGCAGCGTGCCGAGCATGCGGAACGGGCCTTCCTCGGTCTTGGCCGGGGGCACGTGCTCAAGCACGAGGTCGAACAGCGGCGCGAGGCCTTGGTCGCTGGGGCCTTCCGGGGACTTCGCCATCCAGCCGTTGCGGCCGGATCCGTAGAGGATCGGGAAGTCGAGCTGCTCGTCGGTGGCGTCGAGCGCCGCGAAGAGGTCGAACACCTCGTTGATGACCTCCTGGTGGCGGGCATCCGGACGGTCGATCTTGTTGATGGCGACGATCGGCTTCAGGCCGATCTTGAGGGCCTTGGAGACCACGAACTTGGTCTGCGGCATCGGACCCTCGGCCGCGTCCACCAGAACGATCGCGCCGTCGACCATGCTCAGGATGCGCTCCACCTCGCCGCCGAAATCCGCGTGCCCGGGGGTGTCGACGATGTTGATGCGGGTGTCCTTCCAGACGACCGAAGTCGCCTTGGCCAGGATGGTGATGCCGCGCTCCTTCTCCAGGTCGTTGGAGTCCATCGCGCGCTCCTCCACGCGCTGGTTCTCGCGGAAGGCGCCGGACTGCTGGAGCAGCTTGTCGACGAGGGTGGTCTTGCCATGGTCGACGTGGGCGATGATGGCGATGTTGCGCAGCTTCATAGAGTCGAGTCTTTCAATGCAAAGCAGCCCGGTTCGCGGCAAGCTTGGCCGCGCCCCTGGCTCGAACCGGGCGAAAAATTGATGAGGCTGCAATATAGTGATGCGAGTGCGGCCGCAATAGGACGGACGAGGATTATTTCTTACGCGGCCAAGCTTTGCCGTCGAGCGTGAAGGGGCGGCGGTGGTGCCGCAGGGGAAGACGGCATGGGGCCCGACTGGAAAATGGAGCCCCTTCCCGGCTCGCCGAGCCACGCGAGCACGCCTCCCGGAACCGGCTACGGCAGGCGCCCTGGAGCTACTGCCTCGGCGTGGCCGTGATCACCAGGAGCGTGCTCGCCGCCTCGTGAAGGCCGATGCCGTAATCGGCCGCGATGCCGCGCTCCTCCCCGTGGCCCGTCCTGTGGACGCTGGCCGCAAGGGACGAGACCATGCCATTGCGCTGCGCCGGCGGGAGGTCAGGATCGAAGACGATCATCGTGGCGGTCAGGGCGATGAGCGCGTCGAGGACGACCATGTGCGGCAGGGTCGTCGGGTGACCCTTCAGGATGTCGGCCGCGATGGTGATCCTGCCGATGCTGGTCTGCTGCTCGCCGCCATGGACCACGATGGCGATACCGGGGGACGAGAAATGGCA
>DASQMJ010000043.1:0-38097 GCA_035645535.1 Microvirga sp. | reverse complement strand
GACCTCGGGATCGTAGGGCAGGGTGCTGGGATCGAAGTCCGCCGGCTCCGCCAGGCGGTGCTTGAGGGCTGCCTTGCCACGCGAGAGTGCCGCACAGAGGCCGAGCAGCGCTTGCGGGCGGCGGCCGAGCTCGGAAAAGGCGGTTTCGATCAGCAGATCCGAGGCAACCAACGTGCCGTCAAGGTCAACCACCAACGGGCGGCGCTCGTCGGATCGCTCCGTCTCCCATGCGGGCGCGGTATCCCAGGGAATGTCATAGCGATCGTAGGGCCGTTCGATCGATTCGTCATAGGGTGTGCCGAAGCCGCGGCGATGCAGGAACAGCGGTTTGGGTTCGAATGGCGCCAAGGGCGTGGACCTCCCACGGGTGAAAACCGACATACTCGTTCAACGCGGTTCCAAAGATGGACAGGTCGGCGAAGACGCCGGCGTGTTCCCGTCCATCTAGAGCTTGCAGGCGGCGTTCCGACCCATCTGCCCAAGCGGATCAGCACAGGAGGATTCCCTGAAACCTTCTTCTTGATTGCGCATGTGGCAGGGCATCTTCCGAGCGTCCGAAACAAAATTCCTCGCGGCTCGAAAAATCCGGAGGATCAGTCGACTGCAGGTCAACTGCCCAGCCTGCATAAAGTTTCGTGTCGGACGCGCTCGTTCCGTAGATATTCGGGATTAGCGGTAATCGGGCGGACCGTCCGGCTATGCTTGTAGCGGCGCGCCGTCGAACATGCCGTTCGCAAACAATAAACACAGGCAATTCGGACGCGAAGTTATTGATATACGATGCGATGGGACGAGGGCCTGCGCGGTAAAGTATTGGCTTTAGACAAGAACGGGACAGTAATTCCAGACGCAATAAATAACATATGTTAGTGCATCGATAATATTTAGTACACGGGCCGTTGGAACTCGGAAGGCATCGCGGGGCTTTAGAACGGCCGGGTCATCTCTGCCCGGGTAAATCCCTCCGGCATCGCCCAGGTGCGCAGACGGTCGCGGACTGCGTGCAGGCGCTGTCACCGTTGAAGCTGTGGTGTTGAGGCTGACGCACATGAACCATCAATGGCGCGAACCAGGCGGCTCCGTAAGCGCATCGAGCACGCCTGTGGACGAAGGCGCTGGTGTCCGGGATCCGCTGGTTTTGGGGCCCATGCGGGTCGTCGAACGAGGGGTCTATCGTGGACCTCATCTCTACAGCGATACTCCCATGGTTCGGATCATGCTCGATCTGGGAGCGCTGGAGCATTGGCCCTCCAACCGGCTGCCCGGCTTCACCGATCAACTCCTGTCCCTCCTGCCCGGTCTGCATCAGCATGGCTGCTGCTTCCACGAGCCCGGCGGGTTCGTCCGTCGGCTGGAGGAGGGCACCTGGCTCGGCCATGTGGCGGAGCACGTCGCCATCGAACTGCAATCGATGACCGGCTCGCGCGTCACGCGAGGCAAGACGCGATCCGTGAGGGGACAGCCGGGAACCTACAACGTCATGTACACCTATCGCGAGGAGGCGGTCGGGTTGCTCGCCGGCCGGCTTGCGCTGCAACTCGTGGACTCGCTCCTTCCCGCGGAGCTTCAGGGAGTACAGGACCTCGACCGGATCTGCAGGGACGAGGAAGAGCCCGCCCTGCAGAGCGCCTTCGACCTCCAGGCGGCTCTTGCGGCGCTGCGTTACGTTCATCGTCGGACGGCCCTGGGCCCGACGACGGCATCCCTCGTGCAGGAGGCTGAGCGGCGCGGCATTCCGGTCATGCGCCTCGACGACCAGAGCCTGGTGCAGTTGGGCACCGGATGCCATCAGAAGCGCATCAGGGCCAGCATCACGAGCCTCACGGGCTCCATCGCGACCGACGCGGCGGGGGACAAGGATCTCACCAAGGGCCTCCTTTCCGCTGCAGGCCTGCCCGTGCCGGAAGGAGTGGTGGTCCGCAGCGCCGACGAGGCCGTTCGCGCGGCCGAGCGGATCGGCTATCCGGTCGTGACGAAGCCCCTCGACGGCAACCATGGGAGGGGCGTGTCAATCGACCTGGCGATGCCGGAGGCCGTCATTCAGGGCTTCGAGGAGGCATCCCGCCATAGCCGGCGGGTGATCGTCGAGCGATGCTTCAAAGGACGGGATCACCGCATCCTCGTGATCGACGGTGAGGTGGTGGCGGTTGCCGAACGGGTGCCTGCCCATGTGGTCGGCGATGGCGAGCGTACCGTCGCGGCGCTCGTCGAGGAGGTGAACCGGGATCCGCGTCGTGGCGACGGCCATGAGAACGTCATGACCCGTATCAATCTGGACGAGCACGTGGTCGGCGTGCTGGCCAGGAGCGGCCTGAGCCTGGACAGCGTGCCGGCCTCCGGGCAGGTGGTCTACCTGTGCGACACGGCCAACCTTTCGACGGGCGGCACGGCCATCGATCGCACCGACGACATCCATCCGGACAACGCGCTCATCGCGCGGCGCGCCGCCCGCGCCATCGGTCTCGACGTGGCGGGGATCGACTTCATCGCGCCCGACATCTCGCGCTCCGTGCACGTGACCGGCGGAGGCATCATCGAGGTGAATGCCGCGCCGGGCTTCCGCATGCACCTGCAGCCCTCGGAGGGGCGCCCTCGCAACGTGGCGCGGCCGGTCATCGACATGCTGTTCCCAAAAGGATCGGCCAGCCGCATCCCGATTCTGGCGATCACCGGAACCAACGGGAAATCGACCACGGCGCGCATGGTCGGCCATATCCTGCGCGCGCACGGCCTGACCGTCGGGCTGACCTCGACCACCGGAATTTACGTGAACGACCAACGCATCGTGGAGGCGGACGCCTCCGGTCCATGGAGCGCACGGGTGGTGCTGCGCGATCCCACCGTCGACGTCGCGGTGCTGGAGACCGCACGCGGCGGGATCCTGCGGGAAGGCTTGGGCTTCTCCAAATGCGATGTTGGCCTCGTGACCAACATCCAGCCCGATCACCTCGGCCTCAAGGGCATCGAGACGGTCGAGGATCTCGCCTGGGTCAAGTCGGTCGTGGTCGAGGCCGTGCACCGCAACGGCACGAGCGTCCTCAATGCGGACGACCCGATCACCGTCGACATGAGCAGACGCGCCGGCGGACGGATCGCCTACTTCTCTCTCCGGGGCGGAGCGGACATGCCCGATTTCCTGCGCCGTCACATCGAGGACGGCGGACTCGCGGTCGTACGTGAACCTTCCACCGCCGGCGGCGAGATCGTGATCCACGACGACGGCGACGCCCTGCACCTCATGCGGGCCGGCGATATCCCGGCGACGCTGGATGGGCTGGCCGAATTCAACGTCCAGAACGCCTTGGGGGCGATCGCGATGGCCTTTGCCCAGGGGGTGCCCCTGAAGGTGATCCGTTCGGCCTTATCGACCTTCACCACCTCGTTCGAGCAGTGCCCCGGCCGGCTCAACGTCTTCGACGGGCACGGCTTCCGGGTGATCCTGGACTACGCCCACAATCCGGCCGGGCTTCGGGCGCTCGGAGGTCTGATCCAGAAGATGCGGCCACGGCACCGGCGCGTGATCGGGATGATCAACATACCCGGCGACCGGCGCGACGAGGACATGCGGGAGATGGGCGCCTTGGCGACGCAGTACTTCGACGAGATCGTATTTCGTGAGGATCCCGCCCGACGCGGCCGCCGACCGGGCGAAATCGTCACGCTGCTCGCCGAAGGAGCCCGCTCGGTCGGCTTCCCCGAGGAGCGGATCAGCTGCATCCTCGAGGAGGACGAGGCGGCCGAGATCTGTCTCGGCATGGCCGAACCCGGGGACCTCGTGGTGCTCACGCCCACCGACGTGGAGGCGATGTGGCGGCAGGTCCTCGACTACCGGGTGCCGTCATCCTTGAGGATCGCGGTCGAGGTCGACCGGCCGGAGGAGTTGCGCGACGCCCGGCGCAGGAGCGTGTGAACCAGAAGTGCGGAGCAGGCAGTCAGAAATGTCGAACCGGCGCAGACACCCTGGACAGGGTACATTGGTGATCATCGGCGGTCGTGAGGACAAGGAGGACAAGCGCGTGATCCTGCGCGAGGTCTCGCGCCACCTCGACGGCGGGCGTCTCGTAATCGCCACCGTCGCGTCGCACGAGCCCGAGGGATACTTCGAATCCTATCAGCGCGCCTTCTCCGAAATCGGCGTCACGGACGTGGTCGAGCTTTACGTGAAGGATCGGGCAGAGACACTGAGCCAGGAGAAGCTGCGCCTCTTCGAGGGGGCATCGGGCGTGTACTTCTCCGGAGGAGATCAGCTGCGGATCTCCAGCCAGATCGGGGACACACCCATCGAGCAGCGCGTCCGCGAGATCTTCGATCGCGGTGGCGTGATCGCCGGCACATCGGCCGGAGCCTCGGTCATGAGTGACACCATGGTCGTGAAGGGGACGGGGCAGGAGTCCTACCGCATAGGCGATCTCCACATGGCTCCCGGGCTCGGCCTGATCCGCGACGTCATCATCGACCAGCATTTCGCCGAGCGCGGGCGTTTTGGGCGGCTGCTCGGGGCGGTGGCGCACAATCCGCGAGAGCTCGGCATCGGGATCGACGAGGACACGGCCATCGTCGTGCAGGGTAGGCAGTTCGAGGTGATCGGAAGCGGAGCCGTCTACGTGGTCGACGGGGCGAGCGTCACGCACTCCAACATCGCCGAGGCTGAGCCCGAGCGGGCACTGTCGATGTACGACGTGCGCCTGCACGTGCTGAGCGCGGGCGACAGGTTCGACCTGTCGAGCCGGCGACCCTCCGAGGTTCCGGATGTCCGCGAAAGCCATGCGCTGGAGGCGCATGGCAGTTCCTGACGAGTCATTGTGCCGGCTTCTGCCGGATGCGGGCCAGGGCCTCGTGCATCGTGGCGACGAAATCGGAGCGGTCGTAGAGATCGTTGTGCCCGGCTTCCCTGATGGTGCGGTCGAGGACGAGGTTTCGCGCCGCATGGCGCAGCGGTTCGGTGCGCTGCGGCGGCACGATGGTGTCCCGACCTGCCGCGATCAGGGCAGTGGGGGCCGAGACCTGTCGCAGGTCTTCGAGCGGAGACATGTGGTGGCGCAGGACGAGCCGCACCGGCGCCCAGGGGAAGTGGTCGCCGGCGAGAGCTGCGAGGGAGTCGAACGGCGTCACGAGGATCAGCCCCTCGACGGGGCGGCGGCGGGCAAGATGAGCGGCGACGCCGCTGCCGATGCTGAAGCCGACCGCGACCACAGGCTGCCGCTGTTCCTGCTGGAGATGATCGAAGATGGCGAGCGAATCCGCCAGCAGGGCCGCGGCGCTCGGCTGTCCTCCGCTCGGCGGGTAGCCGCGGTAGTGAAAGGAGACGACGGGGGATTCCGGAAACACACCTTGGAGATAGAGCGCCATGATCTCGGCATTCCAGGCATTGCCGCCGAAGCCGAGAACGAGCGGCCCGGATCCGGACGCGGGACCTAAGCGGATGCCGGCGAGGCGTTGGCCGTCGACGGTCTTCACCTCGAGCCGCAAGGCCGAGGAGGGAAGGGACGGGCGATTGCCCGCCGTCAGCTGCACCGGAAACAGCAGCTTCGTCTGGACAAGAGCGACAGCCGCAACGAGGCCTGCATAGAGAACGAGGGCGCCCAGGACGAGGTAGAGAAGCCACATTCGCGTTCTTGCGCCGTGCACACCCGATCCAGCGGCCCGCAAGGCTTGCCCTCCCTCCGGCGAGAAAAAGGCAGGGTGCCGTTTCCGACCCCTGCCAGTGGATAACCTAGGGAGTGATATGCATGGTCTCAAGCTGAAAAGCTGAATCGCTATGCGCCCTGTCGCGAACCTCCATGTTGGTGTGCGCTGGTTAATCAACGAGGGCTTTTGTCAGAAGTTCCAAGATTTATTTAAATATTATTTATTTAACATAAGATAAACTTGACTTTACTGCAATAATCCCGACTCGATATTAACCTGTATTAAACAATAGATGCTGCCGTCATGCGTGCCGAAGGAGGAGTGTTGGCATGATCAGGTCGTCTAGCGTCTTCGCGACCATCTCGCGCCTCGCTGGCTTCTCCAGCCAGGGCACGCCTCGAAGCTCGGGAGGGACGTCCTCTGTCGAGGGGAGGGCCGAATAGACGGCAAACGGAACCTGACGGCGCTTCAGTTCACGGGCGAGAAGGACGCACTGGCCGTCTGCCAGCATCACGTCGAGAAGAGCCAGGTCGGGCGTGCACTGCTCCAGCCAGCGGAGGGCGGTCGCGTTGGTCGCGAAGAGGCCCGCAACCTTGAAGCCGGCCTCCTCCAGGTAGGCCTCCAGCGCTAGTCCGATCAGTATCTGATCTTCAGCGATCATGCAGGAAGGACGGTTCATGGCGACAACAGATCCGGATTCCGCTTGCGATTGAAGATCCTGCCGGCGAGGGGACCGGCAGGGCCTGGGGGAAGGGCCGGGAGGGGCCCGTCCAAGGTGTCCCTTATGCACCCCGCGTGAAGGCTCATCATTCACGCATGTGTAACTTGACCGTTCATGGCCAAGCGGGGTTCTAGGGCTCTTCTCCGTGTCAGCAAGCTGCAGCGCAGGCTGGTGCGCTTTTGATCCAGGTCATGGAGCGTCGAGCGGGAAAGTGGCATAGCAATCCTGTCATTCGACGGGTGCCGAGATGTCTCATATCGCCATCATCCAGGGCCATCCTACTGCGGACGGCCGGCACTTCTGCCACGCACTGGCGGACGCCTACAGGACGGGAGCTGCGGAGGGCGGCCACGAGGTTCGGCTGATCCCGGTGGCCGATCTTCACTTCGCGCTTCTGCGCTCCAAGCGCGACTGGGAGAATGCCTCGCCGCCGGCAGCCATTGCCGAGGCTCAGGAGACGCTCGCCTGGGCCGACCACCTGGTCATCATCTATCCGCTCTGGCTTGGGGGAATGCCCGCGCTCCTGAAGGGGTTTCTGGAGCAGGTCCTGCGCCCCACCTTCATGGCCGGGACAGCCGAACCCGGCGCCAGCTGGAAGAGCACCCTCAAGGGAGAATCCTCGCGTATCGTCATCACCATGGGGATGCCGGGCTTCGTCTACCGGTGGTACTTCGGGGCGCACAGCCTCAGGAGCCTGAAGCGCAGCATCCTGGCCCTCGTGGGCATTGGCCCGAACCGCCATACGCTCGTGGGCCGGGTCGAGGCGATGAGCGACGCCAAACGCAACGAGTGGCTGGACGCGATGCGAGGCTTGGGAGTGAAAGGACGATAGGCCTGCCGTCCCGCACGGGCCTGCCCTTCGCCGGACACGGCTCCTAGCGCCGACGGCGGGGGCAGGGTCGGCCCGCCGAGGCGGCTGCCAGGGCCGGCATCGACCTGACCGTCGATTATGATCTTGACCGGGCAACCGACGACGAGGCAGGCTGTGGCCCGAGTAAACATTGTTCCGTGCCGGCGAACGCGTCACCATCCAGGGCGAGGACCAGACGTTCCACACGTAGCAGGCGCTTGCGGTGAAAGGCGCCTGCCGGGCCGAAGAAGAGGAAGCCTGATGCTCACTTGGCGCCCTATTCTCGTCAGCGGACTTTTGGCCTTGAGCCTACAGCCGGCCCTTGCCCAGGAGGGCCGCATCCAGCGGGGGCAGACCTTCGCGCAGGTGAATTGCGCGCAGTGCCACGCCATCGGGCGCAATGACGAAAGTCCTCTGAAGGAGGCGCTGCCCTTCCGGGATCTGAGCGAGAAGTACCCGGTCGAAAGCCTTGCGGAGGCGTTCGCCGAAGGCATCACGACCGGACATCCTTCGATGCCGGAATTCCAGCTTGACGTCGCTCAGATCAACGACCTGATTGCCTATCTCAAGTCGATCCAGGACTGATTCCGGGCGTCGCCTGCCGGGCCGCCTCAGGAATCAGGGACGATGAGCCCGCTCTCGACCAGCGTGGACCAGACGTCCTCGGCATTGTCGGCGAAATGGACGAGATTCCGGTCGTGCTCGCTCACCATGCCGTGCTCAAGGAGCGCATCGAACTTGACGACGGATTGCCAGTAGGCCTTGTCGAAAAGCACGATGGGGAGCGGCTCGGCCTTGCCTGTCTGCCGGAGGGTCAGGATCTCGAAGAGCTCGTCCAGGGTGCCGAATCCGCCCGGAAACACCACGAGGGCGTTGGCCCGCATCGCCAGATGCATCTTGCGCATGGCAAAGTAGTGAAACCGGAAGGTCAGGTCCGGGGTGGAGTAGGGGTTGGGCTCCTGTTCGTGCGGCACGGTGATGTTGAACCCGATGGACGGTGCCCCGACATCGTGGGCCCCCCTGTTGGCGGCCTCCATCAGGCCTGGGCCGCCGCCGGTCGCGATGACGTTGTCGCGAATGCCGTCCACGGGCTTCATGGCGCCGCCGCGCTGGGACGCGATCGCACCGAACTTCCGGCCCTCGCCATACCAGAACGGATGCCGCCCGGGCCCGTCCTCGCGCACGCGGGCGCTGCCGAAGACGACGATGGTCGACCTGACGCCCCATGTCCGCAGATGTTCCTCGGCCTTTGCGTATTCCAGCTGAAAGCGGACGCCGCGCATGGAATCGCCCAGGAGAAAGTCCTGGTCGAGTGCCGCGAGCCGATAGGAGGGTGAGGCCATCTGAGCGGCGTTGAGACGCCTGACATCGTTCATCGTTTCCAGCTCCTTTCGCGCCGCCTGGAGGAAGCGGGCTCGTGATCGAAATGCGTCATCGCATGACGTGGTTCAGATCGGAAGGACTGGAAGTGCAGCGTCGAGGATCGGGAGCGCGGATCGCGCCCCTGTCGGAGCGGAAGAATACGAACGGGGCTCAGCGGAAGATCACACCGATCCTCTTCTGCAGCTCGGCGAGCTGTGCGACGTAGGGCGCGCGGCGCTCCCGATGACGTTTCCTGACCTGTTCGATCACCTTGCGCTTTTGCGCCTCGTCAGCCGGGCTGCGCCGGATCGAATCGAGGCTCTTCTCGTGCGCGAAATCGATGTCGGCAAGGGCAGCCAGGAGGCATTGCAGCCGCGGCGTGATATCGTCTGGGTAGAACGGATAAAGGCCCGGTTCGGCCTCCGGACGTGGACGTTCGAGATGGGTGCCCATGCGCTTCCTCCACGTTTCTTGGTTCTCAACGGACTGGTGCCCGATTCGTTATCGAACGCAATACTGGGACACTTTGATGAATGTTGGGCATCGGGCCACACCGGCAAGGGGGGCGGCGCCTATCGCGCTGTCGGAACTCGGCCATTGAGCGGCCGGAGTCTCGGCAGTGAAAGACGCCCTAGAGCAAGCGGCCCGAGAGCTTGGTCGTCGAGCGGACCGCTTAATACGACAGGAAGAGCGGCGCCGGCGGCTCCTTCAGCAGCGACTGCGTCACGCCGCCGAGGATCATCTGACGCAACCGAGAATGGGCATAGGCGCCCATGACGATCATGTCGGCCTTAGTGAGCGTCGCGTGATTGCGGAGCGTTGCCGCTGCGTCACCATCCTGAGCCACGAGATCGAGGAGCGTCGCCGCGATGCCGTGGCGGGCCAGATGCGGAGCGATCTCGGCGCCCGGAACGGCCTTGGACAGGTCCTTCTCGCCCGTGACGCAGACGATCTCGACCGATTTCGCATTCTGGAGGAAGGGCAGGGCGTCGTTGAGAGCACGCGCCGCCTTCGCACTGCCGTCCCAGGCGACGAGGATCCGCTCCGCTTGGAACGAGGCCGTGCCGCGTGGCACGACGATGACGGGGCGGCCGCTATTGAACAGGCTCTGCTCGATCAGGCCGCGGTCGACCGCCAGGAGGTCCGCTTCCGCATCGACCACGGTGAGGTCGTGCACCCGGCACAGGCGCGAGAAGGTTTCGACGAGATCGGCGTAGCGCAGCTGGACCGATTCGACGATGCACGGCACGCCCTCCGTCAGGGCTTTCTGGCGGGCGCTCTCGGCCGCCGCCTCGGCGAGCTCCCGCACCCTCTGGTTCTCCGCCGCGACGAGGCCGGCCGCCATGTGGCTGACGACCGCATGGGTCAGGGCGAGCTTCACGGAGGCGGACAGGGCAGTCACGTGAGCCCCCGCATCCCGAGCCAGCGACATCCCGTAGCTCAGCGCCGCCGACGGGCTATCCTCGTCCTCCGTGAAGCCGATGAGGATGTTCTTTACGTTCTGCAGGGACATGGTGGACTTCCGTAGGTTGATGAATCGGGTCGGCTCGCTCGGGTGCTTCAGGCGCTGAGGCGCCGCAGGGCTCTCTTGTCGCTCAGGAGGATATGGCGCGTCGCCGGCAGCTTGATGACGGCTTCGCGCTCGAGCTGCGTCAGGGAGCGCGAGACGGTCTCGATGGTAAGTCCGAGATGATCGGCGATGTCGGCGCGGGACATGGGGAGATCGACGGCGCCGTCGTCGTCCGCCGTGCGCTCCGCCATGTCGAGCAGGAAGGTAGCGATCTTCTCCAGCGCGGTCTTGCGACCGAGCAGGAGCATGTGGTCCTGGGCGCGCTCGAGGGAGCGCATCATGGCCTTGACGAACTGCTGGGCGAACTGGCTGTCGTTCGCGGCGAGGGTTTCGAGGCTGCACCGGCGGTAGGCGATCACGACCGCGTCGCCCACGGCCTCGGCGCTGAAGCGGTACTCGTCCCCCGTTTCGATGCCGAAGATGTCGCCGGCGAGGTGGAAGGCGTCGATCTGGCGGCGCCCGTCGCTCAGGAGCTTGGAGGTGCGGACAGCGCCCGAGACGACCTTGTAGAAGTAGGCGGCGCGGTCGCCCTCGGAGAAGATCTCTTCGTCCTTGCCATAGGAACGAACCGAGCCCACCGTCTGGGGGGAGGCGTCGGTCGCCGGGCGGGTCTGCTGGGGAGCCCGAGCGAGGATCGCAGCGGCCGGGGCGACGTTATGGGCGGTAACCGTGGTGTGCATCGAACCCTCGACGTTCCAAGTCATTGACGTTGGACAATGGGTATCGCTGCTCCGGTTCTTTCAAAATTCAGATATGCTCCCTAAGGGATTTCCCTTATGTCGGGGTGTCTCGCGAACCTGGGCCTGAGGACGACAGGGCCGAGCGGATGCAGTTCAGCAGCGTCTCGTCCAACAGGGGCTTTTCCAGCACGTGGCTGATGCCCGCCAAGGCCGCCTGCCGGCGCACATCGTCGCTGACGTTGCCGGAGATCAGGATGGCCGGATATCGCTTCTGCCGGGACCGGAGAATGTCCACTAGCTGGATGCCGTTGAGCGCAGGCATCTGGTAGTCCACCACGAGGCAACCGTGCTCCGGCAGGTACTCGTCGGCCAGGAACTCGCCGCCGCTGCCGTAGAGGCGCACCTCCATTCCCTCCATCCCGAGGGCGAATTTCAGGGAATCGCGGACCGCGGCATCGTCATCGACGATGAGAACCGATCCCGGGCAGGAGGACATGACCGACCTTGCAATTGGACTTATGAGCAACGGTCATGATCTAGCGGGTCCCGGACCGGAATGATTTGATCGCTCTCAAGTGCGGGAGATCCGCGGCGTCGGGAAAGCGCTTAAGGAGAAATACGTATCCTCTGCGGGCCGGCCGACGAGGAACACACGCATCCAGGCCGCCATGTGACCGGTTCGGCTGCGGGCTTTGCAAAACACCTCACAATGCGTAGCATTTTTCGAACGCCGCCGGTCCTGCCGGATGCGGCGAGCGCGTGGAGGAACGATGCCTTACATCGCCGATGACGAGCGCTACAACCGGATGATCTATCGCCGCTGCGGGCGAAGCGGGTTGGACCTCCCGGCCATCTCCCTGGGGCTCTGGCAGAATTTCGGCAGTGTCGACGTGTTCGAGGCCGGCCGCGCCGTCCTGCGGCGGGCCTTCGACCGCGGCGTCACTCATTTCGACCTCGCCAACAACTACGGCCCCATCCCGGGCTCGGCGGAGGAGAATTTCGGCCGGATGCTCGTCACCGATTTCAAGCCGTACCGGGATGAGATGGTCATCTCGACCAAGGCAGGCTACCGAATGTGGCCCGGCCCCTATGGGGAATGGGGCTCGCGCAAGTACCTCATCTCCAGCCTCGACCAGAGCCTGCGGCGGATGGGGCTCGACTACGTGGACATCTTCTACTCGCACCGGGTCGATCCGCGGACGCCGCTCGAGGAGACGATGGGCGCCCTCGACTCGGTCGTGCGACAGGGCAAGGCGCTCTATGTCGGCATCTCGTCCTATTCGGCCGAGATGACTGGCCGGGCGGTACGCATCCTGAGGGAGCTCGGAACGCCCTGCCTCATCCACCAGCCTTCCTACTCCATGCTGAACCGCTGGGTCGAGGGCGGGCTGCTCGACACCCTGGAGGATCTCGGCATCGGCTGCATCGCGTTCTCGCCCCTGGCCCAAGGGATGCTGACCGCGAAATACCTCGATGGCGTGCCTGAGCAGTCCCGCGCCACCCGGGGCGGCTCCCTGTCCGAGACGCTGCTGACGCCGGAGAACCTCGAGCGGGTCCGCGCTCTCAACGAGATCGCGCAGCGGCGGGGCCAGAGCCTGGCTCAAATGGCGATTGCCTGGGTGCTGCGGGACCCGCGGGTGACGTCGGCCCTGATCGGCGCCCGCAGCGTGGAGCAACTGGACGATTCCCTCGCAGCCCTGGACAATCTCGACTTCACCGACGAGGAGCTCGCCGAGATCGACCGCTACGCGACGGAGGGCGGGGTCAATCTGTGGAAGGCCTCCGCCGAGGCGGTGCCGGAGGAAATCGCCAGACGGGCGCGGAAAGGAATCGGGTTCGTCTAATCGGTCTCGCGCCCGAGCCAGCGCCCGATGGCCGCGACCACGTAGCCCTGCTCGTCCGCCGTGAGCGGGCGGCCTGCCGGAATGCCATGCCACTTGGCGAGGCAGCCACGGCAGCAGGTGGCCGTCGCATGCTGGGCGACGAAGACCGGGTGCCCGCGAAACGGCGTCTGCTTGCCGTCGTTGGCAGGCTCCGCAGGGGCGAGCCGGCGGGCGACGAAGTCGTGGGCGTGGGTCAGGACCGTCTCCATTCCCTTGGCCTGGACATAGTCTCGCTCGCGTCCGGTCAGCCTGAATCGCTGCCTGAACGGGGAGCCCCGCAGGCCGGAAAAGACGTCGTCCAGGCTCCTCGGCATGCTCGTTCGACCCGATCCTCGATCAGCCTTCCGGCTCTGCCATATAGCGGGCGAAGGCGTCCTTGTGGTCCGGATGCCAGCGGGAGAGGGCGGGGCGGTTCTCGACAATGTCGCCGGCGGCCCAGCGGATGCGCTTGCGGTCCATCTCCGGCGTCGTCTCGTTGTCCGGACAGAGGATGTAGAAATCGCCTCTTTCCATGCCGGCCATGAGGAAGTCGATCACCTGTTCCGGCGTCCAGGCGCCTGCGGGCTTCTCGGTCACGCCTCGGGCCCGAGTGAAGCCCGTATAGACGAAGCCCGGGATGAGGAGGTGCGCGGTGACCTGGCAATCGGGCCGGTCGCGCAACTCATGGGCCAGCGCCTCCGTCACGACCTTCACGCCGGCCTTGGACACGTTGTAGGCCGTGTCGCCCGGGGGCGTCGTGATGCCCTGCTTCGAGCCGGTGTTGACGATGGCGCAGGGCGTGCCCTGTTCGATCATGTCGGGGCCGAAGACCTGCACCCCGTGGATGACGCCCCAGAGGTTCGTGTCCAGGATCCTGCTCCACTGCGTCGGGTCGGCGAAAAGCCCGCCGCCGCCTTCGGTACCGGCGTTGTTCATCAGGAGCGCGACCTCGCCGAAAGCGGCATAGGCCCGCTCCTTCAGCCTCTCCACGTCGTCGCGCCGGCGGACGTCCGTGCCGACGGCGAGGACCTTTTCTTCGGATCCGGCCGCCTCGACGACCTCTGCGGCGCCGCGCCTCAGGGTATCGCCTTCGAGATCCGCCAGGCAGACCCGCATCCCAAGCCTGGCAAAATGCTTCGCCGCCGCCAAGCCGATGCCGCTCGCAGCTCCGGTGATAACAGCCACGCGGCCGGGGGTGATTGCAGGATGAGCCGCCATGGGCGAGTTCCTAGACAAGAGATGTAGTAAGCTTGGTGGGGCGATAATCCGCCGGAGCGATGCCGTACCTTTCGTATAGGATTTTTACGTAGGGATCTTCCGAAAGGACAGATCCAAGCTGATCCTGTAGCAATGTAGTCGGTACCTCCGCCCTTTTTCTGCCCCATGAAGGTCGGAGTTCTCGGGCGCCCCGCAAAGGGCGCCCTCTTTTTTGCCTATCAGGCAGCGCGCTTCGAGACCTTGCCCTTTGGCTCCGCTCGAGCGGTCGCGGTCTGGGCTGCCTCGTTCGCGATGCGCGAGGACAGCTCGACGATCCGGCGGCTGTTTTCGAGCATCTGGGTGAGGTTGTTTCGCATGAGCTCGCCCTGCGCCTCCAGGAGTTCCGCCATGTTGCGGCACTGGGTGAGGTTGCTCAGGCCATCGAGGTTCTTCCGAATCCGCTCCTGCGCTAGGCCGATCCATTCCTCGGAAACGTCCTGGAGCCCGCGAGCGAGGACCGTGCTCGACTGGGCGATGGCGCGAAGGTTCTCGGTGGTCCGCCCGGCCAGATCCTGACCGCTCCGCAGGGGCATGCTGTAGAACTGCATCAGCTCCGATGCGGCGCCGAGACCGCTCTGCACCACGTCCTGGATGCCGCTCACTGCGGTTCGGGAGCGCTCCATGCCGGCTTCGACGGCACCGAGCAGGCCCGCGCCTGCCTGCCGGGTCAGCTCGATCTGCTCCCGCTCACGCTCTGTCATGGTCCGCCGCTCCTCAGCCTCCGCGCGCCTGCTTTCCTCGACAGCCGCCATCTCATCCTCGACCTTCTCGACCACCGCTTCGACTTCCTCGTCGCTCAGCACCTTGAGCACTGCCGGAATGAGTTCCTTCTTGTCGTCTCGGATATGCTGCTGAAAAACCCGTCGAAGGTCGGCGACCTTCTTGAGGAAATCGCTGCTGCCCTTGGGCATCCGGTCGATCTCCTCCAGGAGGGATGCAGTCTCTTCGTTGTCGGCCATGGCGTGCTGAACGAGGCCTGCCATGTCCTCGTGCTTCCTCAGGACCGGGAAGAGATGCTGCTCCTGCAGACTGGCGAGGAGTTCCAACTCCTCCTTGAGGCTTGCGAACAGCCTCTCGCGCGTCTTCACCGCGGTGTCGGAGGTTTCGAGGAGCTTGGCGAAAAGCTCGTTTGCTCGGTCGGGACTGGTCTGGCTGAACTTTCTATTGGTCGTCATCTTCCCCTCGTAGGACATAAAGAATCGGCCTGTCCGTTGCTGCTGGCATTGACGCATGTTCAAGCCTTTGCGCGGAACGAAGCCCGGAACTTGCACTCGGTGGAATGTAGCCGCGATATCGACGCCGGCCGATGAACCCGCCTTCCTGGGACGGCGCCGGCCATTTTGGCTGCGCCGCGTCAGAGATGTCCAGGGGGCGAGCGAACGCATGCTGCACCGCAGCACGTTAGGGAAACCCCGCGACCGGGAAAGGGTTCCGAAGCTTCGGCGGATGCGGGGCAGAATCGATTATCGAACGCAGGTTCCAGCCAATTCGACCAGCATGTCGACGAGCGGGTCGTCGGGGTCGGCGAGGCCCCCGATCACATTGAAATGATGCGCCCCTGGAACCTCATGGTAGCGCGTGGCGACGCCCGCATTCCCCCATTGCTCCACGATCATGCGGCTCTGGCGCAGGAACTCGCTGCTCTCGGCTCCGCCGACGATGGCGACCAGACTCCCGTCGTTGGGCGCCGTCCACTCGATTGGGCTGAGGCGGCGCGCTTCCTCGGCGGTCAGGCCCAGCGCCCTGTTGATCGAGGTCGGGACGAGGGGAGAGAGGTCGAAGAGGCCCGAGATCGGCATCGCCGCCAGCACACGCTGCTGCCGGGGGGCGTCCGGGCGCGCCATCAGGCAGGCCGAGAGGTGGCCGCCGGCGGAATGACCGGACGCGACGAGCGGCCGCCCCGTCTGCCGGACGATGAAATCCGCCGCGGCCTCTATCTCGCGGACGATGGTGGCCAAGCCTGCCTGCGGAGCGAGGGTGTAGCTCGGCACGGCGACCGTGAGCCCGCGCATGTTCGGCCCGCGGGCAAGGTGGCTCGCGGACGACTTGTCGAGCGCCTGCCAATAGCCACCATGGATGAAGAGGAGGACGGGTCCGCCGGAATCGCCCTCTTCCGGGTAGAAGATATCGAGACGGTTGCGCTCGCCGGGTCCGTAGGCCAGGTCCAGCTCGCATCGGGCATTGGCGCGATAAGCGGCGGCATCCCGGTGCCAAGCGGCGATGTGCTCGCCGTGATCGGGCACGCGGGCCCGGTTGTTGTATTCGGCCTCGAGGTCGATCCCGGCATTCGCCATCGGGTGGCTGCTCCGCTCAGACGTGGAGATAGCGGTCCTTGAGAGTGGTGTCCGCGGTGAGCTCGGCGCTCGTGCCGGTCCAGACGGAGCGACCCTTCTCGATGATCACGTGGCGATCGGCGAAGCCTG
Organism: Microvirga sp.; assembly: GCA_035645535.1. Taxonomy (GTDB): domain Bacteria; phylum Pseudomonadota; class Alphaproteobacteria; order Rhizobiales; family Beijerinckiaceae; genus Microvirga. Next base: position 21,744 of record DASQMJ010000043.1, on the reverse strand, counting down.
CCAGCGCGTCCACGTTCTTGTCGATGACCAGGATCGACTGATGCTCGCCCCGGAGCCGCTTGAGGCAGGCCCAGATCTCCGCCCGGATCAGGGGCGCCAGTCCCTCCGTCGCCTCGTCGAGGATTAGCAGCTTGGGATTGGTCATGAGCGCACGGCCGATGGCGAGCATCTGCTGCTCGCCGCCGGAGAGCTGCGTGCCGAGATTGACGCGGCGCTCCTTGAGGCGCGGGAAAAGCTCGTAGATCGCGTCCAGGGTCCAGCGGCGGCCGGTGCGGGCCGCCGAGGTGGCGACGAGGTTCTCTTCGACCGTCAAGGTCGGGAAAATCTGGCGGCCCTCCGGCACCAGCCCGATGCCGGTCTGGGCGATCCGATAGGGCGGCTGGCCGGTCACCACCGCGCCGTCGAAGCGCACCTCTCCGCCCATCGGACGGAGCAGGCCCATGATGGACTTGATGGTGGTGGTCTTGCCCATGCCGTTGCGGCCGAGCAGGGTGACGACCTCGCCCGGACCCACATCGAGGGAGATGTCGAACAGGACCTGGGCGGCGCCGTAGCCCGCCTGCAGATTCCGGACGGAAAGCATCAGACGGTCTCCTCCTCGCCCAGATAGGCGGCGCGCACCTCTGGATTGGCCCTGATCCGCTCCGGCGTGTCGGTCGCGATGACGCGGCCGTAGACGAGGACGCTGACCCGGTCGGCCAGGGTGAAGACCGCGTCCATGTCGTGCTCGATCAGCACGATGGTGATCTGTCCTTTGAGGCGCCGCAGGGTCTCGACGACCCGCTGGGAATCGTCGTGTCCCGTGCCGGCCAATGGCTCGTCGAGCAGGAGCAGCTTTGGCTTGGTGGCGAGCGCAATGGCGAGTTCCAGCTGCCGTTTCTCACCGTGGGAGAGCAGGCCGGCCGGGACATGGGCCCGGGCGCCGAGCCCCACGAGGTTGAGGCAACCCATGGCGGGCTCGTTCAGCTCTCGCTCCTGGGCCGCGTTGCCGAAGAAGCGGAAGCTGGAGCCTGCGCGGGCCTGGACAGCGAGCGCCACGTTCTCCAGGGCGGAGAAGCCCGGCAGGATCGAGGTGATCTGGAACGAGCGTGCAAGGCCGCGCTGCACCCGCTCGTGCATGGACAGGCGGGTGATGTCCTCGCCGTCGAACAGGATCTGCCCGGAATTGGATCCGAGCATTCCTGAGATCTGGTGGATCAGCGTGGTCTTGCCGGCGCCGTTGGGACCGATGATGGCGTGCAGCTCGCCGGTCTCGACCGTAAGGCTCACGTCGTCCGTGACGACGAGCGCGCCGTAGTTCTTCCGCAGGCAGCGGATGTCGAGAAGGGGCTCAGCCATGGTGTCCTCTCCGCAGGAGACCCACGATGCCGCCCCGGGCGAACAGCACGATCAGGATCAGGATGGGACCGAACACCATCTTCCAGTTCTCGGCGAGATGCGATCGGAAGGCGTCGTCCATCATGAAGCTCGCCGCGTGGAGGATCTCAGGGAGGAACTCCTCGAGCAGCAGGAACAGGGCCGCGCCGATGATTGCCCCGTGCAGGCTCGCGAGCCCGCCGAGAACCACCATGAAGATCAGTTCGCCGGACCGTTGCCAGGTCATGAAGGCAGGGCTCACGAACTCGGCTTGGTTCGCCATCAGGCAGCCGGCCAGTCCGGCGATCATGCCGCTGATCACATAGGCCGCGAGCTGGTAGCGGAAGGGGTGGAACCCGATGGCCTGCATGCGCACCGCGTTCTCCTTGGCGCCGCGCAGGACGCGGCCGAAGCGGGAGGCCACGATGGCCCGGGACAGGGCATAGGTGCCGAGCAGGCAGAGCAGGCTCACCCAGTAGAAGGCGGTGTCGTTCTCGAGAAGGACCGAGCCTGCCACGAGGCTGCGCGAGGGCAGGGTCATGCCGTCGTCGCCGCCATAGGCAGCGAGCGAGGTGGCGAGGAAGAACAGCATCTGCCCGAAGGCGAGGGTGATCATGATGAAATAGACCCCCCTCGTCCGCAGCGAGATGGCGCCGGTCACGAAGGCGAAGGCCGCAGATCCGACGAGGGCGACGGGAACCTGGATCAGCGCATCCTCGGTTCCGTGGCTCGCCAGGATCCCGACGGAGTAGGCGCCGATGCCGAGGAAGGCCGCGTGGCCGAAGCTCACCATGGCGCCGTAGCCCAGGATCAGGTCGAGGGACATGGCCGCGATGCCGAAGATCATCACGCGCGTGAGCAGGGAGAGCACGTAGCCCTCCGCTCCCGAGGCGGGCGCGAGAATGGGGGCGGCCGCGAAGACGGCGAAGATGGCGAGAGGAACGAGTTCCGGCCGCCATCCGGCGGAGCGGACGGAAACGGGCTGCGTTTCGGCCAGTTCTGTCATGGCTTGAGCCCTAGCGTTTCGCGGGGAAGAGGCCGGAGGGCCGGAAGAACAGCACGGCGGCCATGAAGATGTAGATCAGCATGGGAGCGACGGCGCGTCCCGTCTGGCTCGCCGTGGCAGGATCGAGGAAGAGCCGGAGCAGGTTCGGCGCGAAGGTGCGCCCGACCGTGTCGACCAGCCCAATGAGCAGCGCGGCCAGGAAGGCGCCGCGGATGGAGCCTACGCCGCCGATCACGATCACCACGAAGGCGAGGATCAGGATGTTGTCGCCCATGCCGGGCTCGACGGACAGGATCGGCGCGACCATGGCGCCGGCAAATCCCGCCAGCATGGCGCCGAAGCCGAAAACCACCATGAAAAGCCGCTGGATGTTGACCCCGAGCGCCGACACCATCTGGGCATTGGTGGCGCCGGCGCGCACCAGCATTCCGATGCGCGTGTGGCTCACGAGCACGTAGAGCAGGGCGGCGACCGCGAGGCCCGCCGCGATGATGGCGAGGCGGTAGACCGGGTAGAGCAGGCCGTTGGCGATCTCGACCGATCCGGACAGGATCTCCGGCACGGGCACGTTGAGGGGGGCGGCGCCCCAGACGAACTTCACGGCCTGGTTCAGGAACACGATCACGCCGAAGGTGGCGAGCACCTGATCGAGATGGTCGCGGTCGTAGAGGTGCCGGAAGATGAGCGCCTCGAGGAGCAGCCCGAAGGCCAGCGCCGTGGGAAGTGCGAGAAGGAGAGCGGTGCCGAAATTGCCGGTCCAGGCCGTGAAGGCCGCGACCAGATAGGCCCCGACCATGTACTGCACGCCGTGGGCAAGGTTGATGAAGTCCATCACCCCGAACACGAGGGTGAGGCCGGCCGCGATCAGAAACAGGATGAGCCCGAACTGGATGCCGTTCAGGGCCTGGACGAGGAGGAGGGTCGTGGTCATCGGCGCTTCACTGACGGCGGACGAGCATCGATCGGGACTCCGTTGGCGGCTCTCCCGAAGAGAGCGGTTCGTTCGGTCCCTCGCGGGAGGGTAGCCTCGCCCGGGCATGCGGCGCCGGGCGAGGCTGAACTTTCGTGCGGCGACTCAGTTCGTCGCGGCGCACTCCTTGGCGTAGGCATCGGTATAGTCGTCGAATACCTTTTCGACGATTTCGGTCTGGAATTTGCCGTCGGGGCGCTTGGCCGCCTTCACCAGATAGAAGTCCTGGATGGGGAAGCCGTTGGCGCCGAACTTGAAGTCGCCGCGCAAGGACTTGAAGTCCGCCTTCTTGATGGCGGCGCGCAGGGCATCCTTGTTGTCCGCTTTGCCGCCGGTCGCCTTCAGGGCGCTGTCGATCAGCAGCGCGGCGTCATAGGCGTGCATGGAGTAGGAGCCGGGCACGGAGTTGTAGGCCGCCTCGTAGGCCGCGACAAACTTCTTGTTCTCCGGCGTGTCGAGGTTGGGCGCCCAGTTCGAGCCCCCGAACATGCCGACGGCCGCGTCCTGCTGCGCCGGCAGGGTCGACTCGTCCACCGTGAAAGCAGACAGGAACGGGATGCGGTCGGCAAGGCCCGCGGCCCGGTACTGCTTGACCAGATTCACGCCCATGCCGCCGGGCATGAAGGTGAAGATCGCGTCCGGGCTCATGGAGGCGATCTTCGCCAGCTCCGACTGGAAGTCGAGCGTGTTCAGAGGAACGTAGGATTCCTCGACGATCTCGCCCTTGTAGTGGCGCTTGAAGCCGGCGAGCGCGTCCTTGCCGGCCTGATAGTTCGGCGCGAGCAGGTAAACCTTCTTGTAGCCGCGGTCCTGCGCAACCTTGCCGAGAACCTCGTGGTTCTGGTCGTTCTGGTAGGAGGTGGCGAAGAAGTAGGGGTTGCAGCTCTTGCCGGCGAGGTTCGACGGGCCGGCATTCACGCTGATGTAGAAGGTGTTCGAATCCACGATCGGCTTGTGAACCGCGACCGCGACGTTGGAGAAGATCGGCCCGACGACGAAGTCGACCTTGTCGCGCTCGAGCAGTCCCTTGACCTTGGTGACGGCCACGTCGGGCTTCAGCTCGTCGTCGACGACGATCACGTCGACATCACGGCCGCCGAGCTTGCCGCCGAGCTCCTTCACGGCGAGCTGGAAGCCGTCGCGGGCCTGCTGGCCCAGCACGGCAGAGGGGCCCGAAAGGGTCAGAAGCAAGCCGACCTTCAGCTTCTCCTGCGACAGGGCCGGCGAAGCAGCGAGGCCGAAGGCTGCTGCAAGGCCCAGGGTCTTGATCGTGAGATTCATCGTGTACTCCCAGGTGGCTGTTCCCAAGCGCACGGTGTGCCGTGCTGCATGATTGTCTCCAGCGAGGCGCGCAGGGCGCCTCGCCGACGGTCGGCGGTACTGTGCCGCAATTTTCGCCTGCCGAACACTCCTTTCGGCGGAGCCCGGTGCCCGCATCCCCATGTTTGGGATTGCCAAGCAATATTTGAAGCTTTAAATAATTTACGGAATTCTTCAAGCGGATTGTTCCGCATGGCGGCGGTGATGACGGGCATGTGATTTCCCTGGATGCGCCTGGAATCGGGGCGACCGCAAGCGAGCACTGGCTGCCGGAAGCGATCGTCTCCATCCACCGCACGGGAAGCCTGGTTCCGTCACGAGAACCTAGAGGAACTGACGATGGCATATACGGCCCATGTCGAAACCTTCGCACGGGACAACCTCCCGCCTCGGGACCAGTGGCCCACCTTCGTTTTCGACCGACCGGAGCTGCAATATCCGGATCGGATCAACTGCGCGGCGGAGTTTCTCGACCGCTGGATCGACGAGGGCAGGGGAGACGAGCCCTGCCTCATCAGCCCCCATGAAACCCTGACCTATCGCCAATTGCAGGAGCGGGTGAACCGGATCTGTAACGTGCTCGTGGACAGATTCGGCTTCGTCACGGGCAACCGCGTTCTGCTGCGCTCCGCCAACAACCCGATGATGGTGGCGCTCTACCTCGCGGTGCTGAAGGCCGGCGGCGTGGTGGTCGCAACCATGCCGCTGCTGCGCGCCAGGGAGATCGCCTATCCGCTGAACAAGGCGAAGATCTCGCTCGCCTTCTGCGACCACCGCCTGTCGGACGAGATGGAGCGGGCCCGCGCCCTGGCGCCGGACCTGAAGCACGTCGTCTATTGGGGCTCCGGCGCGCCCGACGGGCTCGAGGCGCTGATCGCGGAGGCTTCGCCGGAGTTCAAGGCCGTCGACACGGCCGCGGACGATGTCTGCCTCATCGGTTTCACGTCCGGGACCACGGGCGAGCCGAAGGGCACGATGCATTTCCACCGGGACATGCTGGCGATCTGCGACGGCTATGCGCGCAACGTGCTGCGGGCCCAGCCGAGCGACCGCTTCATCGGCTCGCCCCCGCTTGCCTTTACCTTCGGGCTCGGCGGCATCGTGCTGTTTCCCATGCGGATCGGCGCCTCCACGGTGCTCCTGGAAAAGGCCGGGCCGGACGAGCTTCTCGCGGCCATCGCGGAGCACAAGGCGACGGTCTGCTTCACGGCGCCGACGGCCTATCGGGCCATGCTGGCGAAACTGCGGGATTTCGACATCTCATCCCTGCGCAAATGTGTCTCCGCCGGCGAGGCGCTGCCGAAAGCCACCTTCGATGCATGGTTCGAGGCGACCGGCATCAAGCTCATGGACGGGATCGGCGCGACGGAGATGCTGCACATCTTCATCGCGGCGCCGGAGGACGAGATCCGTCCCGGCTCCACCGGCAAGCCCGTTCCCGGCTATGAGGCCAAGGTGATCGATCCGGACGGCCGCACGGTGGCGCCCGGCACCATCGGGCGGCTGGCGGTGCGCGGGCCGACCGGCTGCCGCTACCTCGCGGACGAGCGGCAGCGCAATTACGTCCAGGACGGCTGGAACGTCACCGGCGACGCCTACGTCATGGATGAGGACGGGTACTTCTGGTACCAGGCCCGCTCCGACGACATGATCGTGTCCTCGGGCTACAACATCGCCGGCCCCGAAGTTGAGGCGGCCCTCCTGACCCATCCGGCCGTTGCCGAGTGCGGCGTGGTCGGCGCTCCTGACGACGGCCGCGGCATGATCGTGAAGGCCTACGTGGTGCTGAGCCCGGGCTACGAGCCGGGACCCGAGCTGACGAAAGCGCTGCAGGAGCACGTGAAGGCGGAGATCGCGCCCTACAAGTATCCCCGTGCCATCGAATACGTGGAGGCCCTGCCGCGTACACAGACGGGCAAGCTCCAGCGATTCGAGCTGCGCCGCATCGCGGAGCAGGCCGTGCATGGGAAGGAACCTGAGGTCTCGGCGGTTTGAGCCGTCGGGGTCACCCGAAGGCGGCCCTCGAGGCTTGAACGAAAATTACTTTAAGCTTAAAATATATTTACAATGACCCAGGTGGGGTTCCCATGAAGACGGCGATCATCGGCGGCGGCCCGGCAGGACTTTACCTCGCGATCCTTCTCAAGAAGCAGTGGCCGGAAACGGACATCGCGGTCTACGAGCGCAACCGCGCCGACGATACGTTCGGCTTCGGGGTCGTGTTCTCGGACGCGACCCTCGACAATTTCGAGAAGTACGACCTCCCGAGCTATCAGCGGATCACCCGCGAATTCGCCTATTGGGACGACATCGCGATCCACTTCAAGGGAACGGAGCACCGGATCGGCGGTAACGGCTTCTGCGGCTGCTCGCGCCGGACGCTGCTTCTGATCCTGCGGGATCGGGCGGAGGAACTGGGGGTCGACCTGCGCTACGAGGTCGACGTGGACGACGAAAGCCAGTTCGCCGATGCGGATCTCGTGGTCATTGCCGACGGGATCAACAGCCGCTTCCGGGAGCGCTACGCGGATCACTTCCAGCCGGAAGTGGATCTGCGGCCGAACAAGTTCGCCTGGATGGGGTCGACCCGGCCTCTCGACGCCTTCACGTTCATCTTCCAGGAAACGGAGTGGGGGCCCTTCATCGCCCATGCCTATCAATACGAGGCGGGGCGCTCCACCTGGGTCTTCGAGACGGATCCCGAGACTTTCGACCGCGCCGGGCTCGCCCACAAGTCAGAGGCCGAATCCGCGGCCCTGATGGAGGAAATCTTCGGCTGGTTCCTGCAGGGCCACAGGGTTCTCACCAACCGCTCGATCTGGCGCAACTTCCCGATGATCCGCAACAAGCGCTGGGTGCTCGGCAACAAGGTGCTGCTGGGCGACGCCAAGGCGAGCGCCCATTTCTCCATCGGGTCGGGCACCAAGCTCGCCATGGAGGACGCCATCGCCCTCTACGAGGCGTTCCGCAAGGACCGGACGGTTCAAGGCGCCCTGTCGATCTATGAAACGGGCAGACGCGAGGAGGTCGAGAAGACCCAGCATGCCGCGGACGTCTCCCTGGTCTGGTTCGAGCACGTCGCCCGTTTCTGGGATTTCGACCCGGTGCAGTTCGCCTTCGGAGTGATGACCCGCGCCAAGGCGATCACTTACGACAACCTGCGCCTGCGCGCGCCCGATTTCGTCGCCGATGTGGACCGCACCTTCGCCAGAAAGGTGCGGGAGAGCGGCTTCGACGTCTCCGTCGAAAAGCCGGCCGTGCCCATGTTCCAGCCCTTCCGGCTGCGGGAAATGACGGTCGCGAACCGGGTGGTCGTGTCGCCCATGGACATGTACTCGGCCAAGGACGGCGTGCCCGGGGATTGGCACCTCGTCCATTACGGCGCCCGCGCCACCGGCGGCGCCGGGCTGATCTTCACCGAGATGACCTGCGTCTCGCCGGAGGCGCGCATCACGCTGGGCTGCACCGGGCTTTGGAACGACGAGCAGGAAGCGGCCTGGAAGCGGATCGTCGATTTCGTCCATGCCAACTCTGCCGCGAAGTTCTGTCTCCAGCTCGGCCATTCCGGCCGCAAGGGTGCCACCAAGCTCATGTGGGAGGGGATCGACCGGCCGCTGGAGGAGGGCGCCTGGGACATATGCTCGGCGTCGCCGATCCCGTACTTCCCGGACAGCCAGATCCCGCGCGAGGCGACCCGCGCCGACATGGACATCATCAAGCGGCAATTCGTCGAGGCGGCGCAGCGCGGCGAGCGCGCCGGCTTCGACATGCTGGAACTGCACTGCGCCCACGGCTACCTGCTGGCGAGCTTCCTGTCGCCGCTCACCAACCGTCGAACGGACGAATACGGCGGCTCGATGGAGAACCGCCTGCGCTATCCGCTCGAGGTCTTCGACGCGATGCGCGAGGTCTGGCCGGCGCACAAGCCCATGTCCGTGCGCATCTCGGCCACCGACTGGGCCGAGGGCGGCTTGACGGGAGACGACTCGGTCGAGATCGCCCGCGCTTTCGCCGAGCACGGCGTGGATCTCGTGGACGTCTCCACCGGGCAGACCGTGCGCGAGGCGCGGCCGATCTATGGGCGCATGTTCCAAACACCCTTCTCGGACCAGATCCGCAACGAGGCGCATGTGGCCACCATGTGCGTGGGCAACATCACCACAGCCGACCAGGTCAACACCATCCTGGCGGCCGGCCGGGCAGACCTCGTCGCCCTCGGTCGGCCCCATCTGGTCGATCCCTTCTTCACCATGAAGGCCGCGGCTTGGTACGGCGCACAGGGCATCCATTGCCCGCCGCAATACCTCGCCGGCAAGGACCAGATCTTCCGCAACTCCGTGCGCGACCGCCAGGATCTGGAGGACCTCAAGATCAAGGCTAAGCCGAAGACCCGAGCCGAGCTGAAGATGGAGGCCCGCGTGAAATCCCTCGCGGCGGAGTGACATGACGGCAGGAACCCTTCAGAACCGGCACGCCCTGGTAACCGGCGGCGGACGCGGGATCGGCCGCGCCATCGCGGCGGCGCTGGCGAATGCCGGCGCGACCGTGACGGTGACCGGGCGCGACCGCGCCCGGCTGGAGCAGGCGGTGGCCGAGGGCGCCGCCCATTCGGCCGTCACGGCCGACGTCACCGACCCGGCGGCGGTGCAGGCTGCCGTCAAGGAGGCCGTTGCCCTGCACGGCCCTGTCGACCTGATGATCGCCAATGCGGGATCGGCGGTCTCGGCTCCGTTCATGAAATCCGATGCGGCGCTGTTCCGGCAGATGCTGGACGTGAATCTGCTCGGCGTCACCAACATGGCCCAGGCGGTGCTAGGCGCCATGACCGAGCGCGGCTTCGGCCGCATCGTCGCCGTGGCCTCGACGGCGGGGCTGAAGGGCTATCCCTATGTGAGCGCCTATTGCGCCGCCAAGCACGCGGTCGTCGGCTTCGTCCGTGCTCTCGCGCTGGAGACGGCCAGGACCGGCGTGACGGTCAACGCAGTCTGCCCTGGTTTTACGGACACGGACCTCGTGGCGGAGAGCCTCGACCGCATCGTACAGAAGACCGGCCGCAGCCGCGAGGAGGCGCTCGCCGAGTTCGTGAAGCACAACCCGCAGCAGCGCCTGATCGACCCGTCGGAGGTCGCCGATGCCGTGCTGTGGCTGTGCGGGGAGGGCGCGCGCTCCGTGACGGGGCAGGCCATCGCCGTGGCTGGGGGAGAAATCTAGGATGGACGAGCAAACCATTCCCCTCGACGCCGAGACCAAGGCGGTCGAGATGCCGGAGCATCACCGGGACGAGCTGCGGCTCTGGCTGCGGCTTCTCACCTGCTCCACCCTGATCGAGGGTGAGATCCGCCGGCGCCTGCGCGACCGGTTCGACGTGACGCTTCCTCGCTTCGACCTGATGGCGCAGCTCGACAAGGCGCCGGACGGCATGACCCTGTCCGACCTGTCGAAGCGGATGATGGTGTCGAACGGCAACCTCACCGGCCTCGTTGACCGGCTCGTGGCCTCGGGTCATTTGGAACGCCGCGTGTCTGCGACCGACCGCCGGGCCCAGATGATCAGTCTGACGCCCGCCGGACGAGCGGAGTTCCGCGTCATGGCGGCCGAGCACGAGGGCTGGATCGCGGAGCTGTTCGGCGACCTGACCCAGAAGGACCAGAAGGATCTGATGCGCCTTCTCGCCAAGACCAAAAATTCGGCCCGCCGGGCCATGATGGGAGATTCCCAGTGACGCATTTCGCCAATCCCGTGACGCTGCCGCTCGTGGGTTACCAACCGAAACACTTCCTGCTGTCGGTGGAGGGGCCCGTCGCGACCGTGACCCTCAACCGCCCCGAGAGGAAGAACCCGCTCACCTTCGAGAGCTATCGCGAGCTGACGGACTTCTTCCATGCCTGCGCGAGGGACGAGCAGGTCAAGGCAGTGGTCGTCACGGGAGCGGGCGGGAACTTCTCCTCGGGTGGCGACGTGTTCGAGATCATCGGTCCCCTGGTCGAGATGGACACGAAAGGGCTGACCGCCTTCACGCGCATGACGGGCGAATTGGTGAAGGCGATGCGCGCCGCGCCGCAGCCGGTGATCGCGGCCGTCGAGGGAATCTGCGCCGGGGCGGGTGCCATCATCGCCATGGCCTCGGACCTGCGCCTCGCGGCGCCGGGCGCCAAGGTCGCCTTCCTGTTCAACAAGGTGGGGCTTGCCGGATGCGACATGGGCGCCTGCGCGATCCTGCCCCGGATCATCGGACAGGGCCGCGCCTCGGAACTGCTCTATACCGGCCGCTTCATGAAGGCCGAGGAGGGCGAGCGCTGGGGTTTCTTCAGCCGTCTGGTCGATGCGCAGGATCTGCTCGCTGAGGCCCGAGCGCTGGCGCACGAGATCGGCACCGGGCCGACCTACGCCAACGCCATGACCAAGCGCATGCTGTCCATGGAATGGGCCATGTCGGTCGAGGAGGCCATCGAGGCCGAGGCGGTGGCGCAGGCCCTGTGCATGACGACGGAAGACTTCGCCCGCGCCTACCGAGCCTTCGCGGCCAAGGAAAAGCCGGTTTTCCAGGGGAACTGACGTGATCGACTCGAGCTTCTTGGCCTGGCCGTTCTTCGAGGATCGACACCGCAGCTTCGCGGAAGAATTGAAGGCCTGGGCTGCGCACGAGATCCATCAACTCGTGAACCACCACGATGTGGACGCCTCCTGCCGCCGTCTGGTGCGGCGCCTCGGCGAGGCCGGCTGGCTGCGGGCGACGGTGCCGCAGGCCTATGGCGGGCTTTCCCCAGTCTTCGACGTCCGCACCTTGTGTCTCGCCCGCGAGACGCTGGCCTATCGCGACGGGCTGGCGGATTTCGCCTTCGCCATGCAGGGCCTCGGCACAGGGCCGATCACCCTCTTCGGGTCCGAGGCCATGAAGCAGCGCTACCTGCCGCCGGTGGGGCGCGGGGAGGCGATTGCGGCCTTCGCCCTGTCGGAACCGGAAGCCGGATCGGACGTGGCCGCGATGAGCACCACCGCCACCCCGGACGGGCCGGACCATGTACGGATCGACGGCGCGAAGACATGGATCTCGAACGGCGGCATCGCCGATCACTATGTCGTCTTTGCCCGCACGGGCGAGGCTCCGGGCGCCAAGGGTCTGTCGGCCTTCGTCGTCGATGCCGGGACGCCGGGCCTTTCCATCGACGAACGAATCGAGGTCATCGCGCCCCATCCCCTGGCGACGCTGCGGTTCGAGAACTGCCGGGTGCCGCTGGCAAACCGCATTGGCGCCCCGGGCGAGGGCTTCAAGGTCGCGATGGCGACCCTCGATGTGTTCCGCTCGACGGTCGGTGCGGCCGCCCTCGGTTTTGCCCGTCGGGCCCTGGACGAGGCCCTGCGGCATTCCTCGACCCGCCATCTCTTCGGCGCGCCGTTGGGCAACCTGCAGATGACGCAAGCGGCTCTCGCCGATATGGCGACCGAGGTCGACACGGCGGCGCTCCTGGTCTATCGCGCCGCCTGGACCAAGGACCAGGGCGCTCCCCGGGTGACCCGCGAGGCCGCCATGGCGAAGATGCATGCGACGGAGGCTGCGCAGACCGTCATCGACAGGGCCATCCAGATCTTCGGAGGCCTCGGCGTCACGAAAGGCGTGAAGGTGGAGGAACTCTATCGCGAGATCCGGGCCCTGCGCATCTACGAGGGAGCGACGGAAGTGCAGAAGATCGTGATCGCCCGCGAGCTTCTGAAGATGGCAGAGGCCTCGGGCAGACCGTCGAACCGGCTTTCGCAGGCGTGAGGGGCCGTTCCATGGATACGCGATCTGCAGCGAGCGAGAATCCGGAGCACATGGTCGGCGAGCGCGCCTGGCGAACCGCCGTTCCGATCCGCTTCTCCCATTGCGACCCGGCCGGGATCGTCTATTTCGCGCGCTACTTCGACATCATGAACGGGGTCGTCGAAGACTGGTTCGGCGAGGCGCTGGGGATCGACTACCACGAGATGATCGGGCCACGCCGGATCGGTCTGGGGTATGTCAGCGCCAATGCCGACTTCGCCAAGCCCGGCTTCATGGGCGACCGGCTCGAATTCGCCGTTCTCGTGGAGCGGATCGGGCGCTCGTCCTGCACCCTCGGCATTCACGCCTTTCGCGGCGAGGAGCCGGTGCTCCGGGCCCGCCTCGTCATTGTGACCACTTCTCTTCAAACCCACACCTCCATCGCGCTCCCCGACGACCTTCGCGCGGCCTTGGAACGCTACCAGGAGACTTGCCAGTGACCGCTTCCCCCATTTCCTCCGTCGAAGACGACGTGCCCGAGGTTCTCAATCCCAAGCATTGGCCCGTGCCCAGGGGGTATTCCAACGGCATGATGGCCGAGGGGCGGGTTCTCGTCACCGGCGGGATCGTCGGTTGGAACGAGGCTGGCGTTTTCCCCGACGGGTTCGTCGCCCAGGCCCGGCAGATCTTCGAAAATATCTGCGCCATCCTCGCCGAGGGTGGAGCCGGGCCCCGGCACATCGTGCGCCTGACCTGGTACGTGGTGGATATCGACGAATATCTCGCCAACCTGCGCGAGCTCGGTCGGGCCTATCGGGAGGTGTTCGGCACCCATTACCCGGCGATGGCCCTCGTTCAGGTCGTGCGCCTGGTGGAGAAGGAGGCCCGGCTCGAAATCGAGGCAACCGCCATCGTGCCCACGGGACGGTGAGGGCTGCGGAGCGCCGTCCTGGCTACTTCACGAGGTAGTAGCGGGTTTTCAGGCGGTGGCCGGCCGCCCGCGGCTTGCTGGGCCAGGCAATGGGCGTGATCGGGAGCTCGTTCCGGTTCCCGAAGGGCCAATCCTCTTCGTTCTCGGGCGGATCCATCAGCTCCCAGGCGTCATACAGGTCGAGCGTTCCCTTGCCCGGCAGGCCCTCGGCGAGATAGGGCCTGATCTCGACCCATGGACGCCCGTGCGGCCGCGGAATGACCTTCGTCACCCGCCCGAAGAAGTTCGTCAGGGGACAGCGCACATAGTCGCCGATGCTCGGCAGGCGCGTCTGCTCCTGTGCAAGGGCAATCTCGGCCTGTCTGAGTTCTTCCCTCAGTCTGGCGATCCGCGCCTCAAGTTCTTCGATGCGTTTCGTCATGGGAGCCCAAGCGGATGTTTACCCACTGTTAACGATCATGGGTCGCCGCGAGTTGTCCGGCAAGACGACCTACCCTTTTGAACCTTTTCCGTAAGCGCGATCGCTTCCCGAATACTCTTCATGCCGTCGAGGCTCCGCAGCAGCGCTATGCCCAGGCGCAGAACCAAGCCGGGGAGGGTGTGGCGCCCCGGACCGTCTGAGGAGTGGGACGGACGAGCGTAGAAAGGTCGCGAAACTGTGAAGGTAACGGAGCGCAGCTTGGCCGCGTTATCAGACGGGCTTCGAGACCGAGCGCCCCTAAACAGCCGTTTTATAAAGGTCCCATTCAGCGTGATTCCCTTAGGACATGCGTGGTACGATAGGCTTCCCGGCAGCATCGACAGCGAGGCTGAGACGCCGCTCTTGAAAGACATTGAACCAAATCGGGCGGCTCGATGAGTGCGATCCTCGTCAAGATCTTCGCAACGGCACTCACCCTGAGCCAGGTCGTGATCGACCCGGCGGCGGTGAAGACGTCCTTCGATCCGGTGCGGGACCAGGACGAGGTAGTCCGGATCCTGACGGACGGATGCACCCATATGCGGCGCGCCTTCGACATCGAGGATATCAATCTTGACGATCTGATTGCGACCGCCATGGAGGACCCGCAGGCGGTCACGGGCGACCTGAAGGTGCTGCAAGGGCTCAGCTTCTCCGACCTGCACGCAAGCTACCGCCAGTTCTGCAAGGGGGAGCGTGTCGACCCGCCGCCCGTCGAACTCGGCGAGGTGATCTCCTATTACAACGGGGCCGTCGCCGACCTTCCGGATGTGGGCAAACTGAAGGGGCTGAAGCTGCCGGGCGTTAGTGTGATCCTCGATCAAGAGGGCAAACGCTTCGCAGAAGTCTACGAGCCCGACCACAGGCGCGTGTGGGTTCCGCTCTCCGATATCCCGCACTCCGTGCAGCAGGCCTTCATCGCGGCGGAAGACAAGCGCTTTCCCCAGCACAACGGAATCGATGAGCGAGGGGTGATCCGCGCCTTCGTGAGCAACATGGCAAAGCCGGGGCGTCCGGCCGGCGGCTCCACCATTACCCAGCAGGTTGCCAAGAACCTGCTCGTGGGCGACGACGTCACCTACGAGCGCAAGATGCGCGAGATGATCGTTGCATCCAGGATCGAGCGCACGCTCAGCAAGCGTGAGATCCTGGAGATCTATCTCAACTCCATCTATCTCGGCCGCGCCTCCTGGGGCATCGAGATGGCGGCCCAGAGCTATTTCGGGAAATCCGCCAAGGAACTGACCGTCGCGGAGGGGGCGCTCCTCGCAGGGCTTGCCAAGGGGCCGAATTACTACAGTCCGGACCGGCATCCCGATCGGGCGCAGGAGCGGATGGCCTATGTGCTAAGCCGCATGCAGGAGGAGGGCTTCCTCACGCCCGACCAGGCGCAGCAGGCGCTCGAAGGGCTTCCCCGGACGGTGGCGTTCCGGCGCGACACGCGCAGCTCCGGGTTCCACTTCGTCGATCACCTCGGCCGGGAGGCGCGCACCCTCGCCGGGATTGAGAGCCTGACGGCCTCCTCCTATACGGTGCGCTCCACCGTCAACCAGCCCCTGCAGGAGGCGACCGAGGCTGCGCTCCAGGAAGGGCTTGCGCGCTATGAGATGAGCATCGGGCGCCAAACGTTCGAGGGAGCCGAGATCAACCTGGCGGAGACCGTGAAGAGCAAGGCGGCGGCGCCCGGCGACGCGCCTGCCTGGCGCCGCGCTCTCGAAGCCGCGCGCCTGCCGCTCTACGATGTGCACTGGCCCGCGGCCATCGTGGTGGAACAGGGGAAGGGCAAGAAGAATGGTGCCGGTACCATCAAGGTCGGGCTGGCCGATGGGCGCGTTCTGCCATTGACGGTCTGGGAGGCGGCGCGGCGCGACCTCAAGCTCTATGACGTGGTGCGGGTCCAGGTGATCGAGTCCAAGGGCAAGGCCGCGCGCGCGGAACTGCGCGCGCCGCCGAAAGTGCAGGGGGCCGCTGTCGTTCTGGAAAACAAGACCGGACGTATCCTCGCAATGAGCGGCGGCTTCTCCTATCCCCTAAGCCAGCTCAATCGCGCGACCCAGGCGCATCGGCAGCCAGGCTCCGCCATTAAGCCGCTCACCTATCTCGCCGCACTGGCAAAAGGGCTTCAGCCGAACACGCTCGTCTGGGACGCTCCCGTGACTCTTCCGCCCGTGAGCGGCGAGGAGAATGCCCGTGCGAGCGACTACTGGACGCCGAAGAATTACGATGGTGCCCGTTCCGGCATCCTGACCTTGCGGCGGGCACTTGAGAACTCGAAGAACTTGGTCACCGCACGTCTCCTGGATGGGGGGATCGAGTCCCGGCCGGAGGAAAGCCTGCGCCGGGTCTGCGAACTCGCGCTTGAGGCGCAGCTCTATGTCGAATGCGTGCCGCACTATCCCTTCGTGCTCGGCGCGCAGCCGGTGCGGATCATCGATCTCGCGGCCTTTTATGCCGCCATCGCCAATGAGGGCGCCATGCCGTCGCCCTATGCCTTCGAGACGGTGGAGGAGGGCGGGCGCACCATCTACAGCCGCAAGGCGGCGGCGCCGGTGCCGATCGGTTCCGCCGACCGTGCTGCCTTCTTTCAGCTCAAGACGATGCTGAAAGGGGTGCTTGAGCGCGGCACCGCCCGCGCGCTTCGTTCGCTCGCTCCCTACGTGGCGGGCAAGACCGGCACCTCGGACAACGAGAACGATGCATGGTTCGTCGGCTTCACGAACGACGTCACAGTGGCGGTTTGGGTGGGCCACGACAACGCGGACGGCAAGCGTCGCACCTTGGGCCGCGGCCAGACCGGCGCCAAGGTGGCGATCCCGATCTTCAAGAGCATCATCGAGGCCGCCTGGACCCACCATGCGCCAAAGACGGAGCTGAGTCCGCCGTCGCCGCAGGCCGCACGGCAGCTCATCGCTTTGCCGATCAACCTCGAGACGGGCGACCGGGTGACGGACGGACGTGGCAACGCCTTCACGGAATATTTTCGCCTGAACAGGTTCGGGATGCTGCGGGAAACGCAGTACAGCCTCGTGCCTCGCGCCGAGGCCTATGCATTCCGCCATCCGAGCCCATGGACTGACGGCGAGGACTACGAGGTCTATGGCAGCCCCTATGGCAGCGGTCCCTACGCGCAGGAGCCGGGATGGTTCGATCGGCCGCGGGCGCAGGCTCCGGCACCGCGCTATCCCGATGCGGGTGGCTCCTGGTGGGAGGACGAGCGTCCCCGTCGTCCTCGGCGGATCGATCCGGATTATTTCTGGGGTAACGGACAGGTTTATTGATGAAGTCGATGCTGCCGCTGTGCCGGATGCTGGCCATCCTCGCGCCTCTGTTCATTTCTCAAGGCGGTCCGCTGGCCGCGGAGTTCCGAATCGAGGAGGCTCCTTCCGTCACGGCCGTCCCGCCGGCGCAGCTGAAGCCGCGTGCCATCCTGTTCAGCGACCGGGGGGGCGACGGCGAGAGCGACGCCGGAACGGGGCTCATGCGCTTCGAGGAGTGGGCGCGCACGAGGCCGGTGCAGAAGCAGTTCCTCAGCCTCTATCCCGACTACAAGGAGCCGACGATCAAGGTTTCCGTTCACGGATTGAAGAAGTCCTATACGGAAAAGCTCCATGTCTACGTGGTGGAGGCGCGTTTCCTTGTGTCCAAGCCGCCGGCCGATCTCGATCTCCGCCGCTATGCACGACTCGACATGCTGGAAAAGATCGACCCTTCGATCAAGCATCGCCTCATCGCGGCAGATCGGGCGCGGCCGCACGTCGATCCTGCCAGCGCCCACAACCGTCATCCGAACCGGCGCTGGTGCGAGGCGTCCGAGAGCCTCTGCATCGAGTCCCGCTATCCCCTCGAAGGCAAGATACCCACAGGAATCCGTCTGGCGAACAAGCTCGAGGAGGGGGGCAGGAAGATCTCGGAATTCATGGAGTTCCAGAGCGAGATCCGCGTGCTGCCGCCGCAGGAGGTTGACCAGATCGGTCTTGCCAAGCTGACGGGCCTGAACGCCAAGGTCGCCGGTGTGCTCGAACAATCCCTATTCGACGTGAATCAGGTGATGCAGTTCGCAAAGCTCCTGGCGGTCTTTCAGGAGCATCCGACAGATGCGGGCAAGACGGTCGCAACCGTCTTCATGGCCTTCGCGGTCGAGACGGACGTTCTGGAACGCAAGAGGGAATTCGAGAACGTTCCGGTCCTGCGGAACCTCATTCCAGTCCAAGTGCTGATGGGCAGAAGTTCGTTCAATTCCGGCAATTCGATTAGCGCCGGGCTGCCCGACTACACCCGCAACCGCATTCGCGCCATTGCGGAGCTGCTCGAGAAGTGAGCCTCGCCACCGGCTGAAAAAGCCAACGGCCACGAAGGCAGGGCGATGCGCGTACATCCGGCGTCATCGCCCGGCCCGTGGCCGTCTCCGGTCAAGCGCGAGATCGCGACCGGCTTGAGGTTAAGATAGTGTCGAGCCTCTGATTTTCAAGGTCAGGGGGACGGTGCCCTTCGCAGTCCGTCCTGAAGAGCCCTGTCCTTGTCGACGCGAACCGCCTTGTCCTCACGCAACTCGCGCTTGGCGCGACGTAGCTGCTTCTCGACCTTTTCGAGGGCTATCTTGAAGGCCGCATAGCAATCCTTGTCCTGCGCCTCCGCACTCATCATCTTGAGAGCGCCCATCTGGACGTTGACGGTGCAGCGGAAAAGGCTGCCCTCCCGGCCCACATGAACCGAGGCCGTATTGAGACGACCGAAATACTTGGCGACAACCCGGGCGATTGCCTGCTGGGCGTGATCGCGAAATGCGTCGCTCAGATCGACGCTCGAGCTCTTGACGGTGATCGCCTTCAACACGCCTTCCAAGTCCATTCCAGTCTCCCATCTCAAGTTCCAGATGGTGTAACGAGAGCGACCTGCGTTGGTTTCCTAGTCCGGTCAGATGCGTAGCATTTCCCGAATGGGACGATATTCGTTCAATTATTCGAAACACTGCCGGATGGACCCTCATGCCGTGTTTTGGGCCTTTAATTCCTGATTCTTCAAAGGACTTGCTGCAAAAAGTGGGATTAGCCATCTGGGGCAGTTGACGTAAGTTCTGTATTGGAAGATCAAGAGTACTTCACATGCGCCAAGTCTTGGAGAGACAATGGACCAGCCTGAGCAGAAGAGCGTTGATTTTGTCGAGCTGACGGCAGACATCGTCTCATCCTACGTCACCCACAACTCCGTCCAGAGTTCAGACCTGGCCGGATTGATCGCCGCTGTTCACACGGCCCTCCAGGGACTGACCGCTCCTAAGCCCGCCGAGGCCGAACGGCCGCAGCCGGCCGTACCGATCAGGAAGTCGGTCACGCCGGATTTTCTGATCAGCCTTGAGGACGGGAAGCCCTACAAGACGCTCAAGCGCCACCTTGCCAAGCTGGGCCTGACCCCTGACGAATACCGGGAGAAGTGGGGCCTGCCGCGGGACTACCCCATGGTTGCGGCCAATTATGCGCTGCGACGTTCCGAACTCGCGAAGGGGCTGGGTCTAGGCCAGAGCCGCAAGCAAGCCGCTGCGGCTAAGGCCTCGTCCGGGGAGGCCGTCAGCGCCCCCGCGGAAGCCCCCAAGGCTAAGCGCCGGGCTCCGGCCAAAAAGACCAAGTCCGGGAAGCAGCCGTCGGCCGCCTAAAGCGCGTGGGCACGTATGCCCGTTGGGCACAATAGGATCTTGAAGGGGCGCAACTGCGCCCCTTTGCTTGAGTCCAGTCATTGCCGGATCCTTGCTTCTCAGGGAGGAGGCCAGCTCCGTTGTCGGCCCTATCTTCCGCGCCGCCTTACCCGCCGGCCGGACCGGTCCGAGGAGCGGCCATTCTGCGAAAACAGCGTGTAGAGCCCAATTCCCGCTACGATGCCGGCACCGAGAATCAGGAGTGGGTGAGCCCTGGCAGAGCGGTACGCGCCGGAGGCGGCCTGACGGACGGCATAGGCGGACGGGGATGCTTCGATAAGGTGCTGCACCCGGTGTAGGTTGTCCTGGCGGGTATGCACCATCACGTCGTAACCCTCGTCGTCCGGATGGCGCTGGAGTTCGATGCTGTTGCGGGCGAAGCCGCTGGTCACCAGTCTCTGGACCGCTTGGTCGGCGGCCCTGCGCGATGAGAACGATCCCGTGGCAACGGTTGTATCTGGCATTGGGAAAGACCCTTTTTTCTCGTGCTGCTGACGGGAATCCCCAAGGGACTGCGAAGGTTCCTGAAGAAGCGCCACGAGTACGCGTCCAAACCAGAACTTGGGCCGATATCCCTAACGCTGGGCCCTGCGCCGCTACCCTAACCCTCTTTTTACCTGTCGGATCCACATTGCAGATCGACCCTCAGCCGCGGAGCGCCATGCCCCGCTCCCAACCCTTCAGAACCCATGCATTCCACACGAAAGCTTTTGTCCACGTCCTTCCGAGATCCCGATTCGAACCAACCTGTCGCCCCGGGGCGGACCGGAACCCGTCCCGTCGCGCAGAACCCGGTCGCGACGAGACCGGGAGCGCCGGACGATCCTGTTTCCAGGGACCCGGCGAATCCGAAGCCGGGACTCGGCGGCGCAGCCGAGGTGCCGACTTGGTGGCAGGCTTTCGTGGTTTCTGCCGGTGTTACATCGACCAGGACGCCCGAGCGGATCCTGCGCGAGAGGACCGGGCGCAGCGCGCCGGTGATCGGCCGTAACGGAGCGCCGGCTCCCGTCCAGCACGCCGCGCCGGCCCCCTCGAGCCAAGCGACCGCGGCGCCGCCCCGACCGGCGACGGCCCCGGCAGAGCCCGCGGTCCGGAATCAGATCGCGGCCCTGCGTTCGGCCTATGCCACCCAGGAGCCAGGCGGAACGAAAAGTTCGAGCCCAGTTTCGGCGCATGCGGAGCGGATCTCTCGGCCGGCCGGTCCTCCGGTGGAGGCGCCTGCGGTCCAGGCGCAGCCGATGCACGAGCCTCGCCAAGCCGCTATGCAACCGGCAGATGATATGGCCGCAGGGGAGGAGCAGGCCTTTCGGGGCGCAGGCCCCGTTTCCTTCTCCGTCTCGTATCCCATCTCGTTCTCCTGGCAGCCTGCCGGCTACCAGATCAGGGAGCACGCTGCGGCTGCCACGCCCGAGCCGGCGGCGCAGGCGGAGAGCAGGGGTGAGGAACCCGCCGCCGAGCACACGAAGACGGACGCCGTACAGGCAGCGCCTTCTGTTGTGATCGATCCTGAGGATGTCGATGCGGGCTACCTGTCCCTCTATGAGGAGGCGTGGCAGACCTCTCGTGCTTCCAGCCCGGCGGTGCCGAGCGAGGAGGGGAGGGGCGCCGTGGAGACGCCCGTGATCGCTGCCATTCGGCCGCATCTTCCTCCGGTCGCAGCCGCGGACAACGATGACGAGGCCGATGCCGTCTCGACAGAGGCCGACGCTCCGAGCGTTCCGGTTGCCGCATCGGTATTGCCGGCCGCACGGACAGAGCCGCGCGTCGAAGCTCCATCTCGTCCGCTCGTGCAGGGCACGTACGAATTGCCGCATATCGAATACTTGGCCGAGCCGCCCTTGCGGGAAGGGCCGGCCTTGACCGAGGACATCCTCGAGGAGACTGCGGGCCGGGTCGAGAAGGTGATCCGCGATTTCGGCGTGAAAGGCGAGGTGATCCACGTCCACCCGGGTCCTGTGGTGACGCTCTACGAGCTGGAGCCGGCGCCCGGCACCAAGTCCTCGCGCGTGGTGGCTCTGTCGGACGACATCGCCCGTTCCATGAGCGCGGTCTCGGCCCGCGTGGCGGTCATTCCCGGCCGCAACGCCATCGGCATCGAACTCCCCAATCGGGAGCGCGAGACGGTCTATCTGCGCGAACTCCTCACGAGTCAGGATTTCGAGACCTCGAAACAGAAGCTGCCCCTGTGCCTCGGCAAGACCATCGGCGGCGAGCCGGTGATCGCGGACCTCGCCCGCATGCCGCACCTGCTCGTCGCCGGCACCACCGGCT